>NZ_JBVJIP010000018.1:0-233319 GCF_055586225.1 Actinoplanes sp. NPDC051388 | reverse complement strand
GGCCGGCGTCGACGTGGTGAAGATTCCGCCGCGGGCGCCTCGCGCGAAACGCGTACGCGGAGCGCTGGGTGCGTACCGTCCGGGCCGAGTGTCTGACTGGACGTTGGTCTGAAAGGAACGCCAGTTACACCAGGTGTTGACCGAATACCTGCGACTTCCGCGCCGCCGGCCGATAGACCGACTTCCCGCGCCGCCGGCCGATAGGTCATCAGGCCCGCGGCGGCGCGTCCATCGGGAGATTGCGCAGGTAAAACTGCGTGAGGTCGTCCCAGAGCGCGCGCTCCTTGGCCGGGAGCGCCGGCACGGCCCAGCCGAGGTGCTTGAGCAGCAGCGTGCGGTGCAGGTCGAAGACGACGCGCACCTCCTGGCCGTAGGAGACGGCGGCCTTGGCCGTGGCCGCGTACGCAGCGGCCGCGACCGGCCAGGCGAGCAGGCACAGCACCGTCAGCCACCAGCGGGCACCCGTTGCCAGCAGGGCGACCGGCCAGGCGATGCCGAAGGCCACAGCCAGGGCGAAGAGGGACGCGGCGCCGTCCAGCGCGGTACGCCCGGCGGCCACTCGGGCCACGACCTCGGCCGGGAGCACCGGGAGCAGCCTGGTCCAGATGACCACGGCGTCGATGCCGTAGCGCTCGAGCGGGTAGTACTCGGCGGCCCGCAGCCGGTTGCCGATGCCGGTCGGCAGGCAGCCGGCGACGAGTCGCTTCGGTGGCGGATAGGTCAGCCGCAACCGGTTGGCGAGCACGGCGCTCTCACCGCCGCGCCGATCCCGATTCAGCTCGTCGACCCGCTTCCATCCGGCCTCGGCCATCCGGCGATGCCGATCGATGCGACGCCGCCGCAGCCAGTCGATCCCGGGCCATTGCGGCCAATAGCCCTCGAGCAGGCGCAGGAGGGGCAGCTGGAAGAAGGTGAGCACGTAGGCCGCCGTGATCAGTGCGACGGCCGCCGCGAAGCCCAGCAGCACTTGCCCGGATGCGCTGTAAGCCTGCCAGGCCTTCACCGCATCGTCCGGCGTGTGCCCGGCCGCGGCGACGCCGACCAGTGCTGAGGCGATCGCCGCGAGCAGAGACGGGAGCAGCATCACCAGCATGAAGCGCGCGCCGAACAACCGCTCGACGGCGCCGAGCCCGGCCTCGAACAGCGGACTCACCCGGCCCTTCGGTCCATCAGGTCGCCGTGGCTGCACCGCGGCGGGTCGTCGGGGTCGTAATACTCGATCGTCTTCTCCTCGTCGTGGCGCGCGCAGGCGAACCGCAAGCAGGACAGCGGCACGCCGGGCATCTCATCCTCCGCATAGACGTTTCGGTCGGGGAACGGCACAGGTTGCTGGTCCGGTCGCTCGTCGTCGTCGCGGTCGTTGCCGGTCATGGTTCCTCCCGAGATCAGACGCGCCCGAGTACGGTAAACGCCGCCCACAGGCCAGGATGCGCGAACCGCTCCTGCTCCAGCAGCGCCAGCTGAGCGGTCCGGGCGGCGCCGCGCCAATCGGCCCCGGGCCGCGCGAGTTCTGAATAGAGGGCCTGGTTGAAGGCCAGCGCGGCGTCGTCGCGGATCGGCCACAGCGGCGCGACGACCGTCTCCGCCCCGGCGGCCAGGAACGCCGCGGCGAGCCCTTCGCCCTCGCCGCCGATGGTGCGGCGCTCGGCGCCGGCCCGGCAGCCGCTCAGGTTGACGAACCGTGGCACACGACCGGCGGCATAGACCTCGAACGCGAAAAGCGGCCGGTCGGCCAGCAGGACACGGGCCAGATAGGGCTGTTCCGGCTCGAAGACGGCGTGCCCGGCGAGATGCAGCACCTCCGCGCGGTCGAGCGCCTCGCGGGTGGCGGCGACGGTTGCCCGGTCGTCGTCGAGGGACACCGCGTCGGGGAAGGCCACGCGCACCGCCTTGACCTCAGCCGGCACCGCGGCGAGATCGGGCAGCACCTCGTAACGAGGGTGCCGCATGGCCACGACGACGGCGCCGGCCGGGCCGGGATCCCGGGCCGGCGTCCGCGCGAGCAGCGATCCGAGCGACGGGAGGGCGCGGACCTCGGTCCACGCCACCAGCGGGCGTCCGTCGAACGGCGCGGCGTGGAACGGGAAGTCGGCCAGCGGGCCGTGCGCGGTCACATAGACCCGCGTCGCCGCGGCCAGGCGGTCGGCCAGCGGTTCGAGGGCCACCTTGGCCAACTGCTCGAGGCTTTCCGTGCCGCTCCGGCCGACGCATGCGGCGTGTGCGCGCTGGGCCAGCCCGGCGATGTCGTCGGCCGGAAGGCGCAGCGTCGCGTGCTCGGCACCGCCCTCATCGACGATGAGAACGAGGCCGTTCCCGTCGTCCGCGACGCCGTAATAGAGCGCCAGCTCGCCCGGGGCCATGGCGGCCGGCACCGCCGACACCAGGTCCTCGATCGTCCGGCGGTCGATCCGAGCGGCGCGGCCGTGCCGGAGCACGGTGTCGCGGGTCTCGAGCAGGATGCGGGCACGATCGTTGCGCGCGAACAGCGCCCCACGATTCCGCGCGACCGCCTCGCCGGTCGCCTGCCGGGCCAGCTGCCGGAGCTCGTCGTCGACCACGCGGAGCGGCCCGTCGACCGCGGCCGCATGGGCTGCCGGGCGGGCGGCGGGGCGAGTGTCCATCGCGGCCAGGATGGCGACCGCGAGGTCGGCCCGACCTGTCGCGAGCGCCGCGCCGACCGAACCGGTGAACGCCTTGAGCCCGTTCTCGACATAGTGGCTGCGCTCGGCCAGCGAGGCGACGTCGAGTCCGGTGAACCTCGATTCGATCGCCCGCACATACGCGTCGATCGCCTCGCCGGTGCGCCGTTGTCGCATCAGCAGCTCGGCCTCGCACAGCAGGAGATCGAAGCCACCGGACGCCGCTCCCAGCCATTCGGCCAGCGCGGCCTCGGCCTCGGTCACGAACCCGAGCCGGGTCAGCGCGCGAACCCGCTGATGATGCAGGAAATCCGTGAGATGCAGGTAGCCCATGCCGGTCCGCTCGGTGAGACGGGCGCCGATCCGCCGGCCTTCCTCGGCGTGCAGCAGCGCCTGTTCGAAGAGCCCGAGCCGGGACTCCAGGGCGGCCATCCGGGCGTAGGCGGCCCGGGCCCCGTGGTCGTCGCCGTTGTCCTCTAGCAGAACCCGGCCACGTTCGAACGCCCGCAGGGCATCACCGGTCCAGCCCCACAGCGATAGCGCCCGGCCCAGTTCCACATAGGCGCGTCCCTGGTGCCGAGTCAGCCCGCGCGCCCGGAACGCGTTCAGCGCTCCCAGAACCAGCCGCACATAGCGGCGCGGGCTCGCGTTGGCCCGCAACGGGTTTCCCGCCAGCGCGGCGAGCGCCTGCGCGCCGAAGGCCGCGGTCAGGCCTTGACGGCCCATCGAGTCCAGCGCCTCCCAGGCCGCTGTCATGATCATCGCGAAGGTGACGGACGTGCCGACGGCCAGATCCTCCAGGTAGCCGTCCGGGATCAGCACGCACGGCTCGACGAAGCTCGGATTGGTCAACAGGTCGGCGCCGAGCTGGACAACCGTCCACCTCTCGTCCGGGTGCTCGGCCAGATACTCGTCGTAGACGCTCACGGCGCCGCCTCCTCGGCTGCGACGTGCTCGGCAACCTGCCCGGCCAGTGCGGCCTGGTCGGCGGCGCCGGTCATCCGCAGGAAAACCGACAACGCGCGCCACATGGTGTGGGACTCCGCGAGCCACATCACGTCGGAGGTCGCCAGGTCGCGCAGCCCGGCCCAGTCCCCGGTATCCATCAGCCGCCCACGCCGACCGACCCGGTCGAAGAGTTCGGCCGGGCTCGGCTCGGGCTCGGCGAGCAGCCGGGTGATCAGGTCGCGGGCGAGCCGGGTGGGGTCGCCGGGCCACTCGTCGAGCGCGATCAGGTCGGTCAGCCGGTCGCTCCCGCCCATCCCCCAGATGCTGCGTGCGTCGTTCAGCATGAGCCGCAAGTCCCCCGGATCGGCGCCGGACGACCGGAGCAGCATGGACAGGGCGAGGTCGGGGCGCGCGGCGGCGCGGTAGCAGGAGGCGACGGACCGGACCGCGACCTGCTGCAGGGCGCCGCCGAGCTCCATCGCGCCGGTGGCCACGATGTCGACCATCAGGCGGTGCGGCGAGGTGCCCGCGCCGAAGCCGTAGAGTGCCGCCGAGAGCGCGACCATGGCGACATGTCCGCGAAAGCCCTCGAGATGCCGTTCCGGGTCCGCGTCATCGTTGCCAGCTAGGCCCAGCCGCATCGCCCGCTCCCAGCGGACGAGTCGGGCCAGTTCACCCAGCAGCAAGGTCCGCGCGGCGCCCGCCCCCTCGGCGTCGGCGATCCGCGCGGCGGCCGCGCGGATCTCGGCCGAGTCGAAGTGCAGCATCTCGTCGGAGGACCCGGCCGGATCGTCGTCGAGCACCGCGCCGAGCGCCTTCTCGATGAGCAGCGACTCCTCGACCCAGCGGGAGTCCTCACGGATGGTGAATCCGCCCTCCACCGGCATGCATGCAGGATAGGTCCGATCCGGGCGGGTCCCTCCACGGAGACGGAAGTCGGACAACGAGCGTCAGAGGGCGGCGTAGAAAGTCGAGGTGGCGCTGGGCGGCGGCTGCCCACGTGACCTCCGAAGACCTTCATCCGTGAGTCGTTCGTACTAGCTGATAGCTCCTGACCTTTAGTGCCAGCGTGTTCGCGACGTTGGCATCGAGGAGGTTGGGGTGGGTTCAGGGTTGTTGCAGCAGGCGTTGCCGGGTTCGACGCTGGTCGTGGCGATCGATCCGGGCAAGGTGATGCATCGGGTGTGGTTCAGCACTGGTGACGCCGGTCTGCTTGAGGATCCGAGGTCGGTGTCGTCGCTGCGGCCGGGGGCTGGACGATGTGACGGGCACGATTCAGCGGCTGGCAGGTGCTGCTGCGCCGGTGGTTGCTATCGAGGCGACCGGCGCGTTGCACGGGTCGTGGGTGCGCGCGTTGGAGCAGCGGTTCCCGTCCTCGGTGCGGGTGTTCGCGCCGTCGGAGACCGCAGCGGCACGCGCGCAGCTCGGCTCGCGGCGGTTCAAGTCCGACGATCGTGATTGCGCTGCGTTGACGTATCTGGCCCGGCAAGGGCAAGGCCGGCCTGCGCCGGCGTGGTCTTGGGCCGGCACCGCGGCGGGGTGGGCTGACCTGGACCCAGTTCCTGCACACTCAGGCTGGCGGCTAGCTGGCGACGGATTTCTTCACCGTGGAAACCGTTGGCCTGACCAGGCTGTACGTACTGTTCGTTGTCGACGTCCAACGACGGTGCGTGCACCTACTCGGGATCACCGCTCACCCCTGCGGGGCGTGGGTCGCGCAGCAGGCCCGCAACCTGCTGATGGACCTGGATGAACAAGCGCACCGGTTGCGGTACCTGATCCGGGACCGGGATACGAAGTTCAGCGCAGCATTCGACGCGGTCTTCGCGGCGGCAGGCATCGACGTGGTGAAGATTCCGCCCCGGGCGCCTCGCGCGAATGCGTACGCGGACCGCTGGGTGCGCACGGTTCGGTCCGAGTGTCTGGACTGGACGCTGATCTTCAACGAACGCCAGTTGCACGGGGTGCTGACCGAGTACCTACGCCTTTACAACACTGTTCGACCGCACAGAAGCCTGGATCTGCAGCCGCCACGTCCGGCCGCTCGGCTGACGCTGGTCGGGCGGCCAGCGCACAGTCGCTGGTGGAACGGGTCGACGTACTGGGCGGGCTGATCCATGAGTACCGTCGCGCCGCTTGAGTCTTCCTGAGCCCACGCGGCATTGCGCCGCGCCGAACAGTGCGCACCGGGCCACGACCCTCCGCGCCAGGTCCCGCCACGCCCGAGAACGGTGAAACCGCAAGCTGGCATCCTTCACGGTGGCCACCGCCACCGCGGCCGCGGTCGACGGCGCGGTCCTGGGGCCCGCGTTCGGTCTGGTGCTCGCGTGCGACCTCACCGTGGCCACCCCGCAGACCACGCTCTGCTGCGGCGACCTCGACCAGGGATGGCTGCCCGGTATGGCCCTGTTCCGGCTGGCCAAGTACACGGGACTCGGCGTGGCCCCGGCGGATGGTGCTCACCCGCGAGCCGGTGCCGGCCTCTGACGCGCTCCGCGCCGGGTTGCTCACCGAAGTCAGCGCCGCCCCTGGCCCAACCGCGAAGAGCCTGCTCGATCGCTACTTCCGGCCCGGTGACCCGAACTGGTACCTGGCCCGGCGGCTGCTCGCCGAGAGCTATGCCCATCACCTCGAGGATGCGATGGGCGGCGTTCTGGCGGCGCAGGAGCGTACGCTGCGAGAGCGCACGGCGTGACGGCGACCGGCCGGCACTTCGAGGACTTCGCCGTCGCGCAGCGGATCGACAGCCGCTCGCGGGCAGTCACCGCCGGTGACGTGGCCGCCTTCGCGGCGCTGACCGGCGAATCACACCCCCCTTCGGCGGCCGATCCTGGTCGGTCAGGTGGTGCGGGCCCCGGATGACAGTTACCGGGACGAACCCGAGTGTGCGGGACCCGCGCCGGGCCGTACTGATCCGGCACCTGGCGGTGCTCGACGAGCAGGATGAGGTGCTCCAGGAAGGTTCGATCACGCTTTTGGTTCGTATCCGAGCAGGGTGCCGCGACTGATCGTGTGCCGCCGTCAGCGGCCGCTCACGCAGCCGCCGGCATCCGATTGCAAGGGAGAACCTCTGTGGCTGGCGCGAAGCTCTGGCGCGACCGCAACTTCATGGCTCTGTGGACCGGGCAGACCGTCAGCGAAATGGGCAGTGCGATCACCGGGCTGGCGTTGCCGCTGCTCGCGATCGGCCTGCTGGGCGCCGGTCCCGGTGAGGTCGGCGTGCTGCTGGCCTGCTCGACGGCCGCGTACCTGCTCACCTCCATCCCGGCCGGGGTCCTGGTCGACCGCTCCCGCAAGCGGATGCTGATGTTGGTGGCCGACATCGGGCGGTTCCTGCTGCTCGCGACCATCCCGCTGACCGCGTGGCTGGGCGAGTTGCACCTGTGGCACCTGTATCTGGTCGCGTTCCTCACCGGTGTGCTGAGCGTGGTGTTCGGCATCGCCTATCACGCGTACTTCCCGATCTTCGTCTCCAAACCGGACCTGACCGAGGCCAATGCCAAGATCAGTACGACCGAAGCGGTGGCCCGGGTGTCCGGCCCCAGCATCGCGGCCGTTCTGATCGGGCTGTTCAACGCGGCCACGGTGATCCTGCTCGACGCGCTGTCATTCCTGGTCAGCGCCATTTCGCTGCTGTTCCTGCGGGTGCGTGGTGACGTCGCGCGGCCGGCCGGTAAGCGGATGGACATCCGGGCCGAGGTGCGTGACGGCTTCCGGCTGGTCGGTGCGGACAGCGTTCTGGCCCGGACCGCGATCTGTACGGTCGGATCGGTGTTCTGCCTGAGCATGAGCGGCGCCGTGCTGGTCTACTTCCTGGTCAGCGACCTGGGCATCAGCGCGCTCCGGGTCGGTGTGATATTCGGCATCGGTGAGGCCGGCGGCCTGCTCGCCGCCGTGTTCGCCAGGCAGGTCATGGACCGCGTCGGTTCGGCCCGGATCATGTGGCTGGCGGTGCTCGCCTCGCCGGCCGGCTACCTGGCCGCGGTGTCGACAAAGGGCAGTGCTCTGGTGCTGGTGGGCGCGTTCATGGTCTTCTCGTCGGCCCGGTTCGTCTTCTTCGACATCGCGCAGTACTCGTACCGGCAGTTGGCCTGCCCGCTGGACAAGCTCGGCAAGGCGAACGCCACCATCCGGCTCGGTGTGGGCACGGCGAGTGCGGTGGGCGCCTTGGCCGGTGGTGGTCTGGCCACCCTCGTCGGCGCGCGGGCCACGTTGGTCGTCTCCACGACGCTGCTGTGCCTGGCCGCCCTGCCGGTGCTCACCTCTGTGCTGCGAACCACCCGGAACATCACCGACCTGTCGCCGGCCGAGAAAGCGGGTCATAGACGGCCTCGTGCGGCACCAGCTCGATCGGACTGCCGGACAGCATGACGGTGCCGGTCAGGTACTGCCGGCCGTCCAGCGAGGCGAATGGCCAGGCCAGAGGCCCGGATGAGTTTTCGGCACCCACCGGGTCGGTGCTCCAACTCGGTCGGCCAGTCACGGCTTCAACCAGCGCGGTACCCAGTAGGGCGAGCGCGGCCTGCGTGCGAGATCCTTTCTGACGCCGTCGAGGTCCAGCTGGATCTCGTTGGGGTTGGGAAGATCGATGTAATGGCGACTGACGGCGAGAACGCCGTGGGGGTCGAGTTTGAGCGTGGCGCGAAACCAGAGGCCGGCCTCGGGAAGCTCGGCTGCGTCGCGATCGCGAAACTGGCGGAGGGCAGTCTCCATCGCGGGCGAAACCTCCAGGGGCCGCTGGCCCACGAGCGTCCCGAACAGCTGACACTGATTGGCGGTGACGATCGCATCGGCGAACGTCCGCTTCCATTGGTCCACCGGAACGCCGATGAGGTCACGCAGGCAAGCGGCCATGGCGATGCGGTTCTCGTCGGTAGCCGCGAAGCGCAGGCGGTCGGCGGACCACGATGTGAACCACGCCTCGACTTCCGCCGTGCGGTCCTCCAGGGAGGGTCTCGGACCGTCACAGCTCACGCCGCGCTGGGTGAGCCAGCCGCACAGGCGCTCCCGGGCGGCGATGTTCGCGGTGTAGGTCTCGTCGTCGGGCTCCGGCTTCAGGTCGTAAACGTCGACACCGTTGACGGCCCAACGGGTCAGAAAGTCCTCGAGCCCCGCACCCAGCAGCGCGAAGTCGCCTTCGCCACCGAAGAGCACGATCGGCGCATCGGAGAGCGGCTGGCCCTCCGGGCGCCACCAACCGATTCTCGACCCGTCAGAGGTTCGCAAGAAGGAATAGATCGCCGACGCCCGGCGCGAACCATCTTCCACGTACCAGTCCTCGAGGCGATCGCCCTCCCAGGAGAAGTACCCCAGCCCGTCGCCGTTCTCGAAGCCCCACCTGACCAGCTCACCGAGGAGCGACGGCGTCTCGACGCCGGGAGGCGCGTGAAACGCGAGTTGTTCGAGGGTTTGCTCAGTCGAATCGGGCATGCGGAGGACGCTATCTCCCTTCCACCAGCGCGGATAGAGTGGCATCTCGATGACGCGGTACGACGGCGACGACTACCAGCCAGCACCGGGGACTCCCTGTCGCTGCGGAACCCGGCCTTGCCGCGCGCAGTGACGAACTCCGCGAACTACTCCACGGCCGGCTGGAAGCCGCTGATCTGGACAGCTTCGTCGAGTGGCTCCTGACCAGGGTGACCCTAGTGGGCATTCGCGCCTCCGACCGCGACAGCGGCTTCCGCATCTTCGAGTCGATGAACGACCGTGGTACGCGGCTGACACCCGTTGACCTGTTGAAGAGCTTTCTGCTTTCCCGCGCACGCGAAGGCGAAGAGGATCTCAATCTGCGCTGGAGACATATGCTCTCCGAGCGCCTCTGTTGCATTAAGCAATCACCAAGATCGCTCGCCGCAAAGCTTCCTGCGAGATCCAGTTTGCAAGGTCGCGACGAAGCGGTGTGGAGGATTTACGGCGTGCGCCAGGGTAGATCGCTCAATGCAACAGTGCCGTTCTAGCTCTTGGGCTCGGGCGAGGCGCCAGCGACGTTGACCTTGTCCCGCCCAGTAGCGGCGCGTCCGCCGGCCCTTCAAGTGGGGGCAATTCACTCGGGGCAGTGGTCATCCAACGACGATATTCAACTGTCGCGAGTCACTGGCATGGAGACCGCCTTAGCTACTCTCCGTAGGTGATCCGGGATCTTCAAGGAGCAGCTTGCGGAGGATCTGACGGTCGGCGGTGGCACCGCGACGTAGGCGACCTCGCCCATCCGCGTCCAGATCACGGGGCCGAATCACCACGAGGCTAAGACCGTGAGCGGGGATCTCCGTGTCTCGCCGAGCCCGAACCGCATTTCCGAGCGGTACAGGCTTCGAGTTCGTCGGCGTGAAGCGGTGGATGTCGCAACGGATCAGCCGAGCGGTGGTGTGGTCAGGCGGTGCGCCACCGCGGCGGCCTCGACGCGGTTGGGCACGCCGAGCTTGCGGAGGATGTGCGTCATGTGGACGTTCGCCGTCTTGACGCTGATGACCAGCGTCGCGGCGATCTCGCGGTTGGTGTAGCCGCGGGCCACCAGCGTGAGAATCTCGGCCTCGCGCTCGGTCAGGCCGAGGACCTCGCGGAGGCCGTGCCCGGCGCTGGACGGTCCGGTCTCGGACGTCGTGGGGTCGAGCCGCGCCCGTTGGGCGAGCAGGTCGAGTTCACGCACCAGCGGCTGCGCCCCGAGCCGGGTCGCGACGGCGTAGGCCGCCCGCAGCGGAACGGTGGCCTCGGTGCGGGACGAGCCGGCCGCGACCAGCGCCTCGGCGTGACGCCAGCGGCAGTACGCCGCGAGTGGCGCGCGTTCGAGCCGGTCCCAGCCGGTCGCAACCGCCGACCACGACTCGGGCCGGGGAATGCCGGAGGCACGTTCGTACTCCGCCTCGGCCGTGGCCAGCCAGGCGCCGGCGTTGGGCGTCGTCGCCGCAGCGTCCGCGGCCTCGCGGCGGGTCTTGTCGATGAGTTCCCGGGCGCGACCGAGCCAGGTCTGCAACGCGCCGGAGTCGCGCCGGGCGCGGGCCAGCGCGGCCAGTTCGGCCTCCGCACGCAGCCCTTTGGCGCCGAACCAAACGCGCAGCTGGGCGCTTTGGGCGGAGCTCGCCATCGTCAGGGCGGCTCGGACGGCGGTGAGGGCGTCGAGCCAGCGGTGTTCCCACAGGGCCAGCTCCGCGACGGAGATGTCGTAGACGCCCTGCCCATGGTCCTCGCGCAGGGTGTTGACGGCGGCGGCGAGGTGGTCGCGCGCGGCGGCGAAGTCGCCGCGTCCGAGTTCGAGGTCGGCGCGGAGCGTGCAGAGCAGGTACGGGAAGTCGCCGGTGGTGGCCCGGAGGGCGGCCGCGCTCAGGCTGTCCGCCTCGGCCCAGGCGCCGGTCGCGATCCGCGCCTCGATGGTGTTGGCGACGAGCACGGTGCTGTCGATGCCGTACCGGCCCAGGATTTCGATCCCGGCCAGCCCGATCCGGGCTGACTCGCCGGGCCGGCCCAGCATGGTGAGGACGTCGGTGAGGTTCACGTACGCCCGTTCCAGCCCCCAGTGGTCGCCGATATCCTCGGCGAGGTCCACCGCCCGGCGAAGCTCGGTGAGACCGTCCTCACCGCGGCCGAGGTATGCGAAATCGCAGCCGCGGACGGTGCGTGCCCGGACCTCCGCCTCGCGCGCCCCGACCTGCCGGGCCAGGGCGAGCGCCTCCTCACCGATCGGCAACGACTCCGCGTGCCGCCATGCCACCATCAGCCCGCCGGCCAGCGATCCGAGCGCGTATGCGCGCTGGGCGGAAGGCGGGTCCGCCGGCACCAACTCGACCGCCCGGGCGAGTGCGGCCAGGCCGGCTTTGTCCCGCCCGACCGAATACAGGTACTCGCCGAGACGTACGTGCAGGAGCGCCGCCCGGTGCGTGTCGCCGGCGCCGACCAGTTCGATCGCCCGGCGCGCCAGCTCGACGGCACGAGGCGCGGCCCGGACCTGGCTTGCCAGCTCGGCGGCCCAGGCGCATAGCCCGGGGAGGTCGATCTTCGCGAGCCGGGCCGCGTCCGGCACGGCCGGCCAGCCGGCGATGGCGCGTTCGAGGTGCGCGTAGGCCTCGGCCAGCCCGAAGATGGCCGCTGCCTGACGCGCCGCGTCCACCGACGCGACCAGCGCCTCCCGCGGCCGGCCCGCGGCCGCCCAGTGGCCGGCCAGCTCCGCCGGCCCGGCCGTGCCGCTGCTGGCTAGCTCGGTGGCGAGCCGGGCGTGCACTTCCTCGCGCTCGCCGGGCAGGATGGTCGCGTAGACCGCCTCCGCCAGCAGGGCGTGTCGGAAACGGAAGCTGCTCGTCGCCTGGTCGGCCACGAGCACGCCGTGCTCGGTCGCCTGCCGCAACGACTCCCGGAGGTCCCGTTCGGGAGCCGACGCAGCGGCCCGCAGCAGCGGGTACCGGACGTCGCGGCCCGCGGCCGCCGCCAGCCGCAGCAGGCTCCGGGTCGGGCCGTCCAGTCTGGCCACCCGCCGCAACAGCAGGTCGCGCAACGCGGGCGGCAGATCGCCCGCCAGCTCACCCGGGGCGGCCAGGAGTTCCTCGGCGAAGAACGGGTTGCCCTCGCATCGGGCGATGACGGCCTCCGCCACCGCTGGGGATACGCTGCCGGCCGGGTAGGTGGCCAGCAGCGCCGCGAGATCGTCGTCGTCCAGCGGCCCGAGCCCGAGTACGAGCGCCGCGGCGGCGCGGCCGATCCCGTCAGTGAGCCGGTCCATGCGGCCGGCCGACGCGGGCTCGTCCGGGCGGCCGGTGGTGAGCAGCAGCACCCGCCGGTCCCCGAGGTGGTGGGCCAGGAAGACGACGAGGTCGAGCGTCGATGTGTCGGCCCAGTGCAGATCGTCCAGCACGATTAGGACGGGCGTCGTCGATGCGCGTTCGCCGAGCAGCGCGAGCGTCTCCTCGAACACCCGCACCTGCGAGCCGGCCGTCCCGGCCGCCAACGGCACCGTGCCGAGCGGACGCAGCGCGTCGACGAACGGCTGGTACGGCAACTCCGTGCCGACGAGGTCGATCGAGCGGCCGACCAGCACCTCGAAGCCCGCGGCCCGGGCGCACCGGCCGGTCTCGGCGGCGAGACGGGATTTTCCGATCCCCGCCTCCCCCGTCACCAGGACGGTGCAACCGCGGCCCGCCCGTGCCCCGTCGAGCGCCCGGGTGAGCTCCGCGAGCTCACGGGCGCGTCCGACGAACACCCCGGCCGCTTGACTCTCCATCGCGGCCAGTATCGCGCGGACCCGCGCCGGCCGGGGAGGCACCTCGTAGGCACCTGCGCGGCCCAGGATAGGAAGCCCGGGCCCGGAGAATAGGAGGCTCCCGCCCGACGCGCGTGGCCCGCCCGCCGGACACGATTCCCAGCAGAGGAAGACCGAGAAGGGGGCTGGCGATGACGGCAGGGAAAGCGACGCAGGCGGCGAGCGGGCGGACGACGGTGCACACGGTGCGCGGCGGAGGTGGCCTCCGGCTGCACGTACGGGAGTGGGGCAGGCCCGACGGCCCGCCGATCCTGTTCATCCACGGCTGGTCGCAGAACCACCTGTGCTGGGGCAAGCAGTACGACAGCGTGCTCGCCGACGAGTTCCGGCTCGTCGCCTACGACCTGCGCGGCCACGGCATGTCCGAGGCTCCGCTGGAACCGGAGCACTACACCGACGGGCGCCTGTGGGCCGACGACCTGGCGGCGATCATCGATCGGCTCGGCCTCAACCGGCCGGTGCTCGTCGGCTGGTCCTACGGGCCCTTCGTGATCGGCGACTACATCCGGGTGTATGGGCAGGAGCGGATCGGCGCCGTCAACTTCGTCGACGGCGCGGTCAAGCTCGGCGAGGCCGCGTTCGGCACGCTGATCGGGCCCGGGTTCCTCGACCACTTCGCGGGCGCGACCTCCGAGGACCTGCCGACCACGATCTCCACGATGCGTTCGTTCGTGCGTACCTGCCTGGTCAAGCCCGTCTCGGACGACGACCTGCAGACGGCGATGTGCTGGAACGTCCTCGTCCCGGCGGCGGTCCGGGCCCACCTGGCGACCCGCGAGCTCGACTACGACGACGTGCTGCGCGCGCTGGAAGTGCCGCTGCTGGTGACCCACGGCCGTGATGACTCCGTCGTGCTGCCGGCGATGGCCGAGCACGTGGCCGCCACCTGTCCGACCGCCGAGCCCTCGTGGTACGACGGCGTCGGGCACGTGCCCCACCTCGAGGAGCCTGAGCGTTTCAACCGGGAGCTTGCCGCCTTCACCCGCCGAGCCCGACGTAACACTTACGTGACTGTCTGAATCGGGACTTGGTATTGGACCCCTTGTCGATCACTGAGAGTATCGGCGTCCATGTCCACCGACGGCCGGGTGAGCACTGAACCGGTCAGGGCATGCGCGAAGCCGGATGTGGCGGTGCCCGAACCGCCTCCGCAGATACTTCGTGACCTGCGGAAAGGCAGCGTCCTCCGTCCTCGTCGCGCGGGCCGTGCGGTGACGCCCGAGCGCTCCGACGGCACGACAATCACCCAGGTCACCGTCGAGGTCCGGACCACCGGCGGCGTGCGGGAACTCAGCGCACGCTACCTCGTCGGCTGCGACGCCTCGGGCTCGCCGGCTTCGACTTGCCGGCACCGACGCGACCGTCACCGGTCGGATGGCAGTGGTCGACATGGTGGACCAGGAGAAGCCGCGGCCAGGATTTCACTGCACGCCGCACGTACGTGCACGGGCTCGGGGGTGAGTCGGGTGTCCACAGTGGAGGTCGACGGTCCGCCGCGGCGGGCCTAGCCGCTCACCGCCGAGGAACTGCAGAAGACCCGGACCCTGCTCGCCCTGATACGACCTGACCCGCAGACGAGGGCGCTGTGGGAGAGGTTCTCCGACCTGATGGACCTCGACGACCACCGGTACGTCGCCGACGTGCTCGCCGGCATGGACGTCCGGTACGACCTGGGCGAGGACCAGCGGCTCGTCGGCACCCTGTGCCCGAACATGAAGCTGACCCTGGAGCGGCCCGGCCCCGGACGTCGTCACTGCGGTGGCCCGGTCGGCGGACCTGCTGCGTGAGGGGCGTGAGCTCCTGCTGGACCTCGTCGACCGCGCGGAGGTCCGCGACGCCGCGGCCGCGTGGACCGGACCGGGTCAACTCCGTCATCGCCGCTCGGACCGGGTGGACGTCGACGCCTTGCTGATCCGGCCCGGCGGTTGTGTCGCCTGGGCCTTGCCCACCGGGCAGTACCTCGACGCCACCACGCTGGTGCGTGCGCTGGGCACCTGGTTCGGCCAACCGGCCTGAGCGGCACTTCTAACGTTCGTCTCAGATTCGCTCGGTAGAAAGTCGGCGTCAGATAAGCGAGGCAACCCGTGCGTAGGGGGAGGCGAGTGATGGCAGTCGACGCGGCGCCGTCAGGGAAAGCGCCGCCTGGGCGATCAAAGTTCGGGGCGTCCACCATGGCGCTGGCGACGGCGTTCCCTGTCGCCGCCTGCGGGTCGCACGCCGACAACAGTGCGGGGCCCGCCGCGGCCGGCCCGCACAGCGCGCACGCGGGCGAGCGGTTCCTCGACCTGAGATTGGCCGCAGCCTGCACGTCCGCGCCGCCGGAGGGCGGCGGCTCGGACGAGTACCGGTGCCAGATGATCGATCCGGGCCTGACCAAGACGGCGTTCCTGACCGCGGCGTGGGTGGACGCCTGGGCGCGCCTGGTAACGACGAAGGTCGATCTGACGCATCTTGCAGACGGATGCCGTACCACACAAACACCTGAAAAGAGACTGACATGAAGTCCATGGGACGCCGTAGCTTTCTAGCCGCCGCCACGGCACTTGGCATTGGTGCCGGCGTGTCCTCGCATGCCATTGCCTCGGCGGTGAACGACAACGAGACTTCGGACAAAACTCCGGACAAGACTCCGGCCGAGACTTCGGACATTTACCAGCGAGACAAGGACCTGCCCTTCATCGGCACGGAGGAGACCTTTACGACTCCCACGTTGTTGAAGCTGAACTCCATCAATAAGGATCACATAGCGTTCCTTGAGGAAATTGGTCTTTCGGATCTAGGCGAACGCCGCATCGGCGATATGGACGCGGGGGGACTCAACGTTCAAATCCTCTCTGCTCATACACCGTCCGTGCAAAATGTCCCAGGGAAAAGGGGCATCGACCTTGCCTATCGTCTTAACCGGCAACTTGTAGACGGGCCAATCGCCAAATATCCGGGCCGCTTCGAGGCTTTCGCCACCTTGCCCTTGCAGAGCCCGGAGGCGGCGGCGGACGAACTGGAACGCTCGGTTAAGGAAGATGGCTTCTTGGGTGCACTGACCAACGGACACATCACGAAGAAGTATCTCGATCATCCCGATTTCGAGCCTGTGCTGGCACGTGCCCAAGCTCTCGATGTGCCGATCTACCTGCATCCCGGCTATCCAGCTGACGAGGTCTTCAAGATCTACTACAGCACCACCCGGTCTGAATACACGCAAGAGTTCCAAGACTACATTTTCAGTGGGTCTGGATATGGCTGGCACCAGGAGGTGCTGACCCAATGCATTCGGATGATCACGTATGGGGTTTTTGACAGATTCCCCAAACTGAAAATCATCATCGGCCACATGGGCGAAGGTCTTCCCTTCTACTACAAGCGGATCATCGAAGACATGGGCGAGCCGACCGAAAACTCGCTCAAGAAGCCCATCGAGCAATACTTCCAGGACAACTTCTGGATCACAACTAGCGCATTCCCCCAGACCGAACTGCTCGATCTCCTGCTGAAGTACATAAGCGTGGATCGAGTGATGTTCGCAACCGACTACCCGTTCGCGGACATAAAGGCGCAGACCGACTGGTTCCGCGGAGTCGATTTGCCACGCGAAGACAAGGAAAAGATCGCGTTCCGAAATGCAGAGAAACTGTTCCGAATGAAAATGCCCGTGAAGTGACGCGCCAGCGTCGGCCGGATTGAAAGAATGCTTTGCTGTAAGGCGAGAGTACGGCCGAAGTATGCAATGCGCGGCCGCCCCATAACGCGGTCTCATACAGGCTCTTCCAAAAATTGAACGGGGTTCGCGGCTGGAGGCGACCGAATGTGAAGGGCTCGCAGCCCATCGGTGATTATCTGAGTGTCTGAATCGGATGGTCACAAGTGAACCTTTTTCAACGTGGCGAAACCGGCCGCGTCCGGGACCCGGTCGAGGCCGTTCACGGGCAGCTCAAGCGCCGGCTGAAACCGATGCGCGGCCCCCAAACTGGTAGAACCGCACAGGTCGTGATCGCCGGACACGCCTTCATCCAGAACCTGCGGCGCGGCCACAACGAACTCGGCGTCGACGCCTCCCCAACCCTGCAGGTCGCCGCGGCGTTCACCGAACTCGCCCACGCGATCTGACGAACGTGTCCTACCGGCTCAGTGTGTCTGCCGATCCCGCAATGCAACGGACCCCTGACACCCGCGTGCTCACATCGCACGATGCGTTCACTGCCCGCCGTGCTCGCTCTTCGGATCCGGGCGGCGGTCAGAGTTGTTCGCGTCCCGGGGAGCATCGAGATGCTCGCGGGCTGACGGTAAGCCGGCCAGTCGATGGCGCACGCGTTATCTGCGGCAGATCCGGGCATCGCGTGAGGCGTCTCACTTGGCGGGTGTGCGGTTTTCGCGGCGGATGACCAGCCGCAGGCCCGACCAAATCTCGTCGATCGCACATACCTTGTTGTCGACCAACCCGGTCGGCAGCGCGACTTCCCGGACGACGTCCTCGGTGACGTCCGTGGACACCTTCGACGCTCGTTTCGGCCAGGCGACCCAGAAGCCGCCGTCCTGTGCCATGCCGCGTCTGACCTCGTCGAGGCGGGCCTGCAACTCGTGGCGTCCGGTCACGAACAGCACGATCACGTCGGTCGGCACGTCGGAAGCCAGGCCGTACCGGATGACGACCCCGTCGGGCAGGCCATCGAGTGTGGCCTCGAAACCGGTCGGCGCGTCCAACAGTGCGACTCGGTGACCCGGCTTGATGCCGAGCTTGCGGTGCAGCGGCGTGCCTGAGTAACCAGCCATGTCAGCCCCGTCGCCCCGCGTTGTCGGACACTTGTGGATCGTAGTGGGGCGGCCGAGGCTGACGCATCCGCCGAGCCACCGAGCAGGCCGTCCCACTTCCTTACGAGCGGATCGCGGCTATTGAGTGCACCGGTTCAGCATGGACGGCGATGCGGCAGGACCAGCCGCCGCGATCCTCGCCTCGATCGTGCGTGACAATGAATCTGGGCTTGCCGGACAGCGATGGAGATCCTGATCGAGTGTCTGGCATGGGCTCCAGCCGCAGGACGGCGTCATTGTCGACCGCGGGCTGATCGCGCTTCTCCACGAGCTGCGCGCCTACGTCCTGCTGGACATGTATCTGGACTGAAGGGCTCTCGCCGTTAGCGGTTCAGGGATCGCGGCCGTGTGCCACTTACGAGTCCGCAACGACGGATGTCAAAAGTAGGGTATGGGCATGTCGCCGTCCGGCCAGTTGCACAGCGAGGACGATATGACCCGGCTGCGCGCTGTGGAGCGGGCCGCGACAGGCCGCGGTCGTGAACTGGTCGGCAGGTTGCTCGACATGGCGCTGCACGACACGGCCGAGGTGAAGACGGCCGGTGGGATGGCCGAGCAGTGGGCCGTTGTGGGCGACGCCGCGGCCCGGGCGCTGGGGGGCATCCTTGGCCGGCAGAGCGACCTCGACGACCGGGTCCGCCGTGCGGTGTCCGACCTGAGCGAGGACGACGAACGCGTAGGCGTGCTGCTCTACTACCTCGGGAGCCGCTACGAGCCGGTGCGCCGCGAGTTGGAGGCGTGCGGCGACGAGCGGCTGCGGCTGCGGGCGCTGCTGGCGGTGCTCTCGATCGAGCGCACGGCCGAGTTCAGCCGCCGCTTCTTCGCTGACCCGTCACCGCTGGTCCGCGCCGAGGCGCTGCGTGGCCGGGCCGGGTTTGGCCGCGAGGACTACGAGGCGGCGCTACGCGATCCGGGGGCGAAGGTGCGGCTGGTCGCGGCAAAGGCGCTGACTTGGCACAAGGACAGCGACGCGTACGTGGCGGCCGCGCGCGTGGAGACCGATCCGGACGTGCGCCTGGCGTTCATCGGCGGCCTCGTCGTCCGCGCCGTGACCGGCGAGGTGCGACGGGCTCTGGTCGGCTATCTGGCCGACGTCGGCTATATCGCGGACTCGGCCGCCGACCGGCTGAAGACGGTCGACGATCCCGGCGTCGGCGCGGCGATCGCTTCGCGGGTCCTGATTCAGCGGGACGAGTCGCGCCTGGCGAGGCTCGTGGGATACCGGTACCTGCTGAAGCACGCGCCGGAGCTTCGCGGGCCGCTGCACCACCTCTCTCGGTGCACGCCGAGCGGCTGGCTGCGCCGAACCCTCGAGAAGGGCTTGGGTGACGACCCGGGACGTGGCGATCTCGGGCGCCTCGGCGGTCTTTTCGCCGAGCGGCAGATCGCCGCGGGGCTGGATCCGCTGCCGTCCGGCGAGCCGAGCCCGATGCTCACGCGGGGCCCGGAGGATCTGCGGGTGGGCTTCCGCCTCGGCGAGCCGGCGGTTGTCTCACTCGGCGAGACGGTTTCGGTGGGCCTCGTCCGGGCGCAGTATGCGGTGCTCAACGTTCCGTGCCCAGGCTGTGGCATGGCGACCCGCATCGAGGGCCCGGTGGAATGGAAGTATCGCGTCGATGATCGGGCCGCCGAGACCGAGGACGGCTCGGCGGCGACGCTGAACGGCACCTGCCCGATGTGCGGCGCCGGGGCCGGCGCGGAGGTGCGCTTCTCGATAACCATGAGCCGGGCCGACCGATCCATGGAACTCACGTGGGACACCCTGTCCAACGGAGATCATTGAGGGACGGCCCCGACGCCTTGGCCGCCACCCGTGTCCGTGTGCGTGGCCTCGCCGTTTCTGCGTCCCGCGCGCTGATCGCTGCCGGCCCGCGCCGAGAGCGGAGCGTTGAGGCGTGGTCGGCCGGCGGGTAGCTCGCGCGCGGCCGGGAGGGCCGCCTTGAAGGCGTATGGAACGGCGACGACGCTGGGAATGGCGCCGGGCGAGGTGCCGCGTAGAAGCGAAAGATGACCGTCCACGGCAGGATGGCGAGATCGTCAAAGGACTGGAGCATCGATGCGCGCTGTATGGATCACCAGGCCGGGTGGACCGGAGGTTCTCGAGGTACGCGAGAGTGCAGACCCGATGCCCGACCGGGGCGAGGTGCGCATCGCGGTTCGCGCCGCGGGGCTGAACTTCGCCGAGGTCATGGCCCGGCAGGGTCTCTATCCGGACGCGCCGAAGCCGCCGTGCGTCGTGGGGTATGAGGTGGCCGGCGTCGTCGATGCCCTCGGTGCCACGGTCACCGGTCTGGAGGTCGGGCAGCGGGTGCTCGCCCTGGTGCGCTTCGGCGGCCACGCCGAGACCGTGTGTGCGCCCGTCGAGCGGGTGCTGCCGATGCCCGATGACCTCAGCTTCATCGACGGGGCTGCGCTGCCGGTCAACTACGTCACCGCGTACCACCTGCTGTTCCGGGTGGCGAATCTACGTCCGGGCGCCCGGGTACTGGTGCACATGGCCGCCGGTGGCGTCGGCATCGCGGTGCTGCAGCTGTGCCGCACGGTGCCGGAGGTCGTCACGTTCGGCACCGCTTCCGCAGGCAAGCACACGGTGCTGCGCGAGGAGGGCTGTACTCACCCGATCGACTACCGCACCGAGGACTACGCGGCGCGGGTGCGCGAGCTCACCGGCGGTGAGGGCGTCGATCTCGTCCTCGACCCGCTGGGTGGGCGGGACTGGAAGCGCGGCCTCGGCCTGCTGCGCCCGGTCGGGCAGCTCATCGCGTACGGCTTCGCGAACCTCAGCACGGGCGAGCGGCGCAACATTCGTCGGCTGCTCGGTCAGCTCACCGGCGTGCCGCTGCTGACACCCTTCACGATGATGGGCCGCAACCAGACGGTGAGCGGCGTCAACCTTGGGCACCTGTGGGGCCGCGCCGACCTGCTGCGCGAGGAGTTGTCGGCCCTGCTTGACCTGTGGCGCGCGGGCGCGGTCCGTCCGCGTGTCGACGGGGTGTACCCGTTCGAGCAGGCCGCCGACGCGCACCGCCGGATCAGCGAGCGCCGCAACATCGGCAAAGTCGTACTCGTTCCCTGACGATTGTGGGGTTCACCCGGCTACTGGTAGCGGGCCCGGTGCCACCTCACGTCCGCCTCGACGCCGGACGCGGCCAGGTTCTCCCGCACCCGGCCGACCAGGGCGCGGTGGATTATGTCGCGCAACCAGTCGTGGCAAAGCACGGACAGCGGCCGGGCCACCCACGTCTCCCGGTGCGCCAGCTCGAAGAGATTGAGCAGTTCGACCGAGATGATTTGCCGGTCACGATTGCCGAACACCCGGGACAGATCCGGCGGCAACGCCTCGACCCGCCGCGCCACCCGGTCGACCTGCTCGCCCAGCTGCTCCAGTTGGCTATCGGTACGCCTCCGTCGAGGGACCGGTCACCGCGATCGAGGATACCGTCACCGTCGAGCAGCGCTGGGAGCTCGCCCGGCGCTACCTGGGCCACGAGGGCGCCGACGGCGACATCGAGGCCACCCGTGACGTCCATCGGGAAACGGGCGCAGCATTTGACCTGAGCGAGTCGCGGCCGCTGGTCTGTCTGCTACGGCTTCAGCACCTTTTCCACGTCAGTGAACGTGTACGGCTCGGGAACACCGGTCGATCCTGGCGCGGATGGCGGGTTCACCTGCACGGCAAGCGCAGCGAGTCCGTCGTTCGGTACCTGGTACGTGCGCCACATCTGCGCTGAGCCCCCTGCGGGTATCCGCGTGGGCTCGTCCTGATTCGACAGCTGCTCAGCTTCATCATCAGTGCTGTAGCCCGCTTCGCTGTCTCCCTCGGAGCGGTTCGGGCCGTACAGCACGGTCACCCAGGACGTCATTGATTCGATCTTGATGGGTTCGCTGCCGGTGTTGCCGAAGGTGAATGTCACCTTGACGAGCGACTTCGACTTCGGGATTTCGTAGCCGAGCTTGCGGTTGACCACCTCTACCCGGTCGAGCTTGACCGTGACACCGTCTGGCCATGCGAATGACGGCGACGTCGCAGCAGACCCTTCCGTCGGTGCGGGTGCGCCAGTGCCGTCCTCGCCGAACGGGTCAGGAGCGGCGGAAGCACTTGCGTCGGCACCGAGACCGGAGAGGTTGAACACGACGCCTTCGTCGGCACATGCCGACTGCAGGCCGGCGAGGTGCTCCATCATGGGACCGACAAGTGCGAGCGCACCGATTGCTTCGTCGTCCTTCATGTTTTGTACTTGCCATATGCCGTCGACGAGCTTGGTGCCATGGTCGCGGATGTCGTGGCTTCGAGAGTCGGCGAACTGCTGCCGGACTTCCTTGTACTCCGCCTCTGTCATTTCCTTGTCGCTGCTTTGAGTGGTCGGTGATACCTGCCCGTCGCGGATGGCTTCGCACGCGGCAACGCCGGGATCCTTGGCGAGCTGGTCATAGGCGATGACGGCGCCGGTCGACAGGATGACCACGGCGATAGCTGCGCCGACGATCCACGGCCACTTCACGCGTCGCGTGGACGCCGGCGTCAGCTGGCCTGGCTGGATGATCCGCCTGTCGCACCGGCCATCCGTCCGTGCGGCTTCAACGAGGGCCGCAGCCGCGTCGGCGACGACCGGCGTGTGCGAGCGTCGCGCAGCCGGCAGCAACGTCCACCCAGCGCCGCAGACACCGAGCCGGCCGTCCTCGTCGACCTCGCCTCGGCACGGGTCCGCCGCAGGAAGATCCTCAACGGTCTGATCAGCGAATACTCGCAGGCAGCGTAGCCCGAACCGCATTTCCGAGCGGTACAGGGCTCGGCACCGAGACGGACAGCAGCGTGCGCGAGATGGTCGTGCGCGCCATCGACGCCCTCGGCCGTCGCGCCGCTGCAGGTCAGGCAGCGCCGGGCTGAGCCGATCCGACCGGTCGGCCGGATCGGCTGGTGTCGTTACGACACCTTGTACTTGACCACCGCCACGATCTCGCTGACGTTCGCCATGGCCATCCCGAGTGTGATCGGTGTGCCGAGCGTCATCCCGGTCGCGGTGCTCAGGTAGACGCCGGTCAGGCCGGGAGCCTTGTTCAGCGGCAGGTTCGTCCCACCGACGGTGAGCGACGGCGAGGCGGGCGTCCCGGAGATCGCCGCGTAGAACGTGATCGACTCGATCACCGGGCTGCGTCCACGCACCCAGTAGGGAAGGTGGTGGTTCGCGTCGACGGTGAGTTTGGCGGCGCCCGTCTGACCGAGCTGCCACCAGGCGTCCGGAAACTGCTCGGCCAGGCTCAGCGCCTGGAAGAGCCCGGTGGCGCCGGCCGCGTGCGCGAAGTCGTTGACCAGGTCGCCGAGCGCTGCACCGGCCGCCGTCTTGAGGCCGCCGTCGCTGCGCGCCGTGTAGCGCAGATGCAGGATGACGTCGCTGATCGACTCGTAGTCGAACTGCCGGAAGTCGCCGGGCAACTCGAGGTGCCAGCGGCTGATCGCACCGCAGCCCTCGAACGGCAGGTAGCGCTCGTCGTGGAAGTTCACCTCGAACAGTCCGCTGTCCGCGACACCACTGCTGGTCGCGATCGACTGGATCGAACCGATGTTGTAGACGAAGCGGTCGTCTCCGGCCGGGCTTTCCATGTACTTCGCCGCCGGCGTTCCCGACGACGGCAGCGACGTCTTCGCCCGGTATCGGTTGCTGACGAGAGACAACGTGGCGTTGACCGTCGTGTAGGGACCGACCACGCTGGGCAGCGACAAGCTGACCGTCTTCAGCCGGCGGAAGTAGTGGCCCGGATAGTCCAGATCGAACACCAGCTCGGGCACCAGGAAGTCACACTTCCCGGTGGTCCGCAACGCGATCAGCGCGGCCGGATCGATCTGGGTAAGCGCGACGTGTTTGGTCAGCTCGAGCTCACGCTTGTTCCGGTCGAGATAGGCCGTCTCCATCCGCTTGATGTCGTGCTGGAGCGCGTCGGCCGCGGTCAGCCCCTTCTTGAGGCTGTCCCAGTAGGGCCCTTGGATGAAACCGGCGTCCGTGCCCAGTTCGTGTTCGAGGGCGCGCTCGGCCTTCTTCGCGGTGTCGAAGGCCAGCTTGTATGCGCCGAAATAGGTCGAGCTGATCTGGTCGACGGTCCACTCGTACAGGTCCTGGCTGGTGAATTTCTCGGTGAGGTAGTCGAGGGTGGCCGCGGCGTTGGCGATCTGCTTGTCGTGCGCGGCCAGATCATCGGTCAGCATCGTCACGTTGAGCTGCGCGTTGGCGATCTGCTGGTCGATCTGCGCCAACTCCTTGTCGGCGATGGCGACCTGGTGTGCCCAGTCGTCGGCACGCCGGTGGTAGGCGCCCTGCGTGGCCGTCATCGCCGCCTTCGTCTCCAGCGCCTTGAGCAGACTCGCGGCCGCCCTCGTTCCGAAGTCGGATGCCTTGCCGAACTTGGTGCCGCCGGTGGTCGCGTTCGCCGCCGGTGATCCACCGAACCCGGCCAGGCCGAGCATGAAGTCGGGCACATTGGTGAGCACGCCGGCGAGGATGTAACCGGCGGTGAGAAGTCCCTCGCCGATCGCGATGCCGCTGTGGATGTCCGACGCGGTCGACTCGTCGTCGTTCATGAACGGCCGGGTCGCGTAGTAGGCCCGGCGCGCCTGGGTGATGTCACGTGTCTTGCGCAACGCGGTGATCTGCCCGCTCGCCCCGTCGATCGCGATCGTCTTGACATCCCGGACGGCGTTGAGGACGGTCTGTTCCTGGGTGGTCCGGATCAGGCCGAGCTTCTCGGTGTCCCGCTTCTCCAACGCCGACAGCAGCTCGTTGCCGAGCGTCGAGACGTGCCCGGCCAACTCGGACGCCTTCTGCGTCAGGACCGAGAACCGGTAGTGCGGCGGCGGTGCGCCCAGGCCGGCCAGGAACGAGGCGATGCTGCCACCGCCGGCGAGTGCGCGGATGAGCGCGCCCGGATCGACCGGCGGCGCGAACAGCGCCAGCATGGCTTCCACGCCGTCGATGTTCTGGCAGTGCCGGATCTTGAAGAGCCGATCGGCGACGGTGTCCCAGAGCTGCAACAGGTCTTCGTTCGGCGGTATGCAGAAGTACAGGCTCGTCGCGCTGATCGGGGCCGGCATCCACGGGCCGGACGGTGCCGGGTCGGCAGTCCAGCCGGGAATCAAGTTCTCCAGGTCGACGACGGCGTTGCTGAAGATGTCGAGGGACGATTCCAGTTGGTTGTAGGTCTCGGTGGGCATCTCGACGTCGGGTGGCACGATCTGTGGCTTCGCGCCGAGCAGCTTCCCGGCCATCAGATAGAGCTGCGTCGCGAACGTCACCGACTCGCGGGTGAAGAGCCGGAACTGGCTGTCCGCCCAGTCGATCAGGTTCTGCACGTACGCCTTGACGGTGGCGATCTGGAAGGCGACCGTGCGGGAGCGGGCCACGACGAACGGCGAGAACGGTTTCGTCCGCCACTGGTCGACGGCGAAGACCAGGTCGTCGATGTGCAGCGCTGCCGGGTCGAGGGCCATCTTGGTGCTGATCGCGTCGATCAGCTCTTGCGCGTAGCCGGCCGCCGTTCGCTGGAAGAAGGGCTTGGTGATCCAGTATTTCGCCGGCGCCTTCGCCGCGGCGGCACCACCGCCGGTGTCCGGGTCGATGACGCCGACCGGATTGAAGATGTAGTGCAGCCACTTCTGTGCGGCCGCGAACTGCTGGTCGTTGCTGAGCCGGGAGGCGATCTCGAACGGCAGGTGGAAGAACAGTTCCCAGTTATAGCTGGAGTAGGCGCCGGCCGGCGTGAAGTCGATGTCCTCGACCGGGTAGGGCGTGGTCACCGCGGGCGTCGGGCCGAACGTCGCCTCGAAGTCGAAGGTGGTCTGCTGCAACTGGACGTCCCGGCGCATCAGAGCGTCGACGCCGCCGCTGCCCAGCGCCCTGCGCAGCGAGCAGACGAGTGGGTGGTAGAAGTTCTCGAACCGCATCCCGTACCGCCGCTTCATCAGGTCGGCGAGGTACTCGCGGATCCGGATGAACTCCGGGTCGGCGACCAGCCTGGCGGTCAGGCCCGGCAGATCCTTGTCCTTCTCGTAGATCGCCAGGTAGGTGCGGACCAGCGCGGTGATGTCGGTGACGAGCCGGTTCAGGTCGGAGTAGGTGCGGTCGCCGGTCGGGTGCGACCCGGTGGCGGCGTCCACCCGGCTCAACGGCTTCGGGTAGAGACCCGGCACGATGACGTAACCACGGTCGTAGTCGCCGTAGAAGTAGGGCATGAACGTGCCCAGCGGCAGCGGAACGCGATACTGCCTGGAGTCACCGCGAGCGTAGGTCGAGTCTCCGCTGCCGCCCAGCAGCAGTCGCACGACATAGAAGAGCATGTCGTTGCGGGTGAACTGCATCGGATGAGTGATCTCGAAGCGACCCGGGTTCGGGGTCCGTTCCAGGATCCGCAGGCCGCCGCCGGCCATCAGGTCGAGCTGGGTCAGCTCGCTGCCGCGGTCGGCGAGATCGAGGATGTGCTTCTCGGTCTCCAGATCGGTGTTCCGGAAACGTGGATAGAGGAGGTAGCTGCTCACGCCCGCGGCCGGCGCCGGTTCCGGATAGCCCTTGCAGCCGGTGAGAGCGAATGCCCCGAGCACGTTGCCGTCTTCCTCGACGCACACGATGGACTGTCCCACCGCGCCGAGGTCAGTGACCAGGAAGTTCAGCGTGTTGACGTCCGGCAGTCCGCTGGGCGTGAACGAGCCGTCGGCCGGGCACTGCACCGGATTCTTCGACACCTTCTTCGCCCGCCAGCGACCGTTCGCGAATTCGCTCACGCAGATCTGGATGCTCAGCCGCTTCTGCGGCGGTGGCGTCAGCCCGGTCGGCAGTGGATCGGTCAGGTTCAGCCGCTGCGAGGTGTCCGCGTCGATGGTGAACAGAGGCCAGGCCAACGCGAGCCGGCCGTTGCGCTCGAACGCGGTCAGATGGTCGCCGGTGATGTCGAGCTTCACCGTCTCCCACGGCGTCCAGGCGCGTTCCTTGATGAACTGCCGGTGCAGCCAGGTGCGGCCGTCGCCGTCCCGGGTCCGGGCGAACACGTGCATCACCCCCGTGGCGGTCTGGTAGTAGGTCGCCATCACTTCGAGATACGCGATGTCGTCGAGACCTTCGAGATATCCGGCGGTGGCGTCCTCCACCGCGACATCGGTGAGCGCATCCTGCCGGAGCGTCTTCTCCAGCGCCCGGAACTGCTCGGACTTGTCGTCGCGGACATCAGGGATCAGCCAGTTCTCCGGCCACAGGAAGACTTTGCGGTTGGCCTCCCACACCCGGAACTGCGACATCCACTCCCACTGCGCCCAGCCGTCGTCGGCGCGGACATCGGCGACACAGGCCGGTTCCAGACCCATCAGCGAGCGCTGCACGAACAGCTGCACGGTGGCGTGCGCCTGAACGATGCGCGAGGTCGGCATGCAGGCGCCCATCTCGACATCGATGAGGAAGTTGTCGAACAGGTCATCCGGCGTGCGCAGCCGCGGATCGGCCGCTAGCAGATAGGACACGAGGGCATCGCGTTTGCGCTCGCGCAGCCGGTCTTGGATGTTGCGCAGCACTCCGAGCCAGTCGGCGTCGGCGTAACGGGCTTTCAGACTGAGTCGCAGGTTCGCCGCGTCGGCCGGGGTCAGCGTCGCTGCGACAAGGTCTTCGGCCTGGGTGGCGGAAACACCCAGGGTGCGGACCATCGCGACGGCCCGGCCCAGCCGGGACACCACTGCCGGGTCGGCGAGCGCCGCGGTGGTCAGGCCAAGCCGCACGGCCTGATCGTTCGCCAGGGCCGGATCCCAACCGGCCAGCGCGGCGGCGTAGCCGATCACCTCGTTGACGGTCGCCGAGGCGCTGACCAGATCGAAGAAGCCGCTGACGGTGTACGGGCGATCGGGGTCGGTGGCGTTGACCGCCGGTGGATACGCGGTGGCGAGCGCGACCCCGGCGGCGAGGCGCTGCCACTCGGCGAAGGTGAGCGCGGTGACGCCCGTCTGGTAGGGGATCCGGTCGGGTGCGAGCCAGCCGAGGGACGCGTTGGCGGTGATCATCCAGGCGAGCCGGCCGGCGCTCAGGGCGAAGCCGGAGGCGAGTCCCAGCATTGCCTTGACCAGCCGCATAGCTCGGTATTGGTCGTCGAATGCGGCCGGTGTCACCGGCGGCGCCGCGCCGGCGACCGGGCCGGTGAGGGCCTCGTCGGCGAGCACGTCGCCGAGTTGCTTCGCCGCGAGCGAACCGGTGAGCGCGGCGGTGACGAGGGGTGCGGCGCTGCCGAACGTGGCGGTGAGCTCGGCGACCAGGGCGGCCTGCTTGGCGCGGGCGTACCGGGTGGCGTTGACCGCGCGGCCGACGTCCTGGATCAGGGTGATGCGCTGGGCATCGGTCGGGGCCGCGACGATGTCCCCGAGGATCGTTGTGAGCGCGGCGGCGTCGACCGCGCCGGTCAGCTTGAGGCCGGCGAACGCCGCCGCGGTGACGCCGGGGTTCGCCCAGGTCCCGTCGACGATCTGCATCAGTCCGGCAACGTCGGCCGTGGTGCAGCCGGGCACGGTGGCGAGCAGTGCCGCCAGCGCGCCGCGTTGATCGTCGATCGGGTCGGTCGCGGCCGGCGTCCAGGCGCCGGCGGTTCGCGCGGCCCGGTAAGCCGTCTGCAGCCGGATCAGGGAAGCGGTGGTGGTGGCGTCCGGCAACTCCCTGGTGGTCAGGTCGTCGGCTTCGTGGCGGATCAGGTAGCGGACGTCGGCCGGGCTGAAGCCGGCCGCCCGGATGCCGGCGAGGATGTCCAGGAAGGTGACCGTCGCAGCCGGTCCGGTCAGCGGTGCGAGCCCGGACAGGTCGAGCGTGATCAGCAGGTCGGCGATCGAGAGCCGGGCCGAGGTGGCGAGCCGGCGCAGCGCGTACAGCGACGAAAGGTTTTCCAGGGTGAGGTTGGCCGGCGCCGGGAGTGTCGCGGCGAGCGCGTCGAACTCGGCCTCGGTGATGCCGAGGCAGAGCGCGATGTACGTGCCGAAGCCAGCCAGCGGGGTGGTTCCGCCGGTCGCGGTGACCTGCTCCGGAGTGACCGCGTCCGGAACGGCGCCGACCGCGGCCTTGTTGAGATAAGTGGCGGCGTAGCGGGAGTCGTCGCCGATCCACGGCAGGTCGTCGTAGAGGTCGCAGGCCGTGTCGACGGTGAGCCGGAGCCGGTCGGCGACGTCCTGCAACCGCCGGGTCGCGATCAGGCACGCGTCGTCGAGCGTGCCGTTGCCCAGGCGCGGCGCCCGGATGACCCGGTCCAATGTGGCCGGTGCCCATCCGGTGGCGCGCCACAGCCGGATGAACCGGTGGAACCGGTCCAGCGCGGCGTCGTCGAGTCCGACGATCGTCTTGAGTGTCAGGTCGCAGCCGGACGCGGCGCTCTTGATGGTCAGCGTGCTGCCCGGGTTCAGCCAGGCGAGGGTCAGCAGCGTCTTGAGATCGGTGTAGGCGATGTTTGCGCGGGTCACGAACCTCTCGACGTCGGCCAGATCGGTCGCGGGCGCGCCCGGCGTGTGCCAGACGGTCTTCTGGCCGGCCGCGTTCGCGGTGACGATGAGCAGCCGCTCGGCGTCGGTCAATCCCCAGGCGTCGGCGGCGATCGCGGCATCGCCGGGCGCCCCGCCGATCTGCAGGGCGCGCATCAGATCGGCGCGCGCGACGCCGGCCTGTTCGAGGTAGCCGCTGGCCTCCGCATGGGCCAGGTCGAACGGCAGCCCGAACGCGATCGGGCTGGTCTTCAGCGTCTGATAGGCAGCCTGATTCACATACCTGGGTGCGGCCGCGAGCTCGGCCGCGGTGCCGTAAGACTGGCGCATCTCACGGATCCGCCAGCCTGCGCCGTCCGGGGTCAGCTTCGCGACCGCCGAGGCGTCCCGCACCACCTGGTCACCGGCGACATCCTTCGGGAAGACCACCGCGGCGGCGGTGAACGCGAGGCCGTGCGATTGCAGTGCGGCGAGCAGGACCGGATCGACCGGGCCGATCTGGTCGCCGGCCGGGTTGGCGGCGGAGGCCAGCGCGCCCCCGTAGGTGAATCCCGGATCCGGTGCGATCGCTTCTTCGAGCAGTTCACAGACCAGGTCGAGATACGGCACCGCGGTGTTGGTGTTGGCACAGTTCAGATCGGTGTCACCGAGGTCGGGCCGGCGCTTGAACAGGACGTCCTTGGCGATGTGCTGAACGCCACCCGGCCCGCTGATGGTGTCCACGACCGCGCGGTGCTTGAGGAACTGCAACACGTCGACGAGGTACGCGGCCGCAGAGTGCACCGAGCGGCACTCGTCGCAGGCGCAGATGTCGCCGGTGCCGAAGAGGCTCTTGAAGTTGGGGAATTCGGTGCTGACCTTGGCCAGCGTGCCGCTCGGCAGCGGCTCCGACAGCCCGGTGATCGTCGTTGCCGCCGGGAGCGCCTGCATCTGGCCGGCCAGGAAGGTGGACGCGACGTGGATCTGGACGGCCTTGCCGAACGCCACCGCCGCCTGTTGCGGCGTGAACGCTCCGCTCTCGACGGCGAGCCGGGTGAACCGGCTCTGTGCCATCGAGTGGATCTGGGCGGCCGAGGTGATGCCGGCGTCCAGCAATGACTTCGCCTGGGAATAGGCGGGGGCGAGCCGGAACACCCGCTGCATCGACTTGAGGGTGTCGACCCGGAGGCCGTCGACCGGACGTCGCCGCACCATCGGATCGATGTTGGCGGTGTTGAAGTCGAGGTCGGGGTTGGCGTCGAAGAACGCCGTCAGCGCGGGCTGCTGGCCGCCGAACGCCCGGGTGTCGCGCGCCAGGTTGGCGGCGAGCGCCGCCGTCGGGAAGCGCGCCGCCATCCGGTCCACCAGCGCGGACGCGTGCAGCTCGGCGAGTGGCTCGTCGCCGAGTGCGGCCGTCCAGTCGTCCCGGCTGAGGCGAGCTAGCTTGTGCAGGTCCTTCTCGCCGGTGATGCCGTGGTGCCGGGTGGCGGCGGCGATCGCCGGGCCGTCGAGGCCGAGGACGTCGGCGAGCGCGAGCCCGCCGGCCAGCACGCCGGCATCCGGATCCGCCGTGCTGCCGGCTTCGTCGTGCAGCGCGGCGATCAGCCCGCCCAGGTCACCGAGCGAGTTCTCGATGGTCAGCGCGGCGATCCGGGACAATGTGCCCCGGGTCAGCAGCGGGGTGAGCGCGCCGATCAACGCCTGCGGCCGGTCGCGTTCCAGGTAGGTGCGCGCGGCCGGCGCGTCCTCGGCGAGGCGCCGGAGGAACTCGTCGATGCCGTCTTCGATGGCACGCGGCACCACGAGCTCGCGGACGGCGGCGCCCACCGCGCTTCTGATCGTGTCCGCCGCAAGAAGCACGACGTCCCAGTACAGCGTTTCGATCGGGGTGTTCAGGTCGACGTGGGTGCGCAGACCGGTCGCGCCGCCGGCGCGCAGCAGGGCGTCCTCGGCGATCAGCGCGAAGAAGAACGCGGCCGGCATCTGATGCGCCGACGCGAGCTTCTGAGCGATTCCGAAGTAGGCGATCCGGTGCGCGGCGATGCCGGTTTCGGCGGCCAGGAACGTCACGTCGCGGTGCTGGTCGTCGTCTCGCAGACCGTCCAGGGACACGTCGTCGAGCAGTGGCGTCACGATGCGGAAAATCGCTTCGTACTCGGTCTCCACCGACTCCGGCCGGTCGTCCAGATCGATGTCGACGATCGCCACGTCCGGGGCGTTGAAGGTGATCCCGGCGATGCCCGGGTCGTGCAGCACGCGATCGCCGTCGGCCACCCGCACCACCAGGTCTGCCGACGCCTTGTCGGCACGCGCGAACCGTTCCGGTCCGTACTCGATGAGGTAGTAGCCGTCGTCATCGCAGCCTGCCTCGCCGAGACGCTGCTCCCGGCGGAGGTCGCGGTCGGCGGCGCGGACCGTGAGACCGCGCGCGGCCGTGCCATCGGCGTGTCTCACCTGGCCGGCGACCAGCATCTGCCGCGGCCGGTCGGCCAGCGTCTGGCGCAGCGCCGCCACGGTCGCTTCGTCGAGGGCGCCGGTCACGCCCAGGCCGTTCTCCTGCTGGTAGGCGCGGATCGCGTCCCGGCTGGTCGTCGTCAGCGCGCCGGAGACCAGCTCGCGGGCGGTGACCCGCTGGGTGAGCTGGAACAGTAGCCCGAGCGCTTCGGCGGTGGACTGCGGGCTCATTGCGGCCTCCGTGTGGTCACTCTCATCGTTCGAAATAGAGCTTCACTTCGGCCAGCCACTCCGGGTGGCCCTTGTACGCCTTGAGGTAGCCCTGGTAGATCTCTTGCTTGGTCATGTGTTCGATCTCGTCCGCGGGCAGCGCCTTGGCCAGCGCGGCGCTGACCACATCGTGTTCCGCCTTGGTCAGGACCACCGCGGGTGAGATCGCCAGATCGTGGCCGATCGCCTTGAGCACCTTCTGCTCGACGATGTGGTGCGCCTGATATTTGCCTTCGAAGCCCGCGGTGACGCGTTGCAGCGCCTCGAAGGAGGCGATGATGCCGTGCTTGTTGAAGGTGTCCGCCACCACGTCCTTGCCGTACCGGTTCACGAGTGCCTGTGTCGCGTCGGCGGACAGGTCCCGGATGACGGTGCCGTGGCCCTTGTTGACCGCCGCGATGACCGCGACCGTGCCCTGCTTGAGGGGAGTCATACCAGTGAACGGGATGGCCAGCGCGCCACGCGAGTCGGTCTTGATCGCGTTCAGGAACGCCATGAATTCCCGGCTCGCCGTCGATTCGAGCGCACTCCGCGCGGCCCCGAGCGCACCCTTCGCGACGTACCCCAGGATCTTCTCGACCGGGATCATGAAAAGCGCGATGTTGAGCGCCTGTTCGGCCGGGCTCACCCCGGTGTCGAGAGCATCGCGTCGGGCGACCGCCGCGGAGGTGGGCGCGCTCGCGGTCCCTTCCCCCAGCAACCCGGTGACCAGGGACAGCGTGGCCCGGCCCAGCACCCGTTCCGGGCTGGTGCTCTGGATCGCCTTGATGTCGTCGGCGTTGTGCACCGCCTTCGGCGGGAACACCGACATGTCGAGGTTGCCGTGCTCGTCGATGGGCAGCTTCGGCTGCGGCTCGGCTCGGACGAACGGCCCGTAGCCGGGTTTGCGGCCGCCGAGCCAGATCACCTTGACGTCGTCGCGTCCGTCCGGGTCGACCCGGCCGATCGGGTCGCCGCTGCAGTACACGTACGGATTCGGGCGGGGCACCGGGTCGGGGCTGAACCAGCGACCCAGCCAGGGCGCGTAGTAGCGGGCTCCGTGATAGTAGAGGCCGCTCTCGGCGTCCTTCTCCTTGCCGGTGTAGCGATACCGCTTTCGGCTCGCCGTGCTCTGACCACGCGCGAGCCACAGCGATGTGGTCCCGAACGGGTGGTACTCCTCGTAGGAGATGACGGCGCCGGCCTGGTCGCACTCGATGACCGCCGAGCCGACCTGGTTGTTCAACTGGAACCGGGCCCGAGAAGTCCGGTCCGAGCCGGGGTTGTGGGTGTCGACCGTCAGCGTCTCCACCATCGCGATCCGGGTCATGCCGTCGACGACGTGCGTGGTGTGCCGCTCGAGTTCGACCGCGCCGTTGCGGTACCGGCGGTAGCGTTCGTACCCGCCGATGTAGACGTACTCGTCGGTGACGGCGCCATGTGTCCACACGCGACGGACGCGCTGCCCGGTCTTGTCGTATGTGTAATCGACCGTCCCGCCGCCGCCGAGGTTCATGGCGATGATCCGGTTGGCGAAGTCCCACGTGACGCCGGGCAGGTAGGGCATCGACGTGGCGTTGCCGTCGGCGTCGTACCCGCAATCCGGCAGCCACGCGCCGCCGGCGCCGGTGTGCCGGTGCAGCTGACTGGTTCCGGGCGTGTAGTCGTAGATCCGGTTCCACGAGCCCGCCGCTCCCGCCGTGTGTTTCATCGAGAGGATGTTGCCGACCTCGTCGTACGCGTAGGTCTCGGTGAAGGTGCGCACCGCGCTCGGGTCGTTCGGATGCGGCAGGCCGGCATACGCCGGCTCGGCGGTGTCCGGCGGCGATCCCAGACTGGCGTGTTCCCGCCCGGTCGCGCTCGACAGCCGGTAGGTGGGTTCGTAGACGTATCGGGTGACCGGCCGGGCCAGTCCACCGGCGAAGAACGTGTCCTGTTGCGCGCCGTCGGTGACCTCGACGACGTTGCCGACCGGGTCGTAGACGTAGCCGAGATCCTGGACCTTCGTGCCGTTCTTCGCCGACGTGAGCCGGATGAGCCGGTGTGATCGCTCGTCGTATTCGTACGTCGACTCGACACCGTTGCCATAGCTGACCTTTGCCCTGCGGCGCTGGGCGTCGTAGTCGACCCCGGCGATGTACGGCTGCCCGCCGGCACTGACCGTCTCCACGAGCCCGGCCGCGTTGTAGCCGGTCGTCATGACGTCACCGTCCGGTCGGGTCTGGCTGATCTGCCTGTTCAGCGCGTCGTATCCGCTCAGGGTGGTGAAGACGGCGCCGGGATCGAGGTGTGCGGCGCCGGCCGCGTCGAGCTGGGCGAAGGGCACACCGCTCAGCGCGCTCCAGTCCGCGTCGATCGCCAGAGTTCTGGTGGTCGACGTGCTGTTGCCGTGGAAGTCGTAGGTGTCGAAGGCGATCAGGCCGGCCTCGTCGTAGTGCCGACAGGGCCTGCCCATCATGTTCTGGGCGGCCGCGTTCGGGTGCGCTTCGCCGTAGATGGTCAGCTCGAGCGTTTTCGCGGTGGGCGCGCCCGGCTCGCGTACCTGCACGCCGATCGGCCGGCGCAGCGCGTCGTATCGGTGGGTGATCTCGTGTCCGCGCGCCGTCCACATGAGCAGCGTTTCGCTCAGGCAGTCGGGCAGCGTGGTCCGGGTGCCGGTGTCGACGCTGGTCGCGGCCAGGGTGCGACCGATCAGGTCGAAGCGGTGAGTCATGGCGGTCACCCCACGCGCGTCGACGGTCGCGAGCGTCCGCCCTTCGATGTCCCGCTCGACCCCGGTGGTGAAGTGCGCTCCCGAACCGTTGTCGACGGTGGTGCGGGCGATCCGGCCGAGTGTGTCCGCGTCGGACCGGGTCGGCGTGTTGTCGTGTGCCGACGCGAGCGCCGCGGCCCGGACCTGTTCCGGCGCGGTGCCGACGGCCTGGCGTTCGGCGTACCAGGTGCTGTCCTTGGTGTTGTCGTTGGCGTCGAACGTGAGGTGGTGCCACGGGGAGAACTCGACCCGGCTGAGCGTGCCGTCCGGCAGGTCGGTGCGAATCAGCCGGCCCAGCGGGTCGTAGCGCATGAGGACCGGGGCGTTGTGCTTCACGAGTGCGTCCGCGCGTTCGAAGTCGGGTGTCGCGGAGAAGTAGGCGTCGTACTGCTCGATCGGCAGCGACTTGTTGTTGTAGACGGTCCGGCCGGTGCCGATCCACCGGTTCGCCGCGCCGGTGTCGGCCAGCACAAGACCGCCCGCGCCGTCGGACGTCCACGCCAGACCCGGCTCGGCCTGTGTCTTCGTCATCGCGATCCGGCCGAACCCGTCCGAGTGCGTTCGCATCCGCTGCCATGGGCTCGCCGGGTCGCCGTGCCGTTCCCGGATTTCGCCGTGCGCCCAGGTCGGCGTGCCGCTGGTCGTCCAGGCATCGGTGCCGTAGCTGAAAACGCTGCCCGGTAACGGATCCGGGTCGCCCTCACCCGCTTTGTTGCCGAACGACCAGGCCTTGACGACCAGGCCGAGCGGATTGAAGGCGACCTTTGCGCCGTTGCCGTTCGGGTCGGTGACCTGCTTCGGCGCCCCGATCCGGTAGTCGAAGACGGCGTGGCTGACCAGGCCGGTCAGCCCGGGCCGGTCGGAGGCCGAGGACTTGATCACGAACAGGTGGTGCGCGTCGCGGGTGACCCTGGACGTGTTGCCGAACGGCGTCCGGACCCAGGACGGTGAGTAGAAGTGGGCGGCGTCGAAGCCGTGGATCTCCGTGGGCGCCCACCAGTCACCGCCGTCGTTCACGTATCCGGCAGCGGTGAGTGTTGCCGCGTCGACCCTTGCTCCGTACACATCGGACAGCAGGCCGGGCGTGAACGCCAGGCGAAGCGTGTGGTGTGGCAGCGCCCTGATGCCGACCTGGCCGGTCGGCAGCGGCGCGTTCAACTCGTCGGCCCAGTACACGGTGCGGGCGGCGTCGACCAGGCGGCGGCTGGGCGTGCCTGGGGTCGGCGAGGTCTCGTACGGAACGTCGGTCAGGCCCGTCACGATGTCGCCCGGCGCCGCGGTCAGCAGGTCGGCGACGGCCGGATCGGTGACCTGGTAGACGCGCCTGCCGATGGCGACACCGAGCCGCAGCACCGTGTCGGTGTCGGTGTGTACGACGTCCTGGCGAGTCCACGTGACCATCGCTTGTCGCTGTTCCGGCAGACCACCCGCGCGTCGGGGAAGGCCGATGGTGAGGCTGTCGGTGACCACGCCGTACGGGTCGACGGCGAGGGTGACCCGACGCGCGATGCGGGGATCGGCCGGCACCCGCTCGTAGTGGTAGGTCACCGTCTCCGCCGGGTAGGTGAAGACGACCGCGTACGGATTCGGGTCCGCCGGCTGGATCTGACGGACGTGGTAGCGGTGATGCTCGACCGAGTACGGGTGCGCGCTGACACCGTCGTCCGCGTAGAGCTCGACGCGCAGCGGGCTGCCGGCGAGCGCGCGCATCGACTGCCGCCACGCATCGGGGCCGGCCGCCGGGTCGATCTCGTCGGGCCGGACCGGCGCCGCCAGCGGATCACCGGCGAAGACGTCGGTGAGCGGGCTGATCGAGGTGCCCAGGTGGAACCAGCTCCGGGTGCGCACCGGTGGCAGATCGAGCGGGCCACCCGGTGCGGCGTCGGTGTCGGTGGTCTCCACCATCCCGAAGCCCCGGAACTCGCGCTCGACACCGTCGAAGTGACCGTGCCGGTACGCGTACGACGTGCGCAGCGAGTCCCCGGTCACGCCGTCGCCGGTCGTCACCGACGCGACGACGTGGACCGGGAACGGCAGCCAGGTGACCCATGGACTGCCGGTGAGCCGATCCCGGATCGAGAACCGGGTCGACGGCGCGTACTCGATGCTGGTCGACGCGCCCATGTTGTTCACGACGCCGGCCAGCAGATGCGGCTTCCACCCGGCCCTTCCGGCGCCGACGCCGGTGCCCCGGCTCAGATCCAGATAGCGAGTGTGGACTCCGGTCGCGAGCGGCGACGTCCACACCAGACACGCGGTGCCGGTGCCGAGGAGGTCGATGACGTCGACCTGCGCCAGCGAGTGGACCGACGGGAACGGCCCGACCGGCACCGGTGCGCCGAAGCTGTTGCCGGACCGGTTCGTCCACCCGACTACGCCGTCGCGACCCAGGTAGAGCAGGTCGGTCGGCCCGGTACCGTCGAAGTCACCGAGCCTGACCCGGCCCGGATCGAACCGGTCCGGAAAGTCGAAGGCCGGCGAGCCGGCCATGGTGACCTTCGCACCGAACCGGCCGTACCCGAGATTCGGCCAGTAACACACCTCGCCGTTGCGGATCCGCACCACATCGACCAGGCCGTCGCCACTCATGTCGGCCAGGAAGATCGCGCGCAGCTCGTCGACGTGGGCGAGGCGCGGACCGTCCTCGTCGTCGGAACCGCCGCCCGGCGTCCGCAGAGCCTTGCCGAAGCCGCCCGCGCCGAGGCTCGGGTGCCATCGGATGCCGTCGCCGGCACCGCACATCAGGTCGGCCAGCCCATCGCCGTCGAGGTCGATCCGGCGCAGACCCGGGTCGCCGAAGTCGACCACCGCCTGGCTGGCGAACGGCCGCATCGGCGCCCACCCCTCGTCGGTCCGGGCGGCGTGACCCGAGGTGCCCGGACCCATGCGGACCAGCGACAGTCGGCCACTGCCGTCGACGTCCGAGAGGTGCAGGCGCTCGCCTGCCGAGATGGCCGGGACCGCGTCGACCACGGCCGCCGGTTCCAGCCGGCCGGCGCCGGCGTTGCGCTGATAGAACCATGACCCAGGGGTACGCGACAGCACGCCGGGCAGACCATCGCCGTCGAGATCGACCCACCACACGCCGTTGGCGTCGGCGACCGGCTCACGCTCGACGTCGCGAACCGTACTGTCCGGTGCGGCCGTCGTGTACGTGAATTCCACCGGCGGCATCGCACCGCGCTGGTAGGCGCCGTCGACATGGTCGAAGCCGACCTGGGTGACCGCCCTGAGCGTGGTCGCCGCCGGGCTCTCGTCGTAGGTGAACTCGGTCGCGCGCACCAGGCGCGGGTTCGGGCCGTCGGCGAACTCGGCCGGGAAGTCATGGAACATCAGCACGCGACGGCACAGCCGCCGGCAACGCACCTCGAATGTGGGCCTATATGTCGAGTACGGATCGGCTCGAACCGGCCAGGGCCGTGCCGCCGAAGGGTCTTGATCGTGCTCGCCGTAGTCGAACACCACCAGGAACGCGGCGTCCGCCGCCGAGCCCGGCGTCCGGTTGCCGTAGCGGACCGACTTGAGATAGCGGCCCACCGGCGGCGGACCGTCGAGGCGGTGGCGCTCGGCGATCGCGCCCGGACCGACACCGGCCAGGTCCTCGCGTTTGTAGTCGTAGGCGGTGACGTTGCCGCGATCGTCGGCGACCGACTCGAGCAGCCATTCGAAGACCTTCTCGTCTTCTCCCGGTGCGCTGACTCGCGCTTGCGCGGTGTGCCCGAACAGAGAAGTCACGTTGTCCGCCGAGGTGACCCGCCAGAAGTCGGCGCCACCGGCGGCCGGCCGGCAGCGCTCGATCCGGCTGAAACCCCGCTCGACGCGGGGGCGGAACCGCTGGACCATGCAGTTGATGCCGGCCACGACATGCGGGGTCGCCGGGGACGGCACCGGGACGAGATCCTCGACGCCGGAGAGGACGTACACGTCGGCGTCAGTGTAGCGGGGAAGCCCCTTGCGGGTGCGGCGGGTGATGCTCGGCAGGCTGAGCTGGACGCCCAGCCCGAACGGCGAATTGCCCCCGCCCGAGTCGTAGGTGAGGGAAAGCGGTGGCGTCACGCCGTCGCGGCCCGCGCTGATCGCCAGCGGAATGGTGAGCGTGGCGGTGCCGCGGGCCGGATTGACGGTGAAGGTCTCGCCGATGTTCCGGAGCGCGCCGCCGCCGGTCGGCAGGTTGATCGTGGGAAGGAACGACTTCTCGGAGTCGGCCGCTGGGAGTGCTGCGGATGCTGGCACATGCCCTCCAGGGGCCGTTGCCGGTGCGACGTGTAAAACGCTAGGCCAGCAGGATCACCAGTCAGCCATGTCTGTCTGATGGTCGACTATTGATCAGTGGCCGAACGAATGTCGAGGGCTCGCCGGCATTGTCACCCGCCAGTGGGACGAGTTCCGGTATCAGGCACGCGGGCCGAGTCCGCGGCAACCGTCCATCGCTTTCTCCGCGCCGCGTCGTCGGCGCTGGACACAATAGAGGGTCGTGCTGGTCATGTGCGAGCCTCACGTTCGCCGGCCGGCAGTCCCGCGAGGCGGTCCAGCCGGCCGACCGGCCGCCGGTCCGACCTGGAGCCAGTTCTTGCGCGCCAGGCCGGCGGTCTGCTGGCGATATGCCACCAGACGATTCACCGTACGTGGGGCCGGCCGGCCGATGTGGCTATCGGGTGGTGAGCTCGTTGGCTGCGGGGTCGCGTTCGTGTAGCCAGGCGCGCAGTTCCTCGGCGGGCATGGGTCTGGCGAAGTGGTAACCCTGGGCGATGTCGCAGCCGAGCGCGCGGAGGTCCGCGGCGGTGGCCGCATCCTCGATGCCTTCGGCCACCACCGACAGGCCGAGGCTGTGGCCGAGGCCGATGGCTGTGCGCACCAGGACGGCGCCGCCTGTGCCGGCGGTCATCTGCTGGATGAAGGAGCGGTCGATCTTCAGTTCGTCGAGGGGTAGCCGCTGCAGGTAGGCCATCGAGGAGTGGCCGGTGCCGAAGTCGTCGACGGACAGTTTGATCCCGCCGGCGTGCAGGGCGTCGAGCACGGTGAGGGCGCGCTGCGGGTCGGCCATGACCATGCTCTCGGTGATTTCGAGTTCGAGCAGCGATGGCTCCAGCCCGGTTTGGTCGAGGAGGTCGAAGACGCGGCCGGGCAGGGTCAGATCGTGCAGGCAGCGGGTGGACAGGTTCACCGCGACCGGTATGTGCAGGCCGTCGTCGTGCCACTGCTTGGCCTGGCGTACGGCGATGCCGAGGACCCGGTCGGTCAGGGAGTGGATGAGGGTGGTGGTCTCGGCGAGCGGGATGAACTGGTCGGGGGCTACCCGGCCGAGCCGCGGATTCTCCCAGCGTACGAGGGCCTCGACGCCGACCGGCTCGCCGTTCTTCAGGCCGACCTTGGGCTGGTAGTGCACGGCGATCTGGTCGTCCGTTTCCAGGGCGCGGCGCAGGTCACCGAGCAGCGCCAGCCGGTTTGGGGTGTGCTGGTCGACAACCGGGTCGTAGATCTGCGTGCCGTCGTGGTGCTGCTGCGCGGTGTGCATCGCGCTGTCCGCATAGCGCAGCATTAGATCGGGATCGGCGCTGTGCTCCGGCGCGAAGGCCAGCCCGATGTGCGCCTCGACGTCGAGACCAGCGTCCTCGACCTCAAACGTACGGTGCAATGCCGCGAGCAGGCTCGTGGCGGTCGCTTCAGCGGTGGGCTGGTCGGTGTCGGGCAGCAGGACGACGAAGTCGTCTCCGCCCAGCCGCGCGACGGTGGCGCCCGCGGGGACGGCGGCAGTCAGCCGGTCGGCGACCAGCCGCAGCAGCAGGTCACCGTGGTGGTGGCCGAGCTGGTCGTTGACCTCGCTGAACCGTTCCAGATCGATCATCAGTACCGCAGCCGGCCGGCCGGTCTGCAGCGCGGTCTCCAGCCGCTGGCGGAGCAGGAGCCGATTGGGCAGCCCGGTCAGCGCGTCGTGCAGGTGGGCGTGGCGGGTCGCGCGCAGCTGGTTCCAGCCGCCGAGCCCGGCGGCGATGATCGTCAAGAGGGCAATGGCGAGTAGAGCCAGGGAACCGACGCTGAACCCGCGCGCCCATCCGGCGGTGACGGCGGGCGCGGACACCGCGACGTTCCAGGAGTTGGCGTTGTTCACCGTCGGGGCCAGCCGGCGGAACGCCACCCGGCGGGATCCGACCGTCGTGATCCCGCTGGCCCGGGCCCCGGTCGTGACGTCGACGAGTTCCTGGTCGGCTCCCGGAGTTCCGGGAGTGCGGCTGTCGACCAGCACCCGCCGCGAGTCGGCGTCGACAATTGAGGCTACGAGTCCGGCGCTGGTCTGTGGCATCCGGAAACTGTCGAGGGCGATCTCGAAATGCACCAGGGCGCGGTGCCCGGCCGCGGTTATCACGGTCGAGTTGGAGATGACGTCGTTGTGGGTGTCCGGCGACTCGTACTTCTTGGCCTGATAGACGCGGCCTGGTCCGAGCGCAAGGGTGGGGGCGAAGAACGGGTTCTTGTCCTCATCTGGTGACAGGTCCGCCGGGGCCGCGGCGACCCCGTCGACCACGCGGGCGACCTCCGCACCGCTGCTGTCTATGAAACACGCCTCCCCGATCCGTCCGGGGAACAGCAGCTCGATAGATGCCAGCGCATCGTTGACCCGCTGCACCAGCGGACCACCCGCGTCGATCTTCTGCTGATACGTGCCGGGCGCTTCGTAGAAGTCGGTGAAGACCGGATTCTGTGCGAGCAGCAGATCAATCATGCGGGCCTGTTGGAAGTGGCTTTCCAGCGCGTCGGCCTGCTGGCCAAGGGTCACACTGAGCTTGCCGTCCTGAGCCCTGATTTGCCGATCCTGGTCACCGAGCACACTGGTGACCACGCTGAACACCAGCACCGACAGGCCCACCACCAGTGCGGCGGTTTGAGCCGTCCGGCGTATGCGGGAGGCCCGCTCGTTCATGCTTCCGGCCATGCCCTGCCCATCGCTAGACAAGCTATATTTCTCCTGTTCGGCGGGAACCGGACAAAGATGAGCGCACGCCAGTTGAATAACGGGCGACGGCTGCCTGCCCAAGGGGATGAGGCACGAGGCACTGTTGCATTGAGCGATCTACCCTGGCGCACGCCGTAAATCCTCCACACCGCGTTGTCGCGAGCTTGGCGTTGCGCCGGGTTATGCCGGCCATTGAAGCCCCTGGACGCAGATCCTGAGAGCACAGGCCAACGGGATGCTGGCCTGCGATCTCCTGTACGTCGACACGATCGGGTTGACCCGCATCTACGTACTGTTCCTGATGGAGATCGCCACCCGCCGCGTGCACATCCTCGGCGTGACCGCCCACCCGGACGGGGCCTGGGTCGCTCAGCAGGCCCGCAACTTGATGCTGGACCTGGGGGAGCGGGCCGGGCAGTTCCAGTTCCTGATCCGCGACCGGGACACCAAGTACACCACCATGTTCGACGAGGTGTTCACCGGCGAAGGCATCGAGGTCCTGCGCAGTCCACCGCGAGCGCCGCGGGCGAACCCGTACCGGAGGCATCTGCTGGCTGTCCTGGGTGAGTTCGTCGTGCACTATAACGAGCACCGGCCCACCAGGGCCGCGAGCAACGCCCGCCCAACGCCACGGACACCGGGCCGGCCTTCGCCGATCTCGCCTCGGCGCGGTTCCGTCGCAGGACGATCCTCAACGGACTGATCAGCGAATACTCGCAGGCAGCGTAGCCCGAACCGCATTTCCGAGCGGTACAAGCTCTGGGGAGATGCTCGCGATCGACCGGCTGTCCGGAGAGCGGTTCTCCGCCACCGTGCCGGCATTCAAGGCCGCCACCGCGTGGATGATCGCCGACGGGATCCGCGACCTGGTCGTGCTGCGCGCGCACCTGCTGTCGGTCAGCGGCCGCCTGTGTCACTCGGAGCAGATCTTCCGGGAGGAAATCCGCCCGACCGGCGGCCCGCATTCGCTGTCGCTGATCAGCCGCCTGCCCGCGACCGGCGGCCCCGTCAGCGCACGATGACCTTCTGGAACTGGATACGGACGTCGCTGTTAGTGACCTTGGCGTCCATGTGCCGCGGCGGCCCCAGGTCGGCGCCCAGCGTCGTGCGATACGTGATCGAGGAAGGACAGCCGCCACTGCCGAACTGCAGCGTCCGGTTCGACACCAGCCGCCCGGTGCGGATCTCGTATGCCCTCACCCGCACCGCGGTCTTGTGGAAGGTCACCGGATAGCGGCGGCCCCCGCCGGACAGGCCGCGGTAGGAGCAGGTGCGGGTGGCCGCCCCGCTGGTGTCGGGGCCGACGCAGACGACCAGCACGGCCTTGGTGACATCGGTGACCTTCCACGTGTTCGGCAGCTTGCCGACCTGGCTGCTGTTGCCGTAGAACAGCGCCTTGTTGGTGCCTTTGCTGACCGGCTTGGCCAGCCGGTACTTCGCCGGGTTGCGGCAGTATTCGGGCTGCTCCCCGGTGCTGCCCTGCAGCCGCTTGCGCACCTCGTCCAGCTCGATGGCGATGTCGGCCTTGAGGATGCCGGCCTGCGCCTTGGCCTTGCCCGGATCGTCTGGGTATTTCTTCAGCAGCTGCTGGTAGGTCGAGCGCGCCTCCTGCCAGCGCTTGCCGCCGAGGTGGGAGTCGGCGCATCCGGTGAGCGCCGCGGGCTCCAGCCGGGGCACGACCTCCGCCGATCGGTCCAGGGTGTTGTTGCTCGCCGGCCGCTTGCCCAGCCACTCGGTGATCTTCGTCGTGCCGCACGCCGACGGGCCCGGTAGCGCGGCGAGGAACCCGTCGAGCGTGGTGTCGACCATCTTCTCGTGGCCCGGCCGCTCGGCCAGCACGGTGCCGAGCCTGGCGAAACCACGGTTGAGCTCGGTCGGGCTGCCTGTCAACGCTGTGGTGAGGTCGGCCCCCGCCTCCCGCAACTGCCGGCACGCCTGCACCGTCGCGTCGCCGCGCACGGCCAGGGGCGCGTCGGCGATGCGCAGGCCGAACCAGACCTTGTCGAGACTCTCCATCGCGTACGTGCAGTCGCCGCTGTTGCGTGCGTCCGTAACGGTCTGCCCGATCTCGCCGGCGTCGGCGCGCAGCAGGCCCAGGCCGAGCAGCACGGGCAGAGCGAAACAGACCCCTACCACCCGTTGCCTGATCTTGGTGCGGGTGTCGACGGGTCCACCGGCCAGCCAGTAACCGTGCACGATCATCAGCAGCCACCAGCACACCACGATGATCTCGATCGTCGTGGTGTGGAAGCCCGGCACGGCGAACATGAGCAGCCCGAAAGTGATCAGCAGCGTGATGGAGGCGAAGCCGCCGCGCCGCAGCATCATGTAGCCGATGCTAAGCAAGGAGGCGTTGGCCACGGCGACCGCCAGGCGGTCGGCGGTCTTGCGCGGGGCTGGCGGTGGCGGCGCCCAGTTCGGCATCGACTGACTCATATGACATCCCCCGAGGTCATCGATTGTCCGTGCCGACAAATCATCGACAGTTGTCGCACTGTAACTGATCGTCGCCAGTGCACAGTCGGTCGAATTCCCGATTGGACCTTGGCCGGTAACCAACCCCATTTGCGGCGGCGCCGTCGGCGCGCCACGGCCGAGACGATCAGGATCAGCAGGCCCGCGACACCCTGTACCGCTCGAAAATAGGGGTTTCGAGGGTGACCTGCGGCTGTACGTCGCCGGTTGTTCGATGGACGGCAGGCTGGCCGGCATGCTCGTGTCGTTCGGATACCTGGTCCTGCGTCAGGTGCTGCAGTTGATCGTGTTGGGCCTGCGGAGCGATCGGGCGAAGGAGATCGAGATCCTGGTCCTTCGCCACCAGGTCGTGGTGCTGCGCCGCCAGCTCAAACGCCTGGACCTGGAGCCTTCCGACCGGGCGGTGCTCTCGGCCCTGTCCCGGTTCTTGCCCCGACCGCGGTGGACCACGTTCATGATCACCCCAGCCACCCTGCTGCGCTGGCACCGCAACCTGATCGCTGGGAAATGGACTTATCCGCGGCGCCGGCTGGGCCGTCCGCCGGTGCGGGCGGCAATCCGGGTGCTGGTGTTGCGCCTGGCGAAGGAGAATCCGCGCTGGGGCCATCGCCGGATCCAGGGCGAACTGGTCGGCCTGGGATACCGAGTGGCGGCCGGCATTCCGGGCGGTACACGGTCGTGTCGAGGTAGCACAGGATGCGCGCCGCGCGGCCGCCTTCCGGCTCATCAGCCTGGCCATCTACGGCGTCAACCTGCTGAACCTGCTCGCGCATGTCAGCCGGCACTGGACCTACCCCAACCGGCCCGGACGTCCGCGGATCAGCGACGAGATACGCGACCTGGTCCTGCGGCTGGCCCGCGAGAATCCCGGCTGGGGGCACCGCCGCGGGCTAGGAGAACTCGTCGGGCTCGGCCTGCGGGTCGGCGCCGGCACCATCCGCCGGATCCTCACCGCCGCCAGGATCGGCCCGGCGCCCCGCGAGGCCGACACCAGGTGGCGGACCCTTCCTGCGAGCGCAGGCCTGCGGGCTGCTCGCGACCGACTTCTTCCATATCGACGCCATCGCCCTGCGCCGGTTGTACGTGCTGGTCGTGATGGAGATCGCCGCTGGTCGGGTCCACATCCTCGGCGTCACCGCCCACCCGATGGCCGAGTGGACCACCCAGCAGGCCCGCAACCTGGTCATGGATTTTGGGTGAGGGAACTGCGTCCTTCCGGTTTGCTGATCCGCGATCGAGACGCGAAGTTCACCGGCGCTTTTGGCGAGGTATTCGCCGCCGAAGGCGTGGAGGTTGTCAAGACTCCACCGCGGACGCCGCGGGTCAACTGCTATGCGGAACGGTTCGTCCGTAGCGCCCGCGCTGAGTGCACCGGCCGGGTGCTGATTTACAACGAGCGGCACGCTCGCAGCGTCTTTGCCGAGTACGAGACTCACTTCAACGCCCACCGTCCACACCAGAGCCTCGACCGGCACCCGCCGAATCACGATCCAGCCCGTCGTCGCGCTCGACGCACCGGTACGGCGACGACGCTGATCAAACGAGCCGCAGGTCACAGGCCAAGCGGCGAGTTTTGGCACGGCACAGGACACCGGCAGCGGCACCGGCCGGGTGGTCGGCACCGGCTGGTACGGCGAGTACAACCTCACCGCGGCTCCGGACTCCTGCCGGCTGAGCTGACCTGGTGACCGCCGATCGCGGATGGCCGGGATCGGCCACTGTGAAACGTTGCAACTGGGAAAGCGCGCTCCTAGGTTCAGGAAATGCGGATCCGCAGCGCCACCGCCATCGGCGCGATCGTCGCCACCCTCCTGGCCGCCACGGCCACCCTGCCGTGGCCGGCTCCGGCCCGTCCTGGGCGCGCTACGTGGTCGCGCCGTCCTCACGCGCCGTCAAGCCGGTCCGGATCGTCGACACGACCGGCGCCGTGACCAACCCGCACGGCCTGCTCGGCAAGGGGGTGACGACCCTGTCCCGCCCGCAGCCGGCGCTCCGTCCGGCCTGGGCCGCCGGCGCCACCGCGACCGCGTCCTCGTTCCACGCGCCCAACAACGGCAACGACGGGCAGCCGCGTACGTACGAGCCCGGCAACGCGATCGACGGCGTCACCGACACGTTCTGGAACGACGACACGATCGCCGCGTTCCCGGACGTCCTGACCATCACCACGCCGGCGGCGGTGGCGTTGCCGGGCATCACGCTGCTGTCGAACCCCGACGGGGTGATCAAGGACTTCACCGTCGAGACGTGGAGCGGCAGCGCCTGGCAGCCCGCCGCGACGGTCGCCGGCAACACCGCCATCCAGGTGCGGGTGCCGTTCACCGCGCCGGTGCCGACCACCCAGGTGCGGATCACCGTCACCGGGGTCCAGTCGTCCGGGAAGGGCGACTTCACCCGGGTCAACGAGGTCTACCCGGGGATGGTCGCCGACGAGCCCGTACCCAGCGTCACCGTGGACTTCGGCCAGGTCGTCGCCGGCTACCCGGTGCTGCGGCTGGCCGGCGCCTCGGCCGGGAACCCGGGGCTGCGGCTGGCCTTCTCGGAGACGAAGCAGTACCTAACCGACGTCTCCGACTTCACCCGGTCGTACAACGGCGACCGGATCACGCCGGGCACCGACCAGGTCGCGGTGAAGACCGAGCCGTACGCCTGGACGGACACGCACGGTTGCGCCGAGGGGACCAAGGTCTGCGCCGACGGCCTGCACGGCTTCCGCTACCTGAAGATCAGCCTGGACGCGCTGGCCGCCGACGCGCCGCTGACCCAGCCGTACGGCAAGGTCAAGATCGATGGGGTGTCGCTGGACTTCACGCCGTTCCTGGGCACGCCGTCCACCGGCATCGCCGACCCGGCGCGCCCTGCTGGCCGTTACCTCGCTCCTGGTCGCGGCGGTGGCGCCCGCGCCGGCCGCCGCCGCGGATCCGGACCGCCCGTGGGAGCACAACAACTTCGCCCCGGCGAGCCGTACGGTCACCCCGAAGCAGGTGTTCCGGACCACCGGGACCGTGCTCCAGCCGCGTCCCGGCGCGGCCGTGCTCACCGGCGCCGGCTCCTCGATCACCTACGACTTCGGCCGGGAGGTCGGCGGGCTCGTCACCCTGCGCTTCGGCACCGGCGGTGACCCGGGTCAACGGCTCGGCCTCGCCTTCACCGAGTCGTCGCAGTACGTGGGCACCACCAGCGACGCCAGCAACGGCGGCAGCGGCGCCGACCTGTCCCTGCACACCGAGGTCACGCCGGGTGGCACCTGGACGATGCCGCGGGCGTCACTGCGCGGCGGCTTCCGGTATCTGACGCTGTTCGCGGAGTCGGCCGGCTCGATCCATCTCAACCGGGTGTCGCTGGAGATCTCGTTCACGCCGTCCATGACCGACCTGCGCGACTACGCCAACCACTTCCACTCCAGCGATCCACTGCTCAACAAGATCTGGTACGCCGGGGCGTACACCGTGCAGACCAACACGATCGCGCCGGACACCGGCCGGGTCTGGGGGCCGCCGGCCACCGGCTGGGACAACAGCGCCACGGTCGGCGCGGGCAGCGAGATCCTGGTCGACGGGGCCAAGCGTGACCGCACGGTGTGGCCCGGCGACCTCGGCGTCTCCGTGCCCACCGCCTTCGCCTCACTGGGCGACTTGGTGCCGACCCGCAACGCGCTGACCACCCTCTACGACCACCAGACCGCGGCGGGCCAGTTGCCGTACGCCGGGCCGCAGGTCAACTTCTACGGCTCCGACACCTACCACCTGTGGTCGCTGATCGGCACGGCCACCTACTACCAGTACACCCACGACCGGCCTTGGCTCGACACCGAGTGGTCCGGCTACCGGCGCGCGGTCGACTACATCCTGGCCCAGGTCGGCGCGGACGGCCTGCTCACCGTGCGCGGCACCGCCGACTGGGCGCGTGGCAACCAGGGCGGCAAGAACATCGCGGCCAACTCCTTGCTCCATCAGACCCTGGTGACCGGGGCCGAGCTGGCGACCGTACGCGGGGACACCGCCCTCGCCGCCACCTGGACCACCACCGCGGCCCGGCTGAAGGCCGCGGTGAACGACGTCCTGTGGGACGAGGCCGCCGGCCGGTACCGCGACAACCCGGACAGCGACCTGCACCCGCAGGACGGCAACGCTCTGGCCGTCTGGTACGGCCTCGCGCCCGCCGACCGGGCCGCGCGGGTCAGCGCCGCGCTCACCACCAACTGGAACACCTTCGGCGCCACGACCCCGGAGAACGGCGGCCAGATCTCCACCTTCCCGGGCTCGCTGGAGGTGCAGGCCCACCTGGTCGCCGGGGACGCCACCCGGGCCTTGGAGCTGATCCGCCGCGAGTGGGGCTACATGCTCAACTCGCCGCTCGGCACCGGCAGCACCTTCTGGGAGGGCTACCTGGCCAACGGGCAGTTCGGCTACGGCGGGGCGTACATGAGCGCGGCGCACGGCTGGGCCACCGGGCCGACCTCGGCGCTGACCTTCTACGTTCTCGGCATCCGCCCGACCACCGTGGACGGCGGGTATGTGATCCATCCCGAGCCCGGCGACCTGAAGAGCACCGAGGGCTCGCTGCGGACGCCGTTCGGGGACATCGCGCTGGCCTGGCGGCACGACAAGCCGGCCCGGACGTTCACCGCCGAGGTCGACGCGCCCGCCGGGGCCGTCACCCGGGTCGACGTCCCGACGTTCGGGGCCCGCACCAACGTCACCGTCAACGGGCGGCTGGCCTGGGACGGCCGGACGGGGCACGCCTTCGGCGCGCGGCTCGAGAACGGGTACGTCGTGCTCACCGGCACCCCGAGGCGGGCGAGCGTCGTCAGCACGGCGATCGGCAACGTCCCCGAGACGCTGGCGGTCGCGGTGACCTCGGCCGGGACCACCCCGGTGATCGCCGGGCAGCAGCTGTCCGTCCCGGTCACCGTCAGCGCCACCGGCGACCGCGTGGTCAGCGGCACGGTGACCGCGAACGCTCCCGAGGGCTGGACCATCACCCCGGCCCCGTTCGCCATCGACACCCGCAACGGCCCGGGCAGCACGGTGGTCCAGGTCGGTGTCCGGCCGCCGGCCGGCACCCATGGGGGTACGGCGTCAGCCACCATCACCGCGACCGGCGCCGGGACGACCGCGAGCACCACCGTGCCGCTGCTCGTGTTCGGCGCCTGGCCGGCCGGCACCACCGCGACCGCGTCCAGCTTCCACGCGCCGAACGTGCACAACGGCCAGACCCGCACGTACGAGCCGGGCAACGCGGTCGACGCCACCCTGGCCACCTTCTGGAACGACGACACGTCCGGCGGCTATCCCGACACGCTCACCGTCACCGCCCCGCAGCCGGTGCGGCTCGACGGCGTCGGCTTCGCCTCGCTGGTCGACGGCGTGCCGACCGACTTCACCGTGCAGACCTGGGACGGCGCCACCTGGACGACCCGGGCCACGGTGACCGGCAACAGCGCCCTGTACCGCTGGATCCCCTTCGACCCGGTCTCGACCAGCCAGGTACGCGTGGTCGTCACCGCTTCCCAATCCCAGAACGGCGCCTTCAGCCGGATTGCCGAGGTAACCCCGTGAGACGTCCGGTCATCGCCGCTCTCGCCTTGCTCACCGTCCTAGCGGGCGCGACACCGGCCGCCGCGGCGCCGGCCAGCACCGCTGCCGCCCCGAACGCCCTGAAGGTGGCCGGGCAGGCGGCCGACGCCCTGGTCGGCTCGCCGCATCCGGCCCTGTCCTGGGCGCCCCGGGACTCCCGGCGCGGCGAGGCGCAGAGCGCGTACCAGATCAAGGTTTCCGACCACGGCCTGGTCTGGGATTCCGGCCGCGTCGCCTCGGACGCCTCGACCGGCGTCGCGTACGCCGGACCGGCGCTGCTCGCCGACCACACCTACTCCTGGTCGGTGCGCACCTGGAACCGGCGGGGACAGGCCTCGCCGTGGTCACGGCAGCAGCGCTTCGACGTCGGGCCGATGGCGGTGGGGGACTGGTCGGCCTCCTGGCTGCGGGTCCCCGACGGCGCGCTGGCCCGCCGCACTTTCGACGTCACCAAGACGGTTGCCCGGGCCCGGCTCTACCTCGCCGCCCAGGGCCTGGCCGAGCCGCACCTCAACGGCGCTGTGGTCGCGCCCGAGCGGCTGCTCGACTCGTCCGTCACCGACTACGCCAAGCGGGTCCTCTACCGCTCCTTCGACGTCACCGGCCAGATCCGGCGCGGTTCAAACGCGCTCGGCGTGATGGCGAGCCAGGGCCAGTTCAACGCCCCGCCGACCTTCCTGGCCCAGCTCTCGCTGACCTACGCCGACGGTTCCCGGGCGGTGATCGGCACCGACGGCTCCTGGCGCAGCGCGGCCGGCCCGGTCGTCCGCGCCGACTTCTACTACGGCGAGACCTGGGACGCCCGCAAGCAGATCGCCGGCTGGGACACCCCGTCGTTCGACGCGTCCGGCTGGGCCGCCGTCGCCGAGTACGCCCCGGTGGCCAAGCCGGCGAGCCTGGCCCAGGGCCGGCCGGTCACCGCCGCCGACGAGACCGCCTGCTGCGGCTGGTCGCGGGCCGCGCTGGTGGACGGCATCGACCGGTCGGTCGACGGCAGCCAGGGCTATCACTCGGCCACCGCCGCCTCCGCCGACAGCGCCAAGTGGGTCCAGGTCGACCTGGGCACGAGCCAGGCGGTCAAGAGCCTCACCCTGTTCCCGGCCCGGCCCACCAACGATCCGGCCGGGGACTTCCCCGGCGCCGGCTTCCCGGTCCGGTACGCGGTGCAGATCAACGACGACGCCGACTTCACGAACGCGCGTACCCTGGTCGACCGCACCGCCGCCGACCAGCCCAACCCGGGCGTCACGCCGGTGTCGATCCCGGTCGACGGCCAGGGCCGGTACGCCCGCGTCACCGCCACCAAGTTGCCCTGCCGCGACACGTCCTGCACCTTCCGCCTGGCCGAGCTGAGCCTCTACGGCGCGAACCCGGCGCTCACCTTCGGGCTGACCCGGCTCGAGGCCGACGTCAGCCCGCCCACCCGGATCGTCTCCACGCTGGAGCCGGTCCGGGTCACCACCCCGGCGGCCGGTGTCCAGGTCTACGACTTCGGCCAGAACTACACGGGCCAGGTGACCCTGCGGGCGTCGGCGCCGGCCGGCACCACGGCCGTCATCACCAAGGGTGAGCTGCTGGACAGCGCCGGGCGGGTGACCACGTCGAACATCAGCTTCAACGACGGCGAGCCGCCTCGTCAGCAGGACCGGTACATCTTCGACGGCTCGGGCGAGCAGACCTGGATGCCCCGCCTCAACTACGCGGGCTTCCGCTACGCCGAGGTGACCGGGCTGCCCGCCGGCACCGGCCTCACCGTCACCGCGGCGGTGATCCACACCGACGTCGCGCCGGCCGGGACGTTCAGCACCTCCGACTCGCTGCTCAACCGGATTCAGGACGCGCTGGTCCGGACCCAGCTCAACAACCTGCAGGGCATGCCGCTGGACTGCCCCACCCGGGAGAAACGCGGCTGGCTCGGCGACGCCGGCGACACCGAGGCCGAGGCGATGGCCAACCTCGACATGCAATCCCTGTACGCCAAATGGCTGGCCGACATCCGGACCAGCGCCAACAGCAACGGCAGCATCCCGTCCGTCTCGCCGGACCAGGGTGAGGGCGACCGCTTCTTCACCGACCCGGCCTGGGCCACGGCGTACCCGCAGATCGTCTGGGACAGCTACCAGCAGTACGGCGACCCGACGGTGCTGCGCGACAACTACGACAGCGTCAAGCGCTGGGTCGACTACCTGGCCACGATCAGCGACAGCCGGCACATCGTGCGCAACGCGCCGGGCTCGTGGGGTGACGACTGGCTGTCGACCGTGAGCACCCCGCACGTCTACTTCCAGACGCTGTTCTACCTGCTCGACAGCCGCCGGCTGGCCGACATGGCCACGGTTCTGGGCCACGCCGACGACGCGGCGAACTACCGCCGGCTGGCCGGGGAGATCACCGCGGGCTTCACCGCCGAGTTCTTCGATCCCGCCAACGACACGTACGGTCCGGGCACCCAGCTCGCGTACGCGATGCCGCTGGCCATCGGCATCGTCCCGGCCGGCCACGAGCAGGCGGTGCTGCGCGAGCTGGTGCAGGACATCGTCGCGCACGGCAACCACGTCACCACCGGCTTCGTCGGCACCACCTTCGTCTACCAGGCGCTGGGCAAGTACGACCGCAACGACATCGCCCTGGCCATCTCGCAGCGCACCGACTTCCCGAGCTTCGGCTACATGCTGGCCAACGGCCCCGGCACCATCTGGGAGAAGTGGACCAACTCGTCGGCGGCGGACGGCACCTCGTCCAAGGACCACATCGGCCTGGCCGGCTCGATCGGCCAGTGGTACTACGAGCAGCTGGCCGGGATCCGCCGCGAGTCGGCCGGCTGGCGCACGCTCACCCTCGCGCCCAGCGTGGTCGGCGACCTGACCCGGGTGAACGGCTCGCAGGACACGGTCCGCGGAAAGGTGGTCAGTTCCTGGCGCCGGTCGGGCAGCACGCTGACCTACCACGCGGTCGTCCCGGTCGGCAGCACCGCGACGATCGAACTGCCGCTGCTCGGCGGCCCGAACTCGACGGTACGCGAGGGCGACCGGGTGATCTGGCGGGCCGGACGCCCGGCCGGCACCGTCCCGGGCCTGACCGTCGGCGGAGCGGCCGGCAAGGTCCTGACGATGACCGCGGGCTCCGGCGACTACACCTTCACGGTGACGGCGCCGGGCACCCCGGTGACGGCACTGACCGTGACCTCGGCCGGCGACGATCCGTCCCCGATCACGGCCGGTCACCGCGGCGACGTCTCGGTCCTGGTCGAGGGCAGCTCGACCGGCGGCGGCAACGCGCGCCTCTCGGCCGAGGTCCCGGCCGGCTGGACGGCCGAGCCCGTCCCGGCGGCCGTCCCGCTGCGACCGTCCACCACGGCCACGCTGGCCTCGCTGCGCCTCACGGTCCCGGCCGGGACGCCGGGCGGCGCCTACCCGGTGACCGTCACCGCCCGGGCGCCCGACGGCACCCGGGCCACCGCCACGATCAACGTCACCGTCTTCGGCGCCTGGCCGGCCGGCACCACCGCGGCGGCCTCCAGCTTCCACGAACCCAACATGGTCGACGGCGCCACCCGTACCTACGAGCCCCGGAACGCGCTCGACGCCGACCCGGCGACCTTCTGGAACGACAACACCGAGAACCAGTACCCGGACACCCTGACAATCACCGCGGCGACGGCCGTGCCCCTGACCGGGGTGGGCCTGGTCTCGCACCGCGACGGCGTCCTGACCGCCTTCGATGTGCAGACCTGGGACGGTGCGACGTGGACGACCCAGGCGACGATCACCGGGAACACGGCCACGAACCGCTGGATCCCGTTTCGCGCCCCGGTGACCACCACCCAGGTCCGGGTCGTCGTGAACGGTTCGCAGAACCTCTGGAGCCGGGTCGCGGAACTGACCCCGTGACGAGTTGTTGACACGGCGGAAACGTCCAGCTACGTTCCCATGAAACGATTCACGTCGATCCCGAGGCGGTTCGTGAGGGGGCAGGATGTCGACCACGGCCGAACGTCCCCGCCTCCTCGACGACGACGACGTGGCCGTCCTCGCCCTGCTGGCGCAAGGCCTGCCGGTGGGCACGGTGGCCCGCCGGTTGGGGATGTCGGAACGGACGCTCCGCCGGCGGACCCGGGCGATCTGCGACGCCTTGGACGTCCCAGCGGTGATCACGGCGGTCGCCTGGGCCGCCAAACGCGGTCTCCTCTGATCGCTTGCGATGAAACGTTACAGCCCCGAGTCACCCTCCTGATCGGATTCGGCCATGCGCTTGCGCCGCGGTACCACACTCGTCGTCGCTCTACTCCTCGCCGTCACTGGAGCCACCGTGCCGGCGACCGCGTCCCCGGCCGTCGGCGCGGCGACCGCGACCCTGGCGGTTGACGCGGCGACCCGGCTGGCCGCTCAGCCGGACATCGACATCCCGGGGTTCGATGTGGGCGCCTTCGCCAAGCCGACCGCCCAGAAGCCCGCGGTGCTCTGGTTCTGGAACCGGGTGCAGACTGAGGCGCAGGTCGACCGGACGCTCCAGGACATGCACGACGCCGGGTTCACCGAGACCGTCATCTTCCGGATGGACGCCGAGCCGTTCTTCAGCCCGGCCTGGTTCGCGCGGGTCGAACACGTCCTGGAGAAGTCCCGGGACCTCGGCATGAAGGTCTGGCTCGACAACGACTCGCAGTTCCCGAGCGGCGCGGCCGGGGGACTGATCGTCAACGGCGGCACCGTCGGCGGCAAGACGTACCTGCCGCGACCGGACCTCGGCGTCAAGACCGCCGTCCGGGCCGGCAACGTCGTCGTGCCCGGCGGCCACCGGGTTGGCCTCGCCGGCCTGTTCGGGGGGAGCATCCAGCACGTGGGCGGCGAGCTCGTCGCCGACGCCGCCGTCTACCCGGGCATCACGCTGCTGCGGGACGGCGCCACCTGGTCCGACTACACCGTCGAGGCGAACTTCACCATCGAATCAGGCACGGCCGGGTTCATGGTGCGGTCACCTGATCGGCGCAACGGCTATCTCGTCGACGTCCGCAAGGCCGGCATCGTCGACTTCTGGAAGCAGGTCGACGGCAGCTTCTCGCAGCTGAGGCTGGGCTCGGCCACACCCCCCGGCTGGAATCCCGACGGCCGGCACACGATCAGCATCCGGACTGTCGGCAACCAGCTCTCCGCGACCCTCGACGGGATGGAGGTCGCGCCGGTCACCGACCCGGCGTTCGCGACCGGCGGGGTCGGCATGCGCGTCGACGGACCGCAGAAGTGGCGCCTCGACGACCTGGCGGTGACCCGGGTCCCCGGCGGATCGCCGCTCTACCGCAACGACTTCACCGACCCGGCGTCGGTCGGTGACTTCGACGTCGCCGTCCGGCCGCTCGAGAACGTCATCGCCGTCACCGCCCGCCCCGCGACCGGCCCCGGCTCGACCGACCTCGACCGGGTCGTCGACGTCACCGGCAACCTCAGCGACGACGGCACCTGGGACGCCCCCGCAGGCGACTGGCGCGTCGAAGCGTTCACCTACCGCTTCCGTGGCGACAACTACGCCGACACGCTCGACGCCGAGGCGATGGCGCTCTATGACAAGATCATCATGGACGAGTACCACGAGCGGTTCGGCTGGGCCTTCGGCACGGTGCTGCTGGGCTTCGCCGACGACGAGCCGTCGCTGAGTGACCGGCCGGACGAGAACGCCGTGCCGTGGACGCCGACCCTCGCCGACCGGGTCGAGCACGGCGGCACGACCGTCGCCCGGGCGATGGTGTCGGTGTTCAACGACATGGGACGAGCCGGGGCCTCGGCCAAGGGCCGCTTCTACCGGGCGGCGTCCGACCAGTGGGTCGCCACCTACTGGAAGCCGAAGTACGAGTGGACCAAGGCCCACGGCATCGCCATCATCTCCAACCCGCTGTGGGACGAGCACGGTCCGCTCGAGGAGCTGCGGCACTCGGGCAACCTCCTGACGGCGCATCAGTGGGCGCAGATCCCGGGCACCGATCTGATCTTCAACGATGTCGGGAACGGCGCTGCCCGCTTCCTGCCGCGCACCGCGGCCAGCGTCGCCCACCAGATGGGCAAGCCCCTGGTGTACGACGAGCTGATGGGCGCGACCGGCTGGGAGAGGTCGCTCGACGACCTGCGCGAGGGCGCCGCCATCTCGGCGCTGCGGGGGATCAACAAGGCGCTGTACCACACGACGTACGACGGGATCGACGGCATCCCGTACCCGCCGGTCTTCATGAGGGAGAACACCTGGTGGCCGTGGATGGGCCAGGTGAACACCTGGACCGGCCGGCTGATGGAGTTCGGCCGGCACCGCACCGCCGCACCGACCGCGCTGCTGCAGACGCAGCGCTCCAACGAGGCGATGCAGCGCTCCGCGGCCGGGTTCGGGCCCGACCAGGACTGGATCGCCACGATGAACTCGCTCGAGGACTCCCAGGTCGACTTCGACCTGCTCGACGAGGGCGCCCTCACCGGCGACCCGCAGGTGCTGACCCCGGCATCGGTGGCCGGCGGCACGCTCCGCGTCGGACGGATGACGTACACGACCGTCGTCGTGCCGAAGGCGGCGTACCTGTCGCTCGAGGCGGCCAGGACGCTGCGGAAGTTCGTCGCCTCGGGTGGTGAGGTGGTCTTCGCCGGACCCGCGCCGGCGATGGAGGTCGACGGGCGCGACGCCCAGCTGGGCGCGCTGATGGCGCAGATCCGCGAGCTCGGCGGCCGCCGGGTCGTCACGGTCGCCGGGCCCGCCCAGGCCGGCCCGGCCGCGTCGGGTCTCGGCCAGGCCGCCGTCACGCTGTCGACGCCGAACACCGGTATCCGCGCGCTGCGGTTCGCCGAGGCGGGCACCGACGGCTACCTGCTGCTCAATGAGGGCGGCGCCCCCGTCACGGTCGACGTCACCTTCCCGGCCACCGGCGTGCCGGCCGTCTGGGACCCCGAGACCGGTGCCGTCACCGAGGCGACCACGTACCGCACGACCGGCAACAGCACCGTGGTGCCGATGACGCTCGACCCGCGGGCGCCGCTCGGCGTCACGCTGAGCGGCACGCCGGGACCGCACGTGACCAAGGTCGTCGGACCGGCCCGGGTGACCTCGACCAGCGTGGCCGGCGGCGTCCTCACCGCCCAGGTCCGCACCGAACGCTCCGGCGTCACCCTGATCCGGGGCGAGGACCGCGCCCACCGGCCGCTGATGGGGACGAGCGCGCCTGTGGTCGTACCGGACGTCGTCCCGGTCGACGGCGACTGGACGATGGCCCTGGGGAACGGGACCGCGCCGGTCACCCGGCCGCTCCAGGGCTGGACCGACGTGGCCCCGCACTACTCCGGCAGCGCCACCTACACGACCCGGGTCACCCTCGGCGCCGGCCGGCCGCCCGGCACCGGCTGGACCCTCGACCTGGGCCGCGTCGCCGACGTCGCCGAGGTCACCGTCAACGGCGTCCACGTGGCCGACCGGATCTGGGCGCCGTACCGGCTCGACGTCGGTGACCTGCTCCACGAGGGCGCCAACACGATCGCGGTCCGGGTCACCAACACCCAGGGCAACGAGAAGAACCGGCAGGCGTACGACTCGGGTCTGTACGGCCCGGTGACCCTGGTGCCCTCGGTGACGGTGCCGGTGACCCTGCGCCCGGCCACCATCTCGGCCCGGCACGTCACCGCGAAGATGGCCGGCGACCGCGCGAACGTCCGGCTGACCGTGGTCAACCATGGCGCCCGGCCGGTCACCGGCGTGGTGACCGCGGCCGGCCCCGAGGGCTGGACGGCCAGGAGCGCCGGCCGCGTCACGGTGCCGCCCGGCGGCTCGGCAACCGGTGTGGCACGGCTCTTTCCCGGCGGCTTCGAACCCGACGGGCAGGTGCCGGTGAGCGCGACGTTCGTCGTGGCCGGCCAACCCGTGGACGGCGCGACCACCACCCTGGACTGGTCGTTCCCGACGCCGCCGGCCGGGGCGACGGACCACGTCGATCTCGGCGACCCCGCGTCCGAGAACGCCCACCGGCTGACCGCGTCGCCGACCAGCGGCACGAATGTCGAGGCCGGGCTGACCCGCCGCTACGGCGGATACCGGGTGCCCGACGCCTGGTACGAGTTCGACCTCGCCGTCACGGCCGGGAAGGGCTTCGTGCTCCAGGGCCTGGAAACCTACGACGGCAACCCGCAGCAGAAGAGCTATCGGATCTTCGTCGACGGCCGGCTGGTCGCGACCCGGCTCAACGTGCGGCCCATCCGGCAGGCCGGCACCGCCGCGTACCGGCTGCACGTGCCGGACCGGTTCGTCACCGCCGGCATGGTCCGGGTCCGTCTGCAGAGCCGTTCCGATCCCGACTTCGCCGACCCGTCCCTGGCCGACGTCTGGGCCCTGCCCGACCGAGGCACTGCCCTGCCCTAGCCCATGCCGGTGGAGGGTCCGATGCGTTGCGGGCTGCTCGACGTGTTCATGGCCAATGAGCTGATCGGGCGTGCGTCGAAGGCGTCGGATAAGGAGAAGGTGCGCCGTCAGCCCGGCTATGCCCGGCACGCTGCGGTGTTGAAGGCGGCGGTGGAGGTGCTGCTGGAGTCCGATCACGCCGGTCCACGGCAGGACTCCGACGCGCGTCAGGGGTTCTACGACCGAGCGGCCGAGGGCGCGGGGTACGAGCGGCCGGGCATTGGCGCACCAGCGGGCCCGCCGGCCGGCGGCCATGGTCGGTCACCGCGCTACGCGCTGGTGTAGGGCGGTGTGGATGCTGTGGAGCAGCTCGCGGCTGGTGAAGGGCTTTTCGACGATGGTGACGCCGTCGGGCAGGGTGCCGTTTTCGGTGAGGACGGGTTGGGCGTAGCCGGACATGTAGAGCACGGGAATATCGGGGCGGATGGCTTGGATGCGGGCGGCGACTTCGTTGCCCAGCATGTTCGGCATGATCACGTCGGTGAGGAGCAGGTCGATCGGCTCGGGATGGGTGTGGGCGAGGTGGATCGCCTGCGCGCCGCAGTTCGCGGGTAGGACGTCGTAGCCGGCGCGGGTGAGGATGCGTGCGGTGACCTGGCGTAGGGCGTCTTCGTCTTCGACCATCAGGATGGTCTCGTGTGGTCGTGGTTCGGCGGCTGCCTGCATGACGGGTCCGGCCTCGGTGACGGTGACGTCGGCGGGGGTGTCGACCGCGGGTAGCAGGATGGTGATGGTGGTGCCGATGTCAGCTTCGGAGTACAGGTGTACGTCGCCGCCGGCGGCGGTCGCGATGCCGTAGACGGTGGCCAGGCCCAGTCCGGTCCCGGAGCCCTGCGGTTTGGTGGTGTAGAACGGTTCGAAGGCTCGTTCGATGACCTCCGGTGGCATGCCGGTGCCGGTGTCGCTGACCCGAATGCGCACGTATCGGCCCGGCTGCAGGGGTCCTTGACGGACGTCTTCGCCTTCGAGGACGGCATTGGTGGTATCGATGGACAGGGTGCCGCCGTCGGGCATCGCGTCACGGGCGTTGACGGCGAGGTTGACCAGGATCTGCTCGATCTGGCTGGCGTCGGCGTAGTTCGGCCACAGCTGTCGGTCGAGGTGGGTCATCAGGTGGATGTGTTCGCCGAGGGTGCGGCGCAGCATCTGCTCGACGTCGCCGATGACGTGGTTGACGTTGAGGACTTCGGCTTGGGTGATGTCGCGGCGGCCGAAGGCGAGTAGTTGTTTGGTCAGCCGGGTGGCGCGTTCGGCGGCCCGGCTAATCTGGCCGACGTCGTTGCGGGCGGCGGCCAGGTCCTCGGTGCTGACGGCCGGGGTGTCGAGGGTGTCGAGCAGCAGTTCGCTGTAATTGGCGATCACGGCGAGGATGTTGTTGAAGTCGTGGGCCACACCACCGGCGAGCTGCCCGAGGCTTTCCAGCCGGCGGGCGTGTTGCAGGCGCCGTTCGGCCGCGTCGCGTTCGGCCTGGGTAATCAGCCGTTCGCGTTCGTTCTGGGCGTGTAGGCGTTCGGTGACGTCGCGGATGGCGGCGGAAACGATCACGCCTTGGTGGGTTTGCAGCGCGGACAGGCTGATCTCGACTGGGAACTCGCTGCCGTCTTTACGCACCGCGTTCAGGTCCTTGCCGGCACCCAACTGCCGGGGCTGGGGGTCGGCGAAGTAGGCGTCGCGCTGCTGGTGGTGGTGGGCGCGTACCCGCTCGGGGACCAGGATGTCGATCGACTGGCCGATCAGTTCTTCGCGCTGATAGCCGAACATGCGTTCGGTCTGGGCGTTGATCAGGGTGATGGTCCCGTCGCGGGTGACACCGATGATCGCGTCGGGGGCCGCTTCCAGCAGGCCCCGGAACATCGCCTCGGCGCGTTGCCGCTCGCTGATGTCTCGGGAGATGGAGGCGACGCCGGTGATCTGACCGTGCGGGTCGGTGATCGGTGACAGCGTCAACGCCACAGTGAACACGGTGCCGTCCTTACGACGGCGCTGAATTTCGTACTGCTCGACGCGCTCGCTGTGGGCGATGCGGTCCATCAGCTGCGCTTCTGTCTCTTCCTGGTCTGGGGGGAACAGCATGGCCGCGGGCCGGCCCAGGACCTCGTCGCTCTGATAGCCGTAGAGCTGTTCGGCGCCTGAGTTCCAACTGGTGATCACCCCGTCGAGGGTTTTGGACATGATCGCGTCGTGGGATGACTCCACGATGGCTGCCAGGCGCTGTTGTTCGGCCAGGGCGGTGGCCCGCTGCGCCAGGACGGTAGCTCGCTGCGCCAGGGCTTCGGCCTGTTCACCGAGCTCGGTCAACAAGGCGATGTCGTCATCGGCGAACAAGCGGCGGTATCGGCTGAGCAGCACCACCGCGCCGCGACCGCCAGCGGTCGGCACCGGCGCTGCGGCCACGAACCGGGCTTTGCTGGCCAGGGCGAGCGTGACCGCTACCCGCGGCGTACCGATTCCAGCAGCTAGGGCGTCGATCGTGGCCGTGGCGGCCAATACCTCGTCGATGTCTCGCTGATCGTACTCATGCTCAGGATCGGGCAATGGCAGTCCGCTCCAGGTCACCACCTGCACGGTGTCGGCCGTGGCAGGAAGTAACACCACGACTGCGTCGGCGCCGAACATCTCCCGGGCGCCTTGGCAGTAACCCTGCCAGGTACGTGCTGCCGGTTCGTCGGCCGGTATGGCCAGCAGTTGACGCAGCACCGTGTTCGTGGCCTCGCGCGACCAGTTCCGGCGCAGCCGTCGCGGTGGCACGAACGCCAGGACGTACAGCAGTCCGGAGATCACCGCCATCGAGCGTGACCACACGACCATCGCCGGCCCGCCGCCGGCGATCAGTAACGTCACGCCGAACAGAGCGGTACCTGCCGCGGTATAACCCAGCCGCACCCGGGCGGCGCCCGCGCGGCGACGCGCCTCGACGGTCAACAGCCACGCGGCGACAGCCTCCACGGCGAAGAACACGCCCACCATCGGCCACACCACCTGCGGTGGCAACGGCCTCGGTAATGCCACCAGCGGCAGCGTACTGAGCGCCCAGCCGGCCAGCGCCGACACCTGCAACCACCGCGGCACCGGGCGCAGCCGCCCCACCAGCCGCAACGTCAGCAAGGGCTGCGCCAACAGCAACGCCGACGACGACACCGCCACCACCCGCGGCGGCTGGCCGACCAGCACACCGACGACGCCGAGAACGAACAGCAACGCCACCGCCGCGAAGATCCACATTACGTCGCGGAGCAGCGGGTCACGTCCGCGCAGGTAGCACCACGACACCCAGAGGAAGATCATCATGTAGAGCGCGGTGACAGCCAGGACGGCCATGGTGCCCTCGGTCCCGCCGCGAGGTGAGCGGCCATTGGAGCATTTCGTCTCAGCCTAGGACGAAAGCACGAAACGCGTTCAGAAACACGAACGATGAAGCGAACACCAAGACCCTGATCGAGCAGGCCGACGCTCACCGGGAACTGTCCTCGTCGCTGGGCCACGACGCCTGAGGACCACCGCGCGGCTGTCAGCTCTCGGAGACGCCTTCGTGACCGAGATCGACCCTGCCAAGGAAGGCAATGCGTGCGTACCGGCCCGGTCCAGGCGGCGCAGGCTCATTCGGCGAACCGGGGCAGGGTGGTTCGGCAACATGCAGGGGCTTCGGCCGGGTTCCCGGCTGGTCGCCGATGTATAGGGTGTTGAGCGTGGCGGGTGTTGAGGTGATGGCCGCCGACGAGCGGTTGCGCCGGTTGGAGGCGGTGACCGACGCCGCCCTCGGACACCTGGACGCCGCGGACCTGCTCGACGAACTGCTGGGACGCGTCCGAGACCTGCTCGGTGTCGACACGGTTGCCGTATTACTGCTGGATAGCCATGCGCAGCAGCTGGTGGCGACGGCGGCCAAAGGACTCGAGGAGGAGGTGCGACGCGGATTCCGGATCGCGGTGGGCCGCGGGTTCGCCGGCCGGGTCGCCGCGCTGCGCCAGCCGGTCACGTTGCCCGAGATTCGTCCAGGTGACGTGGTGAATCCGGTGCTGATCGAGGCGGGCGTGCGATCGCTGCTGGGCGTGCCAATGCTGGCCGGCGGCGAGCTGGTCGGGGTGTTGCACGTCGGCAGCCGCACACCGCGGACGTTCACCGACAACGACGTGCAGCTGCTACAACTGGTCGCCGACCGAGCAGCCGCGGCCGGAGAGATCCGCGCGCACCGGCTCGAGCAGACGGCCGCGCTGGCCTTGCAGCGCAGCCTGCTGCCGGCAACGCCGCCCAGCCTTGCGGGCATGGAGGTGGCAGCGCGATTCGTGCCAGGTCACGAGTTTGGGGTCGGTGGGGACTGGTACGACGTGTTCACGTTGCCGTCGGGATGGGTCGGGGTCGTTGTCGGCGACGTGACCGGACACGGACTGCAGGCAGCCGTAGTGATGGGCCGGATCCGCAGTGCGCTACGCGCGTACGCGTTGATCTGTGATGATCCGGCCGAGGCGCTGTCGATGCTGGACCGCAAGGTCCGGCACTTCGAAACCGCCAGCCTGGCGACTGTGCTGTACGCGATGATTGCGCCGGACCGGAGCCAGTTTGTGATCTCGCTGGCCGGCCATCTGCGACCTGTGCTCGTTGAGCCGGGCCGTTCAGCGGCTGTCGTTGAGGCAATGGTGGACCCGCCGGTCGGCGTGGAGCCGCCACGCACTCGGCGCCGCTCCACGACGCTGCCGTGGGCACGCGGTGCGGTGCTGGTGGGCTTCACCGACGGCCTGGTCGAGCGCCGCGACCGGATCATCGACGATGGAATCGGCGAACTAGTCGCCGCAGTCCGGGGTGGGTTGAGCGCGGACCAGGTGTGCGCCGAGGTGATGACAGCGATCGACACGGAGAACCCGGTCGACGACATCGCGCTGCTGGTGATCCGCCGGAGCGTCGCGGCAAGTTGACGGCGCCAAGCCGCGGACTGCAAAGTCCGGACCGGTCGGCGGCCCAAAGGGTAGCCACGATGCCGTATCCACGGTCAGTCTGCGCGAGCTGGCTGGTCGAGCCAATCCGCCGACGATCGTTACCGTGAACCGGGAAACCTCAGCTCACCGCGTGTGCGCGGGCGCCGGGTCATCACAGAAACCATAGGTAAATCAGCACGGTCGGGCCACCGGAGCGACACAATGTCCCGGTGACGGAGTGGCCGCTGGTGGGGCGGGACGAAGCCCTGGCGCGGGCCGGCAGCGTGCTTCGCCCGGCCGAGGGGGCGGCACCGGGCGGTTCGGTGGTCATCGTCGGTGCCGCCGGCACGGGCAAGACACGGCTGGCCCAGGCCGTCATGGCGGGCGCCGCTCCGGAGCGGGTGTGGCTGCTGCGTGCCGCCGGCAGCCAGGCCGCGGCCACGATCCCGTTCGGGGCCCTCGCGCCCCTGCTACCGCCGATCGAGGCGCAGCCCAATGCCCTGGCGCTGCTCGGCGCCGTCCGGCAGGATCTCGACGCCCGTGCCGCCGGCCGAGTCATCGTCCTGCACGTGGACGACCTGCAGCTGCTGGACCCGGGATCGGCCACGCTGCTGCACCAGCTGGTCACGACCGGAACCTGCCGGCTGCTGGGGACGGCGCGCAGCGGGACGCCCGTTCCCGACGCGGTGGAGTCCCTGTGGCGCGACGGCGACGCCGAGATCGTCGACCTCGGCCCGCTCGACCCGGACGGCGTCCGGACCCTGCTGGACGCCGTGCTGGGCCCGCCGGTGCTGGCCAGCACGGCGCTCACGTTGTCGCGGCGGACCGGCGGCAACCCGCTCTACCTGCGGGAGCTCGTCCGGATCGGGCTGCAGGAGGGCACGTTGTCGGCTCACGGCGGCGCATGGGTGGTGAGCGAGAGCTGGACGCCACCGGCGCGGCTGACCGAGGTGATCGGCAGTCGGCTGTCCGGCCTCGGCGCGCCGGAAACGGCGGCCGTCGAGCTGCTGGCGCTGGCAGGGACGCTGCCGCTGCCGACGCTGGAGGAGCTGACGGGGGCCGAGGCCGTCGAGACGCTGGAGGCCCTGGGCGTCGTGACCGTGACGCGGGACGGCCGACGGCTCGTGGTCCAACTCGCCCACCCGCTGTACGCCGAGGTGGTGCGCGCGGGCCTGCCGGTCACCCGCAGGCGCCGCCGGCACCGCGATCTCGCGGTCGCCGTCCAGGCGACCGGCGCCCGCCGCCGCGACGACATCCTCCGGCTGGCCACGTGGACCCTCGACAGCGACGGCGCCGTCGCGCCCGAGCTGCTCACGGAGGCCGCGCGACAGGCCGGCCAGAGGTTCGACCTGTCGCTGACCGAGCGGCTGGCGCGGGCGGCGATCGACGCCGGAGGCCCGGTCCAGGCGCGGATCACGCTCGCCGAGGCGCTGTTCCGCGGGGGCCGGGTGCCGGAGGCCAACGGTGTTCTCGACGAGGCGGCCCGGCAGGACCTGACGATGGCGGAGCGCGTCCGGCTGGCTGACACGAGAGCGCACGTGCTCGTGCTCGCCGGCCGCCAGCTGGAGGCCCGGCGGGTGCTGACCGAGGCCGCCGCCGCCGTCGATCCCGCCGTGGCCGGGCCGATCCGCACCCGGGCCGCCGTCATGTCACTGATGGCAGGCCAGATCGGCGCCGCCCGGACGATGGCCGAGCAGATCGTGGCGACCGGTGGCGGCCGGGACGATCTGCCCGACCAGCTCCGCGTTCGCGTGGACTACGTGGAGGGCATGGCCCTCGCGCTGAGCGGCCGGTGCGACGACGCCGACCGGCTGGCCGGCGAGGCACTCACCTTCCTCCAGAGGGCCGCAGACGCCCCGGTCACCCCGGAGCTGGCGCTGATCCCGCGGGTGACCGCGCGGCTCTTCGCCGGGCGGCTCACCGAGGCGGCGGAGGACGTTCGGACGCTCGAGGCCGGCATGGTCGCCCTGGGCGACCGCGAGGGCGAGGCGACGGCGGCCCTGCTCGGCGGGCGGGTGGCCCTCGCCGCCGGGGACGTGCGGGCCGCGGGGCTCATGTTCCGGCGCGCCGTGGCACTCAACCGCGACCTAGCCGACGGCGGCGCCCTGCGGTGGAGCCTCGCCGGGCAGTGCTTTTGCGAGGCGCTCCTCGGGGATCTCCTCGCCATGCGCATCTCGGCCGCGGAGATTCCCGCCACCGAACCGGAGCGGGTCGGGATCTTCGAGCCCGACCTCGTGCAGCGGGCCCTGGCCTGGGTCCACGTCACGGACGGCGACTTTGAGGCCGGCCGGGCCGTCTTGCAGGATGCCGCGGCGTCGGCCGACGAGAACGGGCAGGCGATCGTGGCGCTGCTGCTGCGCCACGACCTGCTACGGCTCGGGGACCGCTCGGTCGCGCCGGTGCTGGCGGAGTCCGCCGCGGCGGTGCAGGGCGGCTTCGCCCGCGCGGTTGGGCTACACGCGGAGGCCGTGCGGGCGGACACGGGAGCGGCGTGGTCGGTGGCCGCCGAGGCCTTCGCCGGTATCGGTGCCGCGATCGAGACGGCCGAGGTGGCACACCTGGCGTCCGTGGCCCTGCGCGCGGAGGGCCAGAGCCGCCGCGCCACGGCCACGACCCGTCTGGCGCAGGACGCCCTGTCCCGCGTCGACGGCGTCCGGACGCCGGGGCTCGTCCCGCCGGTGGGAGCACCGGGAGCCGGCCTCACGGCCCGGGAGCGCGACGTCGCCGAACTCGCCGCGCGCCGACTCACGGCGGGCGAGATCGCCGCCCGGCTGCACCTGTCAACGCGCACCGTCGAGAACCACCTGCAACGCGTCTACATCAAGCTCGGCATAGGCAGCCGCGCCGAGCTGGCCCGCACGCTCGCCCATCCCGACCACCCAGCGGGTTGAGCACTCTTTACTCAATCGCCGCCGGACTCGCTCGCGGTCAACTCTTCGCAGCCGGGGAACACATGGTTCCCCGCACGTCGCAGAGGAGCGATCGCGGTGTCCACACCGTCCTTCGTCACGCAACTGGATTGGGCGGACGCCGCCGGGCACGTCATGGGCGCCGGGACGGTGCTGCTCGCCGTGGGGTTCAGCGTCCCGCAGCTGGTGCGCATGCGGCGACGGCGGTCAGCGGCCGGTGTGAGCCTGCCGGCCGTCCTCAACTCAGCGATCAGCTTCCTGGCCTGGACCCTGTACGCGCTGGACATCGGCGACGCCTGGCTCATCGCCTCGTCCGCCATCGGCCTCCCCGGCGCCGTCCTCACCGCGGTCGTCGCCTGGCGGTGCGGCGCGTCGAGGTCGGGCCTGTGGCTGCCGGCGCTGTGGGTGGTCACGCTGGTGGTGACCCGCGTGGCCGACCTGCTGGCGACGACGTCGGCGTTCGGCGTCGCCGTCGGCGCCTCGATCGCCTGGCTGGTTCTCCCCGCCGTGGTGAAGGCATGGCTCAGCACCGACGTCTCGGCGATCGCCGCGGCGTCGTGGTGGGTGCTGGCCGCCGAAGGCGCGCTGTTCCTCGGTTACGGGCTGGTGCAGGCCGTGCTCGCCGCGACCGTGTACGGCGTGCTGTGCCTTCTGGGCTCGTTCGGCGTGCTCAGCCGCCTGGCCGTGCCGGGCCGGTCCGCGGCCTTTCGGCCCGCGCGCGTCCCGGCACCGACGGCGGCAGGATCGACGGCAAGCCGCGCCCGTGCCCATGCGCTGGTCGGCGGCGGCGATCCGGGTGGCCTTTCCGGTCGGAACGCCGGGGTCGTTCAGAACGACACGATCATGCCGACCATCGGAGGGCGTCGTAGCCGCAGCAGGCGAGCGAACCAGTTCCCCGCCCGCGACATGACATATCGGCGGGCCAACAGCTTGCGGGCCAGCGCCGTCCCGTCGCCGTCCAGCAACCGGGCCGTTCCCGTCACGCTCGGCACATCCGGCGCCACCCTCCCGCGTACGGAGCGCGGCTGCACACGCACCTGCGGGCTGTTCCGGATCCGCTTGACCTTGCCCGAGCCCGCTTCGGTCACGATCCAGAGTTCAGCACCGTGCGGTACGTGCCAGACCGGCGTGGTCACCGGGGTGCCGACCTTGCGGTAGGTGGTCAGGCTGACGTACCGGCTACGGACGATCTCCTCGGCCACGGTAATCGATCGGACAGCCCAGGTTGTGATCGCTGGGCACGCCTTCATGCAGAATCTGCGGCGCGGTCACTACGAGCTCGGAGCCGACGCCCGCCCCGCGCTGCGGGTCGCCGTAGCGTTCACCGAACTCGCCCACGCAATCTGACGAACCCGCCCGGCCGGCTCGGCACGTCTGCCATTTCTGAGGCTTGACGTTCATATCGGGGTCATGCACGATCGGCAGCCCGGCGAGCTCGGCGGGAGCGTCGAAACTACTGGTGACCACGGGCGGCGGCTCCGCAGTATCCGAGCAGCCCGCCACGCATGGTCCGCAGAGGAGCACGATGATCATGAATGAGCGGCGCACGGCGGAAGGCTAGCGACCACAAGCCTGCTTGCGAACGCCGGGACAGGTTGCCGGAAATTGATAGCCTTCTTGCTTTCGAGGTGTCTGTGCGGGGGATGGCATGGGGCAGCTTCAGGTCAACACGGCCGAGCTCAAGGCCCTAGGGGCGAAGGTCGTTCAGCAAGGCGACACCGCACGGCGAGCGGCCGCCGGGGCCGGTCCGCATCTCACGCCGGCGAATGCGGCGGGTTCACCGTGGGCGGCCCTGGCGCAGGCGGCGGTCACCGCGGCGGGCTGGTCGGAGTATCTGACCGGCTTGGCGACCCGGATCACCACGGCGGGCCAGTCGCTGGTGGACACCGCCGAGTTGTATCGGGCGGCGGATGAACGGTCCGCGGGCCGGTTACCGCGATGACTGTCACCTGGCAGGCGCTGCTGGCAGCCGACGTCGGACCGGTCCGGCAAGCAGCCCCGCAGTGGGACAAACTGGGCGCCGCACTGGAGGATCAGGCGGACGAGCTGGCCGCCGCCACCCGGTCGCTGCCACAGGCATGGCCGTCCGGGCCGGCGTCCGAGGCCGCGACCAGGCACCTGACCGGGCTCCGGCAGGAGTTGGACAACTCGTTCGTGCCGCTGCTCACGATCGCGCAGTCCCTCGCGGAGTGGGCCGAGGGCATCGCCGAACTCAAGGCCGAGGCGCAGAGCCTGACGGCGGACGCCCGCGGGCTGCACATCACCGTCGCCGGTGACGGGTCGATGAGCATGGACCCGGGCAGCTCGAACGAGTACACCGCGCGGAGCCTGTCCTCGCTGGTGCACATGCGCGACTCGATCCTGCGGCAGGCCGCCGACCTCGACAACCGGCTAGCGTCCGTGCTGGCGCAGAACACCGCGACCGCCGCGGGCACCCCCGCCGCGTACGTCGACCCGGCCACCATCCCCCCGCGGGGGAGCGACCCCGCAGCGGTCAAACGCTGGTGGGACTCCCTGACCGCGGGCCAGCAGCGCTACCTGATCATGAACAACCCGGAGCAGATCGGCTGGCTCGACGGGGTGCCGGCGTCCGGCCGCGACATCGCCAACCGCATCGTCCTGGACAACGCCGGCGAGACCACCCGCGCCGACCTCGACACGGTGAAGGCCCGTCAGGAGTATCTGCGCCGGATGCTCGAGGAAGGCAAGATCTGGGAGGTCTATCCCGACGCCTCCGACCCGCGGACCTCCTACGACATCGAGATGATGCGCCTCGGTGACCAGCAGACCGACCTGGAAGGCTCACTCAAGGGGCTGACCGCGATCGACAAACGCCTCGGCGACACCGGACTCCCGCGCGCCTACCTGCTAGGGGTGTCCACCGCCGACGACGGCAAGGCGATCGTGTCGGTTGGTAACCCCGATCTGGCCGACAACGTGGTCACCTACATTCCCGGCACTGGCTCGGACCTGTCCAAGGTCAACGGAGACATCACCCGGACCGACCGGATGGCCGCCGACGCCGCCCTCGCCGACCCAACCCAAACCACCGCAGCCGTGTACTGGCTCGGCTACGACGCCCCCGACGACATCCCCGCCGCCGGCCGCAGCTCCTACGCCGAGGACGGCGGCGAAGACCTCAACGACTTCCAGACCGGGCTGCGCGCCACCCACGACGGCGACAACCCGTCCCGCAACACGGTGCTCGGGCACAGCTACGGCTCCACCGTCATCGGCAACGGCGCAACCAGCAGCAACATCAACGCCGACGCGCTCGTCTTCGTCGGCTCGCCCGGCGTCGACGTCAACCACGCCGCCGACCTGCACGGTGTGCACCCCAGCCAGGTCTACGCCACCCGCGCCGAGCACGACATGATCGCCAGGATCCCGGACTGGGACATCATCCACGGCAACGACCCCACCCGCGACGACTTCGGCGCCACCGTGTTCACCAGCGACCCCGGCGATGAGGACAATGAAGGCGCCACCCACTCCAAGTACTGGGACAACAACAACATCGCCCGCAAGAACATGGCCTATGTGGTCACCGGCCAGACCGAGAAGCTGACATGAGATCAAAACCGTTTTTGAGTACGTCCACAGCGCTGCTCGCGGCCCTCACCCTCACGTTGACCGGATGCACCGGGAAGGACGACGACGTGCAGCCCACCGACACCCAGGCCACCGCCCTGCAGAAGGTCGAAAGGCTCGTCCAGGAGGCCTCCGCGCAGCTGCCTCAGGGCGCGAAGCTGCAGTACAACGACGGCAGCGACACCAACTCCTGCGACGACCCCACCGACAACGGCCCCGCCGGCCGGATCTTCGTCGAACACCGCTACAAGATCATCGCTCCGAACAACACCACCTGGACCCGCGACCAAATCATCACCCCCCTGGCCACCTACTGGGAGCAGCAGGGCTACAAGGTCAACAATGACAAGCGGTCCGCCCCCGACCCCACCTACAACGTCGGAGCCCCCGACGGCTACTACGCGACCGTGGACGGCTATGACCGCGGCGGCTACTTCGACTTCACCCTCACCGCCGGCTCACCCTGCATCTGGCAGAACGGCACACCCACCACGCAATGATCCGCCAAGCCCGCACCGGGCAGCAGAGCTCGCCGGCGGGCAGCCCTGGGGCAGCCGCCATCACGGCGACGTTCGCCGTGAGCAGAACATGGCAACCGAGACCGATCCGGCGAACCCGAACACGAGCCCTGCGGTGGTGAACTGTGCGTGTGATCAGGGGCATGCGGGCGGGTTGCTGGCGTGGGTGGCCTGTCCTGTCAAACGCCGGCGCCGCCGTCCACCGGCACGATCGCACCGGTCACCATCGAGGCCCGGTCGCTGAGCAGCCACGCGGCCACCTCGGCTACTTCGCGGGGCTCGGCCATCCGACCGAGCGGAATACTCGCGTTGATGCGCTCGACGACGCCCGGGGACGCCGCTTCCCACATGTCGATCATCTCTGTCGCGGTGCCGCCGGGGGTGATGCCGTTTACGCGGATCCCGTGCCGGCTCCAGGTCACGGCGGCGGTCTCGGTGATGCTGTTGAGCGCACGTTTCATCGCGCCGTACGCGGGGAGTTCCGGGTTCGCGCGGCGGCTCCCGATGCTCGAGGTGTTGACGATCGCTCCACCGTCGGTGCGGCGCATGAGTGCGGCCTCGGCCGTCATCGCTGCCCAGTGCGACCGGAAGTTCACCGCGAACTGCTGCTCGATGTCCTCGTCGCTCGTCGTGTCGAGCGGGCCGGGCTGCTGGATCGTCGCGCCGTTGTTGAACGCGCCGTCGAGCCGTCCGTGCAGTGCCTCGACGCGGTCGATGGCGGCGCGGATACTCGGGCGGTCGGCCAGGTCGAGAGCAACCGCGTCGGCGACGCCGCCGCCGGTGCGGATCTCCGCGACGATCCGGTCGAGAGCGTCGGTGCTGCGGGCGGCGAGCACGACCGCCGCACCTTCGCGTGCGAAAAGCTTTGCCGCGGCCGCCCCGATACCGCGGCTGGCGCCGGTGATGAACAGGACCTTGCCGGTGAGCAGGCCGATGGGGCTGATGTCGCTTGCGTTGGTCATGCTGCCAGCGTCGCGGCAGTCCGGATCCGGATGCAGGCACAGCCAGTACCAGGATCCGTCGCCGCGCGGCGTGCAGACTTGGGGTTATGGACAAGCACGAGCTAGGGGCGTTTCTCCGTAGTCGTCGCGAGCGGCTCCGCCCGGAGGACGTCGGCCTGCCCTCGGGCCCGCGACGCCGGACCCCGGGTCTTCGCCGCGAGGAGGTCGCGGTCCTCGCGCACATCTCCATCGAGTACTACGTGCGGCTCGAGCAGGGCCGGGCGCCGCGGCCGTCGGGCGAGGTCCTCGCCGGGATCGCCGGCGCCCTGATGCTCACGGACGCCGAATCCGATCATCTCCACGTCCTCGCGGGCACCGCGCCGAGCCGCACCGGACTACACCGCCGCGACGTCCGCCCAAGCATCCTCGCGTTGCTCGAACGGCTGCCGCAGACAGCCGCCTTCGTGACTTCGGCAACCTTCGAGGTGCTTGCCTGGAACGACCTCGCGGCCGCGCTCATGCAAGACTTCGCCGCGCTCGCCCCGCGGGACCGCAACCTCGCGCGCCGCGCGTTCCTCGGCCCGGCACCCCCCGGCGCCCCGCTGTACGGGATCTCCGATGCCACGGAGTTCCGGCTGCATGCCGCCATGGAACTCCGGGCCACCCTTGCCCGGTATCCGTCGGACCCCGCCGTGACCGACCTCGTCGCTGAGCTCCGCGACGGTAGCTCCGAGTTCGCCCGGTTGTGGGACCAGCACGATGTGCACTCCGCGCCGATGCTCACCAAGACCTTCCGTCACCCGGCCGTCGGCGAGATCACCGTCGACTGCGACTCGCTCGCCCTCACCGACCGCGACCAGCACCTCGTGCTCTACACCGCACCGCCAGGATCCCGAGACGCCGACGCGCTAGCTCTTCTGAACGTCCTCGGAGCTGGGTACATCAACGCGAATCAATCGCGCTGACCAAGCCGCCCACCGACACCCTGTCCCGACGCGGACGACGATGCAGCGGAGGTGATCCCCCGAGCCACAGGTACAGAGACAGCGTCCGACCCTCAGCGTCGAATAGAGTTATGCGGCAATATCCTCGCTCCAGGACAGGTCCATCACCACGTGTCGCCGACCGTCGAGCAACTGCACGACGGTGTACGGCTCGCCGACCGTGTCGCGTGCTCTCGCACCGGCCGACCTCAACGGGTTGATGAACACCGGCGTCCCACCCGTCGCAGCAAACGGCCGCGACCCGATTGCACGAGCGAGGTTTCGCGTCCGCGGAGGGACCTCCCGGCCCACCATCAGGAACATGTGCGAGATCTCCTCACGGCTTGCGAGCATCTCAGCGTCCTCGCCGAGTGGGTCGGGCAGTTCGCCGACCTGCCACCGGCCGCCGCGGCGACGACCTCAACGCCGGGATGAGCCTCGTCGACGCCGACGACCTCCCCACCCTGCACCGCTTCGTCCACGGCCTGGGCAAGGACCTGCCCGCCGTCGTAGCCGGGCTGACCCAGCCTTACAGCAACGGCCCTATAGAAGGCGCCAACACCAAGGTCAAGTTCCTGAAACGGCAGATGTACGGCCGCGCCGGCTTCGCTCACCTCCGCCAACGCATCCTGCTCGCGTAGGCCGATCGCCTCGACCACCGTTTCTGAGCCAGAGCCGTTGTCTTGACAGACCCCAGCGTCGCGAACACCTGCTCTGCCTGGCCCCGGTGCGCCTCGCAGAAGGAGACCAGTCGACCGGCAGTTCGTCGCTCACGAAAATGAAAGGCTGTGCGTGTACACGCACAGCCTCTCCCGAGCGAGTCCGATCAGTTGATCTGGCCGTTCAGGTCCTGCCACGTCCAGACGCTGCCGTTCCATGTGTCCTGCCACAGCGAGCCGTCGGTACCCCGGGCGTAGACGCGCAGTTGCGTGCCGTGTACGACCGCGGCCGGTGCGCCGGTGATGTGGCCGCCGACGGACTGCACCGACCACGCGGAGCCGTTCCAGATGTGCTGGCGCAGGGTGCCGTCGCTGGTGCGCACGAAGACTCGCACGGCGTTGTTGTAGACGATCGCGGACGGTGCGCTGGTGATCGCCGCGCCCACCTGCTGCCAGCTCCAGGCGGTGCCGTTCCAGGTGTCCTGCCACAGATTGCCGTCCGCGCCGCGGGCGTACACCCGCAGCTGGGTTCCCTGGGTGACCGCCGACGGTGCGCTGGTGATCCGCCCGCCGATCTCCTGCCAGTTCCAGGTGGTGCCGTTCCAGGCGTTCTGCCAGACCGAGCCGTCGGTGCCGCGGGCGAAGACGCGCAGCATGCCGTTGTGGACAATGGCCGATGGTGTGCTGGTGATCTGTCCGCCGAGGTCCTGGACGGTCCATGCCGAGCCGGTCCAGATGTGCTGTTTGAGTGTGCCGTCGGTGCCGCGGGCGAAGACGCGCAGTGTGCCGTTGAAGAGGACCGCGGAGGGGCCGCTGGTGATCTGGCCGCCGATTTCCTGCCACGACCAGGCGGTTCCGTTCCAGATGTTCTGCCAGAGCGCGCCGTCGGTGCCGCGGGCGAAGACGCGCAGGACGCCGTCGTGCACGATCGGTGACGGCTGGCCGATGAGGTCGAACTGGTACAGGTCGTACGTGTTCATCAAACTGATGACCTTGGTCGCGTAGTCGGGGTCTGTGGCGTAGTGCTTGGCGACCTCCTGGATGAAGCGGTCCGGCTCGTGGCGGTACGGCAGCGCCGACGCGTACGCCGAGCTGGTGGTCAATAGGCGGCCGTAGTCGCGGAATGAGTCGGTGGCCGAGGCGTACACCCGGAAGTAGGCGTGCTCGGTGTGGCAGGTCGGCGTGCATTCGGTGGTCTGGTAGTCGTGGCATCCGGTCGCGATCGGGCCCGGCTCGGACGCGCTGGTGCATTTGAAGCCGTAGTAGTTGCGGTCGTTGACGGTGAGCCTGCTGCCGCCCCAGCCCGACTCCAGGATCGACTGGGCGATGGCCACCGAGGCGGGGATGTCGTACTGCTGCTGGACGTTCTGCCCGGCCGGTGCGGCGAGGGCGAGGTAGTCGACCGGCGCAACGGCGAGGGCCGGGGTGGCCGGGGCGACGGTGAGGCCGGCACCGGTGATGAGGGCGAGCAAAAGAGTCTTGCGCATCTGCGTGGTCTCCCAGGGTTGGGGGGGCGGGGGCCCCGTGAGCCCCCGCCCTCGAAAGGGGGTCAGCGGATCGAGCCGCCGAGGTCCTGCCAGGTCCAGGCGGTGCCGTTCCAGGTGTTCTGCCAGAGCGAGCCGTCGGCGCCGCGGGCGTACACCCGTAGCTGGCTGCCGTGCAGCGTGGTCGAGGGGGCGCTGCTGATCGAGCCGCCCAGGTCCTTCCAGGTCCAGCTGGTGCCGTCCCAGGTGTTCTGCCACAACGCGGCGTCGCCGCCGCGGGCGTACACCCGCAGCTGGCTGCCGTGCACCACGGCCGCCGGAGCGCTGGTGATGTCGCCGCCGACCTTCTGCCAGCTCCACGCGCTGCCGTTCCAGACCGCCTGCCACAGGGCGCCCTCGGCGCCGCGGGCGAAGACGCGCAGCACGTTGTTGTAGACCACCGCCGACGGTGCGCTCGTGATCTTGCCGCCGACCTCCTGCCAGGTCCACGAGGTGCCGTTCCACATGTTCTGCCAGAGGGCGCCGTCACCGCCGCGGGCGAAGACCCGCAGCACGTTGCCGTACATCACCGCCGACGGTGCGCTGGTGATGCGGCCGCCCAGGTCCTGCCACGTCCAGCTGGTGCCGTTCCAGGTGTTCTGCCACAGCGAGTCGTCACCGCCTCGGGCGTACACCCGCAGCTGGGTGCCGTGGACGACCGCCGAGGGCGCGCTGGTGATGCGGCCGCCGAGGTCCTGCCAGGTCCAGGTGGTGCCGTTGTAGAAGTTCTGCCACAGCGAGCCGTCGTTGCCGTTGGCGAAGGTACGCAGGACGTTGTTGTGCACGATCGCGGCGGTTCCGCGGTCGACCACGACGGGCGTCGCCGGTTCGGTGGTCACGCCGGGCGGCGAGACGTAGCCGGAGATCAGCACGTTGCGGCTGCCGGAGCGGGCGGTGTCCGGGTCGATGGTGCGTTTGGTGACCTTGTCGCCGTAGTTGCCGTCGATCGTGGTGATGGTGCCGCCGCTGTTGACGGAGTAGACCACGGAGACGTGCCCGCCGGTGCCCGATCCCGGCTCGCCGTAGATCGCCAGGTCACCGGGGAGCGGGTTGCTGCGCTTGAACAGGCCGCTGTCCTGGCCCCAGCGGCCGATCTCAGTGGCCACCCAGGAGTTGGGCACCGATGAGACGCCGGCCTTGCGCCACACCCATTCGGCGAACATGGCGCACCAGCTGTACTCCCTGCACGGCCCGTACTTGGTGCAGGTGCCGGCTGACTCCGAGATGCCGATCTCGGCGTTCGCGGTTGAGGCGATGGTGTCGCGGGTGACCGCCTGTGCCGCCGTTGCCGGCACGGTCACCAGGCCCAACGCGAGGACGGAGGCCAACCCCAGAGCGCGCCAGAGTTTTCGAGAGGACATCGTGTATCCGTTCTTCCGTTGTCGGGATTTGCAACGGGGACGCTAGGAACGCCCGGTACACGAGCGGTTGGTGTTGCGTACACGACGGGGTTCGATACCTTCGGCGCGTGCGTTTCAACGTGCTCGGCGCCGTGGAGGTGTGGCGCGACGGGGAACCGGTGCCGCTCGGCCCGCCGAAACAGCGCCTCATGCTGGCGGTCATGCTCTGCTCGCCGGACGAGATGCTGTCCGTCGACGGCCTCGCCGACGTGCTCTGGGGCGCGTCGCCACCGCCTTCGGCGCGGGAAAACCTGCGGGGGTACGTCCACCGCCTGCGTTCCGCCCTCGGCCCCGAGGTCGTCACCGGAAACGGCCGGCCCGGCTACCGGCTGGCCGTCACCGGCGAGCAGGTCGACCGCACCCGGTTCGTGTCCCTGGTGGAGCGCAGCGGCGCCGCCCTGGCCGACGGAGACGCGCACGAGGCCCGCGAACACGCCGCCGCCGCGCTCGAACTCTGGCGGGGCACGCCGTTCCGCGAGTTCGATGACGTGGCGGTGCTCGCCGCGGAACGCGCCCGGCTCGAGGGCTACCGCACCACCGCGATCGAGCACCGGGTCGAGGCCGACCTGCGGCTGGGCGGGGCCGGCGAGCTGGTGCCGGAGCTGACCGACCTGCTGGACCAGGACCCGTATCGCGAACGGTTCTGTGCCCAGCTGATGCTCGCCCTGCACCGCTGCGGGCGCCGGGCCGACGCGCTGGCCGCCTACCGCCGCACCTACCGCGCGCTGGCCGACGACCTGGGCATCGAGCCGGAGGCCGACCTGCGGGAACTGCACGACGCGATGCTGCGCGGCGACGCCCCGCCGGGCCCGCAGCAGGCGGTGCGGCCGGTGCCGTCGCCCGGCAGCAGCCTGCCGCTGGACGTCGCCGACTTCACCGGCCGCCAGGAGCAGCTCGCCGCGGCCCGGATCTCGCTGGGCGACGGCGCCGCGGTCCTCACCATCACCGGGAACGCGGGCGTCGGCAAGACCTCCTTCGCGGTCCACGTCGCCCACGGGCTGCGCGAGGCGTACCCGGACGGGCAGTTGTTCGTGAGCCTGGCCGGCGCCGCCGGCCGGCCGTGCACCGCGCAGGAGGCACAGTCGCGGATGCTGCTCATGCTCGGCGTGCCGCGCCCGCAGATCCCCGCCGAGCTGGCCGCCCGCACCGACTTCTACCGCGCGCACCTGGGCCCGCTGCGGCTGCTGCTGGTGCTCGACGACGCGGTCGACGAGGCGCAAGTGCGGCCGCTGGTGCCGGGCGGCGCCACCACCTCAGTGCTGGTCACCAGCCGGCGCCCGCTGGCCGCGCTGGCTCCGGCCGCCCGGCTCACCCTGCCGGTGCTCTCCGAACAGGAGTCGGCCGCGCTGCTCGCCGCCAACGCCGGCGCGGCCCGGGTGGCGGCCGAGCCCGAGGCTGCGGCCCGCATCGTCGGGCTCTGCGGCCACCTGCCGTTGGCCATCCGCATCGTCGGCGCGAAGCTGGCCGCCAAACCGCACTGGGCGCTCTGGGAGCTCGAGCGACGCCTCGCCGACGAGCGGCGGCGCCTCGACGAGCTGCGGGTGGGCGATCTGGCGGTCCGGGCCAGCCTGGCCCTGACGTACGAGGCCTTGGAAGCCCCCGCACGGCAGGTGTTCGGGGTGCTCGGCCAGCTCAGCGGCTCCGACTTCCCGGCCTGGGTGGCCGCCACCCTGGCCGGCTCGCCGGTGACCGAGGTGGCCGACGCACTGGAGGACCTGGTCGACTGGCACATCCTCGACGTGGCGCAGCGCGACGCGGCCGGCAGGCAGCGTTACCGCCTGCACGAGCTGGTCGCCGTGTTCGCCCGCGAGCTGCGGCACTCCGGCGCTTCGACGGCCCCGCGGGAAACCGCGATGGGGCAGGCGCTGGGCACCTGGCTGACCGTCTTCGACGCGATGGAGTCCCGGCTCATCCACGAGGCGCGGGCCTACCATCACGGGCCGGACGCGTCCTACCCGCTCGGCTGGCTGCCGGCCCAGCGCTCGTCACTCGCCGAGGCCGGCGCCGACACCACCACGATGATCATGCGGACCGGTTGGGCGGTCACCGCGACCCTGGTGGCGATGTCATTCGAGCTGTGGTCGCAGTGGGACAACTGGAGCATGACCCGCACGGTGGCGCTCTACGCCGGTCGGCGCTCCGGTGACCGCCTGATCGCGGAAACCCTGGAGATCAAGATCGGCCAGGACCACCCGTGGGCCGACGCGGCCGCCGCGCTCGAGCACTGCACCGCGACGTTCCACGAGCTGGGCGAGTGGAGCTGGCACGCGGTGTCGCTGCTCAGCCTCGGCAACATCTACCGCGCCCGGGCCCGGTTCGAGCCGGCCGGCCGGGCCCTGCGCGACGCCCTGGACCGCTTCCGCGCCCTGGGCAACCGGGAATGGGAGGCGGCGGCGCACTTCAGCCGGGGCAGCCTGGCCGTGGCCGAGGGCACCCTGGACGTGGCCGTGGCGTCCTTTCGCGACTGCCACGAGATCTTCACCGACCTCGGTGACAAGCTGTGGCAGGCGTACACGCGACGCGCCCTCGGCTACGCCTACCAGCAGCACGGCCGCTACGCCGACGCGGTCACCGAGCTGGAGGCGGCGCTGCCGGTCTTCGGCGAACACGAGGACAGCATGTGGGAGGCGCACACCTCGCTCACGCTGGGCCTGGCCCGGCTTGGCCTGCGTGACAGCGACCGCGCGGCCGCCGAGCTGCGCACCAGTGTGGAGACGTTCCGCCGCTACGGCGATCCGCGCAGCGAGGCGATCGCCTTGCGTGCCCTGGCTCACGCCGAGACGAACCGTGGCCGTGCCGCCGAGGCCCGCGAGCATTTGCGGGCCAGCCAGGAGGTCTTCGCTCGCCTGGAAAACACGGTGGGCACCCCGTTGACGATGTGGGAACTGGGCGACCGGGACCGCGCCGAGGAGATCCTCACCCAGCTGGGCCTGTCTCAGCTCACTCAACGCACCGGGCCCGCCCGCACCTGACCGCCCACTGCCGGACGGTTCATGCTGGCCGGGTGCCGATGTACACGCCGTGCATTGATGGTTGAATGCCCTGGTCAACCTGTACCGCTCGAAGACTGAGTTCCGGGGTTTGAGCTGCGGTTCTGTGCGCTACCGGTCGCTCGGTGGGTAGCAGGCTGACGGCATGATCGTGTCGTTCGGATACCTGATCCTGCGTCAGGTGGTGCAGTTGATGGTGTTGGGCATGCGTGGTGAGCGGTCGAAGGAGGTCGAGGTCCTGGTCCTGCGCCACCAGGTCGCGGAAAATGGACCTACGCTCGGCGTCGGCCGACCTGGACCGAGTTCCTCACCGCTCAGGCCAAGGGGATCCTGGCCTGCGACTTCCTGCACGTCGACACGATCGGGTTGACCCGCGTCTACGTCGCACGGCTCGCCGGGAGTGTCTGGACCGGATGCTGATCTATCACCCGCGACACCTGCTCGCCGTCCTGGGCGAGTTCGTCATGCACTACAACGAGCGCAAACCTCATCAGAGCCGCGATCAACGCCTACCCAACGCCATGGACACCGGGCCAGCCGCCGTCGTCGTCGATCTCGGCGCAACAAGGGTCTGTCGCAGGAAGGTCCTCGACGGGGTTGATCAACGAATACTCGCAGGCTGCGTAGCCGACCGCATTTCCGAGCGGCACAGGGTGAACGCGTACACGGCCTCGGCCACCACGGCTGGCTTGCCGTGCCGGGAGGCGAGGTCGTTGAGGTCCACTGGCCATCGAGCGCGTACCGGGTGGAGACCACCTAACGGCTGTCTCGGTTGGACAGAAGACTGACCGGCGCTCAGGTTGAGATGTTCAGACAGGTGGCGCAGAAGCCGGTGCCGGGCCTGGGTTCGAGAATGTCATCGAAGTACTCGACGGGTCGGTTCACCAGCGGGTCATCCGTCGAGAGAGGTGTGGCGGTCATCTCCTGATCGGCCGCGATGTCGAGTCTGACGCACGCGAGGCGAACGGCCGGGCTGCGCATCAAACACACCCCCACCGGGCTGGTCGGCGGGATGGTCCCGAATGCGGCCCGGACCTGCGTCGGTCCGTCGGGCTCGTAGTGGCGCAGACGCGAGCCGACCGCCAGAGTCGTCGGCCGATCCGGCCGGAAGGTCACCATCGTGAAGGAGTACTTGGCGAGCCAAGGGCGGCAGAGGACGATCTCCGCGGGGATGATCACATGGTTCTGGGCATCTCGCTCGAGCGGGCCGACGGTCCCGGTGGCACAGCCGCCGTCGTTCCATCGAACCGGCTGGGTGGTCGACACCGGCGACGGCACGAGCGGGGTTTCGCTGACGGTCCAGTCACCGGCCGGCGTCTGGTCGGCGACCTCGGCGGACGCCGGCCGCAGCGCACCGGTGATCAGGAGAACGGCGGCCACCACGGCGGCCGAGCGGACGGCCACGCCAGAAAGCGATCTCGTCATGACTCATCAGCTCCGGAAGGTGTGTCGGCCGGGCCAGTCGGAGGCAGCGGCGCCGCCCCCGCGGCGCCGAGCAGCAGGGCAAGCTGGAATCGGTTCTCCACCCCGAGCCGGTCCATCAGCGTCCGCATGGCATAGGCGACCGTGCGGGCGCTGAGGCTTAGCTGCTCTGCGGCGGACACGTCGGTATGCCCGGAGGCCAGCAACGCGACCAGGGCATGCTCCCGCGGGGTCAGATCGATGGCGGGCACCCCCTCCCGAAACGGGTCATGGCCGAACGTCCACAACCGGTGAAAGAACAGGCACAGCCTCTGCACCACCGACGGCTCGTCGACCTCTACGTACCCGGCCTCCAGATCGAGCGGATCGGACGGGAACAGCGCCACCCTGCGATCGAAGATCATGAGCTTGAGCGGCAGAGCCGCCGCCTGCCGGTAGATCCCTGATGCGCCCTCCACGATGGTCCGCGGCGGAGCCGAGCGATCACCGTCGGCCGGCGGGCGGCTCAGCACCCGCATCCGGATGCCACGATCCAGCAGGCTCCGATCCAGCGGCACGGCGGCGGCCCACGACTCCGCGCTGATCACCTCTTCGGTGCTGATCGTCAGGTGTTCGTGCCGCTCGGCCGCGACCAGATGCGCGGCACGTCGCCGCGCCAGCGCACGACTGCCCCAGTGCCGCACCGTCACGTTGCCCAGCGCAGGCACCTGCAGACCGTCGAGCGCTCCGAAATGGTCTCGCCACCGCTCCTTCGGGGCAGCCGGCGCAGGCCGCCGGCGTAACTGGCGCAGCGCGTCCGGCACCGGCACCGGCACCCACACACGCGAACTCCGGAGTCCCGGTGCCGTTCCGGACTCGATCACCGACCGTGCCACCAGCTCGTCGACCGCCGACCGGACCCTGATCCGGGTCACGCCCAACTCTCGGACGAGCCGGGTCTCACCCATGGACCCGACGATGGCCAGCGCGCGGTAGACCAGATCGGCGTCGGCGGAAAGACCCCATCGGGTCAACGACGGTACTGATACCGGACTCGTGACTTCCATGGCGCCTCCGACGGCCTCGCAGTCGTTCCTGAACCCGTGCAGGAGAACCCGCACCCGATGTCGATGCGATCGGGGCCGGCCCCGGACGCCCGCACAGCACACCAGCTCAAGGCCGGACAGGGGAAGGGGGCCGCTCCCGATCATTGCAGGATCCTGCAACCAATTGCCCGGGTGTTCTTCACGGACCGTACGGCACCGGCGCATGGTCTGCCCTGCGCCGCCGAGAGGCCGGCGACGAGTTCGCCGGGCTCGATACGCGAAGCCGGGTCGATCCGGCCAAGTGGAGGCGTGATGTCGTTCAAGGTCATTCCCCAGAGCATCAAGGATTTCAGCACCCACCTCCGCAAGCTCGGCGACGACGCCGAGTCGGCGGCGTTCTACTCGGGCAGCTGGTTGAGGTACGAAGGCTCCCAGGGGTTGCTGTTCGACAGCGTGGCGGACGCGGCCATGCGGGTCCGCGAAGTCCTGCCCCCCAACTACTTCCACCTCATGGAGATCGTGAAAGCGTCCTCTTGGGAACTCCTCTCCACCGCCCACTTCTACGAGACGACTGACCAGGCCGCCGCGGAACGGCTCGATAAAACCTACTGAAACGCAATGGGAGTTACGGATATGGCGAGCCCTGGCGACGAGCTGACCAAGCCACGATCCTACGATCCGGTCCCCGACCTTGCCGAGAACATCGTCGGGTTCGCCCAATACGTCAGCGTCTCGTATTGGCTGGGCTGGGCGGCCGAGCACACGATTCACGCCAATCCCTGGGATTGGGTCACCGAGCAGTTCGCCGGTGACTGGAAGGCGGTCCAGGAGTCCGGCCTCGCCCTGCGCAACCTGGCCGACTTCAACACCTCCTTCGCGGGCAATGTCACCTTGGGCGTGCAGGTGATGGCACAGGACTGGACCGGCAAGGCGGCCGACAACGCCATCGAATATTTCACGCAGGTGGCCACTGTTCTGGACCAGCAGGTGGAGGAACTCCGGTCGCTCGGCGAAGAGTTCATCTTGATGGCAGACGGGATGTACCAGACGGCGAACGCCGTCAAAGGGTTGCTGGAGATGCTGACTGATCTGCTGATCGCGATCGGCTTGGAGGCAGCCGCGGCAGCCACGTTGGGCTGGACTGTCATCGGTCCCATCCTGGCCGGCGCTGCCGCCCTCGCCACGATGACGAAGGCCATCGGGGTCTGGGGGGACATTGTGGACCTCTGCGACTACACGTTGACCGGAGTCCAAGCGTTCGTCGGCGGGGTTGAGGGGTTCACCAGCACGAGGGTCAGCATGGAGACGGTGGCGCTGCCCGCCGGGTCGTACGACCACCCGGCGGTCTGACGTGGCGGCGAAGGACGAAGAGCCGCTGCTGGACGTCGCCGGCGGTGATCCGGCGTTGTCCCGGCATCTGCGGGGCTCCTTACGGCTGTTGCGGGACAAAAGCGACGACCCGGAATTCCGGCGGCTCGCCGACGACATCCTGGAAGGGCGCCAAGGTCTTCGCGAGGCAAGCCGGTCGCCAGTCTTCGCGCGGGTGCTCAACCCACGTGTCGACGAGTTCACCAGGACGTACGACCAACTCTCCGATGACGAACGCGCCGAACTCGCCGCCGAGGGCCAGCGGCAGCTCGCCGAACTGCGTGATCGGATGGCCCGCGAGAAGGCAGCCCGCGACGCCCTGCCGGATTCACCCTAGATGGTTGATTTCAAGGGTTAGTAGGACTTTGAGCAGGCCGGCCGGCCTGAGCCACAGGGCCGAGACTTCCGGTCCCCAGGTGGAGGGTGTCCGGTGGTCACTACCCGCATGCGGGTGAGTCCGTCCAACAGGATTGCAGGGTGACGAAGGATGCCCAGGGGTTCGCCGGCAATCTCAATGATCCCCGGCCGCTGACCGGAACCATCCGCATGTGCGAGAAGCTAACGGAGATCCGGGCGGGAATCGGACCCGGCTAAGCCGGGCGGGACTCGGCGGTGCGGTCAGCAAAGGGTGTTCAGGAGGTGCGGTAGGAGGGCGACGAAGCGATCGCACGCAGGTCTGTCGCGTTCGGCGCTGGGGCTGCACGATGAAAATGCTCGCAGAATCACGACAGCCCCTGGCATAGATCTTCCTCCTAGAATAGAGGATGTTCCACTAGGGACTGTCGAAAAGGCCCGTCGAGCTATCCACACCACCGCAGGTTGAATCCAGGATGGCTATGACAGGGTTTGGTCCGCGGGGATTCCGGGTGCACACCGGTCGGGTCGGGTTGGCCGACGGGGACCGGGACGACTTCGTCGTGATCGCCTCCGAGGTGCCGGCGGCGGTCAGCGCGATGTTCACCCGTTCCCGGTTCGCCGCGGCGATACCCGATGGAACGGCTCCGGCCGAACTTGGCCGCACTACCGCGGCCCATCCCGGGCGCCGACTTCGACCGGGCCGCCGAGGCGATCATGGCCACCGACACGCGCCCCCAACGAACCACCGTCCGGGTCGGCGAGGCGACGCTGGTCGGCATCGCCAAGGGCGTCGGCATGATCGAGCCGGACATGGACACCATGCTCACCTACCTCTGCACCGACGCGGCGCTGACCGCGGCAGAGCTGGACGCTCTCTTCCACCCGGCGGTGGAACGGACCTTCAACGCGCTCAGCATCGACACCGACACGTCCACCAGCGACACGGCCGCCATCTTCGCGAACGGGCTGGCCGGGCCGGTGCCGGCCGGCGAGTTCGCCGAGGCGCTGCAAACCGCCGCGCTGCACCTCGTCCGAGAGATCGCGGGCGACGGTGAGGGCGCCTCGATCTCGAAAGCCGTAACGCATGGGTCGAGCGGCGGCACCGTCTGACGGCCGTGGTCGGCCACCTGGCCAGCCGCTACGCGCGACCCGGGTCCGGCAGGCGAGCCGCGATCTCGGCGGCCTGATGGCTGATCCCGGGGTCAGGGTCGGCCGCTGCGACACGGATCAGGCCAGCCACCAGCGGGGGCCAGTCGCGCTGCGGTGGGTTAAGTGCGTTGAGCTTCAAAATCCGCCACACCAGGCGGCGAACCTCGACGGCGCCGTCGTCGACGAGGGTGAGTAGCGCCGGTACCGCCTGATTGACATCGGCGCCCATGAACGCGCGGGCTTCGACGGCACCGATGGCGGCCGCCCGGACCGCCTGGTCGGGGTCGAGCAGCGCGACGACCAGTGCAGGCTCCGCCGCGTGGGTCGGCTGCGCCGCCGTGGCTAGCCGGCCGACGGCGCGCGCCGCGGCGGATCCGTCGTGGCCTACACCTTGGCCGCGATCTCCTTGGCGATGGCCGTCAGCCTCTTGACCAGATCGGCCGTCGGCGGAGCTGCGGCGAGGTCGAAATGCGACACGGTGATCATCAATCCGTCCCGCACCCAGGCGCTGACCGCCGTCACCCCACGTCTGCCCTGGTAGGAGTAGGCGTCCTCGCCAATCCCGGTGACGTCCGCGACGCTCTTGTAGGACGTGCGCCCACTGTCGAAGAACTTTTTGCTGGGCTGCGGTGAGATCAGCACGTCGAGGTAGTGCTTGTTCACCAGTTTGTAGGTGCAGACGTGATCGTTGACCGTGGCGATCTCGACGGACTTGACCTGGACGCCGATCATTGTGGCCGCGGTTTCCTTCGTCAGGTAGGAGCACGGGTCCGACGAGGGCGCGGCTGCGGACGGGGCGTCCGCGGCGGCCGAGGTTGTCACGCCACCGGCCGGCGTCGCGCCTTGAACCGAGCTGTCGTCACCGTTCGAGCAGCCGGCAACCGCCCCTGCGGTCAGGAGCAGCGCGGTCATCACACAGCGGATGCGAACCAGGAATGCCATCACGATCCGTTCCCGAGCAGCGCACTATTTGCACTGACGGCGCAGATTGTAGCGGCATGATTTGGCTCGGGCGCAACCCCTCACGGGCGCTGCTTCGTCGGCCAATATCCGGCATACGTATGCATAGTCGTTGATCTCAGCCCGGCCTTCGGCCACGTATCCGGAGGTGGGCTAGAGGCGAGCCGACGGTCTCCCGCTGTACAAACTTGATCGAACGGTCGTCTTAAGATCTGCTTAATTTTCCATCGACCCAGACTTTTCTGCACTCCGTGTGCAACTCTCTATGCCGCTTACACGGCAACAGGGGAAAGGAAATGACACGGAAAGCTGGCACGGCGCTGATCGCCGCTTTGGAGGGCATCGCCGGATCCAGGGCGAGCTGGTCGGCCTGGGTTACCGGGTGGTGGCCGGCACCGTGTGGTCCATCCTGACCAACGCCGGGGTGGATCCGGCACCACGGCGGTCTGGGCCGACCTGGACCCAGTTCCTGATGGCCCAGGCCAAGGGGGATCCTGGCCTCACGTCCACACAGGAAGGGTGGTTCGGCGCAGCGGCCAGACTAGTATGAATCGGGACGAAGATTGACGAGGCTCAGCGGTGGTCGGCGGTCGTGGCATCCGGATCGCTCTTGCGGCCGGTCGGCGTGGCCGGGTCGGGTGCGTATCCCGGAGGCTGTTCGGGTTGTGGCAGCAGGGGTTTCAGGGCCGTGACGGGTCTCTCGACCACCTCACCGGCGGTGAGCTCGACCGTCTCGTCGTAGAGCAGGATCGGCTGCCGTGCGTCGGTGCCGTCGCGCAGGCTCACCCGCACGGCCTCGTGATCGGCCTCGACCAGCAGCCGCCGGCCACTGTGCCGCAGCCGGAACCGCAGCCCGGTGATGCCCCGGGGCAGCCGCGGCGCCAGTGCCAGCATGCTGCCGTGTTCGCGCAGGCCGCCGAAGCCTTCGACGATGGCCGACCAGGCTCCGGCTAGCGATGCCAGGTGCAGCCCGTCGCGGGTGTTGGCGTGCAGGTCGCGCAGGTCGACCAGGGCGGCTTCGGTGGCGTAGTCGTGGGCCAGCTCGAGGTGGCCCACCTCGGCGCACATCACCGCCTGGGTGCAGGCGGACAGCGACGAGTCGCGGGTGGTGATGCGCTCGTAGTAGTCGACGTTGCGGGCCTTCTGCTCGGCGGTGAACTCCTCCGGGCACCAGTGCATGGCCAGCACCAGGTCGGCCTGCTTGATCACCTGGCGGCGGTAGAGCTGGAAGTACGGCGCGTGCAGCATCAGCGGCTCGCCCGGGTGCTCGGCGGCGAAGTCCCACGGGGCGTAGCGGGTGAAGCCGGCGGACTGCGGGTGCACGCCGAGCCGTTCGTCGTACGGTATGTGCACCGCGTCGGCCGCCGCCTGCCAGGCCTGCGGTTCGTCCGGCCGGACGCCGAGCCGGTCGGCCGCCGCCGGCCGGCGCCCGCACGCGGCCGCGGCGGCACGCAGGTTCCGGGCTGCCATCAGGTTGGTGAAGACGTTGTCGTCGGCGACTCCGCTGTACTCGTCCGGGCCGGTGACGCCGTCGACGTGCCATACCCCGTCGGCGTCGTGGTGGCCGTGGGACACCCACAGCCGGGCCGTTTCCACCAGGATCTCCAGGCCGCACTCCTGCTCCACCGAGTCGTCGCCGGTCACCTGCCGGTAGCGGTCGACCGCGCGGGCGATCACCGCGTTCAGGTGCAGCGCCGCGGTGCCGGCCGGCCAGTACGCCGAACACTCCTCGCCGTGGATGGTGCGCCACGGGAACGCCGCACCGTCCAGGCCGAGGGTCTCGGCCCGGTGCCTTGCCTGGCCGAGGATGCTGTGCCGCCAGCGCAGGGCGTCGGCCGCGGCGTGCGGGGCGACGTAGGTCAGCAGCGGCAGGACGAAGCCCTCGGTGTCCCAGAACGCGTGCCCGTCGTACCCCGGGCCGGTCAGCCCCTTGGCGGCGATGGCCCGCCGTTCCGCGCGGGCGCCGGCCTGCAGCACGTGGAACAGGCCGAAGCGGACCGCCTGCTGCAATACCAGGTCGCCGTCGATCTCGACGTCCGCGGCGTCCCAGAAGTCGTCGAGGTAGCCGCGCTGGTCGGCGACCAGGCCCGCCCAGCCGGCGTAGCGCGCGCCGGTCAGCGCGCCGGCCACCTGGTCACGCAGCGCCTGCGGCGAGCGCGACGAGCTCCACGCGTACCCGAGGAACTTGGTGATCCGCAGGCGCTCGCCCGGCCGCAGCACGGTGACCACCGTGGTGCGGGCCCAGTCGTCGCGGACGTCGGTCTCCTCGTCGTATGCGCCGGGCGCCTCGATCGCGTGGTCCATGCCGGCGGCCATCAGCAGGCCGCTGGCGCGGGTGCGGTGCAGCAGGACCGCGCCGTGTTGCTCGGTGTCCTGCGCGACCGCCACCAGCGGGCGGTCCAGCGCGGCGGCGACCCGGGGGTCCTTGGACTGCTGGGGTTGCTCCTCGTTGGCCACCAAGCCCGACTGCAGGGTGATCCGCACCTCGTGGTCGACCGCCTCGACCTCGTAGTCGACGGCGGCGACCGCACGCTGGGTGAAGGAGACGAGCCGGACGCTGCGGATCCGCACCCGGCGCCCGGCCGGTGACTCCCAGTCGACGCTGCGGCGCAGCAGGCCGTCGCGCAGGTCCAGGACGCGTTCGTGGGCGAGCAGGCGGCCGTGGGCCACATGGAACGGCTCGTCGTCGACCATCAGCCGGATGAGCTTGCCGTCGGTGACGTTGACGACGGTCTGTCCCTGCTCCGGGTAGCCGTAGCCGCCCTCCGGATAGGGCAGCGGCCGCTGCTCGTAGTAGGAGTTCAGGTAGGTGCCGGCGATGATGTGCGGCTCACCCTCGTCGAGGTTCCCGCGCAGGCCGATGTGCCCGTTCGCCAGGGCCAGCACCGACTCGGCCTGCGCGAGCCGGCCCAGCTCCAGCGAGGTCTCCCGCACCTGCCACGGCTCGACCGGGAACCTGGCGTCGCCGATCATGCGGGCACCACAGCGACGGCGGATGCGTTCACGATGAGGTCCGGCCCTGAATGCCAGGCTGTCGACCCGGTGCCTTCGTGAACATCGCGCCTCCGCACATAGGAACTGCCTTCGTGAGGCTCCAGGGAATCTTGGTGACGGCCCGGCAGATCACTCTTCACCCTGAACCGTGGTGCGACTCAGGTCAAACGCTGCGGCCAGGATCGTGGAGGATGCGGTAGACCCTTGCTATTCCTGGTCCGGCCCGTGTTGTTAGTTCTTGATCTTGCGGCGGCGGATGTCTTCGCGTTGAACGGTGCGCTGACCGCCGTCTGTGCCGTGCGGGTGGCCATCGTTAGCGTCATTCTCGGGGGATGATCACCGCAGAGGGTGGCGGCGTCATTCGCGACGTCCTGCTGGGCCGCGCCACCGGCCGTGTTCGTCGACTGGCGTCACCTGGCCGTGGCTTTCGGCGGCGGTCTGGTCGTGTTCCTGTTCGAACATGTTCCGGATCGGTTCAGCAACTCGATCGATGATTCGCGTGGTCGGTATGCGCTTCGACCTGGACGACCCGAGACCGCCCGGGATCAGGCGCGAAGGCTCGGTAACGTCTAGTAGCGACGGTGACTGATCAGCGGTCAGCAGGTTGCGGGCGGCGATGTCCATCGCCCGTGCTCTGGTGTCCGGAAATTCTGGTGTCCACGTGGCTTGCGGAGCCGGCGCGAAGGTGGCTGAGTGGTTGACCGGGCTGTTCTGGCTGTGTCCCGGGCCGGTGAGGGCGAGCTCGGGCGAACGTAGTGGTGGCGGGTTCGGCGGCTGCTGGCCGAGTGTCCGGTGTGGGCGATGATCGTTGTAGTGCCGGACGTACTCGTCCAGCACCACACGTAGCTGACGTTCACCCGCGATCAACATCCGATCCGTGCACTCGCGACGCACGGTGCCGACCCAGCGCTCCGCGATCGCGGTGGCCCGGGGCGCCTGCGGCGGCGTCCGGATCACCGCGATCCCGACTGCGGTGAACACCGCGTCGAACACGGCGGTGAACTTGCTATCCCGATCACGCGGCAAGAACCGCAGCGCGTCGGCTCGGTGATCAAGGTCCATGAGCAGGTTCCGCGCCTGCTGGACCACCCAGGCGCCGGTTGCATGGGCGGTCAGGCCCACCACGTGCACGCGGCGGGTGGCCAGCTCGATGAAGAACAGCACGTAGATCCGTTTGAGGAACACCGTGTCGACCGTGAAGAAGTCGCAGGCGATCATCGATCGGGCCTGAGTGGTGAGGAACTGTCGCCAGATCGGCCCGGACCGGCGGGGGCGGACAATCTCGCATGTCAGCACGCCTCAGCTGGATTTACGAGCCGCACAAGCTGCAGAAGAGGATGGTCGCCCGGCGGGGTGGTGCGCGACCATGTATACCGGGTATCATACCCGGTATCCTCTTTGATTGGAGCGGGCTTATGAGCGTCCGGCACGCGCTGCTCGCGTTGTTGACCGAAGGTGCGAAGTACGGCCTGCAGTTGCGGCAGGAGTTCGAGTCACGCACTGGAGAGGTGTGGCCGCTCAACGTCGGCCAGGTCTATCTCACCTTGCAGCGGCTGGAGCGCGACGAGCTGGTCGAGTCCGACGGCGGAGACCGTGACGGCCCGCAGAAGATGTTCCGCCTCACCGCGGCGGGCGCTGACGAGCTCGCGGCCTGGCTGCGGACCCCGCCGAATCTGGCCAACCCGCCGCGTGACGAACTCGTCATCAAGGTGCTGGTGGCCGTGCAGCTACCGGGGGTCGACGTGTCGGGGCTGCTGCAGGTCCACCGCCGGCATCTGGTGGAGCTGATGCAGAGGTACACGCATATCAAGGCCGACGCTGCCCCGGACGACCTGAGCCTGTCGCTGGTCGCCGACGCCGAACTGTTCCGGCTGGAAAGCGTCGTGCGATGGATCGACGCGGCCGAGGTCCGGCTGAGTCAGCGGCGCGTCGAGTCTGTCGCGGAGCGCAGTGTGCCGGCGAAACCCGAACGGACCAGGTTGGAGGCCCAGAAATGACCACTGCGGTGGAGCTTCGCCGGGTTTCGCGGGTGTACGGATCCGGAGCGAGTGAGGTGCACGCGCTTCGCGAGGTGGACCTGTCGGTCAGCGTCGGCGAGTTGGTCGCCGTGATGGGGCCCAGCGGGTCGGGCAAGAGCACGCTGTTGACGATCGCCGGCAGTCTGGAGGATCCCAGCGATGGCGAGGTGATTGTCGGCGGCTCCCCGCTGGCGAGCATGTCGCACAACGATCGCGCGCGGCTGCGCCGTCGCACGATCGGCTACGTCTTCCAGGACTTCAATCTGCTCGCCGGCCTGACGGCCGTGGAGAACGTCGCGCTCCCGCTCGAGCTCGACGGCGTCGGCGTGCGGGCGGCACGCGAAGTCGGGCTGGCCGTCCTGACGGAACTCGGGCTCGCCGCTGAGGCCGGCCGCTACCCGGACGATCTTTCCGGCGGTGAGCGGCAACGGGTCGCGATCGCACGGGCGGTCGTCGGCGACCGCCGTCTGATCCTTGCCGACGAGCCGACCGGCGCCCTGGACTCGGTCAACGGCGAGGCCGTCATGCGATTGCTGCGGGCGGCCTGCAAGCGGGGCGTTGCCGGGATCGTCGTCACGCACGACGCGCAGCTCGCATCGTGGGCCGATCGCATCGTGTTCCTGCGTGATGGCCGGGTAGTCGACCAGACCACGCGGCCCGCCGGCCCGGAGTCCCTGCTCGCCGACGGCGCGGGCCGATGACGCGGGCACGGTCGCACCAGTCGGTCGGCGGCGTGGCAATGTCGGGCCGGGGCTCCGCCCGCCGAGCCGTTGCCCGGTGGGCATGGCGGCTGTTCCGGCGCGAGTGGCGTCAGCAGGTGCTCGTCCTGGCTCTGCTCACGGCGGGGGTCGCCGCTTCGATCGGGTTCGCATTAGCGGCGTACACAACCACGCCGGTGCCTGCCAACGCCGAGTTCGGTGCAGCCAATCACTTCTTCAGATTCGGCAACACCGACCGCGGCGTCCTCGAGGCTGACGTGGCCTCGGCCCGCAACGCATTCGACACCCACGACGTGATCTACCACAGCCGGGTACCGGTGGCGGGACTGTTCGAGCCCGTCGACTATCGGTCCCAGGATCCCGACGGCCCGCTCGGTGGTCCCCGCCTGGCCTTTGTCAAGGGAATCCATCCAACCGGCGACCAGGTGGCGATCACCGACGGGATAGCCGACCTGTTCGATGTGCGCATCGGCGCGTCGCTGGCTCTTGACGGCGTACCGCGGCCTGTCGTCGGCATCGTGGAGAATCCGGGCAACCTGGCCGACGAGTTCGTACTCGACCCGCCGTCGCGAACAGGCGAGGCGGACGACGTGACGATCCTCGTCGACACCAGCGACGATCAGGCCCGCACGTTCCGGGTCCCGAGCGGCGCCAGCATCGACATCGGCTCACGCCCGGGCAACGAAGGTGTGATCGCGGCGGTGAGCGTACTCGTGGTGGCGACCGTCGGGCTGCTGCTCGTCGCGTTGATCGCCGCGGCCAGCTTCGTCGTTATCGCGCACCGCCGGATGCGCCAGCTGGGGATGCTCGCCGCGATCGGCGCGACCGACAAGCAACTCCGCCTCGTGACACTGACCAACGGCACGATCGTCGGGGCGGTCGCGGCCGTGATCGGCGCGGGCGTCGGTTTCGCCGGATGGGCCATCGCAGCCCCGTTCGTCGAGGACGCCGTCGGGTACCGCATCGACCAATTCGACGTGCCGTGGTGGCTGATCGCCAGCGGGATGCTCCTCGCTATCGTCGCCGGCACGGTGGCCGCGTGGTGGCCGGCCCGCAGCGTCGCCCGCGTCCCGACCGTACGCGCCCTCTCCGGCCGGCCACCCGAGCCGAGGCCAGCGCGCCGGGCGGCCATCCTGGCCGCGGTGTCCATGATCGCCGGAGTCGCCTGTCTCGCATCGGCGGGCGACGTGGCCGACGAGACCGCGGTCAACTGGACGAACGCTGTACTGATCGTCGCCGGCACGGTTGCGGTGGCGGTCGGGTTGCTGCTCTTCTGCCCGCTGGCGATACAGGTGCTCGCCGCGTGCGTCGGACGGTTCCCCGTGGCCGTACGTCTTGCCATCGGCGACCTCGCCCGCTACCGGGCCCGCTCGGGCGCCGCGCTCGCCGCGATCAGCCTCGCGATCGCGATCGCGGTCACCGTCATCGCCTCCGCCAGCGCCGCGCAGGCCACCCCCACCGAAGGCAACCTGCCGGTCAACCAGGTGCTGATCCGGGCCGCCAACGTCGACGGACCGTTCATCCCGGAGACTGCCGACCTCGACCGGTTGCGGGCGGGAGTCGACGACATCCTCGAAGTGCTCGACGAAACCCGGGTGACGTCGCTGGACGTGGCCCTGGACCCTGCCAGCAAGCCGGACCCGTCGTTCGACGGACGGCAGGCGATCACCCTCGTGGAACGCTCGGACGATGGCTGGATGGACGTCAGCCTGGTGTATGTCGCGACACCTCAGCTCCTCTCCCACTACCGGTACGACCTCGCCACCGTCCCGCCCGGCACCGTCGTCATCACCAGGGAGATCGGACAGTTCGCGCTCCTCGGTCAGGTCGAGGCCGACCGTTCAAAGGTGAAACCCCTCACCAATATCGCCCGCCTCGGTCCCAGTTACGGGTCACTGCCGGGCACATTCGTCACAATGGAAGTTCTGACCCAACGGGGTTGGGTGGTCGCCCCGTCGGGCCGCTGGCTCGTCGAGACGAGTGCGCCGCCCACGACCGAGCAACTCGCCGCCGCCCGCGAAGCGGCGGCCGGCGCCGGCCTGACCGTCGAGGTCAGGGACCGTCAGGGAGGCATCGGGGCACTCCGGTCCGGCGCCACAGCGGCCGGTGTGCTCATCGCGCTCGGCATCCTCGCGATGACCGTCGGCCTGGTGCGCAGCGAAGCCGGCCGGGATCTGCGCATCCTCGCCGCGACCGGCGCCACCGGCAGGACCCGCCGGACGCTAACCGCGGCCACCGCAGGCGGGCTCGCCGTTCTCGGTGCCATCCTCGGCATTGCCGGCGCCTACCTGGGTCTGACCGCGGGATTCGCCCGGAACCTCAGCGCGCTGTCCCCGGTCCCGGTGACAAATCTGGCGGTCATCGCCCTCGGACTGCCACTCGCCGCCACGCTGGCCGGCTGGCTCGTCTCCGGACGCACCGTCCCGCACGTCGCCCGCCAACCGATGGAGTGACCCGAGATCGGGCCGATCCACAGCGACCCGTAACGCCGAATGGATCACTCGGCGACTCGCGTCCTTCCTCGACCTGATTCTGCTCATAGCCGAGGTGTTCGGTCATCTCCTCGTTCAGCGCCGTCTCGAGGACATTTTGGTGAACAGCTTCAACAACCCGTTCGGCCCGGTCAGCTCGTCGGCGCAGATGACCGTGGTGTCGTCGGGCGGGCGGGTGTACAAGGCGATGACGGCTGTCCTTTTGGGATGAAGTCAGGGTCTTTCGAGACCGCCCGGGAGTGCACCTGCCGCCACCGGGCGCCGTCGTCGAGCAGGATCCGCCGTACCTGGATGCGGCCGACGGTGATCCCCATGGCGTTCGCCGTCTCGGTGAGCGCGTCAAGGGTTCCAGACGGCGGCGGTGGACGTCTCATCGGCTTGCACCAAGGCTTCGGAGCCCCGCTCGTAGCGCAGCCGCCCGGGCGGGATCGTCTTGACCAGGGCGACGATCTGCGAGCGCTGCTGTTCACTGATGCGCCGGGGCCGGCCCCGGCCTTCCCGATCGCCCAAGCCAGGCAGGTGGCCGGCGCCGTCCCGTTCATCGAGGGCGAGGGAGCCTCGCCGATCGGTGTCGTCGGCGGGATCAATCCGGTCGTCGCGGGGATCGCAGCGGCTTCGGGAAACTTCCTTTGCGTCCTGATTGTGGTGCTGATCAGCTCACGAGCCCGTACCGCCGCTCTGGCTCACGGACATCGATCCGAGGCGCCTGAGCGACGAAAGCCGGAGTCGAAGGGCCGTCAGCGCTTCCGCCGGTATCTGGTCCGATTCGGCGTTCCCGGTGCGAGCCTGCTCGGGCCGCTGGCCGTCCCGACTCAGATCACGGCGGCCATGCTCGTGGCCTCGGGCATCCCGCGCGGATGGGTCCTGCTGTGGCAGGCGATAGCGATCGTCCTATGGACGACGCTGACCACGACGGTGGTCTGGAGCGTCGTCTCTTCAGTGGTGGCCTGAGCGCATCGACTCCCGGGCGGCAAACCGGCCCACGGAGTGGGGAAATCCCGGCATCGACGCTGAATCGCTCAGATCGCTGAGGCTCCGGCGGGAACACGCAGACGCGAGGCAGCGGCGGCAACCTCCGCCTGAGTCTGCCGTCGATCCACGCGGATCGATTCCGATCCGGCGACGACCACGTCACCTGCCACCCACACATCCGTGACCGTTCGGGCTCCCGCGGCCCACACGAGGTTCGCGATGAGTTCTTCGTCGGGCACTTCGAGCCCGGTGGCGAACGCGGGATCGTCGACGCCGACGTGCACCAGATCGGCCCACCGGCCTGCCTCGAGCGCACCGATGTCGTCGCGGCCCAGGGCTGCGGCGCCTCCGCGGGTGGCCAGCAACAGTGCGTCCGCCGCTGTCACGGTGGCCGGGTCACGGCTGGTCAACCGGGCGAGAAGAGCGGCAGTCCGCGCTTCGTCGAGAGGTCCAGGCGATCGTTGCTCGCCGGGCCGTCGGTGCCGTGCCCGACAGGCACGCCCGCCGCTCGCAAGGCCGACAGCCGCATGACGCCGGAGCCCAGCTTCGCGTTGGACGACGGGCAATGTGCGACCGCCACTTCGGCGCCGGCGAGCAAGCCGATGTCGGCGTCCGACAGGTGAACGGCGTGGGCGGCCAGGAGCCGGGACCGCAAGAGGCCGACAGATTCGAGAAAGTGCGGGCACGGATCAGAACTGCGCGCGCTGCACCCTCCTGACGACTCGTTGATTCGCGAGGCGGGTGTGTGCGCGGGGAGGTGATCCCCCTCCGGTACGCACCCCGCCTCGGTCTCCGTACCAATGGGTATCGATGTGTTAGCTTCCCCGGTGAGGACCGCCCGGCGCGTGCCTGGTGTGATCCTGGGAGGAACTGCCGTGGCCTGGAGCACCCAGGAGCTGGCCGAGCTCGCCGGCACCACAGTCAACACGATCCGGCACTACCACCGGCTCGGCCTGCTCGAGGAGCCGGAACGCCGGAACAACGGATACAAGCAGTACGGCGTGACGCATCTTGTCTGCCTATTGCGTATCCGGCGCCTGGTCGAACTCGGGGTGCCATTGTCCGAGATCGGTGTGGCCAGGTCGAACGGCGACGTCCCCCCAGAGGTGTTGCGCCAGGTCGACGCCCAGCTCGCCGCCGAGATGGAGCGCCTGCGGGCGGCCCGCGCTGACATCGCGGTTATTCTGCGTGACGGCGCGCCGGCCGACTCTCCGGCGGGCTTCGAGTCGGTCGCGTCGCGCCTGTCCGAAGCCGATAGGTCACTGATCCACGTTTACACCCGGCTGTACGACGACGATGCCTTGACGGACCTGCGGCGCAGGCGGAGGACGACAACGACCCCGTCAACGCGGAGTTGGACGCCCTGCCGCCGGACGCGGACGAGACCACCCGGCAGAGCCTGGCCGAGAGGCTCGCACCGCTGATCGCCCAGAGCCTCAACAACTACCCGTGGCTGAACGATCCGTCCGCGCACCTGTCCAAGAGCCAGCACGTCACCACGCAGACCTTCGTCGACGCCGTGGTCGCGCTCTACAACACCGCACAGATCGACGTGCTCACCCGGGCCAGCCTCCGCGCGCACGAGCAACTGCGCGCGGCCGAGCCGGCCGAGGACGTCACCAGCGCCGATTGACCTCCGGGGCGGGCGTGCTCAGAGCGCGGTGCCGCCCGAGGCGTCGACGACCTGACCGGGTCACCCAGCCCCCCTCGTCGGAGGCGAGGAAGGCGATGACCCTCACCACGTCGTCCACCTCGCCGAGCCGGCCGAGGCCGACGCGCGCCGCCTGCTGCGCCGCGAGTTCCGGATTGTCGACCAGGTATTGGCTGTTCCGGGTCATGACGATGCCGGGCGACACCGAGTTGACCGTGATCCCGCGCGGGCCTAGATCCAGCGCCATGTCGTAGCTGAACCAGTTCAGCGCCGCCTTGCTGACGCCGTAGGCCAGCAGATCCGGGCTTCCGACTCTGGCCGCGGTGCTGGAGACGTTGATGATCCGGCCGCCGTCGCGCAGTCGCGCCAGCGCGAGCTTCGTGATGCCGCGTGCACGGCGAAGGCCCGCCCGCCGTCCTTGCGGATGCGCTCCACCGTGTCGCGGGCCGCCTGCTCGTCGTGGCCGTAGCCGACCCCGACCGTTGCCCCGTCGCGGGTTGACCGTGTTCCGGGACACGGTGTCGTATCGCGGGAGCTCCCGTCACCGCCGGTCGCCTGGCTCCTCTTGACCATGTCGTCAGCACATGGTTTCCACTGAACCGGTCCGTATGTCCCGTGCATCGTCGAGTGGGGAAATCACGTGCGCAAAGCGTTATCGGCGGCACTCGCCGTGGCCGTCGTGGCAGTGACGGCGGCTGCGGTCGGCGGAATATCGGAGGCCGCGACACCGAGTGCGTCGCCGCTGAAATGGGGCCCGTGTCCAGCGGATGTCCTCTCGCCCGCCCTGGTGTGTACAACGGTCCAGGTCCCGCTGGACTACCGCGAGCCGGACGGCAAGAAGATCGACATCGCGGTGTCCCGGGTGGCGAGCAAGAACTCCTCGCAACGCCGGGGCGTGCTTCTGACCAACCCGGGCGGTCCGGGTGGCGACGGGCTGAGCTATCCGGGCCTGCTCGTCAACGCCGCGGTCCCGGAGCCGCTGCCGCTGACCCTCCAGTACCGATACGACGTGATCGGGTTCGACCCTCGCGGTGTCGGCCACAGCGCGCCGGTGACCTGCGACGTGACTCCGGAGCAGATCGCCCGGCGTAACTTCCCGTACCCCGAGACCGCGGCCGACGTGCTGAAGGACGCCCGGATCGCGAAGTCGATCGCGCGGCAGTGCGCCACGTCGGAGACGGCGGCGCTGCTGCCGCACATCACCACCGCCAACACCGTGCGGGACATGGACCGGATCCGCGAGGCGCTGGGCGAGCCGAAGATCTCTTACCTCGGTACGTCATACGGCACTTATCTCGGCGCGGTCTACACGACGCTGTTCCCCCAGCGCAGCGACCGGTTCGTGCTCGACAGCAACCTCGGTCCCCAGGGGTTCGATCACAAAGCCTTCCAGCGGACGGCTGTCGGCACGGCCGACCGCTTCCCGGACTTCGCGAAGTTCGCCGCGGCCAACCCGCAGTACGGGCTGGGCACCACACCGAAGCAGGTGCGCGCCAAGTACTTCGAACTCGCGGCTCGGCTGGCCAAGAAGCCGGTCCAGGGAGTCGACGGTTCGCTGTTCCGCGGCATCACTTTCGACAATCTCTACAGCGACCTGGGCATGACCACGTTGGCCGCGGTGTGGAAAGCGCTAGACACGAATCAGCCGCTGCCTCCTGAGCCGCCGGTCGCGAACGTCGACAACTTGATCTCCAGCCGGCATCACGTGCTCTGCGGGGACTCACGCTGGCCGAGGTCCGTGCCTAGCTATCAGCGGGACGTCGCGGCCTACCGGCTCAAGTACCCATTGGTCGGCGCGGCCGCGGCTAACATCACTCCGTGCGCTTACTGGCCCGCGCCGGTCGAGCGGCCGGTGCGCATCGACGATCGCGGACCGGCGAACGTCTTCATGGTGCAGAACCTGCGTGACCCCGGGACCCCGCTGGTCGGCGCCCGAGAACTCCGGAAGGCGTTCGGCCACCGGGCGCGCATGGTGACGGTCAACCAGGGTGGCCACGGCGCTTATCTGCTGCTCGCCCGGAACAGGTGCGCGAACGACACGGTGACCGCTTTCCTGGCCACGGGGGAACGCCCGCAGCGCGACATCGCCTGCCCGGCAGAACCCCGCTGACCGACGTGACTCCTGGCGCTCGGACCGTCTCGCATCGGACTCGTCGCCGCGGCCCCGGTCGCCCGATTTCCGGGGCCGCCACAGTCCTCCTGTCCTCATCACCTAGGCAGGGGATCGATATGACTGCCTTCAGCCCCGGTCCGCGGGGCTGTGCCAGCCGTGCTGGCGATCGACGGAAATGTGAGCACCGTGCTCGGGTGGCGTGACCTCCGGGGGCACAAGCCCGCGGTGCGCGCGCTGAAGGATCGGGTGGACCACGAACTGCCAGGTCTGCGCTCGGCGCTGATCCAGTCGATGGCTTTGCGCCGTGCCACGTGAGCACAGGGCTTGACCGTGTTCCGAGGACACACCTTGTAATGGCCGGATGTTCGACGTATGGCGCAGGCGCCGAGCCATCCAGCGCATCAAGCCCGGCGACGGGCGCGCGCTGAAGCGATTCCGCTGGTGGCAAACGCTGTCGCGATCCCTGTTCTACCTTTCCGCGGACAGTGGCGCGGGCCGGCCGGTGGTCTATGCCGTCGACGTCAACCAGCTGAAGGGCAACGAGAACGGCGACACCGAAGCGCACCTGTACCGCGACGGACGGCGCTACGAGCGGGCGCGGCTCCCCGCTGTCTTCCCGATCGAGGGCGGCGCGATCGAGGTGCAGACGTCGGCCTTCGGCATCCGACGGTGCCACTTCGTCGCCGACGACGGGACCGAGCAGCAACTCGTGCCGGACCCCCGCTCGGCCGAGGGGCGCCGCGCCCGGCTCGAGCGCGAGCGGCCCGGGCTCAGCCGTGGGATCGCCCGGGTCTCCCTCGTCCTGATCCTCGTTCCGCTGATCCTCGGCCTCCCGCAGACCGTCGAGTCGATCTCCCGGTTCCCGCCGCTGACCGAGCGGTTCGGTGTTTTCGACTCGCCGTTCGACGCGTCGGCCTGGTTGAACATCGCGCTCGCGATCAGCGCGACGGTGGGCAGCACCGAGCGTGCCCTGCGCCTGAAGTACAACCGGTGGCTGGACACGGTGGCGGACTGACGGAGGTTCAGCCTTCCCTGCGCAGTTGCTCGCGGGCCAGCGCCTTGGCGCGGAGAATGACGTCGAGCCGGCCTCGTTGTGGAGCGCCCGCAACGCTTCTTCGAACGTCTGCCGTGTGACGGACTTCCCCTTGGACACGCGCGTCATGGCGTCGTTGTCCATCCGGGGGTGGTCACGAAGGGTGCTACTTCGAAGGCACACCGTCACCTCTACGGCTACGGCGTCGACCACAAACGCTCTGAGTCGTCGACGAGGTGCGGAAGACCGTCGATGCGGGCAGACTGCCCGGCATGGAGGTGAAACAGCTACTCGGCGGCCGATACGAACTGATCGGACAGCTGGGCATCGGCGGCATGGCGGTCGTCTGGCAGGCCCAGGACAAAGTACTCGGTCGCACAGTGGCGGTGAAGCTGCTCGCCGCCCGGCACGCCGGCGACCCGCAGTCCCGGAGCCAGATCCGAGACGAGGCCCGGGCCGCGGCTGCGCTGTCGCATCCGAACATCGCCCAGGTGTACGACTACGGCGAATCGAACGAAGACGGTACCTGCACGCCGTACGTGGTGATGGAACTTGTCAGCGGTAGCACCCTTCAACAGCGGCTGGCGGCCGGCCCGGTGCCGCCGAGGGTCGCGATGCGCGTGGCCGCGGAGGTAGCCGCGGCGCTGACCGCCGCCCACGCCGACGGACTGGTGCACCGCGACATCAAACCGGCCAACGTCATGGTCACGCCGGTCGGCGCCAAGGTCGTCGACTTCGGCATCGCCGCGGCGACCAGGCCCAGCAGTTCCGCCGGATCGGCGTTCGAAGTGCTCGGCACGCCGGCGTATGTAGCGCCGGAACGGCTGCTCGACGACGCGGTGGAACCCGCCTCCGACGTCTACGCCCTCGGTGTGCTGCTCTACCGCATGCTGTCGGGTCACTCACCGTGGAGCGTGGACACCACCACCAAGATGCTCGAAGCGCATGTCTACATCGATCCGACGCCACTGCCGCAGTTGCCCCACGTGCCCGACTACGTCACCGCTCTGTGCAACCGGTGCCTGAGCAAGGATCCCACGTTGCGGCCCAGCGCGCGCGAGGCCGCAGCCCTGCTCGCCCACGGCGCCGGCCTACGCGTCGTTGACGACGAGCCGGACCACCCCGCGCCCGGCCCGGCCGTCGACGGTGAACCCTCGGTGCTGATCGGTAAGGAACCACTCGGCGCGCCCGCCCCGGGACCCACCGCGATCAAGGACCGGGCGGTGGACGCGGCATCGGCTTCGTCCACGGCCGCCGACCGGGCCCTGATTCCCGCATCGGCGGCAGGTCCCGCCTCGTCGTTCGCGGAGGCGACCAGCCTCACCGTGGCCGCCGGTCCGACGCCGGCTCCCGGCTCGATCCCGAGCACCGCAACCAATCCTGCTCTGGCCCCCGCCAGGTCTGCGTCCAGATCTGCAACCGCCGATGCGAGCCCTGCGCCTCGCCACCGTCGCAGGTGGCAGGGTGTAGCGGTGCTGGTGCTGGGGGCCGCTGCCGCCACTGTGCTGTGGGCGCTCCTACCCGGTGGCGGCCGGCATCCGGAGACCGCCTCCATGCCGCCTGCCGGCGCACCGGCCACATCGGTCCCCGCGGCGCCTGCCTCGCCTGGTCCGGGCAGCGATACCCGAAACCTGCCCGGCGGACCGGCTTCTCCCGGCGGAAACCCGCCGACCGCCAGCGCCCTGGGTGCCGACCCCGCGGGGTCGATCGTCCAGCCCGGCGACCCGACCGGCCCTGACGGTGCCCCGGCCGAGACGCCCGGCGCCACGCAACCCACGGACCGGGACCCGACCCCCAACCCCGACGGCCCCACTCCGCCGACCGATACCGGCGGCCCGCCGCAGGAACGGACGCTGTCGTCGACCGGCGGTTCAGTGCGGGCAACCTGCCCGTCCGCCGCCACCGCGCAACTTCTGTCCTGGACCGCGACCAAGCCCTACAAGGTCGACCAGGTGAGCGCCGGACCAGGCTCAGCCCCGGTAGTCGTGTTCAAGCACGGCAACCGCAGCGTGCGGATGACCGTAACCTGCAGCGCAGGCACTCCATCCACCGCCAACGACGAGAGCTGACGGCGCAGACATCCCAGGCCAACCCTTTCGCGGGCCGTAGGCGGCCTGCTCGCGCCCCGTGAAGGTCCGCAACCTCCGACTGCGCACGTTGATACGTCGCTGCTCTTTCACCGACCGCGGTTCCTCGCCGTCCTTCGGCCAGAGCCAGGCTTCCTGCGCCCGGCGACGTCACCTTGCCCGGTTGCGCACCGGTGACAACGAAAACGGGCCCCTGAGCTGCGGGTATGCGGTTCGGGTTGTGCCACATCCGGTCCACCAATGCGTGTGAGCTGGGCAAACGTGCAACTGGATGTCGCGGTACGCGAACCGCTTCGGTTAGGTGCGCCGTGAGCTGGCAAAGGCGAGCGTCCAGGTCTTGTAACTATGGCCGCGCGTGATGGCCGAGCAGTCTGAGGGTGCGGGCGATCAGCCAGATCAGTGCATCCCTGCCAATAGGAAGCCCCTGCGATTCGGTGTCGCCGGCCGCGGCGCGAACTCCCGCTGCGACCGCCGGTTAGTGGCCTTCTCCGTGCCCCGCGGCGGCAGGCTCACCGTCGTAGCGGCAGGCGTGGCCGGTCCGTACATTTCGGTCCAGATGGGTGCCCAGGTCCGGAAGCGCGGCACCGATCCGTCGGATGGCGTCCCGGATCCGGGCGGTGACCGCTTTGCGGGCCCGCTCCGCCGCGGTGGGGCCAAACGTGCGGAGGGTGCCGCCGGGTCGGGTGGCGTGGCGCACCTCGGCGAGTAGCCGTTCCCGCTCGTCGCTGGCTCGCTGCCGCCGGGCCAGGTCCGCGCCGGCGCCGGCGTCCGCCAGCTCGTCGTCGAGGTCGGCCAGCCGCTGCCGGTATGCCCGCAGTGCGGCTAGGTCCAGCACCGGCTCGTCGGCGACCCGGTCCACCACCGACGGGCCGCCCTCGGCCGCCAGCTCCATCGCGGCCACATCGGTGCCGGGACGGGCCAGGAGTACGGCCAGGTCACGGAGGCCCTTTGCGTCGCGCAGGTGAGCGGTCCGGCCGTGGTAGCCGACCTGCCATAGGTCACCGACCCGCCGCATGGTCGCGCCGCTGGTGGGCGCCTGCACGCCGAGGCCGGCCAGGGCGCGGCGACTCTCGTCCTCCCAGATCCGGGCACCCAGCCGCCGGTGTACGTCGCGAGCCTGGTTCAGCGACTCGGCGGCCTGTGCCGGGTCACCCAGCGCGGCCTGAAGCAAGCCGACGCGGTGCGCGTGCGCACCCATGAAGCAGACCAGCGCGCCGTTGACCGCGCACGTGTCTGCCAGCGGCATCAGGTCGTTCAGCAGCAGCTCGCAGAGTGCCCGGTCGCCGAGCGCGATCGCGGCGGCGGTGAGCTCGCCCGCGAAGACCGACCAGAGGTACGAACGGTCGGCGCGCCAGTCGTCCAGCGCCAGTACCGTGTCGACCTCGCGCCGGGCTGCGACCAGATCGCCGGCCCGGGCCAGGAAGCCGGCCGCGACCGCGTGTGCGTGCGCCGGGGCGCCGATCCACCAGTGCACCGCCTCGGCGGCGGTCCGGCGCAGTTCGTCGGGGTCGGAGCGGGCCCGGACGATTTCCAGGCGTTGCGACATCCGGACGTTGCCGGTGTCGCTGTCGCCTACCGCTTCGCCGAGCGCTGCGGCCTCGCGGCTGAGCCGGTCGCCGCCCTCGATGTCGCCTTCCAGCAGCGCGAGCGCGGCCTGCCGGGTTCGCAGTAAGTAATCATGTCGCGGCTGGCGCAGCTCGCCGGTCACATGGGCGTACTCGGCGAGGGCGGCTCGGAAACCGGCCGAGCCGTTCTCCAGTTGCGCGGTTGCCGACAACAACAGCGCCTGGGCGTGTCGCTCAGGGTCGCCGGCCTGCCGTGCGGCGGCGGCGATCTCGGTGGCGATCTCGGTCCGTCGCCCCCCGGTGCCGGGTGTCCACATGGTGTCGTGCTGGGCGAGCAGGCAACTGGCCAGAGTGGCCGGGTCTTCGAGGCGGCGGGCGATCGCCGCCGCCCGCTCGGCGTACGGCCCGGCTCGCGGGCGGTCGGACGGCACGGAGTGCTGCAACTGACGGGCCAGCGCTGCGGTCACCTGAGCCTCGGCGGGGGTTCCCTGCCCGTCGAGCGCCACCCGCGCGGCTTCCAGCGCGGCGATCAGATCGGTACGCGGCATGGCGAACCTGGCGCCGACCCGGTCCAGGCCCAACGCCACCGCGCCGAGCAGGTCGCCGTCGCCGGTGGCTGCGGCGGTCTCCCAGGCGGTGTCAAGCAGGACCCTCGCGTCCTGTGCGTCCCCGGCCCGCAGCCGCAGGTCGGCCTCTCGGGTCAGGAGATGGATCTGGTCGGCATCGGTCAGCCGGCGACCGGCGTCGGTGACTGCGGCGCGTACTCGGCTCAGGTGCCCGGCCGCCTCGGCGAACGCGTACCGGGCGGTGTCCGCGTCAGCCGCCGCGTGCGCCCAGGTGACTGCCGGACCGGGTCCGGACTGCCCGATCGCGGCAGCGAAGTGCCGGGCCAGCTCGGCCGGGAACACCGGGCCGCCGCGCTCGTGCCGACGCTGCAACGCCTGTCCGACCCGGTCATGCAGGTCGAGCCTGCGCGCCGCGGGCAGCGCCGCGTAGATCGTCTCGCGGTACAGGTCGTGGGCGAAGCGCACCGGATCCCCGTCCGCGCCGTCGACCAGCACCCCGGCGGCCCGCACCAAGTCGATCCGGTCGGCGACCATGGCCACCGGCTCCAAGCAGACGTCGCTCAGCACGTCCGGCAGCAGCGCGGCCCCTGCGACCGCGGCTGCGTCGAGCAGCGCCGCGCAGCCGTCCGGCAGCCGGGCAAGGCGGCGTCCGATGGCGTCGCGCACCGCCGCCGGCACGCCGGCGGCGGTACCACCAGCCTGCAACAGGTGACACAGCTCGCGCGCGAAGAACGGGTGCCCGGCGCTGCGCTGATGCACCAGGGCCGCCCAGCGCGCCGCCGCGTCGTTTCCGGACACCGTCCGCACCAGGTCCGCCACCTCCTCCGGGGCCAGCCCGCGGAGATTGATCAGCTCGGCCGCGATGGACAGATCGGCGAGCGCCGCCGCGACGCTGGCCGGTGGCTCACCGGGCCGGTACGCGCCGACCAGCAACAGCCCGCCGGGCCGGGCTTGCCGGGCGAGGAAGCGCAACAGATCCACTGACGACACGTCGGCCCACTGAAGGTCGTCCAGGATCACCACCACTGGCGCGGTAGACACGGCCCGGGACAGCAGCCCGCCCACCGCGTCGAAGATGCGCACCCGGTTGGCGTCGTCGGGCCCGGTGCCGGGCGACGGGCCGACCACCTCCGGAACGATCGCAGCCAGGGCCGGGTCGGCGTCCTGCCGGAGGTCCTCGCGGGCGTGCAGCAGACCACGCAATGCCTGGGTCCACGGCCACCAGGCCGGAGCACGGTCGTCGTCCCAGCAGGTGCCACGCAGCACCGCGCCGGATCCCGCGACCGCCTCAGCAAACCGGCTCAGCAGCGCGGTCTTGCCGATCCCCGCCTCACCGGTGACCAAGACCAGTCCAGACCACGGCGGGTCCGGCCCGGCGGCGGTGCACGCCCGGTGGGCGGCAAGCAGCCGGCCCAACGGTTCGGTACGGCCGACGAAGCGTGACACCCCCGCATTGTGGCCCGGTCAGCGCGGGTTCGGGAGATGCCAGTCTGGTTCTAGCGGATGCGGATGGACTTCTGGCGCGTACGGGTGAACACCGATTCGACCGACTCCGGAGGAAACCATGACCAACACCTTCGATCCGATCCACTACAAGACCACCACCCGGGCCCAGTGGGAGCAGGCCGCCGAGGCGTGGCACCGGTGGGGTCCCACCATCGAGGAGTGGCTCGGCAACGCCACGGCACGAATGCTCGACGCAGCCCGGGTCAGCGACGGCAACCGGGTGCTGGACGTCGCCGCAGGCGCCGGCGGGCAGAGTCTCGCGGCGGCCCGTCGCATCGGCCCCTCCGGTCACGTGCTGGCCACCGACATCTCGCCAACGATCCTCGAGTACACAGCGAAGGCGGCCACCGACGCAGGCCTGACCAACGTCGCCACCCGCGAACTCGACGGCGAACGGCTCAACGTTGCCGCCGGCACGTTCGACGCGGTCATCTCCCGAGTCGGCCTCATCTACTTCCCAGACCAGCAAACCGCCCTGGCCGGGATGCGCACCGCGCTGCGTCCCGACGGACGAATCTCCGCAGTCGTCTACTCGACCGCGGACCGGAACGGGTTCTTCTCCATCCCGATCGGCATCATCCGCCGCCGCGCACAGCTTCCCCCGCCGCAGCCCGGTCAGCCCGGGCCGTTCAGCCTCGGCGCCCCGGGAGCCGCCGAACGGGTCATGACCGAGGCCGGTTTCCGCGACGTCGACGTCGAGGTGGTTCCGTCGCCGGTCCGGATGGCCTCCGCCGCAGACTGCGTCCGGTTCGAGCGGGAGTCGTTCGGCGCATTGCAGCAAATGCTGGCCGGCCTGGCCCCGGCCGAGCGGGAGGCGGCCTGGGACGAGATCGAGGACGCGCTGCTCCAGTTCGAGGGTCCAGACGGGTTTGCCGGACCGTGCGAGATGCTGGTGGTCTCGGCCACCCGCTGACCCGGCCTAGGGATTGCCGGTTCCCGTAGTGAGCGGGCCTGGCAGCGCGATGCCAGCGTTGCCGCTGGTTCGTCTTTCCAGGCCGCTCGATCATGTCCTCACGCCGTTCGCCGACGTACCGGTGAAATCGTGACGACCGGGCCCTGAGCTGCGGGCATGCGGTTCGTGTTCTGCCACATCCGGTCCGCCTGTTCGAGTCCGGCCGGCTCCATAAGGTTCTTGAACAGTGGGAGCATGCTGCGCCTCCCGCCGGCGCCGGCAGGCCGCAGCTTTACCGTCCCGAACCTGGTCCGTACCCACCGGCGACATGCGCTCTAGATCATGGGCACATGCGCAGATCCTCGCTGGCGATGGTCCTGGTGGGCGGGCTCACCGTTGCCGGATGCCAGCAACCTCGGCGGCCCGAGCCCGCGCCGGCATCCGGCACGGTCGAGCGCACGGTGGCGGCCAGCACCGCGTCCGGGCGCAGCGCCTCGCCACGCACCCCGACCAGAGGCAGATCCACCGCCACCGCCAGCACCTACGCCAGTTCCCGCCGGTGGCAGAAGGCGCGCAGCGTGGGGTCACGCCCGTAACCCGAGTCGCCGACCAGCCACCCGAACACCAACCCGGGATCGGAGAGCGCGCGGCGCAGCAGCCCAGCCCCCAGCTGCGGCTTGGTGACAACCACCCCAACCCGTCCGTCAAACGCGGACAGGTCCGCATCCCAGCCATCGATGTCCTCAACCGTGACCGCATCCACCACGCCGGGACCAACGACTGATCAAGCCATCGGTTTCAAGATCTCGGGCTGTAGTACCGGCATCCGCGCCATGACAATCCGGCGTTGTCGGCGGCGCTGCGGGCGGTGTTCGCCGAGCCTGCACCGTCTTGATGGCCGGGGCGTGTCAGGTCGGTGATCCGATCGCGTTCAGTGAACGAACCCGTATCACAGTCCGGGTTGGTACAGCGCCACCGCCGGCCTGGGTCACAGTTGATCGTCCTGCGAGGTAGGCGCCGGCGAGACGATGATGCGCACCAGTTCCGATCTTGAGCGGATCGCCAGCTTGCGGTAGATGTTGCGCAGGTGGAACTCGACCGTCTTGGGGCTGAGGAACAGCGCGGCTGCGGCTTCGCGGTTGGTCGATCCGCGGGCGACCTGGAGGGCGACCTGCAGCTCCTGCGGCGTCATGCGCTCGATCGTGGCTGGTGTGCGGCTGCCTGTCGGCTCGCCCGAGCTGTGCAGTTCGGCGCGTGCCCGCTCAGCCCAGGGCCTGGCGTGGAGCCGGTCGAAGGTGGTGTGCGCGGCGTGTAGGCGGCTGCGGGCCTCCACGCGGCGGCCCGCATGTCGCAACCGCTCGCCGAGGCAGAGTTCGGTGCGCGCGAGCTCGAACGGGGTGTCGTGGGTGGCGAGGGCGTCATGGAACGGAGTGTCGAAGTCGAGGTCGCCGGCGAGTAGTCCCCGGCACCGTGCGGCGCTGGCGCGTGCCCAGCGGCTGCCGCTGCGTTCACTGTCGTGTTCGAAGGCGTCGAGGGCGGCGCGGGCATCGCTGGTACGGCCCTGCCTGGCGTACGCCTCGATGAGGTCGGGCGTCCATTGCAGCACCGCCGGGTCGGGTGCGTGCCGCTTGGCGAGGAAGCTCGAAAGCTCTTCGAGGGCCTGGATGGCCCGGTCGTAGCGGCCGATGCTGACCTCGAGGAAGCCGCGGACGCTGCCGATGCACGAATGCAGGATGGCATCTCCCAGCCGGTCGGTGAGGTCGCTGGCCGCGGCGAGATGCTCCCGCGAACTCCGTTGCTGCCCGAGCGCCGCCTCGACCCGGGCCACGATCACGTGGGCGTAGGCCGCATGGCTGGCCTGATCGGTCTCCTCGGCGAGCCGTATGCCCTCGGTCCCCGCCGCTAGGGCGGCGGGCCAGTGGCCGGTGCGGAAGTCCAGTTCAGCCAAGGCGAGCAGGCCGTAGGGGAGCAGGCCCGGGGTGCTCCAGGCGCGGGCCTGGTCGATGCCGTCGGCGAGGAGTTTCCGTGCGCGCTCGTGCTCCTCGAGCCACATGAACGCCTGACCGATGCCGAAGATCAGGACCGGGCCCAGCGACCACGGGTCCGCGGCGTCGTCCAACCACGCCGCCGCGCTGTCCAGCAACGGCCGCGCGGTGCGGCGCTCGTTGCACAGCAGCAGCGCCATCGCCTGCGGCAGCCCGGCCGGCATCGGTGGCAGCCCGGCCTGCTCGACGAGAACCTGCCCGCGCCGGGCGATTTCGAGGCACTCAGCCGTGTCGCCGGCTTGGAACGATGGCTGGACGGCGGCCATCGTCATCATCGCCGCACGGACCGGATCGGCCGGCGCGACGCGACGCGCCTCCGCGACCAGCAGCCGCGCCGCTGCCGCTGCCGCGCCGCCACGGGCCTGGACAAGTGCGCGCTGGTGCTGGATGTCGGCCCACAGCAGTGGATCGGTAGCGTGGTCCATGGCCTCGGCCAGCAGTGCCTGGGCACGATCGAGCCGGCCGACCCGGCTGAGGTCGTCGGCCGCCTCCAACAGGCGGCGCCCCCGCAGGTCGCCGTCTGGCGTCAGCCGTGCGGCGCGCTCCGCCGCGCTCGCTGCGGCCGCCGGCCCGCCGCGCTGGCGTGCCGCCGTGGCGGCCGAGGCCAGGCCGGCCGCGACCTGTTCGTCCGGTCCGAGCGTGGCGGCGGCCAGTTGCCAGAAGCGCCGTTCGCCGGTCAGTGCCGTGGCGAGGGCGCGGTGCGCGGCCCGGCGTTGTGGCTCGGGGACTGCGCGGTAACAGACCGACCGCAGCACCGGATGCCGGAACGTGAGCCGGCCGGCATCGAAGGTGATCAGCTCGTGTTCCTCGGCGGCTTCCAGGGACGCCACGTCCAAATGGAGCGCCGCGAGTGCGGACGCGATCTCTTCCATGGCGCCCGATGTGCTCGCGGCGGCAATGGCCAGCGCGTGGCGGGTGGCCTCGCCGAGGGCGGCGAGACGGCGTGCGAACGCGGCGTCGATCGCCGCGCCGACCGGTGGCGGATCCTCGATCGGTGTGACTCCCGTGCGTTGCGACGCGCTGAGCAGTGTCGACATTTCGAGCAACGCGAGCGGGTTGCCGCCGGTGCTGCCATACAGCCGCCGCGCGACGTCCGCTTTGATCGGGCCGCTGGATTCGAGCAACGACAGGGAAGCGGCCGGGTCCAGCCCGCCGAGCACGATTTCCGGGATGCCGGCCGCCTCGGTGCCCACAGTGTCGGCGCTGCGTGCCGCGAGGAGGAACAGCACGCCCTCCTGCCGCAGTCGCCGAGCCAGGAACACCAGGGCCTGCCGCGACGGTGCGTCCAGCCACGGCGCGTCGTCCACGACCGCCAGCACCGGTGACCGGTCGGCAACGTCCGCGAGCAGGGTCAGTGTGGCGGCGCAGACGGTGAAGAGGTCGCCCGACACCGGCGGCCCCAGTGCCAACGCGCCAGCCAGCGCCGCCCGCTGCGGCCCGGGCAGCGAGTCCAGTTGGCGGACGACGGGTCGGAGCAGGTCGGCCAGCCCGGCGAACGACAACTCCGACTCGGACTCGACACCGCGTGCCCGCAGCACCCTGAACCCGCGGGAGCGGGCCACGACGTCGTCGAGGAGCGCGGTCTTGCCGATACCTGGTTCGCCACGGACCACCAGCGCCGCGCTCGTACCCGCCCGGGCCTGCTCGAGCAGCTGGCTCAAACGAACGCGCTCAGCGTCGCGTCCGACCAGCACGATGTGTTCGCAAACCTAGGGATTTCATCGTCGCGATGGTAGCAAGACGGCTCTAGCGTCGGTGTGGCATCAATCGTCGTCACGTCGGGAGGTAACGCTGTGCGGCAAGCCACCGTCGACGATCTGACCATCGAGTATGTCGACCGCGGCGACGGCGAACCCATTGTGTTCATCCACGCGGGCCTGTGCGGGGACTGGTTCCGACCCCTCCTCGACGAGCCTGCGCTCGCCGGGCACCGGCTGATCGCCTACCACCGCGTCGGATACGCCGGCAGCAGCCACCCGTGGGGCCAGGTCAGCATCGCTGACCACGCGCGCCACTGCCGTGATCTGATGCGACACCTCGCCGTCGACCGTGCGCACCTGGTCGGGCACTCGTCGGGCGGCAACATCGTGCTCCAGGTCGCGCTCGACGGCCCGGACGCGGTGCGCTCCCTCGTGCTGATGGAGCCGGCGCTGATGCCGGTACCCAGCCGCGCAGCCTCGGGCCGGGCGGTCGCCCAGCCGGCGGTGGAGCGGTACCGTGCCGGAGACCGTGCCGGCGCGATCGACGTCTGGATGCGTGGTGTGGCGGGCAATGACTACCGCGCGGCACTGGATGCGGCGCTTCCCGGTGCGTTCGAGCGGATGGTCGCCGACGCACCAACCTTCTTCGAACAGGAACTGCCCGCCGTCCAGGCCTGGGCCTTCGGCACGGACGAGGCAGCGCGCATCACCCAGCCGGTGCTCGCCGTGTTGGGCGGTCGCAGCCACGAGGTTTCGCCGGTATGGCACGAGCGTCAGGCACTTCTGGAGGCATGGTTGCCCAACGTCGAGCGGTTCGTGCTGTCCGACGCCACGCACATGCTGCACCTGCAGAACCCTCGCGGGTTGGCTGAAGCACTCGCGGGCTTCGTCGCCCGTCATCCGTTGAAACCCGTCAGAGAGCCCAGCACGCATGGAGGAATCCGATCCGTCGAGGATCTAGGCCCTCGGTGACAGGCCGCCCTGCTGCCGCTTCGCGGACGAGGCCGAGTTCACAGGCATCGCCCGGTTGCGGGAGGAGCCCCCGCGAGGAGATAGCCGCCGGCCGAAGGCCCACCCATGACGTCAGGAGAAGCCATGTCTCGAATAGGACGAATCGTGTCGGCAGCCTGCGTTGGGCTGGTCCTCGCAACGATTGCTGGAAATGCTGCGATCGCGACACCGCAGCCCAGCCGCAGATCGGGCGAGGTAGTCCGCGCCTGGAACGAGATCGCGCGCGCACAGGCATTCGGGAACCCGGTCAGGTTCTCGCGAATCCTCGCGATCATGCACGCCGCCCAGCACGACGCCGTCAACGGGGCCGAGCCGCGATACGAGACCTACACGTCGCCGCTCACGGACCGGAAGGCCGACGCGGAGGCCGCCGCCGCGGCCGCCGCACACCGGGTGCTCGTCTTCTTCTTCCCAGCGAACCAGACAACCCTGGACGCTGAGCTCTCGGCGTCGCTCGCGAAGGTTCCCAACGGCCCCGCCGAACGCGCGGGGGTGGCACTCGGCCAGGCGGTGGGCCAGCGTCTGCTCGACATCCGAGCAAACGACGGGTTCGACGTTGCAGACCCGTTCGCCCCGACACCCGGCCCCGGAGTCTGGGAACCAACCCCACCGGCGTTCGCGCCGATGCTCGAAGCCCAGTTCCACAACGTCCGCCCGTTCACGCTCCGCGACCGCGGCCAGTTCCTGCCCGGCCCACCGCCGGAGCTGACCAGCGCCCGGTACGCGAGGGACTTCAACGAGGTCAAGCATCTGGGGCAGGACACCAGCCCGCAACGCAGCGTCGACCAGACGCAGCTTGCCCACTTCTGGGCCGAGGGCTCACCCGTCGGATGGAGCCGGGTCGGCAGCGTCGTCTCGTCGCTGCGGCACTACGACCTGCATCGGACCGCGCGGCTGCTCGCCCTGCTCACCATGGCAATGGCCGACGGGTTCATCGCCGGCTGGTACCAGAAACGGCACTATGCGTTGTGGCGGCCGGTGACGGCGATCCGGGCGGCGGAGACGGATGGCAACCCCGCCACCAGCCCCGACCCGACCTGGCTGCCGTTGCGCCCGACACCGGCGCTTCCCGACTACCCCTCGACCCACAGCCTCCTCGGAGGCGCGCCGCCGAGGTCCTGCGTCGGTTCACCGGAGAGGACCGCTTCCGCTTCTGCATGACGTCCACCACCGCCGTGCCTGCCGGCACCGAACGCTGCTGGAACAGCTTCGCGCAGGCCGAGGCCGAGAACGCGAACTCGCGGGTCCTGGTCGGCTTCCACTTCCGCTTCGCCACCATCACCGGCGTGGAGGTTGGACGCAACGTCGGCAGGTTCGCGATCGGCCACTCGCTCCGCCCCCTGCACATGGGACACGACGGGTAGCGGCTGACAACAGACGCCACGCGGTCACCGAGACACTGCTACCAGCCAACGGGAGGGCCTGAACGCGACTAGCCGAGATCATCGAGGCCGCCTTGGCGGCGGTGGAGGCCGGCATGCTCGCCTATCACTGGCGGGTGGCCGGGTGGTCGGGTGGCCGGTCCCCGCTCCACGGGAACATTTTCCACCGACCCTGATGGCCCGGACCACCACGTACGCACCGCCGCCGTGACAATAAGGCGACCTGCCCGATCCGGCCGACGGTGCTTACGCCAACCCTCGAGTCGAGTCCACTGCCCCGAGCGGGAAGGCTGAAAGATGATCACTGGTTCCGACCGGACCGACGGCGAAGCCACGCCGGCAACCGGCGGCAGAACGGACCGCGACATCTTCCGCCTCTCCACGACCCTGGACGCTAACGTTCTGGAGACCCTCGCCGCCCGGCTGGAGTTCCGCGGCACCGACGAGGGCTACGCCCGCCTGTCGCAGGCCTACTTCTGGCGCCTACCCCTCGCCGGGGCTCGACGGATCCTGGCGCTGGGCTGCGGCACCGGGATCGAGGTGCGCACGCTGCGCCGACTGCTCGGGCCTGGCGCGGCGATCGTCGGCGTCGATCACAGCCCCGCACTGCTCGACGCCGCCCGCCGGCACACCGGCGACGAGGGTCTATCCGACAACGTCACCTACCAGGTCGGCGACGCGCACGACCTGCCGTGTGTGGACGACGAGTTCGACATCGTCACTCTGCACACCCTCATCAGCCATGTCGAAGATCCGCTGCAGGTGCTGCGCGAGGCCCGTCGCGTGGTCCGACCCGGCGGCACGGTTGCCATCTTCGACGGCGACTACGCCTCGCTCACCTTCGCCTATCCCGACCCCGCGTTGGCCAGGACGATCGAAGACGCACTGATCCAGCTCATCGTCGCCAACCCCCGCATCATGCGCGACATCCCGCGGCTGCTGCCCGCCGCGGGACTGGAGCTCGTCGAGGCGGACGGCGCGCTCTACCCCAACATCGGCACCGGCCAATTCTGGCCGGCCGCGGCCGAGTCCTACGGTCCGCTGCTGGCCCGATCGGGTCTGCTCCCGCAGGAAACCGTTGACGACTGGCGCGCCTTCCAGGCCCGAGCGGTCCAGGACAACACCTTCTTCGCCGCATCCGGCTACTACACCTATCTGACCCGGCGCTCCGTAGATGATGATCAATAGACTCATCCGACCCACCACGTTCCCGGGAGAGTGACCGCATGGCCGACTCCGGACTGGCCCTGGCCAGCGGCGGTCTGTTCAGCCTGGCCGTCGCCGGCATCAGCGGCCTCGTCGCTTACCACACGGCGCGGGCGAACGCCCGGGCCGGCCTTGCCGCATCCCGCGCGAACCTGGTCGGAGAAATCCAGAAGATCCAGGAACAGATCGAGGCGCAGGAGGCCGCCGAGGCGAGGGCCGCGATCGCCGACCTGCGCCAGCGCTACCTCGAATCGCTTCGGTACTACGCGGACACATTGCGCCGCAGGTTCGCCCAGATCGGGGTCAAGTTCGGATCCGATAAGAACTCGCAGACGCGCGGGTGGTTCGAGGCCGTCAAGCACGAGGTCGATCGCAGAGACCGAATGATGAACTTCGTCACCTGGTGCTATTACGAGGGTCTCTTCACCATGACCACCCTCTACTACACCTGTTCCTACTTCTACTGCGCCAACGAGATCCGTTCGAGGCGGCCGTTCGGCCTGAGCCGGCCTCTCTACAGCGAGCTTCTGGAGGCTCACCTGGTGCGGGTGACCGAGGCGTTCGTCTGGGATGACGGGAAGGTGGGTATCTGGGGCCCCTCGCAGGAGGTGATCGGTGAACTGTTCAGGATGGACGGCGTCAAGATGACGTACGCACAGCTGTGCAACGAACTCACCGCTGACGACGAGTCGCGCCGGGCACCGTACCTGGTACCCCTGGATTTCTACTGGCTCCACCTGGATGCGGCGAACATCGCAGCCATCGCGTCTGCGCTCGACGAGTTGGTGGCTTTCCTGGACTCGCACGACCCGCAGACGACTGTCAGACGGTGAACCGCAGCCCCGACGACTCGCCGCGGGCCAGCCGGTCCACATTCTCGGCCAGGTTCAGGCACCCGCGCAGCGATGCTCCGGCCGCCAGCCGCTCGACGAAACGCGCCTCGGTCGCCATCACCTCGGCGGCGGCGGTGAGTTGGGCGACCGCGGCGCCCGGATCGAGCACAACGATGCCGTCGTGGTCGGCGATCACGATGTCGCCCAGATGGACGGACACGCCGCCACAGCTGACCTGCTCCCCACCACGGCAGGGTGCGTCGTGGCGCCGGCCCGCGGGGTGACGTGCCGGACGAACAGCTCGCCGGCCAGCGCGGTCTCCCGCCCGCCACCGTCGACCACCAGCACGTCACCGGGCCCGGCCCGCTCGATCGCATGGATCGCCCGTCGGGTCACTGGCAGATGAGGTATCCGTGGGTCTGGTACGTCGGCGGCCAGCCGGCCTCGTCGTCCTCGGCCGCGATGTTGGCCTTCATGTCCGCGATCGGTCGTACGTCGTGCAGGTTCACGTTTCCCGGTGCCGCCGACGACCTGGGCGCCCACGCCGCGAATGGTCGTTCCGATCGGGCAGGCGAGCCGCATGCCCTGGCTCCCACGTCCGGCGACGGCGAAGCCTGGGGTAGCGGCGTGGACCTCGTACGGCTGCTCGCTCGACGGGACACAGATCGCATACGCGGTGACGGCCCAGGCGCCGGCGTAGCCGGTCTGGTCCTCCGCGGCCGTCGCGTTGGCGCCGCGGAGGTCGGCGCTGGGGAACACCCCGGTGAGGAACACCTGCCCGGGTCCGTTGCCCGCGGCCGTTGCGCCGATGCCGACCGCGTCCTTGCCGGCCGGGCACGCCACGGCGAGGCCGCCATCCGCGGTGGTTGCCGCAGATGACGCGTGGCGAGCCGCGATGGCCGCCGAGTTTGTTGGTGCTGCGTCACGAGGTCGCCGTGGTGCGTCGCCAGGTCGGCCGGCCGCGGCTGTCCTGGCCAGACCGGGCCGTGCTCTCCGCCCTGGTCCGCGCTCTTCCCCGCGAGTTGTGGAAGCACCCGAATCGACCCGGACGCCCGACAATCAGCGACGAACTACGCGACCTTGTCCTGCGACTGGCCCGGGAGAATCCCGGCTGGGGACACCGCCGCGTGCAAGGCGAACTGGTCGGTCTCGGCCACCGAGTCTGTGTCGGCACGTGTCGGGTAACCCTCGGCAGATCGGTCGCAGAGGTCCAGGATCTCCGGTGGCACGTCTCCGAGGCCGGACATAGGCCGACAGTAACGGTTGTCAGCGAACCTCACGCGCCCTCACACCGTCGGGGTCCGCCGCCGCAGTGCTGTGCGTAGCCACGCGGCGCCGTAGCTCAGCACGGCTGTGCCGGCCGCCATCGCGACGACTATGAGCACCAACCCGACCCCCCACATGCCGGTCTCATCCTCGGAGGCCGGCACCGACCAGGCGATGGCGAACGCGGCCGTCATGGTGAGGACGACCAGCCAAGGTCGGATGAGCAGGCCACCGATGATCGCGAGCGCCATCAGGGTAAGGACGCAGCCTGCGACCTGTGGCGCCTCGTACGGCCCGCTGGCCACCTGAGTGGCCGGATCGATCTGGTACTGAGTGTCAGAGCCGAGCCATAGCCACCAGGTGGCGATCGTGGCGCCCCCCAGGGCGACCGCACCGGCCAGCCCGACGGCGAACCCTTTCGTGTTCATGTCGCCAACGGTATGGATCGACGCGTACCGAGGGATGAGTATCCGTACCTGGTTCACGTCGAGTTCCGCCGGAGGTGGCGGGGATCCTCGCCGTCCAGCGGCAAGGCCGCCGAGCCGACTTGTGCGGGGGCCGCGGCTAGGGCCGGCCATTGACTTTGTGTCGCAAACCGAGATAAGTTTGTGGCGCAAAGTTTCAAATTCCTGCATCAGGCGCTCCGTTAAGCGCTTTCGGGAGCCTGCCTGACAACGGCACACCTATCCCAGGAGGCATTCAGCGATGACCGAAAACGAGATCCTCGACATTCGGACAGCCGCCGCCCTGATGCGGCAAACAGAGCAACACGCCCGGGATGCGCTGAAGGTCAAGATGACGGCGATGTATGCCGCGTGGGGCGCCGCGTGGCTGCTCGGTCTCGGGTCGATGTGGCTGTCGGTACGCGGCCAGCAGCCCTACCGCGGGCCCTCGCCCGGGTCAAGCGTCCTCCTCGGCGTTCTGCTGTCCGCGGCAGTTGTCGTCACAATGATCACAGTCGTCCGGGCGGTCAAGGGAGTCGGCGGTACCTCCGCCCTGCAGGGGCGGATCTACGGACTTTCCTGGCCGATCGGCTTTGCCTCGCTCTTCGTGATCGAGGGCGGGCTAGCGCGGCGCGGCGCCAGCGACGAGGTGATGGGCATCGTGGGCGCAACCGGACCGGTCGTCATCACCGCCGTGATCTATTTGGTCGCGGCCGCGATCTGGCTCGACTGGTCGATGTTCGCCCTCGGTGCCTGGCTGGCCGCAGTCGCGGCGGTCGGTGCGTGGACGGGACCAGTCACCGTATTGTTGATCGAAGCCCTGGCCGGTGGCGGCGGCTTCCTCCTGGCGGCGGTCGTCCTCGCTCGCCGGCGGCGACCGTGACCACCCCGGAGGCAGACCTCGACCCCGTCATCCACGTGCCGACGCGACTGCGCATCATGGTCACCCTGGCCACGCTGCCCGACAGCGACAGCCTGTCCTTTTCCAGGCTACAACGGCTGCTCGACCTCACGGCCGGCAACCTGATCACCCACCTACGTCGACTCGAGGACGCCGGGTACATCGCCAACGTGAAGTCTCGGCACGACGGCACCGCCAGGACATCGATCAGCCTCACCCGCGCGGGCCGGGCGGCCCTCGATCGATACGCAGCAACCGTGCAACAGCTCCTTGGACAGGTCACCCGGGCCGAAAGCTGAGCCGATGCACACGGTCGAGCACCCTCGCCACGGACGTGATCAACAGCAGCGCCACAACAGCCCGCTCACTCACCACGCCGAGAACGGGATCCAGCGATCAGGCATTCCGATCTGTGCTTGTTACCGCCGCGTTGATCGCGGAGGCGGCGCGTGCTTTCCCGGATGATGAGCTGGGTACTCGTACGCCAGCTCATCGAATCGGTTAACGACGCCCTGTCGCGGGCGCAGCGCACCGTTAATCCATGGGTTTGTAGATAGGCGGCGATATCGGCATCGGGCCATAGGGTTTGGCCTTTACCGGTGCGGATATCGAGTTGCACGGCGATCGCCGTCAGGAGCCTGTCTTCGCGGGCGTGGAACGGGCGATCGGCGTCGCGGCTGCGGGCGCCGCGGTGGCCGTGCCGGCAGCGATACGCCGGCCGCTTGTAGGCCCACTGCGACTCCGCCCGCAACTGTGCGGCCGTCGTCAGGGTGATGGTGCACGGCTTGCCGGTTCCAGACCTGCCGCCCGGTGTAGCGGGGGTTGCCCAAGATGGCCTTGATTGTGGTCACGGACCAGCCGGTCGCGTGGCGGTGCCGGTTGCGGTTCCGCTCGTACTCGGATGGGCAGGGCACTGCGCGCTCGTTTAGGTCGCGTGCGATGCCGCTCATGCTGCGTCCTTGCAGGCGCCGCGCGAAGATCCACCGTACGTGCGCGGCGGTAACCGGGTCGGGGTCGAGCTGTTGTCGCTGGCGTCCCCAGCGGGCATGGCTGGGTGTCGGGTGCGGGCCGGCGTCGACCAGCCGGTATCCGTTGGTGGCCTGCCGCCCAGACAGCGGCCCTGGTCGCGGGCCGGTACCCGCATGGCTTCGGTGGCGCGGTGCCGAAAGGTCCCCTGTGACTCTGCCTGTAGTTGACCTAGCCACCCACCGGCCCGTCGGCCGGACCCTGCTCGACGAGAGGTTCCGTCGTCATCCTGGCGTCTCCCTTGAAGATCGAGATCCGCCGTTATTCTTACAGTCCCTCGAGGCCCGCATAGTTGTCTCAGAGGACGTCGTCCGCAATCTCGATCTGCTCGTCGGTCTGCAGTTCGCTACGCTGCTGCCGCTCGAAGTCACCGAGTGGCGGCAGGTCGCGGCCGCGACTCAACTGCTCGGCGGGCTGGGGCGGGCCTGTTTCGCGCTGGCAGTCGCATGCGGCGACGCTGGAAACCTCATGACCGGCGAGCCGGAGATCTATGGTGAGGGAATTGAGACGATAACGATCTAGCGCGAACCCTTGGCAACGCGACGATCGGCTTCGTTGATCCGCGATTCACCCGCGGCGGGTCAGCCAGAAGCTTCGGTTGCGGCCGACGCGAAGACGCGCACGTCCCACGCGCCGAGGTGCACCGCCGTGCCCGGCGCGACCGCGGCACCGGTCAGGGCGTCGGTCAGCGGCACCGGCGCCTCGACCGCGACGGGTTCCCAGCTCCAGTTGTGCACGACGTGGACCCGGCGCCCGTCCGGGGAGGTGGCGGTGGTGGCCGTGACGGAGGCCGGGAGGCGGCGCCATCCGCCGGTCGGCACCGGCGCGAGCCATGCGGCGAGGGCCTGGGCGAGGTCGCGTCCGGGTACCGTGCCGACGCAGGTGACCCGGCCCGCGCCGTGGCGGCGGGTGGTGACCGCCGGCCAGCGGCCGAAGTGCGGATGGTGGTACTCGACGAGCACATCGGCGTCCACGACGGTGAGGCCGTCGGCCCAGCGCGTCGCCGCCGCCCGCTCCGGCAGGTCGAGCGGCCCGCCCGGGGCGGCACGGACCGGGACGTCGCGCACCAGGTTGCTGAACTCCTCGTAGCGGACTCCGGCGGCCTCGACGAGCCGTCCGGGCGCCGGCTCGTGTCGCGCGCGGGCCTCGTGGTCGGCGTAGCCGGTCCGCGGGCCGAGCACGAGGTGGCCGCCGGCGGCCGCGTAGGCGGCGAGCCAGTCGAGCGTCGCGTCGTCGGCGACGTACAGCGCCGCGACGACCAGGACCGGATGCCGTCGCGCGGCCGACTCCGGCGCCGGGCCGGCCCGCTCACCGCTCGGGTCGTGCAACTGCCCGGCGTGGACGATGCGCACCTGCCGGCCGGCGTCGAATGCGCCGCGATAGAAGGAATCAAAGATGCCGTGGTACGCCGCGGCGTCCGGTCCACCGTCCGCGGCCGACAGCGGTGGGTACTTCTGCATGAGCCACTTGCTCGGCATCGAGTAGACCATCGTGATGTCGGCGTCGGGTTCGAGGGCGGCGACGAGCGGGCCGGCGGCGTCCAGTTCCGCGCCGAGGCGGGACAGCTCCGCGTACGTGCGGCCCGGCCGGCCGCTGTGCGGAAGGATCCCGCCCCAGTAGGTCTCCGTGCCGAAGTGCAGCGTGTGCCAGTGCCAGTACTCGATCATCTGCGCCCCGCGCGCGACGAGCGCCCAGGCCGCCTGCCGCCACTGGCCGTCGTACGCCGGCCGGTTGTCCCACGGCATGCCGATGGACGTGGCGTTGGTCTCGGTGACCAGGAACGGCGCCTGGCGCGACGAGAACATCCGGTCCGCGGTCTGGTACAGCGCCCACACCCCGGTGGTCTTCCAATGCTGTACGACGTCGTCGTGGTCGCGGTCCGGCAGCGCCAGGGCGTCCTGCATGACGTAGTACGGGTTGCCGGCGGCGACGTCGAGGCGTTCGGTCAACTCGTCGTCGTGCACCGCGGGCCGGCCGTAGGAGATGCACGTGGTGACGAACTGGTCGCCGCGCGCGTACTCCCGGACGATGCCGGCCTGCCAGCCGATGAACTCGGTCGTCTGGCGGGCCTGGAACGCCCGCCAGGCGACGTCGTACTGGGGCTGGGCGTTGCCGTCCGGGGTCCACAGGTCCGCCCAGGTGGAGAGGCGGTGGGACCAGTAGACCAGGCCCCATTCGCGGTTGAGGGTCTCGACGTCGCCGTAGGTGGTGCGCAGGTGGTCCACGAATCGCTGGAAGACGCCGTGGTTGTGCAACAGTTCGTTGCCGGGCTCGTTGTCCACCTGGAACCCGATGACCGCGGGGTGGCCGGCATACCGGCCGACGATCTGCCGGATGACCCGCTCGGCGTGGAACCGGAAGCCCGGGTGGGTGAAGTCGACCTCCTGCCGCGCGCCCCATCCGATGCGCTGCCCGGTGGCCCGCTCGCCGGCGATCTCCGGGTACTGCCGGGCGAGCCACGGCGGCACGGCGTAGGTGGGTGTGCCGAGGATGACGGAGATGCCGCGTTCGTGTGCGCCGTCGAGCACCGGCTGGAGCCACTCGAGGTTGAACCGTCCGTTCTCCGGTTCCCAGGTCGACCAGACCGACTCGCCGACCCGGATGACGGTGAAGCGGGCCTCGAGCATCAGGTCGAGGTCGGTCTTGAGCCGCTCGTAGGGCCGGTACTCGACGTAGTACGCGGCGCCGAAGAGGACGCGGGCAGGGAGCACCGCCATGGGGGGAACCTCCGAGGTAGAGCGGTCGGTCATTGTTTGACGCTGCCGGTGGCCAGCCCGCTCTGCCAGTAACGCTGCAGCAGCAGGAAGGCCACGACGAGCGGGACGATCGAGAGCATGGACCCGGTCACCACGAGCACGACCGTCTCGCTGTTCGCGCCGGATCCGCCCCCTGCGGTCTGGGCGGCCCAGGAGGAGAGGCCGACGGTGATCGGGTACAGGCTGGGGTCGCTGAGCATGATGAGCGGGAGGAAGTAGTTGTTCCAGGTCGAGACGAGGGTGAAGAGCACCACGGTCACCAGCCCGGGAGCCAGCAGCCGCAGGGCGATCCGGAAGAAGATCTGGGCCTCGCCGGCACCGTCGATGCGGGCGGCCTCGATGAGACTGTCCGGGACGGCGTCCTGCGCATAGACGCGCATGAGGTACAGGCCGAAGGGGCTGACCAGCGAGGGCAGGATCACGGCCCAGGGCGTGTTGACCAGGCCGACCTGCGCGAACAGCAGGTACGTCGGTATCGCCAGGGCGGTGGTCGGCACCATGATGGCGCCGAGCACCAGGTTGAATCCGGCGCGGTCGCCACGGAACCGGAACTTGGCGAACCCGTACCCGGCGGCGGCCGCCAGCAGCGCGGCCCCGACCGCGCTGACGACCGCGTACAGCATGGTGTTGAGCATCCATTGCAGGAAGACCCCGTCGTTGTGGGTCAGCGTCGCCCGGATGTTCGACAGCAGCTGCGGTGCCCGGGAGAACCACAGTCCGAACGTGCTGAACAGGTCCTGCGTGCTCTTCGTCGAGGCCACCGCCAACCAGAACAGCGGCAGCAGGAAGTACGCCAGGGCGGCGAACATGGCGATGGTCAGCGGGGTGCTGCGCCGCCTGGCCGGCGACCGGCGCCGCTGGGCGGTGCGTGCCCGGCCGGTCGCCGCGACGGTCGGCGCGGCCGGGGCGGTGGTGGTCATGAGGTCCTCCTGCGGTTCGCGGTGAGCAGGACGGCGTAGGAGACGATCACGATGACCAGCCCGAGGAGGAAGGACACCGCGGCCGCATAGTTGATCTGCTGGCTGATGAAGGCGAGGGAGTAGGCGTACAGGTTGGCGGTGTAGGCACTGTCGATGACCGCGGGGGCGAGGCGCTGCAGCAGGTTCGGCTCGTTGAACAGCTGAAAGCTGCCGATGACCGAGAACACCAGGGTGAGCATGAGCGCCGGCCGCAGCGCGGGAAGCTTGACGGACCAGGCGAGCCGCCACGCGCCGGCGCCGTCGACCGCCGCCGCCTCGTAGAGCTCGTGCGGTATGGCGCGCAGTGCGGCGTAGAGAATGATCATGTTGTACCCGACGAACTCCCACGTCACGATGTTCCCCAGGCTGCCGAGCATCCAGCCGCTGCTGAGGAAGTGCGGGACCGGCACGTGCAACGCCTTGCCCAGCTGGGCGAACGGGCCGTAGTCCGGCCCGTAGAGGTAGCCCCACATGAGCGAAGCGACCACACTCGGTACGGCGTAGGGCACGAAGATGCCCAGCCGGACCACGCGCGCCAGCCGCACCAGGCCGCTGTCCAGCGCGAGCGCGAAGAGCAGCGCCAGGACCAGCATCACCGGCACCTGGATCGCGAAGAAGGTCGCGACCCGCAGCACGCCCTGGATCAGCTGCGGGTCCTTGACGGCGGTGACGTAGTTGTCCAGCCCGACGAACGTCGTGCCCCCGATGAGCTTGTGCTCGAAGAGGCTCAGGTAGGCGGCGTAGCCGAGCGGGGCGAGGAAGAGCAGCACGAACAGCACCAGGAACGGGGCGACGAACAGCGGCCCGGCCGTGCGCCGGGAAGACCGTGCGGTGATGACACTCATCGTCGGGCCTTTCGGTCGAGGGTGCCGGGTCCCGCGGCCGGCGCCGGCCGCGGAACCCGCCGGCTGCTACTGGACGGTGAAGCCCTGGCCCTTGGCGAAGGTGGTGATCCGGGTCTGCCACTGGTCGAGCGCGGTGACGGCGTCGGTCTTGTCAGTGAGGGCCTTGCCGACGGTCTCTTTGAAGTCCGCCTCCACCCGATCGAGGAACGGCGGCCACTGGAACGTGGTGTTGACGGTGCTGCTGATCTCGGCGAAGACCTCGTTGACCTTCTGGCCGCCGTAGAAGGCGGGGGTGTCACCGACGTAGGCGGGGTCGGCGAGCACCGCCTTCGTCGCCGGGAAGAAGAACTGCTTGGTGGCGAACAGCATGGCGCTGTCCGGGTCGACGTTGAGGAACTGGGCGAACACCGCCGCCGCGATCGGGTTCTTGGTCGACTTGATGACCGCGCTCGTCGAACCGCCCCAGTTGCCCGACTGCGGCGTGGACGCGTCCCACTGCGGCAGCGGGGCAGCGCGCCACTTGCCCGAGGTGGACTTCGCCGAGCCGGAGAGGAAGACCGGTCCCCAGGCCGCGGTGAGCCAGGTGGCGTACTTACCGCTGTTGAGCGCGGCAAACCACGGATCGGTGAAGTCCGGCTCGATCCCGACGACGCCCTCCTTGGCCAGCCCGCCCCAGTACGCGGCGAGCTTCTTGGACGGCGCGTCGTTGACGTGGATGGCGATGGTGCTCTTGTCGGACTTCACGTAGGGCTTGCCGCCCGCCTGCCACAACAGCCCGTGCCACGCGGCGGGCTGACTCGAGGCGAAGTTGGTCAGGTACACCTTCGGGTTGGCGGCATGGAGCTTGCGGGCCGCGGCAGCGAACTCGTCCCAGGTCGTCGGGACCTGGATGCCGTACTGGTCGAAGATGTCCTTGCGGTACAGCATGCCCATCGGACCGGTGTCCTGCGGGATCGCCCAGACCTCGCCGTTGGGCCCGCTGACCTGCGCCCACGTCCAGTCCACGAACTTGTCCTTCAGCGCCGCCGCGCCGTACGGGCGCAGGTCCAGCAGGCTGTCGGTGATGGTGAAGGTCGGGATGTACTGGAACTCGATCTGCGCCACGTCGGGAGCACCGGTGCCGGCCTGCAACACCGTGCGCAGCTTGGTGTACGCCGGGCCGCCCTGACCGGCGTTGACCACCTTGACCTTGACGGCGGGGTACTTCTTCTCGAACAGCGCCACCTCTTGCGCGATGTCCGGAACCCAGGTCCAGAACGTCAGCTCGGTCGGGGTCGACATCGCCTTGTCGATGTCGGCCTGGCTCACCGCCGCGGCGGCGGATGTACCGCCGCCCTCGCCGTCGCCGCCGCACGCGGCCAGCGCGGCACTCAACGACACCGCTCCGGTCGAGGCGAGCAAGGTTCGGCGGCTTATCGGGAACTGTGGGGACGATGCGGCCATGGTGAACTCCCGTCAAGAGGGCAAAGGGGACCGGCGCGCCGGGCAACGGCACGCTGGGGACAAGGGGTATCGAGAGAGGTGCGCGTCCGCGCGGGTGCTACCGCCGCTCGTCAGCGACGGCCGGTGCGGGTCTCGGGCGACGTGCCACCGTAGGTGGACAGATCGACGCTGATCAGGGCTGGGTGGATGGGACCTCGCTGCCGGCGGGCTGACCGTGCGGGCCACCGTGGGCATGGGGGATCGCTCGGCGGCGGCCACGTCCCGGGATCGGCCGGGGCGGTGGTGGCGCCGTCGAGGCGCGGACGACGAGCTCGACCGGTTGGTCGGCCGCCGGTGGAAGCTCGACGTCCGGCTTCTCGATGACGTGTACCAGCAGCGCGAGGCCCTGCCGCGCGACCTCGTCGAACGGCTGCCGCACGGTGGTGAGCGGGGGAGTGACGTAGGCGGCGACCGGGACGTCGTCCAACCCGACGACGCTGATGTCCTCCGGCACCCGGCGCCCGGCCTCGAGCTGCGCGCGGATGAGACCGATCGCCATGTCGTCGTTCGCGGCGAACACCGCGGTCACGGTGCCGTCGCCGGCCAGTTGCCGGCCCGCCGCGTAGCCGGACGCGGCCGACCAGTCGCCCTCGACGACCGGCGGCTCGTCCGCGCCGTGGGCTCGCAGCGCCTCGCGCCAGCCGGCGAGACGGTCCCGTGCCGAATACCACCGCTGCGGGCCGGCCAGGTGATGGACGGTCGCGTGCCCCAACTCCAGCAGGTGCTCGGTCGCGGCCCGCGCGAGCAGGCCCGCCCCGACCCTGGCGGTCACCACCTGCGGCGCGGCGAAGGTGGGCGGCGCGCCGAGGACCAGGACCGGCACGTCGACGCTGATGAGGCCGACGCCCTCGTCGATCGGCTCGGAGATGACGACGCCGTCCACGCCCTGGTCCAGCAGCGACGCCAGGGCGCCCGCGATGCCGCCCGGGTCGCCCTCGATCGTGTCGGCCACCCGCAGCGTGTAGCCCACCTCCCGGACCGCCCGCTCGATGCCCATGAGCAGCGATGCCGGCCCGTACAAGGCGGTGCCGAGCGTCACCACGCCGATCGACCGGGTCCGCCCGGAGGCCAGCGCCCGGGCCGCGTGGTTGCGCCGGTAGCCGAGCTCCTCGGCGGCGTCCAGGACCCGCCGGCGCACGTCGGCCGAGACATACGGCTCGTCGTTGAGGACCCTGGACACCGTCTTCTGGGAGACGCCGGCCAGCCGCGCGACGTCCACGCCGCGCGGCGTCGGAGGGCTTCCACCCGGCCTCGCCAGTCGCGTCATGGCACCTCCCATCGCCGGCCACAGCCCTGTGTGACTGCGCTGTCATGTCTACGCAATCAGACGCTCGCCGTCAAGAGCCCGTAACCCGCCCGTAACGCTGGCGAAGCGGTGATCGGGGGAGCTGTGCCAGGTCTGTCTCTCGGATCGTGCAGGGGTGGGGGCGTTGGTAAGGACGTGTCACCGGCCGCCAGATAGTTGATCTAGGCGCGTTGTGGCTGTTCACGTCGACCCCGCAGCCGCAGGGCGATCCGGAAGAAGATCTGATCCGGCGCAGCAGCAGTGTGCTCAACGACGACCAAATCTGACCACCAGTGAGCCACCGCTGGGTGGGGCCCCCGGTCGGTGTCGGCGTCACCCTGTTTCGCGTTACGAACGCTGGGGCCTTGCGCCGGGGCTCGTCATGCGATTTCCAGGACGGTCTGCGCGACGGCATTGCCGCTCTCGACTCTGGCGTGCGCCCGCGACATGTCCGTCCACGACATGGTCCGCACGACGGCGTCGGGGAGCCGGAAGCCCGCCGCGACGTCGGCCCAGAGCGCCGCCATCTGGGCGGGATTGCCGGTGCGGACACCGATCAGCGACTGGCTGTGCAGATAGAACGGCAGCAGTTCCATCGGGATCGGATCCCGCCCGATCGCACCCGAGACGACGATCCGCCCCAGGGTGGCCACCGCGGGCCGATAGCGGTCCCACAGGTCGGCCAGGCCGAGGTTGTCGACCACGCAGTCGACGCCCCAGCCGTCGGTGTGTGCGCGCAGCTTCGCCGCGAGATCCGGGTCGGCGCCGTCGAAGACGCCGTCGACCGGCAGCTCGGCCAGCAGCTTGCTCTTGGACTCCGTCCGGTCGACGGCGATGACCGACGCGCCGCGATGATGTGCCAGGCAGGCCGCGGTGGACCCGAGGGCGCCGGCCGCTCCCATGATCGCGACCACGTCCGCGCCGCCGACCTGCCCGGCCTCCAGCTGTGCGCGGGCCACGGGACCGTTCGCGGCCAGCGCGGCGGCATGGGCGATCGGCAAGTCGTCCGGGATGCGGAACGCGTTGGCGGCGGGGACGGCGACGTACTCGGCATAGCTGCCGGGCCGGTCCACCCCGATCAGGCTGAAGCCGGCGCAGGCCTCCTCGTGTCCCCGTACGCAGACCCGGCATGTCCCGCAGGTCAGCACGGCGGAGACCGCGACCCGGGCGCCGACCAGGGAGGAATCGACACCCGCGCCGACCGCATCGACCACGCCGGCGTGCTCGGTCCCGGGGGTGTGCGGCAGGGACACGCGGCCCGCGAACGGCGGGCGGCCCGCGCGCATGGCCACGTCCTTGGTCCGCGCCAGGGCGATGGCCTGGACGCGGATCAGCACCTGCCCGGCCGCCGGCGCCGGCACCGGCAGGTCGTCTACCAGCTCCAGCACGTCCGGCGTGCCGAAGGCGCGCATCAGGTAGCCGCGCATGCGGCGGCTCACCGGCGCTCCCGCTGGGCGAGAACGTCGGCGGGCGGGTTCGACATCGCGGCGATGACGTCCGGCGTGACGCCCCCGCCCGTGCCCCAGACGTCGGCGTTCTCCGGCGTGCGCCGCCACACCTGCGGTTCCCAGGAATCGTCGAGTTCGAGGAGCTCGGCCGTGTATTCGATGACGTTGCCGACCGGGTCGGTGAAGTAGCAGAACACGTTGCCGCCTGGCCCGTGCCGTCCGGGGCCCCAGATGGTGTCGACGCCGGCCTTGCGCATGCGGCCGAGCGCCTTCATGACCTCGTCGGCCGAGGCGACCTCGAAGGCCACATGGTTGAGCGAGGTCCACTCGCCCGGTGCCAGTACGAGGCAGTGGTGGAGCTCGTTGCAGCGCAAGAACACCATAAGATCATTCTCATAGCTGTCGGAGATCTTGAAGCCCAGCAGGGTGGTGTAGAAGGCGACCGACTCCGGCTGGGCGACCGAGTTGAGGACAATGTGGCTGAGCCGGTCCGGCCCCGGTCGGGTCCCCGGCGCGATGATCTCGTGAGTATCGACGTCCGCGCTCACCTCGACGAGACGGCCTTCCGGATCCCGAAACGTGATGCCGTACCCGTGACCGATCTCGGCCGGCCGCGGGCCCGGACCGCTGACCAGCGTGACGCCCGCGCCGGTCAGCGCCGCGGCCAGCTCGTCGACGTACGCCGGCGAGGTGGCGCCCAGGCCGATGCCGTCCAACCGGTGCCCGGGCCCGGGCACCAGCGAGAGCACGTGATGCTCGGCGCCGTTGGCGCGCAGCAGCACGGTGCCGTCGCCGATGGTGCCGACCGTACGGAGACCCCAAAGGTCCTCGTAGAAGGGTCGCAGCTCCTCAGGGTCGGTGGCGGAGATGGCGATGCTGCGGAGGTGAGTGATGCTCATCGAGACTCCTCGTGCTCGTGTCCCCGGCGGCGGATGGTGTTGCGGATGGCGCCCACCCCCTCGATCTCGATCTCGACCACGTCGCCGTCGGCGAGGAAGCGGCCGGAGCCGGCGCCCACCCCGGCGGGCGTGCCGGTGAGTATCAGGTCACCCGGTTCGAGGGTGACCAGGCGGCTGGCATCCGCGATCAGCTCGGCGACGCCGAGCACCATGTTCGCGGTGCTGCCGTCCTGGCGCAGCTCGCCGTTGACCCGGGTGCGGATCCGCAGGTTCTGCGGTTCGGTCACTGCCCAGGTCGGTACGACGCCGGGCCCGATCGGCAGCGACATGTCGGCGCCCTTTGAGGCGAGCCAGTCCCACTGGAAGGGCCTGGCCGGAGTGTCGCGCCGGTGCGGCCCGCGCAGGGAGATGTCGTTGGCGACCAGGTAGCCGGCCACGTGCCGGAGGGCGTCCGCACGGCGGATGCGCCGCCCGCCGTGGCCGATGACGACGGCGAGTTCGCCCTCCCAGTCGGCCCCGGCCGTCTCGAGGTCGTCGACGAGCACGTCCGCGCCGTCGGCCACCAGCGTCGTGGTGGGTGGCTTGAGGAAGAAGTACCCGCGCCACGCGTCGCCGAGCCCGCTCTCGCCCATCTCGGCCAGGTGATCGGTGAAGTTGGGGCCCGAGCAGAGCACCTTCGCCGGGAACTGCAGCGGCTGCACCAGGCGGGCGCCGATGAGACGGTCGGTCTCGTCGGGGTGCCACTGCCGCCACCGGTCGGCGGTCTCCGGCCAGGCGCGAAGCGCGTCGATCGCGCCGGCCCGAGAGCGGAGCCAGGATGGGCGATAGAGCGCCTGCCCGACGGCGAGCGCGGCGACGAGTCCGTCACCGCACTGTGCCGTCACCAGCAGACCGTTGCGCATGACGAGGATATTGCCACCTACCTTCGTAGTGAGCAACAGGCCCTGACCTCTTGGCGGACGCGACGTTTCGCTATACCGTCCTAGTAGTACCTACCAGGGTAGGTAATTCGAGCGCTGGAGGGGTTATGCGGCGGATCGATCTCCACTGCTATCCGGGCACGCAGGAGTGGGTCGACTCCCAGGGGCCGTTCGCCGAGGCCTTGGCGACGTACTGGAACAAGCCCTGGGTGGGCCGGGCGGAGGACGCCGTCGTGGCCGACGTCCGCGCCGCTGGTCTCGAGGCCGTGCTGGTCGGGTTCGACATCGAGTTCCTGACCGGTGCCAAGCCGTTCACGAACCAGCAACTGGCCGCCATGCGGGCGCGTCATCCGGACGTCTTCATCGGCGCCTGGGGTGCCGTCGACCCGCTGAAGGGTGACGAGGCGATCCGGGAGGCGGAGCGGGCGGCGCGGGAGGACGGCCTGCTCGGGTTCCACTTCCACCCGATCATGGGGCATTTCCGGGTCGACGACACCGCCCATCGCCCCCTCTTCGAATGCATCGACGACCTGGGCCTGCCGGTGATGATCGACGTAGGGACCACGGGCATGGGCGCCGGGCTGCCGGGCGGGCTGGGCGCCAAGATCAGCGACGCCCACCCGATGGCCATCGACAACCTGGCCGCGGAGTTGCCGGGGTTGACGATCATCGCCGCTCATCCCGGCTTCCCGTGGGTGGACGAGATGACCGCGGTCGCGTTGCACAAGGCCAACGTCTACTGGGAGATGTCCGGCTGGGCGCCGAAGTATTTCCCGCAATCCCTGCGGGTCGACATCCGTGCCCGCCTGCAGGACAAGATCATGTTTGGTACGGACCACCCGAGCATTCCGTTCGACCGGATCCTGCGCGAGTGGGACGAACTCGGCTACCGCCAGGAAGTGCTCGACAAGGTGTTCCACGCGAACGCCGAACGAGTGCTGGGCCTGTGACCGGGCCTGCGAGCCAACCCGAGGAGAGATCGTGACCAGTCCTTCCGCGCGTCCCCGCGCCCTCGTCACCGGCTCCGCGAGCGGCATCGGCCGGGCCTGCGCGCTCCGGCTGGCCCGCGCGGGCTACGACGTGACCATCAACTACAGCCGGTCGGCCGATCGCGCCCAGCAGACTCTCGAGGAGCTCCACGCGCTGGGTGGCGAGCACCAGGCCGTGGCCGGCGACGTGTCCGACGACGAGGCGGTGCGCGCCCTGGTCCGTGCCGCCGCCCCGCTCGGAACGCTGCACGCGCTGGTGAACAATGCCGGCACCACCTCCGAGACGGCGCCCGACGATCTGGACGGTCTCGATCTGGACGACTGGGACCGCGTCTTCCGGGTGAACGTGCGCGGCCTGGTGCAGGTGACCCGCGCCGCCGCGCCGGCGCTTCGTGCCACCGGCGGTGCGGTCGTCAACGTCGCCTCGATCGTGGGCCTGCGGCCTGGGCCGCAACCGCTGGCGTACGCCGCGTCCAAGGCCGCGGTGGTCTCCCTAACCCGGACGCTCTCGCGCGTGCTGGCGCCCGAGGTGCGGGTGAACGCGGTCGCGCCGGGATGGATCGCCGGCGAGTGGATGGAACGGACCCTGGGCGACAACTACGACGGATTGATGGAGCGGCGGGCCCGGCAGACCCCGCTGCGGCGCAACGTCGAACTGGCGGACGTCGCCGAGTCGGTGCACGCCCTGCTGGTCTCCCACCCGTTCGTCACCGGCGAAATCGTGGTCGTCGACGGGGGATTCACCGCCACCACCTGACCTCCGCGCCGCGAGGGGGGCGTCACACCCGCTCGACGAGCATCGCCATGCCCTGGCCACCGCCCACGCACAGCGTCGCGATGCCGCGCCGGCCGCCGTTCGCCTCCAGGCCGTTTACCAGCGTCCCCACCAGGCGCAGGCCGGTCATCCCGAACGGATGCCCCAGGGCCAGCGCGCCACCGTGCGGGTTCAACTGGCCGTCGACGTCGATGCCGGTCTCGCGGCTGACCGCGAGCACCTGGCTGGCGAAGGCTTCGTTCAGTTCCACCTGGTCGATGTCGTCCATGGTGAGTTTGGTGCGCGCGAGCAGCGTCCGGATCGCCTCGATGGGGCCGACGCCCATCATCGCCGGGTCGATGCCGGACACGGCGCTCGCCACGATGCGCGCCCGCACCGGTAGCCCGTGCTGCTCGGCGAAGTCCTCGTCGGCCAGGATGGCGGCGACTGCGCCGTCGTTGAGCGGGCAGGAGTTCCCCGCGGTGATCACGCCGTCGTCGCGGAACACCGGCCGCAACTGCGCGAGCCGTTCGAGGGAGGTGCCCGGTCGCGGGCCGTCGTCCGCGGCGACCACGCCGGCCGGCGTATCCACCGGAAGGATCTCCCGAGCGTGGAAGCCGGCCGCGGCCGCCGCGACCGCGCGCTGGTGGCTGCGGACGGCGAAGGCGTCCATCTCCTCGCGGCCGACGCCGAACCGGGCGGCCACGTTCTCGGCGGTGATCCCCATCGGCACATAGACATCCGGCAGCGGGCCGCCGGCGGACAGGGCCGGATGCCGGTGCTCGTCGGTCAGAGTCCGGCCCACCTGGCTGACCGACTCCACGCCGGACACCAGGTAGGCCAGCGCCTCCCCGGTCATGATGGCGTGGGCGGCCACCCGGGTCGCTTGCATGCTGGAGGCGCAGAACCGGGTGACGGTCGACCCCGGCAGGCCCACCGGGAGCCCGGCGAGCAGACCGGCCCGCCGGGCCAGGTTGTAGCCCTGCTTCCCTTCCGGGTACCCCGTTCCGAGAACGTGATCGTCAATCATCGACGGGTCGACCCCGGCGCTCCGCACCGCCCGCGCGATCACACCGGCGACCAGGTCGTCCGGCCGGACCTCGCGCAGGGAGCCCTTGCCGGCCCGACCGATCGGTGTCCGCACCACGGAGCACAAGACCACAGACTTCATGCATCGATAGTACCTACTCAAGTAGGTATTAGGATACGGTCGGCCCATGACAACCCTGGTGGAGTTGACGATGGCGGGCCCGGCCGTGGCGCAGGTGACCTTGAACGACCCGGATCGGCGCAACGTGCTGTCGACGGCGATGGTGGACGGGCTGTCCACCGCCCTGGACGATGCCGAGGCCGACGAGTCGGTCACCGCGGTGGTGATCGCCGCTCGCGGTCCAGCGTTCTGCGCGGGCGCTCAGCTCGACACCCTGCTCAGCGCGGCGGACGGTGACTTCGGTCCGGTGGCGGCAGTGTATGAGGGTTTCCTGCGGGTGCTGCGGTCGCCGCTGCTGACCGCCGCCGCGGTCGACGGCGCCGCGGTGGGCGCCGGCTTCAACCTCGCGCTCGCCTGCGACCTGCGCTTCGCCGGCCCGCGGGCGCGTTTCGAGAGCCGGTTCGCCCAGTTGCGCCTGCATCCCGGCGGGGGACATCTCTGGTTGTTGCGGCGGGCCGTCGGCTATCAGCGAGCGGCCGCGGCGTGCCTGCTCTCCGAGGCGTGGGATGCCGAGTCCGCCCTGCGCGACGGGCTGGTGCTCGCGGTGGACGACACGCCCGCGGCCGCCGCGGCGCGACGGCTCGCGCGGCTCGCCGGGGTCGAGCGCGACCTGGCCCGCCGCATGGTGGCCTCGCTGCGGGCGGAGGACGAGCTGAGCGCCCATGGCGAGGCGCTGCGGTTGGAGACAGAGGCGCAGCGCTGGTCGACCACGCTGCCCGGCTTCGTCACCGGGGTCGAGGCGATGCGGGCGAGCATCGCGGGCCGCTGAGACTCCGCTCGATCAGCCCGTCCGCAGCTTCTCGGCCCGGGTGCGAGCGCGTGCCGGAGCCGCCTCCGCGGCGGTGGCCGGGTCCTGCCGATAGCTCTCCAGCAACTGCAGCCCCGGTCCGTACGCCTGCACTAGCTGCGGCCCGAAGTCGGCAAAGATCTGCTGCAGGTCGATGTCGTGCCGGATGAAGCCTTTCACCGCCGCGATGACCGGCGCGCTCGACGTGCGGATGCCATGCCATTCAATGCCGTCCGCGGCGATGGCGTTGACCGTCTCGCGCGAGTCGACCACGAGCGCGACATGACGCGCCTGGTGATGCCGGAAGATCGCGCCGTCGGTGGAGGCGTGCCGGAACACCCGGGCGCCGGCGATGTCGAACTTGCCTCGCCCGAAGGCCAGGATCACGATGTCGACCTGGCGTGCGACGGCCTGCTCGACGGCGGGCCGCAGCAGGGACAGCTCGTCGGCGCTGGTCGAGAGATAGATCCGGCGGGTCGCGCCGGCCAGCGCGTCCCCGGCGGCGACGAGCACGGACTGAACGCCTTCCAGCCGTTCCACATACTCCAGGTCGCGGGGCAGTTCGGCCGACGCCATGGCCCGGACCGAGGCCTTCGCCTCCTCGAGCCGGCGGTCGAAGGTGTCCTCGAGGCGGCGCAGGAGCGCATCCGGCGGGATGGCGCTGAACAGCGTCGGATCGCCGGCGATCTCGCTGACCACTCCGCGCGCGACCAGCTTGCGCAGTGTTTCGTACACCTTGGGCTGGGGGACACCGGTGGTCTTGGACACCCGGTATCCGGTCTGCGGCTGGGCGCTCATCAGGCCGACGTAACACTTGGCTTCATATTGGGTGAAGCCGAGCTCCAGAAGCGCCTGGATGAGGGCGTTGGGTGCGCCGTCCGAGTTCGTCATGCTGCTCGCTATCGTTCGGGCCCGTCTCCCGGGGATCGGCCAACAGGTGCGATCCCGAGTTAGTGTACTACTCAGGTAGGTAGTTCATCGGCCAACCGGGCGCGTAGCTGTGCCACGAGGTCCTTTTTGGAGACCTTGCCCACCGGCGAGAGCGGGAACGCGTCGTGGATCCGCAGGTGCTCGGGCAGCTTGTGCTTGGCCAGCTCGTAGGTGGTCAGATGGGCGATCAGGTCCGCGAGCGTCAGCCGTGCGCCCGGCCGGAGAATGACGCAGGCGCACATCTGCTCGCCCAGCACCTCGTGATCGACCGGGACGCAGGCGACGTTCAGCACGGCGGGGTGGGTGAGGATCAGGTTCTCGACCTCTTCCGCCGAGATCTTCTCCCCGCCCCGGTTGATCAGGTCCTTCGTCCTGCCCGCCACGACGTAGTTGCCGGACGGGTGGCGCCACATGAGATCTCCGGACATGTAGAACCCGTCCGGCGAGAAGGCTCGTGCGTTGTGCTCCGGCGCGTTGTAGTAACCGCGCAGCGTGTAGGGCCCGCGCGCCCACAGCTCGCCGACCTCGCCGTCGGGAACGTCACGACCGTCGGCGTCGACCAGGCGAACCTCGTCGTCGGCGCAGATGGGCCGCCCGACGGTCTCCATCCGCACCTCTTCCGGGTCGTCGAGCCGCACGAACATGAGCAGCCCCTCGGCCATGCCGAAGTTCTCCTGCACGGTCGCGTTCGCGAAGACCCGCTGCGCTCCGCGCCGGGTCTCCGGTTGCAGCCGCTGACCGCCGCTCTGGATGACCCGCATCGAGCCGAGGCCGGCGCCGGTGGCCGCCGGGTCGTTGATCAGCTTGATCAGCAGGGCCGGCACCACGTGCATGTGGGTGCACCGGTCGCGCTGGATGCGGGCGAACACGTCGGCGGTGCGGGTGGAGGTGGATAACGCCACGGTGGCTCCGGCGAACAGGAAGCCCTGCAGTCCCGGGCAGGCGAGCGGGAGGTTGTGCGAGATCGGTAGCACGTCCAGCAGGACGTCGCCAGGGCGGACGTCGCAGACCGACACGGCGAGGTGCGAGTTGAACGCGTAATCGTTGTGGCTGCGCGGGATCAGCTTGGGAATGCCGGTCGTGCCGCCGGAGAGCTGGAAGACCGCGGGGTCCTCCGGATCGATGCCGGCGCGCAGGTCGATGAGGTCCCGCGGAGCGGCGATCGGCGATCGGGCCATCAGCTCGGCGAGGTCGAGGCGTCGCTTGTCGCCCGTGGTGTCGCCGGCGCCGAGGGCGATGTGCCATCGCAGCGACGGCTGGTCCGCCGCGACCCGGTCGAAGATCTTGGTGAAGTCGGCGTCCTTCGCGCGTGCCGTCGAGGCCAGGGCGACCGCACCGGAGAGCCGCACGAACTGCTCGACCTCACGGAAGCGGTGCGACGGCAGCGCCATGATCGGTATCGCGCCGATGCGTTGGAGCGCGACATAGAGGCAGACGAAGGCATTGGTGTTGGGAAGCTGGACCACCACCCGGTCGCGCGGGCCCAGGCCGATGTCGACGAGGACGCCGGCCAGCCTGGTCGATCGCCGCGCCAGCTCGGCGTAGGTCCAGCTCTCCTGATCGTCGACGACCGCCACCCGGTCGCCGAACGCGTCGAAGGCGTCCTCCCAGTGCTCGATCAGGAGCCGGTCGTCCCAGTAGCCCCGTGCTCGATAGCGCGCGGCGAACTCCTCGGGGAACGGGCTCACTCCGGCCAGACGCACGGGCTCTTCCTTCCTGCGGCTACCTACGTCAGTAGGTATTACGGACGCTAGCTGCTCGGTCAGACCGCAGTCAAGCAGCGGACTCGGCCCAATCGACCCTTGTGCTACCTACCTCGGTAGGTGTTACGGTCCTGTGACGCCGAAGTGACCGGTGAATGGTCGAGACCGCCGAGGAGGGCACGTGAACGATCGTCGCGAGATCCTCGAACCGCTCATCGCGGACACCACTCCGGCGACGCCGCGGCTCGCGCTCGCGCAGGCGTCCAAGACGTACGGGCCCAGCCGGGTGCTCACCGAGGTGGGCCTGGAACTGGAGCCCGGAGAGATCCACGCCCTGGTCGGCCAGAACGGCTCGGGCAAGTCCACGCTCGTCCGGATCCTCTCCGGGGTGATCGCCCCCGACCCGGGCGCCCGGCTGCGGGTCGACGGCGAGATGCTCGACCTGCCTACCAGGCCGGCCCAGCTCAACCGGCACGGACTGTCCTTCGTGCACCAGGACCTCGGCCTGATCGAGGACGCCACCGTCGTGGAGAACATCCGGATGGGACGCCTGCGCCGGCACCGCCTCACCCGCCGGATCGACTGGCGCACCGAGGTGGCCGAGGCGGCGGCCACCCTGCGGCGGCTGAGATCGGCGATCGATCCCCGAGCGCGCCTCGGCGACCTGCGTCCCGGCCAGCGCGCGCTGGTCGCCATCGCCCGCGCGCTGCAGAGCCACGCCTCCGGGCGCGGCTGCATCGTCTTCGACGAGTCAACCCAGTCGCTTCCGCGCGCGTCGCTGCCGGAGTTCTACGAGGTCGTCAAGGCCCTCGCCGCCGAAGGAACCTCGGTCCTGGTGGTAAGCCACCGCCTCGACGAGGTGCTGCTGCTGGCCGACCGGGTCACCGTGCTCCAGGACGGGTACGCCCGCGCGTCCGGTGTGGAGACCGGCGGCCTGACAGAGGCGGCCCTGGCCCGTCTGCTGCTCGGCCGCGAGGTGGAACTCGCCGACCTGCCCGCCCAGACGCGCGCGCCGGGCACCGAGCGGCCGGCGTTGACCGCCCGCGGCCTGCGCGGCGGCGCCCTGACCGGCCTCGACCTCGACCTGCGGCCCGGACAGGTGCTGGGCGTGACCGGCGCGACCGACGCCGGCCACGAGATCCTCGCCGCCGCGCTCGCCGGCGCCCGGTCCGACATGACCGGTACGGTCCGTGCCGGCGAGCGAGACAACACGCTCGACCTCGCCCGCAGCACCGTGCCCGAGCACATCGCCGCCGGCCTCGCCTACGTGCCCGAGCAGCGGACCCAGGAAGGCCTGGCGCTGGCCATGACGGCCCTGGAGAACGTCACCCTGCCCCGGCTGCGGCGGCACGCGAACCCGTTCCTGATCGGCAAGGGCTGGCAACGCCGGGAGTTCGCCGAGATCGTCGACCTGCTCGGGATCACGCCGCCGGCCCCGGACCTGCCCGCGGCCTCGTTCAGCGGCGGGAACCAGCAGAAACTCCTGCTCGGCAAGTGGCTGCTCAACCAGCCCGAGGTGCTCCTGCTGCACGAGCCCACGCAGGCGGTCGACGTCGGCGCGCGAGTGGACATCCTGCGCGCGGTCCGGGCGGCCGCCGACGCCGGCGCCGCGGTCCTGATCTGTTCTGTCGAAGCCACCGACCTCGCCTACGTCTGCGACGACGTCCTCGTGCTGCGGGACGGCCGGGAACACCGCCGGCTGACCGGACGGTTCACCGCCGCCGACATCCTCGACTCCCTCTGACCGCCGCGCCGACGTCAGGAGACCGACCACCATGACCGCGACCGCAACGGAACCGCCGCCCACGACCGGGACGCGAACTCGGCCGTCGCTCGCGGCACGGATCCAGCCGAGCAGGTTCTCCGTCATCGCGGTGTGGGCGGCACTGGCCGTCTGCTACGCCGTGCTCGTCCCCGACCTGTTTCCGACCCCGGGTACCTTCCGGGCCATCTTCGGATCCCAGCAGGCGCTGGTGTTCCTGTGCATGGCGCTGATCTGCACCTTCGTCGTCGGCGAGTTCGACCTCTCGTTCGCCTCCAACCTGGGCCTCGCCGCCACGGTCGTGCCCGTGCTGGTCGTCCTGCACGGGCAGAACATCTGGTTCGCCTGCGTCGCGGCCGTCCTGGCCGCGGTCGCGGTCGGAGCGGCGAACGGGTTCGTCGTCGTCTTCCTCGGCATCGACCCGATCGTCACCACCCTCGGCATGGGCACCCTCGTGCTGGGCATCGCCCTGAAGGTCGAGAACCTCACCGCGGTCAGCGGGCTGTCCACCGAATTCGCCAAGCTCTCCAACTACCCCGTGCTCGGACTGCCCATCTCCTTCTACTACGGCGTGATCCTCACCCTCGCCCTCGCTTACGTGCTGGCGTTCACCCCGCTGGGCCGCAACATGCGCTTCGTCGGCGCCAACCCCGAGGTGGCCCGCCTGGCCGGCATCAACGTACGCCGGATCCGCTTCGGCGCCTTCGTCGTCTCCGGTCTCATCTGCGGGGTCGGCGGCGTCCTGCTCGCCTCCACGGTCGGCGGCTACGACGCCAGCCAGTCCCAGCTCTACCTGCTGCCGGCGTTCTCCGCCACGTTCCTGGGCACCGCGATAATCCAGCCGGGACGGTTCAACCCACTGGGGTCGTGGGTGGCCATCTACTTCCTGGTCACCGGCATCGTCGGCCTCCAGCTCCTCGGGTACGTCGGCTGGATCAGCCAGGTCTTCTACGGCGCCGCTCTGGTGCTGTCCGTAACCGTCTCCACGCTCGTGCGCCGCCGCGCCCAGCGCCCCTGAGGCGCACGCCCCCGCACTGAGCATCGACGTCAGATCCGGAAGGAAACCTCATGAGCACCACCGGCCCAAATCGCGCCACCATACTGGCGATCGCGGTGTCGACGACACTCCTCCTGAGCGCCTGCCAGGAGGCGACGAAGTCGTCCGGCGCCGTGACGAGCCCCGAACAGGTCAACGCGGCCAAGCAGGTCGTCGACACCTATGCGAAGACCGGAGCGCCGGTCAGCATCGACTTCCCACCGGTCACCCAGGCCGCCGCGCAGCTACGCGGCAAGCGGATCTTCTACATCCCGATCCTGACCGCACCGCCGCTGTTCCAGACGCAGGCCAATCTGCTGAAGAAGGCGGCCGGCACCCTCGGTTTGTCGATCACCGTCTGCAACGGGAACTCCAATCCCGCCGACATCACGAGCTGTTTCAACCAGGCCACGTCGTCGGGCGCCGCCGGCATCATCACCGACTCGATCCCGCCCAAGCTGGCCCCGCAGGCGTACCAGAGCGTCGTGGATCGGAAGGTCCCCACCGTCGCGCTGAACATCAACCAGGAGGTGCCCGAGCAGTACGCGGCCGCGGTCAGCGCCTTCGACCGCCAGGAGGTCCTGCAGAGCGCGATCACCGCCGACCAGATCATCGCCGACTCCGGCGGGGACGCGAAGGTGTTGCTGATCGCGGTCAACGACAGCGAGGCCACGACGAACTCGGTGGTCAAGGGCATCGAGCCGGAGTTCGCGAAGAACTGCCCCCGCTGCGAGCTGTACAAGCTGGAGATCAACAGCAGCCAGTTCGGCAACGTGCCGTCGCTGGTCTCCACGGGTCTGGTGCAGCACCCGGACGTCGACTACGTGTACGCGCAGTTCGACGTCGTCGCCCAGGGCGCGATCCAGGGCGTGACGCAGCAGCAGAAGGCCGGCCAGGTCAAGATCGTGTCGGTCAACGGCACGCTGGGCGCCTTGCAGGGCATCCGATCCGGCGCCATGTTCGCCGACACCGGCGGCGACATCAACTACGAGGCGTGGGCCTCGGTCGACATGCTCGTTCGTCAGATGCTCGGCCTGGACCCGATGGCGGACCAGCACGGCGAGAAGATCCCGCTGCGCACCTACACCAAGAAGTCCATCGCCGACATCCAGGTGGACAGCGCCGCGTACGAGTCCGGCGCGTGGTTCGGCGACCCCACGGTCTACGAGGACGCCTTCAAGAAGCTGTGGGGTGTCTCGTGACCGGGCCACTGAGCGGACGCGTCGCGATCGTCACGGGAGCCGCACGCGGGCTGGGGCGCTCGATCGCCCAGACGCTGGCAGATGACGGCGCGGCGGTCGCGGTGGCGGACATCGACACCTCCGCTGCGAAGGCGACGGCCGAAGACCTCCGGCTCTCCGGCGCACAGGCCGTCGCGTACGAGCACGACGTCCGGTCCGAACTGTCGAGCCACGACCTCGCGGGCCGGGTGCGCGCCGACCTCGGCGAGATCGGCATCCTCGTCAACAACGCCGGCGTGGGCCCGAACCCGGCGCCGTTCCACGAGCTCACGGAGGCGGAATGGGACAGGGTGATGGACATCAACGCCAAGGGCGTCTTCCTGACGACCAAGGCGGTCGCACCCACGATGATCGCCCGGCGGTACGGGCGCATCGTCCACATCTCGTCGGTGGTCGCCAAGCGGGCGTCGCCCAACATCCTGCCGTACGCCGCCTCCAAGTGGGCAGTCGTGGGCATGACGCAGACGATGGCGCGGGAACTGGCCGCCTTCGATGTCACCGTCAACGCGGTGTGCCCCGGCGTGATCCGGACCGACCTGCACGAGGGCGTGGTCTCGAGGATGTCCGCGATGGCGGGCAAGGACCAGGATGCGGTCTGGCAGACGTTCTACGACCGCATCGCGCTGGGCCGCCTCCAGGATCCCGAGGACATCGCGGCGATGGTCGCCTTCCTCGCCTCCGACAAGGCCCGCAACATCACCGGGTCAGCGTTCAACGTCAACGGGGGCATGGAGTTCAACTGACCCGGCGCCGATCCGCACGGTTCGGAAAGTTGTCACCCCGCGGTATTCGGTTGCAGCCTGCTCATCAGCTCAGTGGCAATGGTCCGGGCGCGTCGCAGACGGTTCTGCTCGCCTTCCAGACCGGCGCGTGCCATCGAGCCTTCGAGCAGGAATGAAAGGTGCTCGGCTGTCGTCTCCACCTGTTCCGGGGTGGTCGGCGCCGAGGCTCTGAGCCGCTGGCATCGCCCCGGCGGAAGCGTGCCGCCGGAGCGCCACGGACACCGGGCCAGCCGCTGTCGCCCTCGCCTCTGCGCGGATCCGCCGTACGAAGATCCTCAACGGAAAGATCAACGAATACTCGCAGGCAGCGTAGCCCGAACCGCAATTTCGAGTGGTACATCGCCGAACGCGCCAAGCCCCTGAAAGATCGCGGGGGCCGGGCGCGATCGCACCGAGCAGAAGATCATCGCCGGCTGACCGCGGGGCGGGGTCCGCGTGCCGGTGCGGCGCGGCGGACCCACCACCGCCCATGGCGTACGCCGGCTACGCCACCCAGTCCGGCCGCAGCGGAAAGTCGTCGGACGACGCCGTCGTCCGGGAGGCCAGGACCTGGTGCAACTGCAGGTCGTTGGTGTCGAATCCCAGCCGGGCGGCGGCCATGTAGAGCCCCCACACCCGCGCGGTGCCCGGCCCGACCTCGGCCACGCAGTCGTCCCAGCGGTCCATCAGGTTGCGGGTCCAGGCGGCCAGCGTCAGGGAGTAGTGCCGGCGCAGATTCTCCGAGTGCTGTACCTCCAGCCCCGCGTCGTGCGCCTCGCTGATCACCCGACCGGGGCCCGCCAGCTCGGCGTCGGGGAAGACATAACGCTCGATGAACGGCCCGAACCGGTGCCGCGCCCGGTTGTTCGACCGGGTGATCGTGTGGTTCAGCAGCCGGCCCCCGGGGCACAGCCGGTCCCGCAGCGCGGCGAAGTAGCGGGGGTAGTTGGCCACCCCGATGTGCTCGGTCAGGCCGATCGAGCTGACCGCGTCGAACCGCCCGCTCGGGGTGTCCCGGTAGTCCATGCACCGGACCTCGGCCAGCTCCGTCAGTCCCTCTCGCTCGATGGCCTCCCCGGCCCACTGTGCCTGCTGGCGGGACAGGGTCACGCCGAGCACCCGCACCCCGTACTTCCCGGCGGCGTGCCGGACCATGCCGCCCCAGCCGCAGCCGACGTCCAGCAGCCGCATTCCCGGCCGCAGCGCCAGCTTGGTGGCGACCAGGTCGTACTTGGCCGTCTGGGCCTGCTCCAGGGTGTCGCCCGGGTCGCGGTACACCGCGCAGGTGTAGGTCATCGTCGGGCCCAGCACCAGCTCGTAGAAGGCGTTGGACACGTCGTAGTGGTACTGGATCGCGTCGGAGTCCCGGTCCCGCGAGTGGCGCAGTCCCCGCACCGCCCGCCGCCAGGGCGGCACCGTCTCCTGCGGCGGCGGGGCCGGCGGCATCAACCGTTCCCAACCCAGGCCGCGCGCCAGCGCCACCGCGGCCCGTGGCGACGGCACCCGCGGGTGCAGGCCGGCCTTGACCTGGCGCAGGGCGTCGTACGGATCCGCCGGGTGGACACCGGGCAGTTCGAGGTCGCCGGCCACGTACGCCCGGGCCAGGCCCAGCTCGCCCGGCGCGGTGATCAGGTACGACAGCCCGCGCTCGGAGGCGATGTGCACGGTGGCGGGGGAGTCGGCGGGCCCGGTGGCGCTGCCGTCGTACCCGGTGATCCGGATCGTCGAGCTCTCGCTGGTGACCTCCCGCACCACGTCGGCCACGGTGGGCACCGCGCGGCCGTACGGGGGACGGGGAGAGGGGATGGGTTTCCGATTCGTCAGGCTCATTGCCGTCGCACCACCTTGTCGTATACGTCGGTCAACCGGGAATCGGGGTCGTAGCGCCGCTTCGCGGCCCGGTAGGCGTCGCCGCCGTACAACTGGTCGAAGGTCTCCCGGTCGTAGAACGCGTCCGAATAGAGGGTCTTGTGCCCCTCCAAGTCGGCGACCCACCGTTCGATGGCGCGGTTCACGTCGCCGTCGCGGGCACCGGGGAGGATCTCCGCCGTGCCCCAGAAGCCGGCGTTGACGTACGACCGCCCCGGCTCCAGCGGGTAGAGCGGCCAACGGCGGGCGGAGCCCGGGCCGGCGGGCTCGCGCGGCCGCAGCGGGCACAGCCAGACCGGGGACATCCGCACCCGCTCGGCGAACCAGCGCAGGAACTCCGCCGTCCGCTCGGTGGGCAGCTCCACGTCCTGCACCACCCGCTCCCTCACGGGATTGCCGCGCCAGCGGTCGATCCGGGCCGCCACCTGATGGCGTTCCTCCAGCCGCAGCAGGCGGTGGTACACGTCGCTGCGCCGGTACCGGGCCGGCCACAGCCGGCGCAGCGCGGGGTGCTGGGCGCCGAACGCCCGCGACACCCAGAACCAGTCGGTGTCCCAGCGCCAAAGATAGTCGTACGTGGAGAGCAGGTCGGTGCGGCGCTCCCGCAGTGACCGGTAGTAGATCGCCTGCCCCGTGTAGTCGCTGGTCGCACCGGGGGAGTCGGTAAACTCGCCGAGCACCAGGTACGCCTCCTGTGGCGCGAACATCACCCCGTCCATCGCGTCGACCGGGCGGCCGTCCCAGGCACCCGTGGCGATCACCTCGTCCACCGCCGCCATCATCGCGTCGAGGTCGCGGAACGGCACGTTGCGCAACGCGACCCGGGCCCGGACCGGTTGCAGCGCGATCCGCAGGCGGGTGGCGTAGCCGAGGCTGCCCTGGGAGTTGGGGAACGCGGCGAACAGGTCGGCGTGCTCGCCGGAGGGCCGGGCGGTGACCAGCTCGCCGGCTCCGGTGAAGATGTCCAGTTCGGACACGGACTCGTGCGGCATACCGTGCCGGAAGGAGGTCGACTCGATGCCCAGCCCGGTGACCGCCCCGCCCAGCGTGATGGTCCGCAACTGCGGCACCACCAGCGGCATCAGGCCGTGCGGCAGGGTCGCGTCGACCAGCCGCTCATACGTGCACATCCCCTGCACGTCGGCGGTCGACCCGTCCGGGTCGATGCTGAGCACGCCGTCGAGCCGGGCCACGTCCAACCCGACCGTGGCCGGCCCGGACCGGCGCTGCCGGAAGAGGTTGGAGGTCCGCTTGGCCAGCCGCACCGGGCGCCCGGCCGGGACCGCCGCATACGACTCCCGGAGGGCCTCGACCGCGCGCGCGTGACCGCCCGGTTGCGAGCGGGCGGGGGACGGCCTGGACCGGATCTCCACCCGTCGCACCTTACCCGCAGGTAGAGGCGTCAGGCCGACCCCTTTCCCGTCGAAGGCGGTCCTGAACATGATCACCATCCGGTACGCGCATGCGCTCCCGGAGACCAAGTTCAACATCGCCACCCCCGGAGAGGTCGCCCACCGCAAGTTCGCCGCTACCGACATGAACCATCACACCGGCCGGCTGACCGTCACCGAGGGCACCGACTCGATCATCGGGCTCGCGATTCTCGGCCCCGACGGACCGACCGGCATCTTCGTCGACCGCCCGGGACCCGTCGCCTGGTGACCGGCGCGTGGCACAGGTCACGCGGACGCACTGTCACAGCGGTCGGACCGCCGCCATCTCATGTTCAACAGCCAACCACCAACGAAAGGACGACATCATGAGCAAGGTCTGGTTCATCACCGGTTCGTCGCGCGGCCTGGGCCGCAACTTCGTCGAGGCCGCTCTGTCCCGCGGCGACCGGGTGGCCGCGACCGCCCGCAACACGGCAAGCTTCGACGACCTCGTCGCCACGTACGGCGACGCGGTACTTCCGCTTGAAATGGACGTGACCGACAAGGCCGCCGTCTTCGAAAGCGTGAAGCGGGCCAGGGAGCACTTCGGTCGCCTCGATGTCGTCGTCAACAACGCCGGCTACGCTCAGGTCGGCGCGATCGAGGAACTGTCCGAACAGGAGCTGCGCGACCAGTTCGAGACCAACGTGTTCGGCGCCGTGTGGGTGATTCAGGCAGCGCTGCCCCACCTGCGGGAGCAGGGCTCGGGGCACTTCGTCCAGCTATCCTCGGTCGCCGGCCTGATCGCGATGCCGCTCGGCGGCGCGTATCACATCTCCAAGTGGGGCGTCGAAGCGCTCAACGAAACGCTCGCACGTGAAGTCGCCGAGTTCGGCATCAAGGTGACCGTGATCGAGCCCGCCGGCTTCGCCACCAGAAAGGGCAAGAACCCGAACCCGCTCGACAACGGCCACATGGCCCAGCTCAACCCAGCCTACGACGGTCTGCGCCAGCGCCTCGGCCAGATGGCCGGCAGCAAGCCCGCCGGTGACCCGGTCGCCGCGGCCCAGACACTGCTCAAGATTGTCGACTCGGACCAGCCGCCGCTGCGGGTGCTCTTCGGCCAGGGCTTCCACCAGATGATCGAGCAGGTCTACGCCGAGCGGCTCACGACCTGGGCCGACGGGCAGGACCTCTCGATCGAGGCGCACGGGACCCTCGACCAAGCGACCGCGAACCCGCAGGACTGAGAACAGCGTTCGCCGGCAATACCGACGGCCACTCTGCCCGACCGGCCGTCGGGAGCCCCGACCGGCCCGAACCCGCGGCGTACCGCCGGCGATTCCGCCTCGCCGCCACGTAGACCAGCGCTTTTGCCGCCCATGTCACAGGCCGACGTGCTGTCTCGTCTCGGGTCGCAGAGACAGGATGTTGATCTGGAAGGGTGATGATCATGCGGGTGTTCGTGGCGGGCGGTAGCGGGGTTGTGGGGCGGCGGCTGGTGCCGCTGCTGGTGGCTCGGGGGCATCAGGTGACGGCTACGACGACGAGCGCGGCGAAGTTGGCCATGCTGGAGGAGTTGGGCGCGGACGGCGTCGTGATGGACGGGCTGGACGCGGCGTCGGTCGGTGAGGCGGTGGCCAGGGCTCAGCCGGACGTGATCGTGCATCAGATGACCGCGATTGCCGTGGGGCACGCGGGCAAGGCCGACATGAAGCACATGGATCGGTGGTTCGCCGGCACCAACCGGCTGCGCGCCGAGGGGACGGACCATCTGATGGCCGCCGCCGAGGCGACCGGCGTGACCCACGTCATCGCGCAGAGCTACGGCGGCTGGAACGGCGTCCGCGAGGGCGGTTGGGTGAAGACCGAGCAGGACGGGCTGGACCTGATGAGGGGGACGCCGGCGGAGCCTGGCATGGCGGCGATCGGCCACGTCGAGGACGTGGTCCTCAAGGCCGGCGGCGGGGTTCTTCGCTACGGCTGGTTCTACGGGCCGGAAACCATCGAGGACCTGGCCGGCCCGGTACGCAAGCGGCAGTTCCCGATCGTCGGGAGCGGCGCCGGCCACTGCTCGTTCGTGCATCTGGACGACGCGGCGAGCGCCACGGTGCTGGCGGTGGAGCAGAAGGCGAAGGGCGTGTTCAACATCGTCGACGACGAGCCGGCTCCGGCCAACGAATGGCTGCCTTACCTGGCCGCGTGTGTGGGGGCGAAACGGCCCATGCGGGTTCCGGTCTGGCTGGCCCGGCCGTTGGCCGGGGCGGCGGCGGTGATGTTGATGACCGAGGGACGCGGTTTCAGCAACGCCAAGGCCAAGCGGGAGCTGGGCTGGGAGCTGAGCTACCCGTCGTGGCGGCAGGGCTTCGAGAAGGAGTTGGCGTGAGTCAGGCGGAGGAGTTCCAGCAGCTGCGGCCGCTGCTGTTCTCGATCGCGTACCGGATTCTGGGCAGTGTGAGCGAGGCGGAGGACGCGGTTCAGGAGACCTGGCTGCGCTATGCGGCATCCTCGACACGGCCCGCCTCGACGAAGGCGTTCCTGTCGGCGGTGGTTACCCGGGTCTCGATCGACGTGCTGCGTTCGGCGCGGGTGCGGCGCGAGGAGTACGTCGGGCCGTGGTTCCCCGAGCCGCTGCTGACCGATCCCTACCAGGACCCCGAGCGGTCGGCGGAGCTGGCCGACTCGGTGTCGATGGCGGCCCTGCTGCTGCTGGAGCGGCTGAGCCCGCTGGAGCGGGCGGTGTTCGTGCTGCGGGAGGTGTTCGGGTTCGGCTTCGGTGAGGTCGCGTCGGCCGTGGGACGGTCGGAGGCGGCGTGCCGCCAGCTCGTGGTGCGGGCGCGCCGCCACATGGACGCGGGCCGGCCCCGGTTCTCCGCCGACCGGCGTGAACGCGAGGAACTCGCCGAGCGTTTCTTCGACGCGTTCCGGGAGGGCGACGTCGACGGGCTGGCCGAACTGCTGGCCGCCGACGTTCACCTGGTCTCCGACAGCGGGGGCAAGGCCCCGCTGTGGGGCAAGGGTGTGATCGCCGGAGCCGGCAACGTGACCAGGTTGCTTACCGCGCTCATCGGGCCGTTCGGCCGTATCGGCGGCGTTGTGGAGCCGCACCAGGTCAACGGCCAGCCGGGCGCGATCCTCCGCGACCGCGATGGCAAGGTCGTCAACACCTTGGTGCTCGACATCCTCGACGGACAGATCCAGGCGATCCGCACGGTGCTCAACCCCGACAAGCTCACCCACGTAGGTCCGGTGGCCGACGCTTGGACCGTCCTCCGCGAAACGACCCAGGCCCAGCGCGACCACACGGACTGATCGCGCTGGTCAGGTGGTTGACGGGCCGGTGCCGGCGGTGAGGGTGCGAGTCGCGGTGAGTCCGGCGTCGGTGGTCCTGCGGAGGAAGTCGGCGAGCAGTTCGAGCTGCTGCTCGTCGTAGTCGGCGCAGATCGAGTCCATCGCCGAGTTCATGCCGGCGAACAGGTGGTACATCTCGCTGCCGCGGTCGGGCAGGGCCCGGACGGTGACCGCGCGCCGGTCGGCGGGGTCGCGTTCGCGGGCGATCCAGCCGGCGTTTTCGAGCCGGTCGAGGATTCCGGTCATGGTGGCCGGGTGCAGCCCGGCCTGGCGGGCGAGGTTGCTGGGGCTCAGCGGCCCGTGCCGGTTGATGAGATCGAGGCAGTCCATGTCGGTGTCCTTGATGGCGAGTTGGACGCCGACCTGGCGGTTGAGCGTCGACAGCTGGTTGTGCAGGTCGCGCAGGGCGTCCTTGATCTGGGTGGTGAGTTGCCTGCGGGCGCGTCCGCTCCCAGATGTTACGTGACTCATATTGTTTGATCCCCAAAGCTCAGATAGTTTGAGTCTCATACGATACGACATGGAGAAGGGTTTAGTCATGATCCTGGTTACGGGCGCCACCGGCGTCGTCGGCAGGCACGCCGTCCGGCTACTGGTTGAGCAGGGGGCGAAGGTCGCCGCCGCCACCCGCGACCCGCACGCCGACCTCCCGGCGGACACACAGCTCGTCCACCCCAGCGAGGTTGCCACCCTCCAGGGCGTGGAGGCCATCCTGCTCAGCCCGCGCGCCGCCGGAGCCGCCGCTGTCGACCTGCTGGCCCACGCCCGCGAAACGGGCACGACGAGGGTGGTCGTGCTGTCGTCCCTGACCGTGCCGTACCCGGCCGGGCACGCGCGCTTCCGGCAGCAGTTCCAGGCGGTGGAGAACCTGGCCCAGGAGTCCGGCCTGGACTGGACGATCCTGCGCTGCGCCGACTTCGCCGCCAACACCCTCGCTTGGGCCGGGCAGATCCAGGCGACCGGGACCGTGCGAGGGGCATACCCGCAGGCCCGGACCTCGACCATCGACGAGCGCGACATCGCCGCGGTGGCGGCCCTCGCCCTGACCCAGCCGGACCACACCGGCCAGACGTATGTGCTCACCGGCGAGCAGTCGCTGAGCCAGCCGGAGAAGGTCGCCGCGCTCGGCGCCGCGCTCGACCAGACACTGTCGTTCGTCGAGGCCACACCGGACGAGATCCGTCGCGGCATGCTCGCCGCCGGCCTGCCCGACGAGGTACCCAACCGGCTGCTCGGCTCGCTGGCCGACTACGCCCGCGAAGCCGGACCCACCACCGACACCGTGCGGCGGCTGCTGGGACGCCCGGCGCGCACGTACGCCACCTGGGCGGAAGACCACAGCGCCGCCTTCACCCCGAAGCACACAGGATCATGACCAAGTACGCGCGTTTCGCCAGCCTCGTGTTCGCGGGTCTGTTCGCCGGGTTTCTCACCGGAGTCCTCGTCCTGGAGCTCTCGCTGCGAAGCTTCGACAGCACGGTCTACACCCAGGTCCGGTTGGTCGAACTCGACTCCCTCGACAAGCTCGCCGTGGCCACGCTCCTGCCGGCGTTGATCGCCACAGCGGTGCTGGTCTACCGGACCTTCCAGACGAACACCCGATGGTTGACCGTCGCCGCCCTGGCCCTCCTGGTCTTCATCTTCGGCCTCACACTCATCGTCAACCTGCCCATCAACTCCGACCAGCTCGGCTGGAACGCCCAGTCCCCGCCCTCCGACTGGGCCGACGTGCGGGATCGCTGGCAGATCGCCCACACCGTCCGCACGGTGGCCGCGGTCCTCGCCTTCGCGGTCCTCGCCCTCGCCGCGCCGATGCCCACCCGGAGCCGATAGAAACCCAACACGCCCAGCCCGCCCCGATGGCGAGCTGGGCGCGCCCGGTTGCGCTTCAGTGGCCCGACGCGGCCCGCCCGTCGCAGAACGCCTCGTCGACGAGCCTCCGCCTGCACGGATGAGGTTCCGGCATCCGCAATCTTAAACTAAGGTTTATTTCCGGAGAGCCAGCACCGCAGCGCCCACCAGAGCCGGACGGCCTCGCGCATCGTCATCAGCTCGGTCGGCTCGGCCTCCGGGCCGGCGATCTCGCGCAGCCGCCCCAGCCGGTAGCGAACCGTGTTGGGGTGCACGAAAAGCGCCGCCGCGGCCTGATCCAGCCGCCGCCCGTGGTCCAGATAGGACAGCGCGGTGGTAACCAGCTCCCGGTGGAAGTCGTCGTCCGGGCGCAGGGCGGCGGGCAGCGCGCCCGCGAGCAGGCCGGCCAGCATCGGCTGGCGGGCCAGTGCGACGTCGGCCGCCAGGTCCAGCAGGTCGAACACGCCGTTGCCGCCGGCCGTCGCGAGCGCGGCCACGCATGCCGGATAGCGCTCGGCGGCCTGGGCCAGGGTTCCGGCCGGTGCGACGACGACGAGACCGGCCACCGGGCCGGCGGGCGGACGCGGCGCCAGCCCGGCCAGATGGCCGTCGATCGCGGCCACCACGTCACAACCGAGCTCGCCCCGATCGCCCGGGGTCGCCACCACGCAGTGCAGCGGCTGGTCTGCGCGTACCCCCAGCTCCTCGGCCGTGGCCCCGTCACCGCGCAGCAGGCGGCGAAGAGCCCGCCCCCGATCATGGGCCAGCCGCCGCTCGGCGGCCTGATAGCCGTTGATCACACCGCGTTCCAGCGCCGCGGTGCTGCGGTCGAGCTCGGGCAGCACCCACAGCAGCGTGTCGTCCGGGATGCCGGCACCGCGGCCGCGCTGGATCGCGATCTCCAGAGCCCGGGTACGGCTGGCCTGCATCGCGCCGAGCAGCGCGGACAGCGGAATGCCCTGCGCCGCCCGGTCGGCGCCCAGCCGGGTGGCGGCGGCGAGGTCACGCTCGTCCGGGTCGGCGCCCCGGTGCAGCGCGGCCAGCCCAGCGGCGAGCAGCACGGCGACGTGCCGGCGCCCCTCCTTGACCGGGAGCCGGGCGACCACCGGTGACTCGGTGGACGCCGCGGCCAGCAGCTCGTCGAGCACCGCCTCGTCGGCCGCCATCTCGCGCAACACACCGACCACCAGGTCGGTCCGTTGTGTCCGCCCCACAGAAATCAGCCCTCTCGTTGAACGCGAGGAACTATCGCATTAATAGTTGAGGTGTTTCGATGTGTTACTGAAAAGTAACAACTTGGAGGCGCCGCAATGTCGAGACCCCTGGCGACCGTGGTCGCCGCCGCCTTGGTCGTCGCCGGTCTGTCCGGGCCCGCCGTCGCCGCTCCCCCGTTGCGGGAGGTGATGTTCGTGGGCAACAACTGGGAGGGCACCGTCGACGTCATCCAGTCGACCGGCGCGTACCAGAAGATCGGCCGGATCAACGTGGTGCCGGACCGCGCCCAGCGGCTGGCCGAGATCTTCCTGAACCCGATCCGGCTGGCCTTCTTCCTCGGCATCCGCAACGGCCCGGGCGAAGGCCACGACCAGCTCGTCGACGACATGTACACCACACCTGACGGCTCCGCGCTGGTCGCCTCGCGGCCGAGCTTCGCCGACGTCGTCTCGCTGGACCTGAACACCGGCGCGATCCGGTGGCGGTTCCCGGTCACCGGCTTCCGCGCCGACCACATGGCGGTGTCACCGGACGGCACGCGGGTCGCGGTGTCCGCCTCCACCTCGAACAAGGTGCACGTGCTGAACATCGTCACCGGGCAGCAGGTGGGCTCGTTCGCCACCAGCGACAAGCCGCACGAGAACATCTTCAGCCGCGACGGCCGGTTCCTCTGGAACATGTCGATCGGCGAGGTCAACACCGATCTCGACGATCCGATCTGGGATTGGACCAAGGGCGATCGGCACATCACGGTCGTGGACACCACGACCTTCCAGACGGTACGCACCATCGACTTGCGTTCCCGCCTCGACGCGTTCGGCCGCGACGACCTGTCCAACGCGGTGCGCCCGGCGGTCTTCTCCCCGGACGAGACGAAGCTCTACTTCCAGGTGTCGTTCTTCAACGGCGTGATCGAGTACGACGTGGCGACGGACGCGATCACCCGGGTGAAGACGCTGCCGAAGAACCCGGCCACCTCCGACGACCGGACCACCTTCGTCAACGACTCCCGGCACCACGGCCTCTCGATGAGCCCGGACGGCACCAAGCTCTGCGTGGCCGGCACGATGGACGACTACGCGACGGTGGTGAACCGGGCCACGCTCCAGGAGGGCGAACTGGTCACCGCGATCAAGCCGTACTGGGCCACGGTCAGCGGGGACGGTCGCGACTGCGTGATCTCCGAGGCCGGCGCCGACCGGGTGTCGGCGATCAGCTTCGCGACCGGTCAGCGGGTGGCCATGGTCGGCGTCGGTGACCACCCGCAGCGCGTACGCATCGGCCACATCCCGCCAGGCTGGGGAACCTAAGGGATCGCAGAGGAATAGCCCGTAGCTCGGCTGAGCGGCACGTCGGCCGCCACCGGTATGGTCGTGTCTTTCGGATACCTGGTCCTGCGTCAGGTGCTGCAGTTGATCGTGTTGGGCCTGCGGGGCGAGCGGGCGAAGGAGATCGAGATCCTCGTCCTTCGCCACCAGGTCGCGGTGCTGCGCCGTCAGGTCAAGCGCCTGGATCTGGAACCCTCCGATCGGGCGGTGCTCTCGGCCCTGGCCCGGCTCTTGTCCCGACCGCAGTAGGCAACGTTCATGGTCACCCCGGCCACGTTGCAGCGCTGGCACCGCACCGGGCCAGCCGCTGTCGCCCTCGCCTCTGCGCGGATCCGCCGTAGCCCGAACCGTAATTTCGGGCGGTACTGGCCGTGAGTGGCTGTGTTGTGGGGTGGGGCTCCCGGTACGAGGCTGTCTTGGAGTGACAAACCCCTATACCGAGACACCGCCACCTTCGTCTCGCGACACTCTTGAAGCCCGCCACGGTTCCTTAGCTACCCGGCATTGGTCCTAGCCTAGGCTGCCAGCGCCGCTCCGAACCGGACCGCGCCGCTCGGCACGCCGTCGACACCAGGAGCGATCACGGTGTCCGCGCCGCCGCCGCCGAACACCGTGTCCCAACCGATCAGGTGCACCACGCCGGTCGAGTAGGTCACGTCGTCGGGGGCTGCGACGAACAGCGCCTGGTAGCGCGCGGCGAGCGCAGCGCCGAACTGGTCACCGGCCTGCGCCGGGTCGCCCAGGTCGGACTGCGCCAAACCGACGTCTCCGTCGCCTGGCGCGGTGGTCCCGTCACCGAAGACCTGGATGAAACCCGCGTCGGCAACCGAGTCGATGTCCTCACCCGGTACGCCCACCACGACCGGCTCACCGAGGTCGTCCCGCCACGGGCCGCCGAGCGCGAGGGTCGTGCCGAACCGGTCGCCGGCCTCGGCCGCACCGGCCACCGATGTCGTTTCCTGGTTGACGCTCCACTGTTGCAGCAGCGGCAACTCGTCGTCGGTCGCGAACAGATGCACCGCCCCGGCGTCGGCCGCCGCGCCGATGTCCTCGGTGGGCACACCGACCGCCAACTTCACATGCGACGGTCCGTCATGCTCACAGAACGACGTCAGGGCGAGACTCGCGCCGAACTGGTCACCGGTTTCGGCGACGCCGTCCACCCCGGCCGTGTCCTGTGACAACGGAGTATCGGTGGCGAGCCCGCGAGCGATGTGCACCATGCCGGCATCCCGGACGCTGTCCAAGTCCTCGCCGGGCACGCCGACCACGATCGTGTAGCCCTGCGCGGTGCTGGCGTTGCAACCGAACCCGCCGGGACCCTGGAACACCTCGACGGCCGCGCCGAAACGGTCACCCGGCTCGGCCTGCCCGCTGATGCCGGGCGAATCCTGCGTGAGGTCGCGCGTCAGCGCCACGTCACCGGTGCTGACGTCGAACGCCACCAGACCCGCCGCCCCAGCGTCGGACACACTCCCGAGGTCCTCACCCGGCGCGCCGTACGCGATCGCCGGCGCCGGCGACCCCTCGCCGTCGAGGTTGGTGGTGTTGACCGCGATCGACGCGCCGAACCGGTCACCCGCCTCCGGCGCCCCTGGCACGCCGAACACGCCCTGCCGGAGAATGATGCCGCTCTTGCCGCCGCCCAGCCCCGCGGCGGAACCGAAGATCACCTGGACTACCCCGGCGTCGTCGGCGCTGCCGACCGACTCCGACGGCACAGCGACCACCAGGTCGGCGTACGCGTCGTCGTTGATCTGGGCGGCGCGCACGACGGCGCCGAACCGGTCGTCGGTCTCGGCGGTGTCGCCGACGCCGGTCATGCCCTGGGTGAGAAGCGGCCGGGCCGCGTTCTCACCGCCGTACACCACGTTGACCCGGCCGGCCCGAGCCTTGCCGTCGACGGTCGCGTCGGGATCCGCGACGATCAGATCGCCGCAACCGTCCCCATTGAAATCCGATCCCGGCACACATGCCTGTGCCCGGGCCAGTCCGCTCAGTGGCACCGCCGTGGCGACCAGTACGGTCGCGACGAGCGCCGTCCGTCCTACACCTCGCATGTCTATCCCCCGTTCAACAAATCAACATGTACGTGTCACACAAACACGTGCGCGATTTCACCGTGGGTTCAGACGCACTGTAACAACGGAAACAAGGGCCGCGATTCGTGAAGCCGTGGTACAAGATCCGTGAGTCAGGGGCGTCGGCTCGTGGACGGTCAGCTACCGCCGAGGTGGCGGTGCCACGGGCCGCCGGCGTGGGTTCGGCTGGCGCTGTGGCGAGCGGTCGGCAACTCGACAAACAAACCCTTGTACCGCTCGGCAACAGGGTTTCGAGGGTTGACCGCGGTTATGTGCGTTGCCGGTTGCTCGATGGACGGCAGGCTGTCCGGCATGGTCGTGTCGTTCGGGTACCTGGTTCTGCGTCAGGTGTTGCGGTAGATCGTATTGGGCATGCGCGGCGATGGGGCGAAGGAGGTCGAGATCTTGGTCCTTCGCCACCAGCTCGCGGTGCTGCGCCGCCAGGTCAAAACGGCTGGACCTGGAACCCTCCGATCGGGCGGTTCTCTCGGCGTTGTCCCGGCTGCTGCCCCGCCCGCGGTGGGCCACGTTCCTCGTCACCCCGGCCACCCTGCTGCGCTGGCACCGCAACCTGAACGCCCGGAACTGGACCTATCCCCGAGGCCGGCCGGGTCGCCCGCCAGTGCGTGCGGAGATCCGGGCGCTGGTGCTGCGCCTGGCGAAAGAGAACTCAAGCTGGGGTCATCGCAGGATCCAGGGCGAATTGGTCGGCCTGGGTTACCGGGTGGCGGCCAGCAGCGTGTAGTCCATCCTGACCAAGGCCGGGGTGGATCGTGCGCCGCGGCGCACCCGGTCCATCCTGGACCGAGTTTCTCGGTGCGCAGTACACCGACGTGTTCGACGAGGTGTTCACCAGTGAAGGCATCGAGGTCCTGCGCGGTCCACCGCAGGCGCCGCGGGCGAATGCGTATGCGGAACGGTGGGTACGCACAGTCCGCCGGGATGGTCTGGACCGGATGCTGATCTACACTTCGCGGCACCTGCTGGGCGTTCTGGCTGAGTTCGTCGTGCACTACAACGAACACCGGCCCCACCAGAGCCGTTACCAACTCTCACCCAACGCATCGGACACCGGGCCAGCCGTCGTCGACCTCGCCGTGGCGCGGGTCCGCCGCATAAAGATCCTCAATGGACTGATCAGCGCCCCCGTTTACCCCCCGAAGCCCCCGCCAACGGCTGATAATCAGTGACCAGCGCTGACAATCGTCAGGTCGCGTTTCCGCAGCTCAATGCAAGGTTCCGGCAATCAACGACAAGTCCGGGATCGTCGCGGTTGGTAACAAGGGGTCGCAGGTTCAAGTCCCGCCACTCCGCCGAGTTCAAGACAGCACCAGGTTCTCACGCAGCTTCACCATGTACTGGGGGTTCAAATCGCCCTCCGGACACAGTTTCGAAGCATCCGTGCGTAGAACGACGGACCCCTGGTCTGGCGTCCCTGACCACCCGGATCACGCACCCGTCCCATGGTCAGTACCGGTCAGCCGGTCGCGGCGGTGGGCGTCGTGAACCACCCTCCCCACAGCCCGGCGGTCGTCCCGCCGATGGTGCCGCCGCCCCACGCGGGCACCCACCGTCCCGAGCGATCGGTCAGGGCCGCACCTGTGTGCGTTCGGGTGGCTTCACTGCGACAGCGCCGGCAGCAGGATGTCGTCCACGAGGTGCTCGATGAACAGGTCGTCCACGGGCAGTCCGCACACGATGCGGTAGACGAGCAACGAGGAGGCGACCTCGCCGAGGATGCGTGGCTGCTCGGCGGTGCGCAGCTCGCCTCGCCTGCGCGCGCGTTCGAGAACTCGCCGGTCGAGCTGGGGCGTGCTGCGTCGGGAGCGTTCCTGCACGCAGGCGCGCAGCGTTGAGTCGTCCATCACCGCCTGGGACATTCCCACCATGAGCCGGCCCTCGAAGCCGTCGATGACCGCGGCGAGCGCTCTCGCGTACTCGATCAGATCGCCCCGCAGCGAACCGGTGTCCGGGATTTCGAGCGCCTGGGCCGCTGGACCGGATCCCATCGCGGCCATGACGAGGGCGCGCTTATCCGCCCACCGGCGGTAGACGGTCGATTTGGAGGCGTGGGCGCGGGCCACCACCGCGTCGATGGTGACGGCGGCGTATCCCATCTCGGCCACCATGGTCAGGACGACGTCGAGGATGGCCTCTCCTCGTCCGGGGACCATCGGCCGGCCTCGCGGGCTCATCGCGTGACACCCCCGTCGATGATCTTGTCGAGGGTGATCGGAAGGTCGCGCACCCGGACGCCGGTCGCGTTGTGGACCGCATTGGCGATTGCCGCCGCGACCCCGACGATGCCGATCTCTCCCACCCCGTGCACGCCCATCGGTGTCAACGGATCGGGGATGTCGAGGAAGCTGACATCGATGTCGCACACGTCGGCGTGGACCGGCACGTGATACTCCGCGGCAGACGCGGTCACCGTGCGCCCGGCCCGGTTGTCCACCAGGCCCTCCTCCATCAGCGCGCTGCCGATACCCATGATCACCGCCCCGCGGATCTGACTCGCCGCAGTCTTCGGATTGATGATGCGTCCCGCATCGATGCAGGCGACCCACCGCGAGACGCGGGTCTCACCGGTTGTGGCATCGACCCTGACCTCGCAGAAATGGGCCCCGTAGCCGTGCATCGAGTACTTCATGAACTCCAGCGGCAGCAACGGCGAGGACCCGACGGCGTCGACGTGCCCGGCCTCGCCCACCAGCGCCTCGAACGGAGAGCCCTGGGCCGGATCGCTCGTCCGGTAGAGCCCACCGTCACGGAAGACGACGTCGGCCGGTTTGAGTCCGTGCAGGGCACTATGCCGAGGCACCCGTGCGAGCAGTACCTTCTTGAGCTCCTCGGCCGCTTGGGCGACAGTGATCACCAGGCTGGCCGTCTGGGCCGAGCCCGCGGCGATCGGGCTGTCCGGCAGCGTCGAATCACCGAACTCGAAACTCACCCGGTCCAGCGGGAGCCCGAGTCGCTCGGCGGCGTGCTGCACCTGCACGGTCTCCGTACCCATGCCCATGTCGTTGGCCGCGGCCGTCACCACGGCGCGACCGTCCGCGGTGATCCGGATACGGGCTTTCCCGCCGGGCATCCGGATGTAGGGGTAGAACGCCGACGCTGTGCCCTGCCCGACCAGCCACCGGCCGTCACGTCGTGCCCCCGGCACGCGGTTCCGGTCCGGCCAGCCGAAGCGTTCGGCTCCCCGCCGGTACGCCTCCATCAGGTGACGCTTGGAGAACCGCGTCCCCTCCGTGGGATCGACGGCCGGCTCGTTGCGGCTGCGCAGCTCGATGGGGTCGATGCCGAGACGACCGGCCAGCTCGTCGATGGCCGATTCGAGCGCGAACGACCCGACCGAGTCGCCCGGGGCCCGCATGGATGCGTTGGGGACGACATCCAGCACGACCTTCTTCTGCCCGATCCGGTAGGTGTCCGAGGCGTATAGATGCCGGGCCGGCACCGAGACCTGCTCGGGACAGTTCTCGTGCACGATGCCCGTGACGCTGTCGTGGACCAGTGCCTGCAGGTGCCCGTCCGGAGCGGCCCCGAGGGCGACCCGCTGCCAGGTCGGCGCCCGGCCGCCGGTCGTCCGGAACACGTCCTGACGCCGCAGCACCAGCCGGACCGGGCGTCCCGTCACCCGGGCCGCGGCCACGCACAGCAGCTGATGGTCCCACACCGTTTTGTTGCCGAAGCCGCCCCCGACCGCCCGGCAGGTCACCGTGACGTTCTTCTCCGGCACTCCGACCGCGTGCGCGATGCTGTGCCGCGTACGGCCCAGCGCCTGCGTCGAGTCCCACACGTGCAGCCTGTCCCCGGGACTCCACTGCGCCATGGTCGCGTGCAGTTCGATCGCCATGTGGTGGTGCGGTGGCGTCGAGTAGACCTCGTCCACCACGAGAGCGGCTTGGGACAACGCGTTTTCGACGTCGCCGCGGGACACCTCGGACGGCTCTCCGAGCACATCGGCCGGGAAGACCGCCTCGGACAGCAGCCCACGGAACGACGTTCGGGCCGGAGCCGCGTCGTACACGACGTCGACCAGGCGCGCGGCTGAGTCGGCACACTCCTGCGACTCGGCCACCACGACGGCGACCGCCTGACCGTTCCAGCGGACGACGTCGTCCTGCAGCGGAGCGACGTCGGTGAACGCGCAACCCTTGGCAGTGAGCGTCATGAGCACCGGTGTGTCCATGGCCGGCGCGTTGTGGTGCGTGATGACGTCGATGACGCCAGGTGCGTTAGCGGCCCGGGTCACGTCGATGTGCCGGATGCGGCCACGGGCGACCCGGCTGGGCACCAAGCTCGCGTACGCCAACCCGGGCCGGTCGATGTCCGCGGTGAAAATCGCGCCGCCGGTCACCTTGCTCGGACCGTCGATCCGCGACACGGCCCGGCCGACGACGCGGCGCGCCGTGGTCAGAGGATCGACCGCACGGTCGGGCAGCGTCCGGTTGAGCGCTTCGGTGGCTCGCTGCACCATGCTCATCTGATCAGGCCCTCCAGGACGTCGGCGACCACCCGGGGCGCCAGGTTCACCTTGAACGCGTTGTCCCGGGACGGGCGAGCAACGCGGAACTCGGCTTCGGCTGCGCGCCGGAAACTCCCCGCGGTGGCCGGCGCACCCAGCAGCTCCCGTTCGGCCACGTGGGCGCGCCACGGGCGGGACGCGACACCGCCGAGCGCGATCCGCACCTCCGCCACGGTGCCGTCCTCGACGCGGAGCGCGGCGGCGACGGACACCAGAGCGAAGGCATAGCTCGCGCGGTCGCGGACCTTGCGGTACGTCGAGTTGGCCGCGACCGTGGCCCGGGGCAGCCGGACAGCCGTGATGAGTTCCGCCGACGCGAGCACCGTCTCGAGGTGCGGGGTGTCGCCGGGCTCGCGGTGCAGCTTCTCGAGCGGCACGGACCGCGTCCCGGCGGGACCGAGGATGTCGACCTGCGCGTCGAGCGCGACCAACGCGACGCACATGTCGGACGGATGCGTCGCGATGCACTGCTCGCTCACACCGAGCACGGCGTGCGTCCGGTGGAAGCCCTCGCGGGCATCGCAGCCGGAACCCGGCGACCGCTTGTTGCAGCGGGCGGCCTCGTCGTAGAAGTACGCGCACCGTGTGCGCTGCAGCAGGTTCCCGCCCACCGTGGCCATATTGCGAAGTTGCCCCGAGGCGCCGCTGACGATGGCGCGGGCCAGCATCGGGTAGTCGTGGCGGACGCGGGGATGCGCGGCAACGGTGGTGTTCCTCGTGGCCGCACCGATCTCGATCCCCGCACCGGGCGTCTCGGTGATCCCCTGCGCCAGTCCGGACACGTCGATCAGGGCGTCCGGCGTCTCGATCCCCTCACGCATGAGGTCGACCAGGTTGGTCCCGCCGCCCAGGTATCGCGCACCCGTCCCGGCCAGGCGCACCGCCTCCTCGGCGTCGGCGGCCCTGGCATAGCTGAATTCCCTCATGAGCCGTAGACCTCCGAGATGGCGGCGATGATGCCGTTGTGGGCGCCGCACCGGCACAGATTGCCGCTCATCCGCTCACGGATCTCCGCGACCGACAGGTCGACCTCGTCAGCGAGCAGGTCGTCGGTCACCACGCTGGGCACACCCGCGGCGGCCTCCCGCGCCAGCGTCACCCCGGAGCAGATCTGACCGGCCGTGCAGTAGCCGCACTGGAACCCGTCGTGGTCGATGAAGGCGGACTGCAGCCGGTGCAGCTGCGCCGCGTCGCCGATGCCCTCGATGGTGGTGACCTCACGACCGTCGGCCTGCACTGCCAGGGTGAGACAGGACAGGACACGCTGATCATCGATCAGTACGGTGCAGGCGCCGCAGGCGCCCTGGTCGCAGCCTCGTTTCGTGCCGGTGAGCCCGAGGTGCTGACGGACGAGGTCGAGCAGCGAGGTCCGGGTGTCGATGGCGGCCGACTGGCTGCGCCCGTTGACTCGCACCGTGACCTCGGCCGTACTGATGCCGTCATGCTCCATCTAGCGGGCTCCATATCGAAACGTCGGGAGGACCACCGAGTCGACCAGTTCCTCGATGAAGGCCGCGTCCACGTCCTGGTGTGAGACGCGACGGGCCACGATGACCTGCGGGATGATGTCCTCGTAGCCCCTGGTCATCGCGTCCGGCGCGATCTCCCGCCGGGCGCGGGCACGATCGAGCGATGCGCTCGGCAGCGTCAGCCCGTGATGGCCGCCGTAGATGGCCAGCCGTTCACACACCACCGGATCGGTGCGTTGCACCTCGATCAGGGCACCCAGTAGCTGTGGTGAGTGACCGGCGATCGACCGGGTGAACGTGGTCGCCTGCTGGATCAGGTCTGTCTTGAGGGCGCCGGTGTCCAGGTCGGCCGGGCCAGCCTTCAAGAGCGCGCCGACCGATTCGACGACGACGGCCTGCCGATCACCCCACCGCTCGATCAGGACCGACAGCGGCGTCCGGGAACGTTCGGCCAGCGCATCCAAGGTCAAGGTGGCGTAACCCTGCTCGCTGAGGTGGTCGATGCACGCCTCATGCACGCGGTGCGGCATGGATCTCATCGTTCTATGATACGAAGCCGTACCGTATTAGCAAGATCTCCACCGACTTCCGCCGGCCACGATCAAGGGCGCGAGCGCCAATTCACCTCCGCGTACTCCGGCAGAGGAACGGTCCCGGTCGGCTCGGTGGTACTCGTGCTGTAACCGCCCGGCCAGAGCACGCGGAGATCCTCGACCTGGGCCGGCAGACCACCATCGTGTGAGTGTGTCTCGTCTTCGGGCTGGGCCTGGTCGGCGCCGCCGTCGCCAATTACTTCTTCCTCCATTGCATCGCGACCGTCACGGGAACCGTCGACCCCAGCCAGAGGAAGCCGTTCTCTTGTCGTAGCCTGTCGGCTATTTTGGTAGTTCAGCAACCGTCATGATCGAGTGCACTCAATTCGGCATTTCCGGGCGTCGGGCTGCGGAGGAAGAGCTACCGAGTGTGTCGACTCGGCGTCGGCTCGCCCGACGGGACCCGTCTGTCCACCGGTCGGGTGGACGGCCCGCGCGCGGTGGTCTGGATGGTGGAGGTCGGCAGCGATCCCACCGGGGAACGCCGGGCACGCGAGAGCCGGGACGGTCTGATAATGGGACGATGCTCAGGGTGTCGGCTCTCGTGCGCGTCGCGCTCGCCGTACTCGTGCTGTGGGTGCTGGTCGCTGCGGCGGCCGGGCTGCTGCAGCGGCGGCTCATCTACTTTCCGGACCGGTCGTCGCCGCCGGCAGCGGCTCGGGTGATTCCCGGGGCGCGCGATGTCACCCTGCGTACCACCGACGGGTTATGCCTGACCGCCTGGCTGGTCGAGCCGCCGCCGCGGACGCCCGGCGAGCGCTTGGCGGTGCTGCTCGCGCCGGGCAACGCGGGCAACAAGCTGGCCCGGGCCCCACTCGCCGCCGCCCTGGCCGGCCGGGGCCTGACCGTGCTGCTGGTCGACTACCGCGGCTACGGCGGCAACCCGGGCAGCCCGAGCGAGGACGGACTCGCCCGCGACATCGAGGCGGCACGGACGTTCCTCATCGAACAGGCCGGCATACCGGCCGAACGGCTGCTGTACTACGGCGAGAGCCTCGGCGCGGCGGTGGTGACCGCGCTGGCGGCGAAACACCCGCCCGCCGGCCTGATCCTGCGGTCGCCGTTCACCGATCTGCCCGCAGCAGGCCGCCAGCATTATCCGTTCCTGCCGGTGCGCCTGCTGGCACGCGATCGCTTCCCAGTGGCCGAGGTGATCGCTCGGGTCACGGTACCCACGCTCATCGTGTACGGCACGGCCGACTCGATCGTGGCGCCACAGCAGAGTCTGGCCGTTGCCGGCAAGGCCGCAGGACCCGTGCGGGTCATAGCGGTCCAAGGCGCCGACCACAACGACGCGTCCCTGCTCAACGGCACCCAGCTCATCGACGCGATCGCAGAGCAGGCCGACAGCGTCATCTGATCCCCGGGCATGCTGATGCTGTCAGAAGTCGACCGCGATCAGCACCCCCGGCACGCGGCGCTCCCCAATCTGTCCGGATGCTCTGGTGCCTGGACAATGGCGATGCCCATGGCCTCGAAGACACTGAGCCTGGACCGTCTCTCGGCGGCGCTGTGGGCCGGCGTCACCCGGGTGACAGCTTAAGCGCGAGGATGTCGACGGTCGCCGTCGCGCCGGACCGGATCGAGCCGATGCGCCGCCAACCCAGCATCTCGTAGCCGGCGCGGGTCGCGTCCCCCGTCAGCAGGTGGAGGGTGGCGTGGCGTTCCGCGCGGTCGGCAAGCAGTTCCATCAGCAGGCGGCGCCGGACATCCTGCGGCTCGTTCGCCGTGCCCGGCGCGACCGCGCACGTGACCACGTGGAAGTTGTCCGCCCTGCGCAGCACCTTGCGCACCGACGCCGTCCGACGCCACCGATCGTCCGCGGTCACCGTGTGGCCGTAGGCGAACCCGACGGGCCGGTGGCGGTCCTCGGCGACCACCATGCCGAACCCCGGCAGGGCCGCATCGAGCTCGACCGACGCCTCGAACGCGTCGATCATTTCGGGATCCTCCTCGCCGAAGGCATCCCGGTACACCGGGCACAGTCGCTGCGCGACCTCGGGACCGACCTCGTCGGGGTCGAGCCGATGATAGTCAGGCATCGCGAAGATGCCAGACCGCTCATTCCACGCCCGAGGCGCTGGTCGCAGCCTGATGTCTGAGTCAAGAGGCGAGAGCGACGTTTGTTCGGTAGGGCTGCCGGGTGCGCAGGACGGCGTGCAGGACGTTAATTCGTCGGCGGGCCAGCAGCGCGGCGTCGGCCTTGTTGGTCGGGTCCACCACACGTTCGAGGCCGGGGTGGATGGACGCGAGCAGGTCACGCAGCCGGCCGATGCGGCGGGTCTGATCGATCACCAGTTCGCGGCGGCGTCCGGCGAGCAGCCGCAGCTCGGCGTCGGCGTCGGTATCGGCGGTGACCGGGCGCAGTTCCCCGGCACGCAACCGGATCTGGTCGGCGATCACTCTCGCGTCTCGCGGGTCGGATTTGTGTTCCCCGCCGCGGCTCGCGCGGCGGGCCCGGTTGACCGCCAGCCCGGGCAGGCTGACGCGGTCGCCGGCGATGCGGCGGACCAGTCGCGGGGCGAGGAATCGGGTGCCCGGGCTGCCGTTGTGGAAGTTCGCCGGCGGGCCGTCGTCGGGCCCGCAGCGGCAGTACCGGATGACGTAACCGTCCCGGGTGCTCAGTTCGCGGCTACTGGTTGCGGTCATCGGACAAGTGTGGCCCCGCCACGCTCGGCCGGGCTCATCGGCCTTCGTTGCTGTGAGCATGTCGGGAGCGAAGCTTCGTACAACCATCGTGGTGGTTCGAGAGACGAAGATGGCGCCCATGTCGGCCGAGGAGCGGCAGCAGGCGGTCGCTGCCTTGACGGTCATGATTCACCAGTCGTGGTTCGGCGATCGGGGGCGCGGCGTCGCGCTCGCGCTGACACGGTTCCTCACCGATCTGGCGTCCGGCCCTGACTCTTGCGTTCGGCCTCGGTAAGTCGTAGCTTTCCGTTCGTGTCAACTTACCAAGCATCGGAGGGCTGGGAGGCGCTGGGCGATCCGAGCCGGCTGGCCATCGTGCAGTGCTTGGCGGAACGGCCACGTGCGGTGGGTGAGCTGGCCGGCGAGTTGCCGATCAGTCGGCCGGCGGTGTCGCAGCACCTGAAGGTGCTCAAGGGTGCCGGGCTGGTGACCGACCAGGCAGTGGGTACGAGGCGGGTGTACCGGCTGAATCCCGCCGGGTTGGTCGCGTTGCGTGATCAGCTGGAGACGTTCTGGACCCGCGCGTTGGACGGTTACCGGGATGTGGCGGAACAGCGGCAAGAGGAGATTTCATGACCCAAGCAGTAACGGTTGTGCGCCGTCAGATCATCGTCCGGGCGCCGATCGAGCGGGCGTTTGCGGTGTTCACCGATCGGTTCGGCGACTTCAAGCCGCGCGAGCACAACATGCTCGGGGTACCGATCACCGAGACCGTGTTCGAGCCGAAGGTTGGCGGGCACATTTACGACCGCGGGACCGACGGCAAAGACGAGGGCTGGCCGCTCTATCTCGACCGGTACGCCGCGCTGTTCGGCGAGGACCACTGATGGGCGCGGACGGCAGGCGGGCCGCGCACCAAGCTCTGGTGAACCGTGTCGTGCGCGGCCCGGGCACGACGACGGCGCAGCAGCGGGAGGCAGCTTTCGCGAACGCCGATGTGGACCCGGGCCTGCAGCCGCTGATCGGCAAGGTTGCCATCACCCCCACCTGGATCACCGACGCCGACTTCGATCAGGCCCGCGCTGCCGGCATCACCGAGGACCAGCTGTTCGAGGTCGTGATCGCCGCTGCCGTCGGTCAATCGAGCCGGATGTACACGTCGGCGCTGGCCGCCTTGGACGAGGCGGCGGCCGGCTGATGCGCCCCGACGTCCTCAACAGTGGCTACAAGCCCGGGACCAAGCTGCTGTTCGCGACCATCCGGCTGTTCTCCGGCCGCCCGCTGCCCGACGCCGCGAAGCTGGTCTTCTACCGCCCCGACTTCTACGGCAAGCCGGCCGGGCACTTCACTCAGCTCGCGATGCGCGGCCCTTCGGCGTGGTCGGTCGGTGACCGGGAACTCATGGCGGCCGTGGTGTCCCGGGCCAACGAGTGCGCCTTCTGCGTCGGTGCGCACACCGCGACCGCCGCGAAGGCGTACGCCGACCCGGACCGCGTCCAGGCAGCGCTGGCCGACCTGGACACCGCGCCGATCGAGGAGGGCCTGCGCGCGACCCTGCGCATGCTCGACAAGCTGGCCCGCGACGGCACCGTCGACGCCGGCGACATGCGGACCGTACTGGCCACCGGCGTCACCCGGCAGCAGGTCGAGGACGCCCTCGCCGTGGCCACCGCGTTCAGCATCACCAACCGCCTCGCCGACGCGTTCGACTTCGAACTCCTCGACGAGAGCGGGTACGCCGCGGGCGCGTCGTTCCTGCTCAAGCGCGGCTACGGGAAGTAACGCCGCTCAGCCCTGCGGATCCAGGGCGGAGACGCGGTCGCCGACGGTGCCGAGCATGGTGAGAAACTGCTGAACATGCTCGGCCGGCAGCCCAGCGAACAGGCCGGCCGCCGCGCCCTCGTAATCGGCGGTAAGGCGGTCGGTCACCGCCAGGCCGTCGTCCGTCAGATGGACCAGCACCGCCCGCCGATCGTCCGGATGCGGGTCGCGGCGCACGACCAGGCGGCCGCGCTGGCCGAGCTGCGCCGGGTGCTGCGGCCCGGTGGTGAGCTGCGTTTCTTCGAGCATGTCGCGGACGAGCGTCCTGGCGGGATGCGGCGAGTGCAGCGGGTGGCCGACGCGACGTTGTGGCCGCTGCTGTTCGCCGGCTGCCGTACCGGCCGCGACACCGCCACGGCGATCACCGCGTCCGGATTCTCGATCACCGACCTGCACCGGTTCCGGTTCCCCGCAACCGGCCCTAGCAGCCCGGCCGCCCCGCACCTGAGCGGCCGCGCCACCAGCCCGGGCACGCCTTGAATCCGGATCGGCCGGACGTCACGGTCTGCTCCCGGCCCGCTGCCCGTACTGCGTCCTGCTGCGTCACGGTCTGCGCCGGGCGGGCCCGCGACAGCGGCAAAACGTTGTCTGCGAGACCGGTCATCTGCGCCTTGAGCTGCTCGTTTCAGCGCGCAGCCAGCGCGCGATCATGCAGTCGATCTTGGCGAATTGTCAGTCCGGCCGGCGCTCTCCGTATGTGAGAGACAGGGTGAAGACCGATCCGGTGTTCAGGGTCGAGATGACACTGATGTGACCGCCCATCGCGCGGGCCAGCCGGCGCGCTATGAACAGTCCCAGGCCGGTGCCGCTGGTGCTCATCGTCAAGGGGTCCTCCACCCGGTGGAACTTGTCGAAGATCTTCTCGAGCTGGTCTGCGGGAATGCCCCGGCCGGCGTCTCGGACGTCGACGTGCACGTGGGTCTCATCGAGCCGCACACTGACCTCCACCTCAGCCTCGTCCGGGGAGTACTTGAGACCGTTGCCGATCAGGTTGGCGAGCACCTGCAGCGTGCGGCCGTCGTCGCAGTAGGCGAAGACGGGCGCCGGTGGCAGGTCTAGCCGGACGCGAGCCGAACCGAGGTCCCGGGCGGCTTGAGTGACCAGCGCGCAGAGGTCGTGGGCCGCCGAGGACACGTGCAGGGAGACGTCGTCGGGGTTGTCGCCGAACCGCGAGGCGAGCAGCAGATCCTCCACGAGCCTGGAGAGGTGGCCGGCGCGGTCCCCGATGAGGTTCAACGCATCCAGTCGCTTCTGGGGAGTCATCCGCTCGCCGCGGCTGCGTAGCAGATCGACGTAGCCAATGATCGGCGTCAACGGGGTCCGCAGTTCGTGCGACACCATGGCGATGAAGTCGGACTTGAGCCGCTCGGTGCGGTACTCGCGGGTGAGGTCGCTGATCACGACCACGTCGCGGACGAGAGCACCGAGGGTGAAGACTGCCGAGTGGGCGAGTCGCAGACGGCGCTGCTCCCCGTCATGGCGGCGGGCGGTGAGCTCGGCGACCGCCCTCGGCTGCTCCAACGACACCGGCATGATCAGCAGGCGTTCCTCCTCGACGGGCACGTCGAGCACATCGGTGACCGCCCGGCCGACGGCGGCGGCAGCGTCGATGCCGGTGATCTCGGCCAGCGCCCGGCTCCACATCTCGACCAGTCCTTCGCCGTCGATCACCATGATGCCCTCGGCGGATTGCTCGACGACGGCCTGCAGCTTGCTGGTCTCGTCCACGAGCCGGTCCAGATGCTCGGCGCCGCGCATTGCCACGGCGAGAGCGCTGGCCAGCGAGGCCAGCAAAGTGATGTCGCCGGTCGTCATCCATCCGCGGTCGCGGCCACGGGTGGCGAACGCCGCCGTGCCGAACCGGCGGCCGCCGCTCTGCACCGGGACCACCACCATCCTGCGCAGGCTTGCCGGCAGGTCCTCGGACAGCTGCAGGGGACCGGCGGTTCGGCGCAGACCGGCGAGGTGCCGCGGAATCGGCTCGTGCCGCAGCGAACCCGGTTCGGCGGCGTCCACCGAGATTGCCACGTCGTCGTTTTCCAGCATCATGACGGCCAGGTCGGCGCCGAAGGCCTCCCGGACAAGGACGAGGAACTGGCGCACCACGTCCTCGCGCTCGGCCAGCGCGTGCGACAGCTGAAGGAGCCAGCCGGACCGGGCCCGCTCATCGGCCTCTCGCGCCGCCGCACGGTAGGCGTAGGTGACGGCGAGGGCAGGCATCGCCATGAACGGCAGCAGCAGCGGAGCGTGCAGCGCGATTTCCGCGGTGGTCAACCCGGTCGCCACCGTACCGATGGCCATGTATCCGGACAGCCGGGCTTCCGAGCGTACGATCCGCCACGGCGACAGTCCGTTGATGACGCCTAGGACCTGGGCCAGGCAGCACAGGTTCACCATCGTGAAGGCGATCGTCGCGCCCACCACGCCGACCAGCACGTCCACCGTCATCACGCCGGGCGTGCCGCCCACCAGGTGCACGATGATGATCAGTACGGACGTGGCAGCCGTGTAGGTGCCGACGTTGAAGAGCGCCTTCACGACGGGTCGCCGCTGCAGTCCGCTGGCGAACACGAGCCCCGCGGCGGCGGCGATCAGGGCATCCCGGGGCGACAGGAGCAGGACGTCGATGATCAGCGCGACCTCGTAGAGGCTGAGCTCCTCGACGGCCTCCCCGTGCCGTAGCCGCACCACGGTCATCTCGGCGAGGCAGGTCAGGATCGTCAGACCGGGGAGCAGCCACGCCGTCGGCACACCGAGTCCGCGCAACACGCTGCCGCGCTCCGGAAATCCCAGGATCACCACGACGGCCAGCCCGGCGCCCAGCAGGACGACCGCCGCCACCCGGCGCAGGATCGGATCGCCCAGCTGTGAACGCACGGCGCCGGCCGCCCGGGACAGACCCGGGCGGCCGGCGGGTGACGGAACCGTGCTCACGACAGGGGCATCCACGCCCAGGCGCGGGCGCTCCATCGGTCGGCCGCCCACGCCCGCGCCGCCCAGTCGTCGGCCGCCCACGCTCGGGCGGTCCAATCTGAGCCGGCCCAGGCGCGTGCCGCCCAGTCGTCCGACGCCCACGCCCGAGCCGCCCACGCCCGAGCCGCCCACGCCCGAGCCGCCCACGCCCGAGCCGCCCACGCCCGGGCCGCCCACTCACTGTCGGCGCCTGCCCAAGCGCGTGCCGCCCAGGCCCGTGCTGCCCAGGCCCGTGCGGCCGGGTCCAGTTGCGCCCAGGCCCGGGCGGCCCAGTCACGAGAACCCGGGGTCAACTTCATCCACGCCCGCTCGGCACCGTCCTCGTCGCCGTCCACGACGGCCTTCGAGAACGCCGCCCAGCGGCTAGCGTCCCGCCCGACCGTGGCGGTGTCGGCGTCGTACTGCTTCTGCGCTTTGCTGACACGCCAGTCGGACGCGGACTTGAGCACCCGGGCCGCGTCCAGGCCACCCGCGCCGCCGCCGGCCGCCCGGCTCAGTCCGGCACTCGCGTACGTCGTGGTGGTGAGGAGGTCCTTCACCGCGTGCGGCCGCAGCCGGGGCTGCACGGCCAAGACACCCGCGACGACGCCGGAGGTCACCGCGGCGGCCATCGACGTCCCGGAACCGCGGAAATAGCCGTCGCCGACCCGTGCCTGCGGGTTGATCGTGTCGACCACGCTGCCCGGCGAGCGCAGGCTCACCACGTGACCGCCGGCCGCGACGAGGTCGGGCTTGGCGTCACCCTGCCAGGTGGGTCCACGCCCCGACCAGGTACCGACGACGTCGTCGCCCCGGCCGGCCGTACTCCCGGTGTCCAGGCCGCCTGTGGTCAGCAGCAGCGGGTCGTTCCCCGGTGAGGTCACGGAGCCGGTGCCCGGGCCGTCGTTGCCGGACGGCACGACCACCATGACGCCCTGGTGCCACAACGATTCGAGAGCCTGTGTCAACGGGTCGATCTGGTACGGCAGCGGACTGTTCGACGACAGCGACAGGTTGACGACCTGCACGTCCTTGCGATGGTCGCTGATCCACTGCAGGCCGCGGAGCACCGTGACGAGGTCGGTGCGCCCGTCGGCGTCGGCGACCTTGACGTCGATCAGCTTCGCGCCGGGCGCGACTCCGAGGTACGCGCCGCCCGAGGCCGCACCCGAGGCGGCGATCAGGCCGGCCATGAACGTTCCGTGGCCGTAGCCGTCACCAGCGCCGGTACCGGTCAGGTCAACCCGCTCCGCCACCTGCCCGGCAAGGTCGGGCACGTCGGCGATACCGGTGTCGACCACCGCCACCGTCACCCCGCGCCCTTCCTTGCCGTCCGGGGGCAGGCCGAGCATCTGGCGTACGGTTGCCGCGCTGTCCGTACCGGCCGGTGTCGCCGCTTCGGCCACCGTGATCTCCCGCGCGGGGGCGACCAGCCAGGCCGGGTCGAGAGTGCTGCCCTGCGCCAGTTGCGCCGCGACGCCGCGGACGACCGGCAACTCGGCCACCACCCGGCCACCGGCCGCCTGGACCGCGCGTGCTGCCCCCCCGACGTCCGAGCCGGTGACCACCACATCGCGCCACGCCCCGGCGGCCGGATGCGCGCCGGCAGCCACCGGAAGGCCGGTGACCGCTAGTGCGGCGACGACAACCGTCGCCATGCGCCGGCGGTATCCGGCGGTCGTCGTTAGGCAGCTCAGTATCATGCTGCAATCTCCCAGTCACCATGAGTAGTTGGACGAGTCGCGAGCAAGCTGCCGGCGGTTGAAACCGGCCCGCTGTCTCGTGGGGCCTCTATCGGCCGCGCCGGGGTTTCCTTGAGCAGGATCGGCGCCCGGATTTGCAGCGAGCGTCCGTTGTTCACCGGTCGTTGGCGCCTGCCGGGTCGTTCAGCACGCCGTCGATCAGGTCCAGCACAGCGTCCGCGAGGAACGGCTTGGCGAGGTAGTAGTCGACACCGCTCGCCCAGGCACGGGCGTCCACGTCCACTTCGGCTGCGGCGGTCAGCATGAGGACGGGCACCGGTTCGCCGGGCCGGGCCCGGATGGCGCTCAGCACTCCGAAGCCGTCGAGGCCCGGCATCATCACGTCCAGCACAACGAAGTCGGGGCTGTACGCCTCCACCGCATGGACGGCGGCCAAACCGTCCACGGCGACGCTGACCTCGTAACCGTCCATCTCCAGCACGTCGGTCAGCAGCTGCCGGATGGCGGGGTCGTCGTCGACCACCAGAATGCGTGCCATGACTCCTCTTCCCAGGTAGAGCCGCCGCAGGGCGCCGGTGATCATCGCGTGCGGTGACCGTCCCATTGGCCGGCGCGGTGCGATGCATGGTCGGCGGCCGCCCGCCAATCGATGGCCTGCGCCCTCAGCTGCGGGTGCGCCAGTAGGTGAGCCAATTCCTCGTCGTGGGTGCCGGCGCCGGGGCACACTGACTCGGTCCGCTGGATCAGCAGGTGGGCGGCACGCAGCGATGCGGCCACCCCCAGTCCGGAAGCGTCCGGCGACTGCGGTGTGTCGCGCTCTGCCACCGCGGCGACGATCGGCGGGTGCAGACCCCACAGATGCAACAGCTCCACACCAACGGCGCGGAACGGCACGCCGTCGCGCGTCTGAGCGGGGAGGTCGACGCCCGCGCTGCGATCGTCGGCCACACCGGCCAGGCAGATCAGGCGTCCGACGTCCTGCAGAAGAGCGGCCGCCTGCGCGTGCGGCCGATTGGCCGGTGAAGCGACGAGCTCGACCAGGCAGGCCGTCGCCACCGCGTGCCGCCAGGCCGCCTTGAGGTGCCGCTCGATCGCCGGGTCCCAGGCGGTGGTGGGCTGCAACGCGTGCCCGGCCGCGGCAACCGCCTGCACCATCGGGACGCCCATCGAGTGGACTATCGACTCGACCGAGGAGTTGCGGGGCCGGGAACCGAAGAACGGCGAATTCGACAGCTGGAGCAGCTTGGCGGTCAGTCCGACATCGTGCATCGCCGTCCGTGCCGTGAGCGAGAGATCGACGTCCGGTGCGAGCAGGGCGACGATCCGCTCGGTGTGCTCGGGCAGGGCGGGAATGGCACGGACCCCGCCGGCGATGCGCCGGGCTGCGCTGCCATGGCCATGGGACGTCCGGACCAGCAGCTGCTCGATCACGGCGACCACGTTCTCCAGGATGGAGGGCTTGGTGATGAAGCGATGGCCGGCGGTCGCCACTTGGATCGTCGCTTCCGGCTCAATGTGACCGGACAATACGACTCGGCCCACCTGCGGATGACGTTCACTGATGTGGGTCAGCAACTCGGCGCCGCCCATACCCGGCATCCGCATGTCAGACACGACCACGTCGTACGGTGACTGCGCCAGCAACTCGAGGGCCTCAGCGCCGCCGGGGGCGAATGCCATGTCCCAATCGCCGCGCTTGCCTCGCAGCGAGCGGCGAAGTCCGTCGAGAACGCGCGGTTCATCGTCGACGAACAGGACCGAAGGCTTGCTCATGCCGAGGCACCCTGCGTGCCGTCGGGGGAAGGCTGCGGCACCGAGGCGGCAAGAGTCCCCCCGTCGATGCCGGGCGGCCAAGGGGCGTGCCGAATCGAAGCGTCATCGTGGCCGAAGGCCACCTGATGCGCTCGATGTTCAGACACACTCGCCCTCCTCAGCGATCGGGGCTGTGAGCCTCTCTTACCTGCCCATCGGCTGGTCCCGCCCGGATCTGAGGCGTCGAACACGACATCGCATGTGGGCCGACCTCCGTGGCACATCTGACACTCGGCGGCCGCCTCAAACCGTTCCATCCCGGCTCAGTGGTTCCCAGCCGCATCACCTATCTGGAGGTGGTCGGACTGGCACCACAGACGTCAGCACGGCGCCGTTGCATTGGCTGTTCCGGAAGCGCGGCGAGTCCTCAGCCGCTGCTGGTCAGATGGCTCGAAGTGGCCGGGGAGCAGCTCGTCGAGCACGGCGGGGTAGACCGGCGCGGCGTCGGTGACCACGGTCGGGCTGATCTCGGTCCGGGTACGGGGTGGGGTCGCGGCGGGCCGATCTCGTCCGGGGGCCCGCCACACGACCGCCGCGCACCCGCGGGTCGCGAGCACGCCGATGATGCTGCTGCGCGGGGAATACGCGACGCGCGGCATCCCCTCCGTCCCCGACGAGGTGTTCCTCCCACTGGTGCGCGGCCGAGGCTGACGTTCTCGATCCGACGATGATCCGCATCGGGCGTGGGGTGGAGCTGCACCACCAGCGCGACGAGCGGGAGGCTGCCCGGCTCCTGTTCGAGGAGATCTGGGACGAGATCGGTGGGGGAGCAAGGGGATCCGCTGCACGTCTGCGTCCTCGCGCACTCCATGGCCGACGTGCATGACGACTTCCGGCAGGAACTGGTCTGGGATCTGCGCGCGCTGGCCGCGGCCGAGCTGCTCACCGATGCGGATCAAAGGTCAGTCCGGTGGCGCTGAGCACCGCCCCGCCGATGAGCAGGACGATCACCAAGGCGATGCATGCGAACGCGCCGAGCACGAGGCCCCGGAGCACTTTCCACTTGATCGCGGTGACGAACGCTTCGCTGATCGGTGCGAGGACCGCGCTGGAGGCGACCGGGGAACCCGAGGTGGTTGCGGATGAACCCGGCGGTAGCGTCATGACAAGGCTCCGGTCGTTGAGGATCGCCTCACGGCAACCAACCGCTTTGAGCGGTTCAACGAACGGGACCGGGAAACCGGTCACCGTCTATCCCGCGACCGGAGCCCCGACGCCCACACAGACCGCCGCGACACGCCTCGTCGGGCTGGGGCAGAGCCCCGTTAGAGGTTGGTTTCGGTCAGCCAGGCGAGGATCATGTCGCAGCTGCGCAGGACCACCTCGGCGGCTCGGCGTTGGGCGGGGGTCGCGCCTGGGCGGTTGGGCTCGTGGCGCCAGCGGTCGGCTGCGGCGTAGGCCTCGGACCAGATGTCGTCGGCGGAGGCCTCGGCCGGCATGTTCAGGCGTTCGCCGACGCTGGTGCCGGCGCCGCCCAGCAGGCGGCGGGCCTCGGCGGCGGACTCGGTGGGCAGGTCAACGCGGCCGGAACGCAGGGCGGACAGGAGGCGTAGCTCACGGAAGGGGTGGACCTCGGTCGTCAGGAGTTCGATCTCGGCCAGGTGGTCGCCCTGGCCGGGGGGCGGATCGGTGCGCAGGAGGTGGTCCAGGACGGTCAGGGTGGATCGTGCCTTCAGGGTGGCTCGGCGGGCGGTGAAGAGTTCGGCGACGGCTGACTGCAGCTCCTTGAGGCCGCTGTACTCCTGGAGGCGTTCGGACAGGTCGGCTCGGGTGTGGCAGCCCGTGCGGACCAGGGTCACGGCCAGGCGTACGCCGCCCAGGCCCAGGCGGTGCAGCAGGCGGTCGCGTTGCTCGACGGGGACGCCCAGCCTCGCGTCGGTGGCGGTGAAGCGGTCGGCCGAGAGCAGGTGTGGGTCCACGTCGGCGCGCGGCCACCGGGCCAGGTCGGCCAGAGCGCGGAACTCGTCCTCGTGGAGCATGCGGGCGGCCTGCCCGATCAGGGGGGACGCGGCGATCACATCCTGGCAGAGGGCGCCTACGCGCGGCTCGCGGCGCCGGCGGCGGGCCACCTGGCGGGCGGTGATCATGGCGTCGGGGCGGCCGCCCGACGCCGCGTCGGCTCGGGAGAGGACGACGATCACGTGCACGGGGAAGACCGACGGGCCGCGCAGGCCGCGGCCGGCCCAGAGGAAGTTCAGGTCGGACTCGTCGAGGTGGCCGGTCAGGTAGAGCACCGCGTCGGCCTCGCGGAAGACGTGCTGCGCGGAGTCCTGGTCGCCGCCCTCGGCGAGGCGGCCCAGGGTGTCCACGATGCGGGTACGCCGCAGCGCGCGGCTCGGCCACTCGACGACGGCGCGGCGCACCTGGTCGCCGGCCGCCGCGGCTGAGCCGGTGCTCAGGCGCAGGCCGGGGGTGGTGCGGATGAGGGACACCTGGTGTGGGCTCTGCTCCTCGGCGAACCACCACGCCCGCGGCTCGGGGCCGTCCTGGTAGGAGACGAAGGTGACCGGGCCGTCGGTGGGCGTGGCGGGGGCCACGTCGTCGCCGATCAGGGCGTTGACCAGGGTGGACTTGCCGGATCGGGGCGGCCCGGCGACGGCCAGGCGCAGGGGCTCGGCCAGCCGTACGGCCGTCTCCTCCAGCACGGCGGACGCCGCGACGTTGCCCCGGTAGGCGTGTTTCGCCTGGTCCAGCAGCCAGTGGACGCGCTGCTCCAGCTCCTCGTCCTCGATCACGACGCGCTGCGCTGCGCGGGGATCGCGGGGCGCTTGGGTCCGGCGGCCAGGGCGCGGGACTGCTGGGACAGGGCGGAGAGCTGGGCGAGTTCCTGCTGGACGGTGCGGGCGCGCTGGTCACGGGCCGCGACCTCGCGGTCGGCGTCGGCCTTGGCGCTGCGCAGGGACTCCACGATGGCTTCCTGCAGGTCCTCGGTCACGGCCGTGAAGTGGTCACGCAGGGTGCGCTGGATTCGGCGTACGGTGTCGCGGGCGTCCTTGGTGAGGCGTACGAAGATCTCGTCGACGTGGCGCTGAACGGCCGTCCGCGCCTCGGCCTGGCGGCGTTTGAGCAGCGCCTTGCTCTCGTCACGGATGCTCTTGCCGCCGAACAGCGCGCCGCCGCCGATCGAGATCGGGTTGATCAGCGACATCCCGGTGAGGCTGGTGACCAGGCCGAACATGATGATGCCGCCGTACGAGCCGCGCAGCCCGATGAACAGCTTCTGGCTGGTGCTGAACGTGGCGACGGGCGGCGCCTCCAGCCCGGACGACGTGTCGCTCAGATCGCCGGGCACCGCGAACATCTCGGCCGGCAGCACCTCACCGGCGTCCGGCGGGAACTCGTCGGCCACCCTCCGCGCCATCCACTGGGCCCGGTCGACCAGCCAGTTCAGGCTGGTCCGGGCGGCCTCCTCGATCGACTCCCGCAGCCACGGCTCGAACTCGTCCCAGTCCTTCGCCGGGTCGGCGGTGGTGAAGAACCCATCCGCCTCGGACAGCACCGCCCGCGTGCGTTCCCGCAGGTCGTGCTCGATGTCCGACATCAGGTCGCCGACCTCGTCGGCCAGCCGGTTCTGCCAGCGGCCGGCGCAGCGCCGCAGGTCGTCGAGCCGGCGCTGGGTGGCGTGCAGCCGGGCCACCGCCTCGGACGCCTCGCTGGTCTCGTCGGCGGTCAGTCGCGCGCGCAACGGTTTGGCGAGGCGTTCGAGCACGGTACGGCTGAGCACCGCCGCCGTGGCCGTGGCCAGCTGGTCAGGCTTGGCGGCGAGCAGTTGCTGGAGGCGGACGATCAGGTCCGGGAAACCCGACTCGGTGTTCAGCCCGGCGTCCCCGGCCTTCACCGCGTGCAGCCGCAGCGACGCCGACACCGCCGCGACGGTGGCCGGCACCCCGGCGTGGCTCAGGCGCTCGCGGTTGCTGGCCAGGTGGTGCCGCCAGTCGGGGAAGTAGTCGGCCTTGGTCAGCACGACCATCAGGGTCGGGAAGAGGCGGGCGAGGTCGGTCAGCACCGTCATCTCGCCGTCGCTCAGGTCGCGGCTCGCCTCGCAGGTGAACAGGACCAGGTCGGCGCCGGCGCCCGTGGTCAGGTCGCGGACCTGGGCCACCGCGTCCGTCCCGCGGCCGGGCAGCCCGATCAGCGGCGGGGTGTCGATCAGCACCAGCCCGCCGGCGAGCAGGGCGCGTGGCACACCGATGTCGGCGTGCAGCGGGGTCGCCGCGGGCAGGCGCGCGGCGGTCTGGGCGACCGCGGTGTCCAGCCGTTCCAGCGCCAGCGGGATCCGATCACGCAGGGCCACGTCGCCGACCCAGTCCGCGCCGGGGGAGTCACGGCGGACCAGGTCGGCGACGGGCGCGTCGGCGTGCCGGATCACCGCCGGCACCGTCGTGCCCCCGTGTTCGGGCACGCCGCATACGGTCGCGTTGATCAATGCGTTGATAAGCTGGCTCTTGCCCTGTTTGGCGGCGCCGGCGACCACCACCCGCAGCTGCGGTTCGAGCATCCGGGTTCGGCGCCGGGCGAGCCAGTTCGCGATCTCCGCGCGACCGTGCGCGGTGCACGCGCGGATGGTCGAGTCCATGACGTCCAGCCAGGACAGCGGCGCCTCAGCCGCCCGCAACGGGTCGGGCATCGCCCGGTTCAGCGGGATGAGGGAGGTCGGACCCGCATACGCCGTGGGTCCGGCCTCCCAGTTACTCATCCTCGCCAATCCTGCCCTTCCAGCCTGTCCTGTCGTCGGTCCGCCGGCCGGGCCACCGATCAGAGGTGCAGATCGGTGAGACCGCCGAGGGCGCCGTGCCCGGCGTCGGTGTCGGCGTGCACGTCGGTGCCGCCGAGCAGCCCGCCGGTGACGCCGTGCACCGTGTCGGCCGTTCCGCTGACCGTGCCGTGCACGGAGTGCACCACATCGCCCGTCAGGTCCGGCTTGACCACAGACGACACGACCGAAGAGGTTGCCCCCTCGACGCCCGACACGTCAAGGCCCGTCACGTGGCTCAGGTCGAGCGACGTCGGAACGTTCGTCACGTTGTCCAGCGTCTCGATCGGGCGCAGGTCGGTGTCCGGCAGAACCTGACCGGCGCCCGGCAGGACCGCGTCGACCGTGCCCTGGACGGCCACACCGGCGTCCAGGTCGAGGGCCGGGTCGTGGTCGCCGGAGAGATCGGCCACAGTACCGGTGGTGACGCTGCCGACACCCGGGATCGAGATGGCGCCGCCGGAGAACACCGAGCCGTCGGGCAGGCCGTCGCCGGCCACACCGACCGCGGCGGTGTGCACGCCCGCGACGCCCACGTTCAGGTCCTGAAGGTTGTTCTGGACCGGGGAGAGCGCGGCGTGCGCGGTGATCGTCTGGAGGTGGGCGACCGCACCCGCCACGTCCAGGTTCGCCACCCCGTGCGAGAGGTCGTCGACGCCGCCGAGTTCGGTGACGCCGGAGACCGGCGCGTAGTCGACGACCAGCGGCAGCACCTGCTGCACGTCGACCGGGCTGATGTCGCCGAGGCCCGCCTGCTGAAGGGCCGCCTGCGGGTCGGCCTCGAAGGCCGTCCGGGCTTCCGGACGGTAGAGAAGATCCAGGACGAAATCCTGCAACGTCGGCGACGCATCCATTCGAGATTTTCCTCCATTGTGGGTGTTGCATGGCGTGACGCCGGTCATCGGCGCCGGGGCAACCGTACGGTTCCAGGCAACCCCCGGGCATCGGGGCCGAGCCCCCTATCGACAGAAGGCGTACGGTACTCGGCGACCTCATTCCGATTAGGGGATTAGGGGATTCCGGGGCCGTTTTTACGGGGGCGGTCAAGGTCGGTTCGTCTGGTACGAAGGGATGTCCCATCCGGCCGAGAAGAGAGGCTCACGTGCCCTACCTCCTGGGGATCGACATCGGTTCCGGCAGCACCAAGGCCGCCGTCGCCAGGCCCGGCGCGGCTCGTGACGCGCGCGGTCCGCTGTGGGAACCGCTGTCGCTGGGCGTACGCACGCGCACCGTGCCGTCGGCCCTCGCGACCACGCCGGAGGGCGCCGTCGCCCCCGCCGAGGCACACCGTGACAACGGGGCGGCGGTGGGTGGTTATCTGGCCCGCGTCGGCGACACCCTCCCGATGCGGGTGGGCAGCGCCTACTACCCGGCCCACGGGCTGGTCGCGGCGATGGCCCGCTGGGTCGTCAACCAGGCCTGGGAGTTGCTGGACGAGACGCCGGAGCGGGTCGCGCTGGCCTGCCCGACCGGCTGGGGCCCGGGCCGGGCGCGGCTGGTGCACGCCGCGCTGGCCGAGGCCGACCTGGCCGGCGCCGCCCTGGTAACGCGGGCCCGCGCGGTGGTGGAGAGCTTCCAGGCGGCCGGCCGGGTCGCGACGTCCGGCGGGATGCTGGTCGTCTACCGCCTCGGCGAGGCCGGCGTGGAGGTCTCGGTGGTGGTCACGCACGGTCCCGGCCGGTTGGAGCTGCTCGGGAGCGCCGAGATCGACGAGGTCAGCGGGTACGACCTGACCGGCGCCGATCAGGTGCGCGCGGTGCTGAGGTCCACCGTGGACCTCGCCGAGCACACCGTGCGGAACTGCGGGGGAGTGCGAACTGATCTTGCCGCCGTACTGATCGCCGGAGGCACTGCGGCCGTACATCCCATCGTGACCGATCTGCTCAGTTCGGCCTTCCCGGTTCCCGTGCTGGTGGACCACGACGCCGAGATGACGGTGGCCGGCGGCGCGGCGCTCGCGGCCCGCCCTCAGACGCGTACGGCGCCGCCGCCGGCGCCGGCCGGAGTCCCGGCGGTCGTCGGCGCCACGCCGTCCTGGCCGGAGACGGCCGGTGGCGTGCGCGTGGTCCCGGAACAGCCGCCGCGCCCGCCGGTCCAGGTGAGCTCGGTGCGGACGGAGGACGCCAGGTGAGCGCGCCCGTGCTGCCCGATCCGATGCTGAGCCCGTCCGCCCTGATCGACCGGCTGACGTCCGACCCGCAGGCCCCGCTGCGGGTGACCGTCGGCGCGCCCGGCGGCTACGGCAAGACGACCCTGCTCCGTGAGCTGGAGCGGGCCGGTCGCCGGGCCGGCCTGACCGTGGCCGCGGCCTGGCCGCCGGCCGAGGCCGCGAACGCTGATCTGTTGCTGGTCGACGACGCGCACCGGCTCGACGAGGACCGGCTGGCCGACGTGGCCCGGCTGGCCGAACGGCCGGAAGCGCGGCTGGTCGTCGCGCACCGGCCCTGGCCGCGGTCGACGGCGATGCTGCGGCTGCTCGACGTGCTGCGGCCTACCCATCCGCCGGTCACGCTGACGCCGCTCGGCACCGACCGGATCCGGGCGATGCTCCCGGCCGGGTCCACACCCGAACTCGTCACCTTCGTGGCGACACAGACCCATGGCATCCCCCGATACGTGGAACGCGTGGCGGCCGGCCTGAGCGCGGCGGATCCCGCGCTGCCGCAACGCGTTCCCGCAGCTTCCCTGGCACCGTTCGCGGCCGACCTCGACGAGCTGCCGGCCGCCCTGCGGACGCTGCTGCTCGCCGTCGAGGCCGGCGCCGGACTGTCCTACGACCTGATCGCCGCGCTGCTCGGCCAGGACGCGGACCGGGTCGCCGACCTGGCCGACGCCGGCCGGGCCACCGGCATGCTGGCGGCCGACGGCACCCTGGTGCCGCTGGCCCGGCTGGCGATCGCCGCGCTCGGGCCGATCGCCCAGCGCATCGACGTGCGGCAGCGGCTGGCGGCGTCGCAGCTGACCCGCGGCGGCCCGGTCCTGCCGCTGGTCCGGCCGCTGCTGGGCTCCGCGACCGGTGCGGGCCTGGTGCCCGGGGCGGCCGGCAACGACCTCGGGCCGGTCTACGAGGCGGCCGGCGAGGAGGCGCTGGGCGACGACCCGGCGCTGGCCGCGCAGCTGTTCGCGGCGGCGGCGGGCGCCGGGCGTACCACCGCGGCCCGGCGCGCCCTGGCCACCGCGCTCTCCGGCGACCTCGACCTGGCCTCCCGCCTCGCCGACCAGGCCCTGGTCGCGGGCACGGCCGAGCAGCGGTCCGAGGCGGCCTACGTCTCCGCGGTCGTCCTCACCCACCGCGGCCAACCGGCCCAGGCCGTCGCGCTGTACGACTGGTCCCGGCACGGCGCGGCGCCCGGCTTCGGCGCCATCGGGCTGCTCGCCACCGGCCGCCTCGCCGACGCGCAGCAGCGGATGGCCTCTGCGGGCGCCTCGCCCGAGCCGCCGACCTCGCTGAGCGCGACCGCGTCGCTGATGGCGCGGGGCGTGCACGACTCGGTGACCGCCTCGCCCACCGCCGCGCTGTCCGCGCTGGTCCAGGCGTCGGCGCTGATCGAACCGGCCGGCCAGGGCGTGCTGCTGGCCGACAGCCCGGCCGCGCTCGGCGCGATCGTCGCCGTCCAGGGCGCCGAACTGGACACCGCCGAGATGCTGCTGTCTCGGGCGGCGCGGGCCGGCACCGGGGGCGTACTGCTCCAGCCCCGGCACCGCCTGCTGCAGGCGTGGATCCTGATGTTGCGTGGCCGGCCGGTGGCGGCCGAACAGTTGTTCCCCGCCGCGGAGGCCGGTGACGCCGTGGCGCGGCACGGCCGCGAGGTCCTGCTCGAGGCGGCGTTGCGGGCCGGGCTCGCCCGCCGCAACAGCGACCTGGTCGCCCTGCGCGCCACCTGGCCGGACGCCTGCCAGGCCCTGATCGGCCAGGCGGTCGACCTGTTCGGGCTGCTCCCGCTGGCCGAGCTGACCGTGGCGGCGGCCCGGCTGCGCGAGCAGCACCGGGTGGCCGACCACCTGGCCCAGGCCGATCAGCTGCTGAGCAGCCTCGGTGACCCGCCGCTGTGGAGCATCCCGCTGCACTGGAGTCGGCTGCACGCGGCGATCCTGACCGAGGACCACGCGTCGGCGGACCGCCATGTCGCGGCGCTCGACCGCAACCGCGACTTCAGCCCGTACGCCGGAGCCACCGCCGCGGCGGCCACGGCCTGGCGGCAGGTGCTGGCCGGGCGGATCGAACCGGCGCCGGTGATCGACGCCGCCCGGCGGCTCGGCTCGCTCGGGCTGACCTGGGACGCCACCCGGCTCGCGGGGCAGGCCGCGATCCGCACGCCGGACCGCAAGGCGATGACCGTGCTGCTCGACTGCGCCCGTACCCTTCAGGCCCCCGCCGAGGTCCGCGGCGCCCCCGAGCCCGGCGCCCCCGCGCGCACCCGGGTCGCCGACGGCGGGCAATACCTGCTCAGCGAGCGGGAGCACGAGGTCGCCGCGCTCGTCATCGAGGGACTGACCTACAAGCAGGTGGCCGAGCGGCTCTACCTCTCGGCCAAGACCGTGGAGCATCACATGGCACGCATTCGGCAGCGCTTGGGCTGCGCCGACCGCCAGGAACTGCTGTCCCGGCTGCGCTCGCTGATCGGTGGCGCGTCCGAGCCGGTGCCGGGGGCACGCCGGTGAGCAGGGGGAAGTGGTGGGCCGGCCTGGCGCTGATGGCCGTGCTGTGGGCCGCGGCGGCGGTGCCCGCCGTGGCCGAGGCGGTCCGGGTGATGTCCGGCCGCGCCGCCGCCGACCGGCTGGAACCGCTCATCGACCGGGCCGTGCTGGCCCTCGAGGCAGAACGCCGGCTGTCGGTCGCCGGGAACACCCGGCCGGGGACGAGTGCTGCCCCGGCCGGGCTCGCGGCCCAGCGGATCCGCACCGACCGGGCCGGTGAGCTGCTGCGCGAGGGCGGCGACGGGCTGCTCGACCGGCTGCGGGCGACGGACACCACCCGCGCGGCCGACGCTCTCACCGTTCGGATGGAAGAGCTGGCTTCGGTACGCGCGGCGGTGGACGGCGGCCGGATGGATCGCCACGGGGCGCTGGCCGCGTACACGAAGATCATCGTTTTTGACCCGGCGAACCGCATCGAGCTGAGCCGCGCACGTGAGCTGCTGTCCGAGGAGGACGCGCTGCTCGCGGCGGTGGCCGGCACCCCGCGGCTGGCCGACGCCGACCGGGCGCGCCTCGCCGAGCTGGCCGGCGCTCGCCGCGCGCTGATGACCGGCGCGGACCTTCCCGGTGACGGCCGGCTTCGCTCCATGGAGGACGCTCTGATCCTGCGCCCCGGTGCCGTGCCGCCAGGCTGGTCGGCGGCGTTCAACCAGGTCAACAACGCGCTGTGGGAGCGTTCGGCAAATGCCGATCAAGAGACCCGATCCTCGGGTACGCCGTACGCCGTCGCCGTTGTCGCGTGGGCCGCGCTGATCGGCGGCGGCGGGCTGATCGCGGTCGCGGCGCTGCTCGTGCTCCTCCGGCGGGGACGGCTTGTTCCCGGCCGTCCGACGCTGGCCCGGGCCGCGCGGAACGCCGACACGCAGGCCCTGCCCCAGGTGACCGCACGCGGCTTCGACTCGCTGCTGCGCGACCTGGAACGCCGCAACCAGAGCCTGGTGCACCGGCTGCTGCGCCAGCTCGACGGGCTGGCCCGGCACGAGACCGACGACGAGACGCTCGGCGGCCTGTTCCGCGCCGACCACCTCGCCAACCGCGTGCGCCGCAACCTGGAGAAGGCCGTCCTGCTGGCCGGCGACCTGCCCGGCCGCCGCTGGAGCCGCCCGGTCCCGCTGGCCGACGTGGTCCGGGCGGCGGCGTCCGAGGTCCCCGAGTACGAGCGGGTGTCGACCAGCCGCATCGCGCCCGTGAACCTCGACGGCGCCGCCGTGACCGGCACGATGCACCTGCTCGCCGAGCTGATCGAGAACGCGACGGACTTCGCTTCAGCGCAGACCCGGGTACGCGTCTCCGGACAGCCGACCCCCGACGGCTACGAGATCACCGTTGCCGACGTGGGTCCCGGGATGACCGAGGACGACCTGGCCACCGCACACGCCGTGATGAGCGACCCCGCGCCGAGGCCCGGCGGCACCTGGTGGGGCCTGTACAGCGCCGGCCGCTTCGCCGACCGCCTCGGCATCACGATCCGGCTGCACAACGCGCCGGCCGGCGGGCTGGTCGCCTCGGTGACCGTCCCCGCGGAACTGCTCAGTTCTCCGGCCGCGCTTCCTGTCGAGGAACTGGTGGGCCAGTCATGAGCATGTGGACCGAGACCTGGTACGACGAGGAGAGCGGCCCGCTGGTCCGCCGGTACGCGCGGATCGGCGACCGCTCCACCGCCGTACGCGACGATCTGGAACTCAACGCGCTCGTCACCCGCCTCCCCGACGATGCGGCCCCCGCCGGACTGTCCTCGACCGAGTCGGCGATCCTGCGGCTGTCCAGCCGCCCCGTGTCCCTGTCCGAGATCGCCGCACACCTAGACCTGCCGATCGGCGAGATGCGTACTCTGCTCTGCGGCCTGCGCGACGCCGGCCTGGTCGTCGTGCTACGCCCAGCCGACGACGGCGACTCCGCCCCGGACGTCCTGCAGCAACTGCTCGTCGGGCTGCGCTCGCTCTGAGAGACCGGAGGCAACCCATGCCCGACAACACCCGCGGACAACGCCGTACCGTCACGGTCGTCGTCCTTGACTGGCTGCTGGCCTTGGGCACCCGGCTGCATGCCGGCCCGGCCCCCCAGCCCCGCGTCCGCACCACCTCCCGAGACCGGCTCTGGCGCGTCCTCCTGGCCTTCGGCGTGGCCGCCGCCCTGGGTGGCACGGCCATGCTGATCACCATCCTGGTCCGCACCCCCGCCACCGCCCCCCTGCGCCCCGAGACGGCCGCCGGCCTGCCCGGCCCGCCGGCACCGCCCCCCGGCACGGTCGTCGCGCAGTCGCCCTCCGCCCGGCCGACCCAGACAGACTCCCGCCCGTCCCTGCCGCCCTTGGCGTCCGCGTCCGCTCCAGCCACCGCGCCCTCGTTCCCCCGGCCAGGCGGCGCCCCTTCCGCCTCGACGCCCGGCGCCCCGCCGCTGACCGCCAGTTACGCCACGTCGTCCTTGCTGGCCGGCCTGCTCGGCTACCACGTGGTCGTCACGGTCACCAACCCCGGCGCCGCCTCCCGCACCGGCTGGACCCTGGTCATCACCTTGCCCCGGCAGTCCTTGTCGATCGGCGGCGTCTCCGGCGCCTCGGCAGCCCAGAACAGCGCAACCTGGACCTTCACCCCCGACGACTCCACCTCCCGCATCCCCGCCGGCAAGTCGGTCAGGGTCGCCTTCGACGTCCGCGGCGCCACCCTCCTCAACGCCGCCCCGTCCAACTGCACGATCGACGGCGCCCCCTGCACCTGACCGCGGCTGCCGCCATTCGCGTGCCACGGTGGGGCAAGGCGGCGGCCATGCCGGCGGGTGCCTGGTTGCGCCGACTGCCGCCGGTCGCGCCGACGCAGTGGTAGCTCAGCGCGGTATCCAGGCCGCGGACGGCGCGCTTGGCTGAGGAGGGACGTTCTTAATCTTGAAGGTGAGCGACCAGCAGAGAGCGAACCCTGGCGAGAGGCGCTCTGAGCTGGGAGTTTGGGAGTGGCGGAAAAATCCTCGCACCGCCCCTCGCTCGGTTCGGCGGGTGATCGGGCACGGGCTCGTCGCCGCCGCTGCGGCCGGCGTGGCCACCTCGGCTGTTGCCGCTGCTGGGAGCGCCACCGGAATCAGTCTCGACGTTTCGGGAGCGCCCATTCCGGTGACCGGGTTCGCGACGCTGACTGTGATCTTCTCGCTGGTGGGGCTGGTGCTCGCCGCGGTGCTGCAGCGGGTCGCCCGGCAGCCGCGGGTCCTGTTCGTGCGGACGACCGTGGTGCTGACGGCGCTGTCGTTCGTGCCGGATGTGCTGGGCCATTGTCGTTCCGGCGGTTGCCCGCCGGCTGGCCGTCTGACCCTTCGAAGAGAGAGCTGGGGACGATTATGAAGCAGTACCTGCTGGCCGTGCAGTTCGACTACACCGCGCCGTCGCTGCCGGACGATGAGGTTCAGACGATGTACGGGGCCGTCGAACGGGTCAATGAGGAGATTCGGAAGGCGGGGGCCTGGGTGTTCGGGGGTGGGCTGCTCGCACCGGACAGCTCCACCGTCGTCCGGGTCGAGGGTGGGGACACCACGATGACCGACGGGCCCTATGCCGAGACCAAGGAGACGATCGGCGGGTTCTGGGTGTTGCGCTGCGCTGACCTGAACGAGGCACTGGCCTGGGCGGAGAAGTGCTCGCGGGCCTGTGGCGGGCCGATCGAGGTGCGGCCGTTCGAGGACGAGGACTGAGTGGACTTCGAAGGCATCGACCGCGCGGAGTGCTTCGCCACGCTCGCCCAGGGAGGTGGGACTGGTGCGCGACCACCGAGCAGATCCACGAACTGCTCCGTGGCTGATGCTGCACCGCCGTCTGGCCCGACTATGAAACCCTGCCCACCCGGTCCCGCACGATGATTTGATTGTGCGCGACTGCGCCCTGGCCCGCGGCGGTCAGCCGCGGGCCGTACGGTGTCGGGCCGGGCGTTCCGCTAGGCGCGGGCCCAGCGCTGGTTGATACCGCCGTGGCAGGTCCAGACAATGGCCGCGGTGCCGTTGGTGGTGCCGGCGCCGTTCACGTCCAGACACAGCCCGGTCTGGGTGTTGGTGATCGTGCCGCTGGCGGTGAGGCTCCACTGCTGGTTGGACCCGCCGTGGCAGTCCCAGATCTGCACACGGGCGCCGGCGCCGGCGTTGGCGGGCACGTCGAGGCACCTACCCATCACCTGCAGTGTGGCGCCGTTCTGGGTGAACTGCTGGTTCGTTCCGGTATGACAGTCCCAGATCTGTACCGGGGTCCCGTTGGCCGACGACGCTCCGCTGACGTCCAGGCAGCGGCCGGACGCCTCGCTGCGCAACCGGTTGCCGGTCGGGCCGGGATCCGGGCCGCCTCCCTGGAACTGCGAGAAGAACCTCCACACCTCGCCCTTGGTCCAGGTGGTGATGCCGCTCTCGCAGGCGCATCCGTCGACCGGCCCGGGCATGTGGCCGCCGTCGAATGCGGCCCATTGGACCGGGTATCCGGCCCGGCACCCGGAGTAGACGGTGGTGATGTGCGTCCGGCTGCCGGCGGCCGGCTCGGGCGGGCTCTGGGCGGTGCAGCCGTTGTTGCGGACGAACGTGTCGCGCAGCGAACGCCCGGCGGAGATGTTGAGGATGTTGTCGGAGATGCCGTGGATCCCGAAGTACGCGATGGGCTGGGTGCCGCCGTTGCATCCGCTGATCTGTGCGCCGGAGAAGACCGCGACGGCACGGAACACGGTGGCCCGGGCGCACGCGATCGCGTAGCTCATGCCGCCGCCGTAGCTGAATCCGAGCGCGAAGCGCTGTGTGGTGTCGACGCAGAGGGCGTTGTCGATGAGCCGGTTCATGTCGTCGACGAACGTGATGTCCTCACCGCCGGAGTTCGCCCAGCCGTTGCCGAGGCCCTGCGGGGCGACGAGGATCGCGCTGTTGTTCGACTGTTCCTGCATCCCGTAGTAGGACCAGGGGGTACCGCTGGTTCCGCCGGAGGCGACGTCGTTCATGGTGCCGCCCCGCCAGTGGAACGCGAAGATCAGGCGGTACGGGTTGCTGTTGTTGTAGTTGGCGGGCACCCGAAGGATGAAGCTGCGCGACTTGCCGCCGCTCTGGATCGTGTGGGTGCCGCTGGCCAGTCCGGGGGCCTGGCCGCACCCGGCCGTCGCCGCGAGCGGGACAACTGAAACAGCTGGTTTGTCGCCGAGAGAGGCGACGTCGGCGGCCGCGGGGCCGACGCCGACGAATCCGACGACGGCCAGCACGGTCGTTGCCGCGACGGCGAAGGCCGTGTACCACCGATGGCGGTTGTTACGGTTTCTCATGTGCGTTCTCCAATCTCTGGCCTGACAACTCAGCGGTAGTCGGCGGCGACGACGTTGGCCTGCACCGCGTTCTCGGTCGCGTCGGACGGGTAACCGGCGACCATGGCTCCCTCGTAGAAGGTGCCGGCACTGAGGTTTGCGCCTCCGCCCGGCTTGCAGCAGTCGCCTCCGCTGCCGAGGATGATGGCGCCCTGCTTGCGCATGGGGCTGTATCCCGACGGGAGCGCGCCGTCCCACAACGTGTACAGGTTTGCGGCCTGGGCGTTGCTGCCCTTGAGCGCGAAGCGCGTCGTGCCGTTGTTCTTCAGCATCGCGGTGACGAATTTGCTGGTGAACGCGCGCTGATTGGGGTTCCACGACTGGCTGCCGCCGGGGTAGAGACCCCACTCCAGGTCGGCCTGCACCCACGGACCGCTGCCGGAGCAGCCGCCGAACCAGCACTGGGTGCTGAAGTTGATGGCGTCCATGGCGCCGGCGGCGTCGGCCGAGCGCGTCGTTTCGCTGTTGCCGTAGTCGAAGCAGCAGCCGCTGTTGACGTGTGTACCGCTGGTCACCATGTACATGCCTTCGGGCGCGCTTCCGGTCGGCACGCCGGTCAGGTGGCCGTCGCGCCAGTAGCTGTTACCGGGGTTGATGTACAGCGAGTACGCCTTGGCGCCCCCGACCGTCAGCGACTCGGAGGTCGCCGACGCCGGCCGGCTCTGGGCGGAGCCGGGGACCACGCTGGATCCCTGGTACCACAGGTCGTTCCCGCGTCCGGACTGGTCGTAGACCACGGTGACGACGCACGCGGTGCCGGCGCAGAACGAGTCCTGGGCCGCCGCGTCGGCGATGCCGCCCGCGGTCAGCACGCCGATGTTGCGGGTGGTGTTGTCCGACGAGCGCCGGACCTGGTAGAGGTTGCCGCCGTAGGCGCCGTAGAGGGCCCGCACGGTGCTGTGGGCGGCGATGCAGGGGGTGCCGCCCGAGGCGTAGATGTCGCACGGCGCGGTACCGGAGGGTGGCTGGACCGTCGGTGAGTCCCACTGCTGGTTGCTCTGTCCGTGACAGGCCCAGAGAATGGTCCTGGTGCCGTTCGCCGTTCCGGCGCCGTTGGCGTCGAGGCACAGCCCCGACTGCACTCCGGTGATCGTGCCGTTGGCGTTGACGTTCCACTGCTGGTTCGGCTGGCCGTTGCAGTCCCAGACGATGACCGCGGTGCCGTTGGTGGTTCCCTGCCCGTTGGCGTCGAGGCATTTGGTGCCGTAGACCATGAGCTGTCGGGTCGAGGTGTAGGTCCACGTCTGGCCGGCCGCGCCGTCGCAGTCCCGTAGCTGTGCCTGGGTGCCATTGGCGGAGCCGGGCATGTCGAGGCAGCGGCCTGACTGGACGCCGGTGATGGTGGCGCTCTGCCCGGGTTGGATCGGCGCGGCCACCGCGGTGCCGGAGACGACGGTGAGCAGCAGGGCGGCGCCCAGCACGGTCAGCCGCCTGTGCGGGAGGTATGGAGGGGCCATGGCGGGTCCTTACGCGTCGTGGGAGGGCGCCCGGCGAGGCCGCGCCGGGCACCCGGTGGTGGGGCTAGGCGATGCTGAACCGCCACTGCTGGTTCGCGCCGCTGTGGCAGCCCCACTGCAGCAGTCGCGCGCCGTCGGTCGTCGCGCCGCCGTTGACGTCGATACAGTGTCCACTGAGGACACTCTTCACGGTGTAGACGCCCGACGTGGCGGTCGGTACGACCTGGAACCTTTGCTGGTTGCCGTTGGAGCACGTGAGCTGCTGCAGGAAGGCGCCCTGCGCGGTCGACCCGTTGATGAGGTCGAGGCACTTGCCGCTGTGGATGGCTCTCAGGTAAACGGCACCGCTTCCGGCGTCGACGGCCTGCCATTTCTGGTTGTTGCCGCCGGTGGCCGCCCACTGGACGGCCTGCGCGCCGTCGGCGGTGGAGGCGCCGCTGACGTCCATGAGCTTGCCGCTGTGCATCGCCGCTACGGTCCAGGTCCGCCCGGCGACGCCTCCGTCGGTGTCCGGTTGACCGACCCCGTTGCCGCCGAAGGTGAACGAGTCGAGGTCGAACCAGTTGTTCGAGGTGCCCTTGAACACCATGTACAACGTGTGGCTTCCGGAGAGGGCGGCGGTGGTAGCCGCGGGCGTCGACTGGTAGGTGTCCCAGCCGCCGGTGGCGGGCACCGGGGTGGTGGCCAGCAGCGTCCCGGTCGGTGAGTCGGCGCGCAGCTCGATCGTCCCCCCACCACCCGGCGACGACAGCCGGTAGCTGACGGAGGTGATGCCCGACAGGCTCATCGGGGCGAAAGACACCCAATCGTTGTTGGAGATGTCACCGATTCGGTTGCCGCTCTCCGCGGCGGACTGTTCGACGATCCGTACCCCGGACTGGTTGGTGTGGTACTCGGCCTGCTTGTGCTTGGGTTGCAGGATCACCTTGGCGTAGCCGGTGAGCGGAGCCGCTCCGCCGGCCCCGCCGCTGTCGGTGTACCGGGCGTTGAGTACGTAGTACAGGTTGGCGCCGTCGGGGTGACCGCCGAGGAGGTCGGTGGGGATGGTGCCCGAGCACCCGGGGTAGTCCGTGGTCTCGTGTTCGTGCTCCGCGTGGCCGAGGGCCGGGTTGACGAAGACCCTGGTGCAGTCGACGGTTCCGCCGTCCGGGTCGGTGACCGTGACGGTGTAGGACACCCGGTCGCCGAAGGCGAGCATGCCTCCGTTGGGCGGCACGGTGATGGTGACGACCGGTGCGCTGTTGCCGACGGTGATCGGAACGTTGACGAAGGCCGTCTTGCCGGTGTTGTCGGTGACCCGCAGTTGTGCGGTGTAGTTGCCGTTGGTGGTGTAGGTGTGTGCCGGGTTGGCCGCCGTGGAGGTCGCGCCGTCCCCGAAGGTCCACAGGTAACTGAGGGTCTCACCGGGGTCCGGGTCGGTGGTGCCCGCGCTGCTGAACTGCACCGTCAGTGGGGCCGTGCCGCTGGTCGGCGTGCCGGTGGCCTTGGCGATCGGTGATCGTCCACCCTGGATGTAGTCGATGCGATAGAGCCCGGAGTCGTTGTTGCCGCCGCCGAAGTTGGAGCCCCATTCGAGGAGGTACAGGGAACCGTCGGGGCCGAACTCCATGTCCATGGGCTTGTTGAAGTTGCCGGCCGGCAGGAACGGGTTGGTCCGCGTGACGGCTGTCGCGGAGTCGAAGTGGACCTCCTTGATGTACTTGCGCTCCCACTCGTAGAAGAAGTGGACGCCGTCGTAGTACGGCGGGAACTTCGTCTGCGAGGGGTTGGTCGCGTTGTAGCGGTAGACCGGTCCGCCCATCGGCGCCGAACCGCCGGTGCCGAGCTCCGGGAACGTCGGTGAGGCACCGTAGCCGTACCACATGTTCGGTGCGACGACCGGCTTGAGGCTCGTCAGGCCCGTGTTGTTGGGGGAGTTGTTGACCGGTGCGCCGCAGTTGAACTTGGCGCCCACGGCGCCGGTGTCGGGGTTGTAGGGCGCGTACGGCTGGTTGTCGCCGTGGCAGAACGGCCAGCCGTAGTTGCCGGCGGCCTTGATGACGTTGAGTTCGACGAGTCCCTCGGGGCCGCGGTTGGTCGTTGGACCGCCCCGGTCGGGGCCGTAGTCGGCGAGGTACACCCAGCCGGTGGCCGGGTCGATCGAGAAGCGGAACGGGTTCCGGAAGCCCATGGCGTACACCTCGGGCTTGGTCTGCGCGGTCCCCTGCGGATACAGGTTCCCGGTCGGGACGGTGTAGCCGCCGCCGGCCGACGGCCGGATGCGCAGCAGCTTGCCGCGCAGGTCGTTGGTGTTGCCCGCGGTGCGCGCGGCGTCGAGGTTCGCCTTGCCGGGCCGCCAGTCCAACGGGGCGTAGCCCTGCCAGTTGGGGTCGAGGTTGGGCGGGGTGTCGTCGCCCGTGCCGATGTAGAGGTTGCCGTCCGGGCCGAACTCGATGTAGCCGCCGGTGTGTCCGGGCTCGGGGAATGTGCGGTCGCGGTACGCCGGGATGTCGATGACGGTCACCTGGCTGGACATGGTCAGGGTGTCGCCGGTGAGCGTGAAGCGGGAGACCCGGTTGATGTCGGTGGTGCTGTTCGCCGGTGAGTGGTACAGGTAGACGTAGCCGTTGCTGGCGAAGTCGGGGTCGAGCGCCAGGCCGGTGAGGCCGTCCTCGCCGCCGGTGTAGACACTGAGCGTTCCCGCGGTCACCGTGGAGTTCGTGGCCGGTTTGAAGATCTTCACCTGCCCGCCGCGCTGGACGTAAAGCACGCGTCCGTCCGGCGCGACCGCGAGGGCCATCGGATCGGCGGTGTTGTCGTCGAGGGTGCGTTTCTCGAAGTTGCTCCACACGGTGCCGCCGCAGTCGCCGGACGCGTTGCCCGCGGCCCACCGGACGCCACCGAGGACGTGGTTGCGGAAGTTCGTCTCGCTGTAGGACGCGATCGCGTGACCCATGGCGGTGGCCCAGACGCGTCCGCCGGCGGCGTTGCGGCACCAGGAGATCGGGTGGTCGGGTCCCATCGCACGAGGGCCTGGGTTGTAGGTGCGTTCGTCGGCGGTGACCAGCACGTGCACGTCGCCGCGCGGGTTGCGGTCGAAGTTGTACCACTCCTCGCTACGGTTCCAGCGGGCCGGCAGGCCGGCCGTCGACGGGTGCCTGGTGTCGGCCACGATCGCGGTGCCGGGCAGCACGCCGGGGGAGTGCTCCGGCATGTGCGCTCCGGCATTGATGGTCTGGTCCCACCACGGGTACTCGCCCTCGATCCCCATGTCGGTGGCGTTGTGGACCGCGACGATGCCCTTGCCGCTGGCCAGGAAGCCCTCCACGGCCTGCCGTTGTGCCGCCGTCGTCCACACCATGCCGGAGGTCTGGAACATGATGAGCACGTCGAAGGTGGCGAGGTTGGCGGGTGTGAAGACGCTGGAGTCCTCGGTGTGCACGAGTTCGAAGTTGTTGGCCGCCGCCTGGTCCTGGAACATGCTGACGCCGGCCGGGATCGAGTCGTGGCGGAAGCCGGTCGTCTTGGTGAACAGCAGGGCGCGGAAGGCCGGTGCGGCCGATGCCGGGGCGACGAATGCGAGCGACAGCAGCAGGCCGACGATCGCAGCGATGATCAGAGTCTTGCGACGCATGCCGTCTCCTAGTTCGGCGGGTACGGTGCCGCGACCACCGGCACGAGTCGGTGCGCCCGCACCTGGGCGCGGGGAACCGTGCGTGTGCCGTCAGATCGTCATGCCGTCCGCCGTGACGGGCAGTCAGGTCTCTCCGGAAAGTGCCGAAGCGTCACATCAGATGCGACTCGTCCGTGGTCTGCGTGGCAAGCATCAGACACGAATCGAAGGAAGTCAATGCGACTCTCGTGGGAGGGATCCCATAACACTTAACCCATAACGATTTGAGAATTGCCGGCGCTCGCGGAGGTGCTCTCCGCGCCGTACCGAGCGATTCGACCCGTGTGACGACTCGATCGCCGAAGGTGCAACGTAGGAGCCCTTCCGTGTCCAGTCAGCTCCCGTCGCCGCTGCTCGCCGTCGATCTGGCGTCCTCACGCGCGGTCGCAGGACGCCCTTGCCAGGACGGACTCTCGTTCCTGCGTGCGGCCATGCATTAAATCGACGCCGGTCACTTGACGGAGAGAACGTTAACATTCTAAAGTTTGCGCACGTTTTCGTAATACGTCACATGAATCTGATCTCCTCTCCACCGGTCGCGGCCGTCTCGCGACCGGGCGGTCACGTCCGACCGCGGGTTACGGGCGCCGCGTACGCGCTGCGCGTCCGGACCGGATCCCGGGTCCGACGGCCGGATGGCTCGCCGACCATCCGGCCGTCAGTACCGGGGAATTCGTTGCCGCGTCCCGTGATCACCCGCCCCCACCCTGGTAGGAGGATTCCGTGTTCGTATCGTTCTCCGCGGTACGAAGGCGGCTGCTGGCCGCGACCACCGCCACCGCCACCGCCACCGCCACCGTTCTGACCCTCGCCGCCCCCGCGTCCGCGGCGGTCACCACCGTGTACGTAGCGCCGTCGGGCACGGGCACCGCCTGCTCGAGCGCGCTGCCCTGTTCGCTGACGCAGGCGCAGTCCGCCGTCCGGTCGTTGAACGACGCGATGTCCGACGACATCGTCGTCGAACTGGCCGACGGCGTGTACCGGTTGTCGGCACCGATTCAGTTGACCGCCGACGACTCCGGATCCAACGGCCGCACGGTGATCTGGCGTGCCGCGGCGTCGGCCCGTCCGGTGATCAGCGGTTCCCGGGCGGTCACCGGATGGTCGGTGGCCGACCAGGGTCGCAACATCTGGCGCGCCGGCGTCACTCCCGGACTGGACTCCCGGCAGCTCTACGTCGACGGGGCCATCGCCACCCGGGCCCGCACGCAGGTGAACCGCGCCGACTTCACCGCCTCCAGCACCGGGATGCGGTTCACCAACAGCGCCCTGGCGTACCTGAACACCCTGGCCAACCAGAACCGGGTCGAGCTGGAGGCCGTCAACTCCTTCACCGACCGGTACTCGCCGGTGCAGAGCATCAGCGGGAACCTCATCACGATGCAGCAGCCGGCGTGGAACAACAACAACTTCGGCTACGACACCTTCACCAGCCCGCACCGGGCCGGTCCGATGTACCTGACCAACGCCTACGAGTTTCTCGACTCACCCGGCGAGTGGTACCTCAACCCCGGAACCGGGGTGCTGTTCTACATTCCGCGGTCCGGGCAGAACATGTCGACGGCCAACGTGGAGCTGCCGGCGCTGCAGTCCCTGGTCTCAATCGGGGGCACGTACAGCGCGCCGGCACACCACATCACGTTCAGCGGCATCACGTTCAGCGGCACGAGCTGGCTGGGCCCGAGCAGCAACCAGGGCTTCGTCGACCAGCAGACCGGCGCCTACATGGCCGGCAACTGGAACTGGCCGAGCTTCACGTCGTGCCACAACGGCTGCCCGCAGTTCGAGGCGACCCGGCCGAACTGGTCCCAGATGCCCGCGGCGGTGCAGGTATCGGCCGCCAACACCGTCACCATCAACGATTCGCGGTTCGTCAACCTCGGCCAGACGGCCATCGGCATCGGCAACGACGCCAACGCCCACGCGAGCGGCGTGGGCCTCGGCGCCAGCGGCATCACCGTGACCCGCTCGGAGATCGCGCAGAACTCCGCCGGCGGCATCGTGGTCGGCGGTGTGCGCGCCGACGCGCACCATCCGAGCGACCAGCGGATGGTCAACCGCGACATCACGATCAGCGACAACCGCATCCATGACCTGGGGCTGGAGTACCGGGGCATCGTCTCGGTGCTGGCGACCTACGTCACGAACGCCACCATCTCGCACAACGAGGTCTACAACCTGCCCTACACCGGCATGTCGATCGGGTACGGCTGGGGCTCCAACGACGCCGGCGGCAGCAACCACTACGCCGACCGTGGCCTGTACAACTATCAGCCGCGGTACACCACGGCGACCACAGCGTCGAACAACCGGCTCGTCGGCAACTACGTGCACGACGTCATGCAGCAGATGAACGACGGTGGATGCATCTACACGCTGTCGGCCAACCCGAACGCGGTGATCAGCGACAACTACTGCCTCCGGACCAACGGCTACTTCGGCATCTATTTCGACGAGGGCTCGCGCTACTACACCGCGACCCGCAACGTCTTCTCCGCCACCGGCACCTGGGCCACCGCCAACTACTTCTTCGCCGAGAACATGGGCAACTTCACCGTCACCGGCAACTGGACGACGAACGGGAGCACGAACGTCACCAACGGCGACCGCGGCAACGTGGTCTCCAACAACGTCACCGTCACCAACGGCGCCTGGCCGGCGGGCGCGCAGGCGGTGATGGCGGCGGCCGGGCCGCAGGGTGGCAGCACGCAGCCGGGTAGCCAGGTCGTGGGGGTGGCGTCCGGGCGCTGCCTCGACGTTCCGAACTCGACCACCACCAACGGCACGCAGACCCAGCTGTGGGACTGCTCCGGAGGCGCCAACCAGAACTGGACCTACACCTCCGTCCGGCAGCTCATGGTGTACGGCACCAAGTGCCTGGACGCGAACGGTCAGGGCACCGCCAACGGCACCGCCGCGATCATCTGGGACTGCAACGGCCAGCCGAACCAGCAGTGGAACGTCAACGCCAGCGGCACGATCACGGGCGTGCAGTCGGGGCTGTGCCTGGACGTCAGCGGTGCGGGCACCGCCAACGGCACGAGGATCCACCTGTGGGCCTGCCACGGCGGGTCGAACCAGCAGTGGACCCGTCGCACCAGCCGAGCACCTTGACCTGATTGCCGACGGCCGCGGTCAGCGGCGCGTCGAAGATCGACGAGTAAGGGTTGCCGACGATGTCCGCGGAGACCAGCGGCGCCTCGGAAAACTTCAGGTAGTGCCGCACCCGCTGAGAGCCGGCCGCCTCGCGGAACGCCGCGTTGACGTCCTCGACGCCGGCACCCTCCCGGAGGACCACGGTGAGGTCGGTGATCGACCCTGCCGGGACGGGAACGCGCAACGCGGCGCCGGTGAGACGCCCGTCGAGCTCGGGGATGACCTTGCCGATCGCCTTCGCCGCGCCTGACGACGTCGGGATGGTCCACACGGCTGCCGCGCGGGCCCGGCGCAGGTCGGAGTGCGGCGCGTCGTGGAGACGCTGGTCGCCCGTGTAGGCATGGACCGTGGTCATCAGTCCTGACTCGATGCCGAACGAGTCGTTGAGCACCTTCGCCAAGGGCGCCAGCGAGTTGGTGGTGCAGGAGCCGTTGGAGAAGACGTCATGGCGGTCCGGGTCGAGCCGGTCGTCGTTCACCCCGAGAACGAACGTGGGGACGTCTCCCTTGGCCGGCGCCGAGATGAAGACCTTCCTCGCGCCACCCTTGAGGTGGGGCGCCGCGGCGACGCCGTCGGTGAAGTGGCCGGTGGACTCGATGACGACGTCGGCACCGACATCACCCCAGGGGATGGTGGCCGGGTCGGACTGCGCGAAGACCCTTATGCGGATGCGCGCGCCGCCGGGGCAAGCAGCAGCGGGTCCTCGCGGACCTGTGGGTCCTGGGTCATCCGGCCGACCTTGACTCCCCCTTTCTCGCGGAGCTCGACCCGGGCCCGGGCCGCTGCTGTGTGCGGCTGCTCCCGGCAACACGGAGACGTGGCACCTGACGACTCCGATGCCGCGGCGGCCAACGCAATCAGCCGAGCAGCGCCGGCAAGGCGTGGAGCATCGCCTTTTGGGTCGACAAGTCCGACGGTGGCGCGGGATTTGGTCGTCAAGCTCATTCGAGCCTCCCGCACGTTCCGAAAAAGAAAGTGGGCGTTTCCGCCTTCGTTACTGAAAATCTGTTACGGATCGTCGTCAGCCCGGGCCGGGGCGAGTCAGGTTCGCTGGTCAGGACGATATGGCGCACACCAGGACGAGCAGTGCGGGGCAGTCGGCGCCAACTCGGGAGAAATCACTGCTTGTGTATTCCCGAAATCCTCTGGCAACATTGGTGACTCTCGATGGGAGCGCTCCCATAGGGAGGGAACCGTCATGCGCCTCTCCGCCGCGGGGTTGGCCCGCTCACCGACAGCAACCACCCGCTGACCGAAGGATCACAGAGTTCGGCTTCCAGGGCGCCGGCGCCCCGCCCACTGCGGCATCGGCCTGCCAGGCCCGCTGACGAACCTTCCGATAGGGGCTAAGAGGTAACCATGAAACGCTGGAAAGCCGTCATCGCGGCCGGGGTGCTGCTGTTCTCAGGCGTCACCGCAGTCCTCGGCGCCCCCGCCGCGCATGCCCTCGACAACGGGGTCGCCCGCACCCCGCCGATGGGCTGGAACAGCTGGAACACCTTCGGCTGCAACATCAACGAGACCCTGATCCGGCAGATGGCCGATGCGATGGTCAGCAGCGGCATGCGGGATCTGGGCTACCAGTACGTGGTCGTGGACGACTGCTGGTTCAACCCGAACCGCGACTCGGCCGGAAACCTGCAAGGCGATCCCGGCCGGTTCCCGAGCGGGATGAAGGCACTGGGCGACTACCTGCACAGCAAGGCCCTGAAGTTCGGCATCTACCAGGGCCCACTGGACAAGACCTGCGCCCAGTACTTCGGCAGCTATCCCGGCGCGACCGGAAGCCTGAACCACGAGGCCCAGGACGCCCGGCAGTTCGCCGCCTGGGGCGTGGACTACCTGAAGTACGACTGGTGCTCCCCGACCGGCACCATCGACGACCAGGTGCGGACCTTCGCCAAGATGCGTGACGCGCTCGCGGCGACCGGTCGGCCGATCGTCTACAGCATCAACTCCAACAGCATCCACGCCAAGACCGGACCGCAGCGCGACTGGGGTGACGTCGCGAACCTGTGGCGCACCACCGAGGACATCACCAACGCCTGGGACACCGGGCAGAGCAACGGATACCCGATGGGCATCCAGAACATCGTCAACGTCACCGTCCCCCTCGCCGGATACGCCGCCCCGGGCGGCTTCAACGACCCAGACATGATGGAGGTCGGCCGCGGCGGCATGACCGACACCGAGATGCGCAGCCACTTCGCGCTGTGGGCCGTGCTTGCCTCGCCCCTGATCGCCGGCAACGACCTCCGCTCGATGAGTTCCGCCACCCAGACCATCCTGAAGAACCAGGATCTGATCACGATCAATCAGGACGCCCTCGGGCTGCAGGCGACACAGATCTCGAACGACGGCACCCGGCGTGTGCTGGCCAAGAGCCTGGCCAACGGCGACGTCGCGGTAGCCCTGTTCAACCAGGGCAGCGCCACCACCACCGTTTCCACCACCGCGGCCGCGGCGGGCAAGAGCGGCAACTCGTTCACCCTGCGCGAGGCGTGGAGCGGCGTCACCACCAGCAGCACCGGCACGATCTCCGCCAATGTGCCCGGGCACGGCACCGTCGTCTACCGGGTGAGCGGCGGCACCACCACCCCGCCGCCAAGCGGGACCCCGTTGATCAGCGCCGCGTCCGGACGCTGCCTGGACGTGCCGAACGGCGCCACGGCAAACGGCACCCAGCCGGTCATCTGGGACTGCAACGGCGGCGCCAACCAGCGATGGACCGTGACCGGCCAGAGCATCCAGGCACTCGGCAAGTGCCTCGACGCCCCGCTCAACGCCACCGCCGGCGCGAAGGTTCAGCTCTGGGACTGCAACGGGGGCAGCAACCAGCAATGGACTATCAACGCCGACGGCACCGTCCGGGGCGCCCCATCCGGGCTATGTCTGGACGTCGACCGCAACCTGACCGCCAACGGCACCGCCGTGCTGCTGTGGACCTGCACCGCCGCCATCAACCAGCGGTGGTCTCGATGAAGCTCTGGATCGCCGCAGGCCTCGCCCTCGTCCTCGGCGCGGCGGTGCTCGATCTCACCTGGATCGAGGAGCCGGTCCGGCGCTGGGACGCCGACGGTCTGGCCGCCGCCGAGACGCCACAGGCGGCGCGGGGGTGACATGTGACTCCGGTTGCCGGTGCCGACGAGCTGAGCCTGCTGACCGCCGCGCAGGCCGGCGACCGGCGCGCGTTGGGCGAGCTCGTCACCGCCTACCTGCCGCTGGTGTACACCATCGCGCGCAGGGGACTGGGTTGTGCGCCGGAGGTCGACGACGTCGTGCAGGAGACCATGCTACGGGCCCTGCGGGAACTGCGGTCGTTGCGCGCACCCGAGAGCTTCCGGCCGTGGCTGATGACGATCGCCACGCGCCAGGTCAGCACGTTCCTCCGGCGACGGCAGGCGGTGTGCGAGTGGACCGTCGCTCTCGACGAGGTCGTGGACACGCCGTCGGCGGCCGCCGAGGAGCTGGCCCTGATCCGCCTGGAGCTGTCGGTCCAGCGCCTGCAGGTGACGCGCGCCGGCCACTGGCTCGACACGGACGACGGGCTGCCGCTGGCGCTGTGGTTCCTGGAGAGCATCGGCCGGCTGACCCGGGCGGAACTGGCGTCGACGCTGGGAAAGAGCGTGGCGCACGCGGGCGTATGCGTACAGCGGGCCCGCGGCCGGCTGGACGCCGGCAGATCCATCGTGGCCGCCCTCGACACCGAGCCGCGTTGCACCGGGCTCGTCGAGACGCTGGAGGGCTGGGACGGGGCGCCGGGTCCGCTCTGGCGCAAACGGATCCTGCGGCACGTCCGGTCGTGCCCGACGTGCCGGCACGCATCCGCGCGGCTGTTTCCGACCGAGCGCCTGTTCGACTGCCTCATGTTGATTCGGGATTTCTGTTATCCGGAAAGGCGATCGAAGTCCCGTCGTGGCTACATGCCACACTCCGGGAAATACGCCAATTCATCGACAGTCATTTATCTATTGCGCGGAAACAATCTGGCAATGTGCCGGGCATCGATGGCTAGCGCTCCCACCCGCAAGCCCCCGGCGGGCCGGACTTATCGGCCCGAACTCCGAGAGAGAGGTTCACCATGGGATTTTCCAGCGGGTCGAGACGGCACATGCTCCGGCCCCTTGCGGCCGTCGGGTTGCTGGCGGCCGGCCTGACCGTGACCATCGCCGGCCCGGCCAACGCCGCCACCACCCTCGGCGCGTCCGCGGCGGAGCGAGGTCGCTACTTCGGCGCCGCCGTCGGGACGTACAAGTTCGGCGACAGCACCTACATGACGGTCCTCAACCGCGAGTTCAACAGCCTCGTGGCCGAGAACGAGATGAAGTGGGACCACACCGAGCCGCAGCCGGGCCAGTTCAACTACGCGGCCGGCGACCGCATCGTCAACCACGCCCGGTCCCACGGCATGTCGGTGCGCGGCCACACGTTGTTGTGGCATGCCCAGCAACCCCCGTGGGCGCAGGGCCTCTCGGGCTCGGCGCTGCGCAACGCGGCGATGAACCATGTGACCCAGGTGGCGAGCCACTTCCGCGGGCAGATCTACGCGTGGGACGTGGTGAACGAGGCGTTCGCCGACGGCGGCGGTGGCGGCCGGCGCGACTCGAACCTGCAGCGTACCGGCAACGACTGGATCGAGGTGGCGTTCCGTACCGCACGCGCGGCCGACCCGGCGGCCAAGCTGTGCTACAACGACTACAACACCGACGGGATCAACGCGAAGTCGACCGGCATCTACAACATGGTTCGCGACTTCAAGGCGCGCGGTGTGCCGATCGACTGCGTCGGCTTCCAGTCGCACCTCGGCACCTCCGTGCCCGGTGACTACCAGGCAAACCTGCAGCGCTTTGCCGACCTGGGCGTCGACGTCCAGATCACCGAGCTCGACATCGCCCAGGCCAACGCGAACGCCTACGCCACAGTCACCCGGGCGTGTCTTGCGGTGTCACGGTGCACCGGTATCACCGTGTGGGGTGTCCGGGACTGCGACTCATGGCGCGGTAGTGACAACCCGCTCCTGTTCGACTGCGCGGGCAACAAGAAGGCCGCCTACAACGCCGTGCTGGACACCTTGAACGGTGGTTCGACCCCGACGGGCAACCGGCTGCGCGGCGAGGCGTCCGGACGCTGCCTCGACATCCCGAATTCGGCCACCACCAACGGGACCCAGGCACAGGTGTGGGACTGCCACACCGGCTCGAACCAACAGTTCACGGTGAACGGCTCGGCGCTCCAGGTCATGGGCAAGTGCCTTGAGACACCGTCCAACGCCACCGCCGGTACCCGCGTCCAGATCTGGGACTGCAACGGCGCAGCCAACCAGCAGTGGACCGTCAGCGGCAACGCCACCGTCGTCAACACCCAGACCGGGCTGTGCCTCGACGTCAACGGCGCCGGCACCGCCAACGGCACCGCGGTCATCGTCTGGTCCTGTCACGGCGGCAGCAACCAGCGGTGGGCGCGGGCATGAGAACACGCCTGTTGGCGGCCGCGACCGCCCTCCTCGCGACCGCCGGCATGGCGGTGATGATCGTCGGCCCCGCGTCACCCGCGGCCGCGCACCCGATAAACGCGGCCGACTTCCAGCAGGTCGAGCTGGCGCGGGGGGTGGCCGAACTGGGGGAGCCGATGTCGATGGCGGTTCTGCCGGACCGCTCCGTGCTGCATACCGCCCGCAACGGGGTCCTGCGCCGGACCACCGCCGGCGGCGCCACCACCGTGATCGGCACCCTTCAGGTCTACACACATGACGAGGAGGGTCTGCAGGGCGTGGGTGTGGATCCGGGTTTCTCCGCCAACCGGTTCATCTATCTCTACTACGCGCCGCCGTTGTCGACCCCCGGAGGTGACGCGCCGGCCACCGGTACCGACTTCTCCGCGTGGAACGGGGTGAACCGCCTCGCCAGGTTCACGCTCAACGCCGACTTCACGCTCAACACGGGCAGTCAGGTGACCGTGCTGGAGGTTCCCACGAACCGCGGCATGTGCTGCCACGTCGGTGGCGACATCGACTTCGACGCGGCCGGCAACCTCTATCTGTCCACAGGGGACGACTCGAACCCGTTCGACTCGAGCGGCTACACCCCCATCGACGAGCGTTCCAACCGCAACCCGGTCTACGACGCGCAGCGCAGCGCGGGCAACACCAACGACCTCCGCGGCAAGGTACTGCGGATCAAGGTGAACTCCGGCGGGACGTACTCGAACCCCACGGGCAACCTGTTCCCGCCGGGCACGGCCGGGACCCGGCCGGAGATCTACGCGATGGGCTTCCGCAACCCGTTCCGGCTCAGCGTCGACAAGGCGACCGGCGCGGTGTACGTCGCCGACTACGGACCCGACGCCGGCACGAGCACCGCCACCCGGGGACCGGCGGGCCAGGTCGAGTTCAACCGGATCACGTCGGCCGGCAACTACGGCTGGCCCTACTGCACCGGCTCGAACACGACGCCGGAGACCTACGTGGACTATGTGTTCCCGTCCGGCCCGTCGGGGAACCGGTTCAACTGCGCCGCGCCGGTCAACAACTCCCCACGCAACACGGGGCTGACCGGTCTGCCGGCTGCGCGTCCGGCGTGGATCAAGTACGACAACTGTTCCCTGGCCGCGTTCGGCTGCGGCTCGGAGTCGCCGATGGGTGGCGCGGTGTACCGCTACGACCCGGCCAACCCGTCAACGGTCAAGTTCCCGGTCGCTCTCGACGGGCACTACTTCGCGATGGAGTTCGGCCGGCGCTGGATCAAGACCGTCGACGTCAACTCCGACGGGTCGGCAGGACTGATCAGCGACTTCCCGTGGCGCGGCACGCAGATCATGGACAGCGCGTTCGGGCCCGACGGAGCCCTGTACGTGTTGGACTACGGCACCGGCTGGGGCAGTGGCGACGCCAGTTCGGCGCTGTACCGCATCGAGTACAACCAGGCCGGTAACAACCGGGTACCGGTCGCGCGCGCCAACGCCAACCGCACGTCCGGCACCGCACCGCTGACTGTCGACTTCTCATCGAGTGGCTCCTCCGATCCGGAGGGCGGAGCACTGACCTACTCGTGGAACTTCGGAGACGGCAGCACGTCCTCGGCGGCCAACCCGGGTCACACCTTCACCGGCAACGGCCAGTACACGGTCACGCTCACCGTCACCGATCCCGCCGGTCTCACCGCCACCGCCTCGGTGGTGATCACGGTCGGCAATACCGCACCCACGATCGTGCTGAACACGCCGGTCGACGGAAAGCTGTTCAACTTCGATGACGCCGTGCCGTACACGATCACTGTGTCGGATCCCGAGGACGGCACGGTCGACTGCGAGCGGGTGAAGCTGACCTACTTCCTCGGCCACGACGAGCACGCCCACTCGATCACCTCGAGTACCGGGTGCTCGGGAACGCTGCAGATCCCGGCCGACGGTGAGCACGACACGGCGGCCAACCTGTACGCGGTGTTCGACGCCGAGTACACCGACCGGGGTGCCAACGGCCAGCCCACGCTGACCACGCACACACAGCAGATCCTTCAGCCACGGCACCGGCAGGCCGAGCACCGCGCCACCCAGTCGGGCACCGCGCTCTTCAGCAAGACGACCGCGGAGGGTGGGCAGACCGTCGGCGACATCAGCAACGGCGACTGGATCGCGTTCCAGCGCTACGCACTCGCGGGGGAAACCCAGTTCACGGCCCGGGTCTCGTCCGGCGGTTCCGGTGGCACGCTCTCCGTCCGCGCCGGCTCGCCCACCGGCACGGTGCTCGGCACCGTCACCGTACCGGTCACGGGCAGTTGGGAGACCTTCACCGAGGTTTCCGCGGCATTGTCCGCGGCTCCGGCCGGCACCACCACGCTGTACCTGACCTTCCACGGCGGCACCGGAACGCTGTTCGACCTCGACGCGTTCACGTTCGGCACGGCACCGAGCACTGGCGGCACCGGGCGGATCGTCGGTGCCGGCGGTGCGTGCGTCGACGTCAACGGCGCCAGCTCCGCCGACGGCGCCAAGATCCAGCTGTGGACCTGCAACAGCGGCACCAACCAGCAATGGACCCGCAACGGCAACACCTGGCGATCGCTGGGCAAGTGCATGGGCGTGGCCGGCGGCGCCACCGCCGACGGCAGCCTGGTGCAGCTGTCGACCTGCAACGGCTCCGGCGGACAGAACTGGACGGCGGGAGCCGACGGATCACTGGTCAACGCTCAGTCAGGCAAGTGTCTCGACGCCAACGGCGGCAGCTCCGCCAACGGCACCCAGCTGGTCATCTGGAGCTGCCACGGCGGCACCAACCAACGCTGGACCCTGCCATGAGAGGAATCCCGGCCATGCGATCAACCACCCGCAAAGTCCTCGGCGTCGCGGCGGCGGCATTGCTGATCCTGGCGGGCACCGGAAGTCCGCCGGCGAGTGCCGCGGACGCGCCGTACGACGTCCTGGTGTTCTCCAAGACGGCCGGCTTCCGGCACGACTCGATCGCGGTCGGCATCCAGACGATCCGGGACCTGGGTGCGACCAACAGCTTCACGGTGACCGCGACCGAGGACTCGAACCAGTTCAACGCGGGCAACCTCGCCCAGTTCGAAGCCGTCGTCTTCCTCAACACCACCGGCGACGTGCTGAACGCCACTCAGCAGACCGCCTTCGAGAATTACATCCGGGCCGGCGGCGGTTACGTGGGCGTGCACTCGGCGTCGGACACCGAGTACGACTGGCCGTTCTACGGCGAGCTGGTCGGCGCGTACTTCTCCTCGCACCCGGCGATCCAGCAGGCCACCGTGCGGGTGGAGAACCGGGCGCACGCGGCGACCGCCGGGCTGAGCCCGACTTTGGCGCGTACCGACGAGTGGTACAACTTCCGGAGCAATCCCCGGTCGTCGGCCCGCGTGCTGGCCACGTTGGACGAGTCGAGCTACTCGGGCGGCTCGATGGGAGCCGACCACCCGCACACCTGGTGCAAGACCCTCCAGGGTGGACGGTCGTTCTACACCGGAAGCGGCCACACCCAGGCCAGCTACACGGAGGCGGGCTTCCGGGCGCTGCTCCTCGGCGGCATCAGGTACGCGGCCAACCGCACCAAGGCCGATTGCCGACCGGAAACCGGCTACACCACCCTCTACAACGGCGCCACCACCGGCTGGTCGCAGGCCGGGCCAGGCACCTTCAGCAACAGCAACGGCACGCTGACGTCCTCCGGCGGACTGGGCATGTTGTGGTACAGCACCAAGGAGTTCCGCTCCTACTCGCTGAAACTCGACTGGATGGTGCCGGGTGACGACAACTCCGGCGTCCTCATCGGGTTCCCGGCGAGCAGCGATCCGAACTCGGCCATGACCAACGGGTACGAGGTGCAGATCGACGCCACCGATACTCCGGACCGGACCACGGGCTCGGTGTACGGGGTCAAGTCGGCCGACATCGCCGCCCGCGACGCCGCGCTGAACCCGCCCGGCGAGTGGAACACCTACGAGCTGCTGGTCGAGGGCGAGCGGCTGCAGGTCTTCCTGAACGGCGTCAAAATCAACGACTTCACCAACACGGACCCGGTGCGGTCGTTGACCTCCGGCTACATCGGCATCCAGAACCACGGTACCGGTGACGATGTGTCGTTCCGCAACATCCGGATCAAGGAGGCGGGTGGCACTGTGCCCCGGGTCGGTCCGATCACCGCGGCCGCGGGCAAGTGCGTCGACGTCAGCGGCTCGGGCTCGGCCGACGGCACGAAGATCCAGCTGTGGAGCTGTCACGGCGGCGCCAACCAGCAGTGGACGGTCAACGGAAACACCTTGCGCGCGCTCAACAAGTGCATGGGCGTCGCCGGTGGCAGCACCGCGAACGGCGCGCTGGTGCAGCTGTCGACCTGCACCGGCGCCGGCGGCCAGAACTGGACCCCGAGTGCCAACGGCTCCCTGGTCGATTCGCAGTCGGGCAAGTGCCTGGACGCAAACGGCGGCAGTTCCGCTGATGGAACCCAACTGATCATCTGGACCTGCCACGGCGGCGCGAACCAGCGCTGGACCCTTCCGTAGGCGTTGCGGGGGAGACATCATGACTGACGTGACACGCAGGAAACTGCTCGCCGCCGGTGTGGTCGGGGCCGGAGCATCGCTGCTGCCGATGGGGTGGACCGCGATCGCCAGGGCCGGTTCCGTGCCACCGGCAGGCGTGCTTGCCGCCGGAGACCTGGCGCTGTGGTACGACGAAGCCGCCGGAACGGACTGGCTGCGGGCTTTGCCGATCGGCAACGGACGCCTCGGTGCCATGGTGTTCGGCAACGTCGACACGGAGCGGCTGCAGCTCAACGAGGACACCGTCTGGGCCGGCGGACCCTACGACTCGGCCAACACACGCGGAGCGGCCAACCTCGCGGAGATCCGGCGACGGGTCTTCGCCGACCAGTGGACCCAGGCGCAGGACCTGGCCAACCAGACGATGCTCGGCAGTCCCGTCGGGCAGCTGGCGTACCAGCCGGTCGGAAACCTCCGGCTGGCCCTCGGCAGCGCGAGCGGGGCGTCGCAGTACAACCGGACACTCGACCTGACCACCGCCACCGCGACCGCGACGTACGTGCAGGGCGGCGTGCGGTATCAGCGCGAGGTGTTCGCGAGCGCACCGGACCAGGTGATCGTGATCCGGCTGACCGCCGACCGCGCCAACTCGATCACCTTCACCGCGACGTTCGACAGTCCACAGCGGACGACCGTGTCGAGCCCGGACTCCGCGACGATCGCCCTCGACGGCATCTCGGGCGCCATGGAAGGGATCGCCGGTTCGGTCCGCTTCCTCGCCCTGGCGAGCGCGAACGTGTCCGGGGGCACGGTCAGCAGCTCCGGTGGCACGCTGCGGGTGTCCGGTGCGACCAGCGTCACCGTGCTGGTGTCCATCGGTTCCAGCTACGTCGACTACCGCACGGTCAACGGTGACTACCAGGGCATCGCGCGAAGGCACCTCACCGCCGCCCGCACCGTCGGCGTCGACCAGTTGCGTGCCCGGCATGTGGCCGACTACCAGGCGCTCTTCAACCGTGTGACGATCGACCTGGGTCGAACGCCGGCGGCCGACCAGACCACCGACGTGCGGATCGCCCAGCACGGGAGCGTCAGTGACCCGCAGTTCTCGGCCCTGCTGTTCCAGTACGGTCGGTACCTGCTGATCTCCTCCTCGCGGCCCGGCACCCAGCCGGCGAACCTGCAGGGCATCTGGAACGAAGAGATGGCCCCGGCCTGGGATTCGAAATACACCATCAACGCGAACCTGCCGATGAATTACTGGCCGGCCGACACCACGAACCTCTCCGAGTGCTTCCTGCCGGTGTTCGACATGATCAGGGATCTGGCGGTGACCGGCGCCCGTACCGCCCAGGTCCAGTACGGCGCCGGCGGCTGGGTGACCCACCACAACACCGACGCGTGGCGCGGCACGTCGGTCGTCGACGGCGCATTGTGGGGCATGTGGCAGACCGGCGGCGCGTGGCTCGCCACGATGGTGTGGGACCACCACCTGTTCACCGGTGACATTGAGTCCCTCCGTACCAACTATCCCGCGATGAAAGGCGCCGCCCAGTTCTTTCTCGACTCACTGGTCGCCCACCCGACGCTCGGATACCTGGTCACCAATCCCTCGAACTCCCCGGAGCTGCCCCACCACGCGAACGCCAGCGTGTGCGCCGGGCCGACCATGGACAACCAGATCCTGCGCGACCTGTTCAACGGTGTCGCGCGCGCCGGCGAGATCCTTGGCGTGGACGCCACCTTCCGTGCCCAGGTACTGGCAGCACGGGACCGGTTGGCGCCGACCCGGGTCGGCTCGCGCGGCAACATCCAGGAATGGCTCGCCGACTGGGTGGAGACCGAGCGCACGCATCGGCATGTCTCCCACCTGTACGGCCTGCATCCGAGTAATCAGATCACCAGGCGGGGGACGCCTCAGCTCTACCAGGCCGCGCGTCAGACGCTGGAGTTGCGCGGCGACGACGGTACGGGCTGGTCGCTCGCCTGGAAGATCAACTTCTGGGCGCGGCTGGAAGACGGTCCCCGTGCCCACAAGCTCATCCGCGACCTGGTGCGGACCGACCGGCTCGCGCCGAACATGTTTGACCTGCACCCGCCGTTCCAGATCGACGGCAACTTCGGCGCCACCTCCGGGATCGCCGAGATGCTGCTGCACAGCCACAACGGCGAACTGCACGTGCTGCCCGCGCTGCCGTCGGCCTGGCCGGCCGGCAGCGTCACGGGCCTGCGCGGTCGGGGCGGATACACGGTCGGCGCTTCCTGGAGCACCAGCCGGATCGAGCTCGTCGTCACGCCCGACCGCGGCGGCACGGTCCGGGTTCGCAGCCGGGTCTTCACCGGTGCCTTCGAACTGCGCGACGACACGAGCGGCGTCGCCGTCACATCGACGCGGGTTGAGGCCGATCTCATCGAGTTCGCCGGCCAGGCCGGCCACACCTACCGCGCGTCGGCAGTGCGGTCGGGACCGGTGGAAACCGGCGTGAACTACCGGTTGGTGGCCCAGCACAGCGGCAAAGCCGCCGACATCAATGGTGCGTCCGCCGCCACCGGTGCGCAGCTGATCCAGTGGCAGGCCGGCAGCGCGCTCAACCAGCAGTTCGACTTTCTGGCCTCGGACGGCGGCTACCACCGGATCCGGGCCCGGCACAGCGGTCTGGTTCTGCAGGTCGCGAGCAACGGCACCGGCGCCGACATCACCCAGCAGACCGACACCGACGCCACCAGCCAGCAGTGGCGGGTGGAGGACCAGGGCGGCGGGGTGGCCCGTCTCGTCAACCGCCAGAGCGGGCTGGCCATGGACGTGTGGCAGGCCTCCACCGCCGACGGCGCCCGCATCTCGCAGTGGACGCCTGGCGGTGGCGCGAACCAGCGTTTCCTCCTGCAGCGCGTCTCTGTTCTCATATGACCCGCGCGGCGCCGCCGGTGACCGGCCGGGACGCTTGCCTCGGCCGTCTGCTGCCGTGATGCGGCCGGTTGCCGAACGAACTGGTGGGGCGTTCATGGCCGGGTCCGGGGTTGGGCTGGTTAGCGAAGTCGAGCGCGGCATGATCGAGGTGACGGTACGCGGACAAGCGGACAGAAGGCTTCGGTCGGAGCTGTCGGTCGGTCTGCGCAAGTGTTTGCCGAGCATCCCCGCGCGGTGCTTGCCGGCCTGGCTGGGCTGCGCGATCCGGCCGGTGAGTTCGTCTCGACCGTGCTGGCCGCGCGCTGTCGGCGCCGCGATGGATCCTGTACCGCTCGAAAATTGGGTTCGAGGGTTTGACCTGGGGTTCTGTACGCTGCTGCTCGCTGCTCAGGAGGCAGGCTGACGGGCATGGTCCCGTCGTTCGGACATCTGGTGTTGCGACAAGTGCTGCAGTTGGTCGTGTTGGACTGGCATTCCGCTGCCCGGCGGCTCGGTCCGGCACCGCGAGCGGCGGACACCAGCTGGCGAACGTTCCTGCCTGCCCGAGCCCACGGCTTGCCGGCGATCTGACGCCGGGTAGGCCAGTCGTAACAGCACAGTGGGTCAGCGTGGATCACCGCCGCCTCGGGGCTGGGAGAGCTCGGGACTGCGTCGATGGTCTCGTATCGATGATCAAGGTGGCTGTGGCCAGGACGGACGAGGTTTTCGGCACCCGCAGGGTAGCGACGCCACCTGATGCGGCCACAAGCAGTCAAGCCGAAGTTACGTGTTTCTGTTCAGATTTCGCATGCATCGGACGATCAACCCGGGCGGCCCCGACTAGCAAACCCCGTCACTGCCAGCGCGGATGGAGACCAGTTCAGCATGAGCAGTGCCGTGAGAGATGGGTGCCGCAAGCGGCGAACGTCCCCGGGAGGTGCCCGCAACGTGGCGGCGACCGGCGCGAGTCAGGGCTTGTGGAGTACGGACGGGAAGACCAGCGGCTCTGGCCGAAGGGTTGGGCCAGGCCATTCAGCCTCGGCATCTCAGAATCCATGGAAGGACATCTTGTGTCTACGGTGAAACACTGGGGCAGATCATCTCGCCTGCTTTCGGCGGCGGTAGCGACCGCGCTGGTCCCACTCGTGGTCGCCAGCCCGCTCGGTTTCCCATCGGGCGGAGACGTCCGCCCAGGTGGTGGCTGGTCGGGTCTGTGGCTGAGCGAGCAATCGGCGGCGTCCGGCGGCACCAGTCTCCGTGACGTCCGGACGATTATCGGTGCTGACGTCGGTGCCGCTGCCAACCTCACCGGCGCGGGCGTCGGTGTCGCGCTGATCGACACCGGTGTGGCAGGGGTGCCCGGCTTGCCGGCGGCACAGATCGTCAACGGGCCGGACCTGTCGTTCGAATCGCAAACGGCGAACCTGCGCTATCTCGACACATACGGCCATGGCAGTCACATGGCGGGCATCATCGTCGGCAACGACATCGCAACCGGCGCCAAGGGCCTTGCCCCCAACGCCAAGCTGACGTCGCTGAAGCTGGGCACCGCCAACGGTGCCGTTGACGTCACTCAGGTCATGGCCGCGATCGACTGGGTTGTGGCGCACCGCAACGACGACCCGGCCAACCGGATCCGGGTGCTGAATCTGTCGTACGGCAGCGGTGGCAACCCGAATTTCTGGAGCGATCCGCTCAGCTTCGCTGTGCAGCGCGCCTGGAAGGCCGGCATCGTGGTGATCGCCGCCGCCGGTAATGACGGCAACTCGTCGCCGCGCCTGGCTAACCCGGCGAGCGATCTGTTCGTTATCGGGGTGGCCGCCACAAACACGATGGGCACCGTGTCGACCGCCGATGACGCGCTGTCCGCGTACAGCAACTTGGCGACGTCGGAGAAGATGCCCGACCTTTTGGCCCCGGGTCAGTCGATCGCCTCGCTGCGGGTGCCGGGCTCGAACATCGATAACAGGTATCCGGACGCGCGTGTCGGCAACACCCTGGTACGGGGCAGCGGCACGTCGCAGGCCGCCGCGGTGACCTCCGCCGCAGTGGCATTGCTTCTGCAGGCCAGGCCCACGCTGACGCCCGACCAGGTCAAGGACGTGCTGAGGCAGGGCACCTTCATGAGGGTCGGCATCGCCGCCGAGCGTGGTATCCGGGAGATCAACCTCAACGCGGCGCTCAGCCTGACACCGAGCACGCTTGCCCAGCCATGGCTGCCGTCCGATGCCAGCGGCACGCTGGACAGCGCCCGGGGCGGCAGCCGAGTGGTCACTAACGGCGTGGCGCTCAGCGGGCAGAACAGCATCTATGGACCGTTCGACGCTGCGGCATGGTCGAAGGCGTCCGCCGCCGGCACGTCCTGGCAGGGTGGCTCGTGGATGGGCAACCGGATCGCCGGGGACGGCTGGACGGGTAGCTCGTTCGCTTCCAAGACATGGGCCGGCGCCAGCTGGTCGGGCGCGCCGTGGGGCGGCTCGGCGACATCTTGGGTCGACCCGAGCTGGTCGGGCCGATCCTGGTCGGGCCGGTCTTGGTCAGCGGGCACCTGGACCGGCCGCTCCTGGTCGAGCGAGGACTGGGCAACCGCGTCCTGGAACTGACCTACGACACCACATCACGGCGGATCGTGTCAGCGCAACGACGCGGTCCGCCGCGATGCGTCGCGCCGCGATCCGGCCGTGGCAGATCGCGGCGGTTATCGCGAGCCGCTCCTTGACGGCGCGGGGCGTCGACGTCCCGCGAGCGAGGGATACCACTGTCCGGGCCATGGGCGTAGGGCGAGATCGAGAACGGCGGCCACGACGTGCGTAATCGGACCTGCCGGGCGCCCAGGATCAGATCACTACCTGATTTTCTACGCTTTACGGCCGCGGCGCCGATGGGGTGGCCATGAACGGGCGGCTGGCGGTAGACGGCTCGGAGCACGCGCCGGTGGCGCGCGCTTCGAGCGCCTCGCCGTGCGAGCCGCCGGACCCCCAGGTCACCGCGATCCGCCGGGCGGATGAGCTGGCCACCGAGCTCGATGATCTTGAGGACGCGCTCGGCTTCGACGTTGCGGTCGTCCTGGCCAAGGCGGCGGAGATCGAGCACGCCGCCGAAGCCCGGGGCGATTCAGAGCTGCGCCTGCGGGCGCGCCTGTTGCAGGCGGACATGTGGCAGCGGTTGGGCCAGGCCACAGCGGTGGCGAGGGTCCTCTGGGAGGTCGACGCGTGGACCGTCGAACATGATCACCGCGCTCTGCGGGCACGCAGCGACCGGCTGTCCGCGCGGATCTTCTACGCCCTCGGTGATATGGCGGCCTGCCTCGAGCATGCGGTCAGCGCGGTGCAGCACTTGGAAGACTCCGCGCCGGCTCGCACGCGGTCGGCATACCTCATGGCCCTTGGCGGGGCGCTGAACGCAACGGGCTCGTTCGAGCAGGCCCGCGAGCGCTACCAGCAGGCCGAGCGGTTCGCGGTATCCAGCGGTGACGTGCAGCGCCAGCTGGCGGTGCTCAACAATCTGGCCTATTCGGAACTCGAGGCCGGTGATGCCGAGTACGCGTGGGAGGTGGTCCAAAGGCTGCAGACGGTCGCCGCGGAGCACCGATCCGACTTGAACCCCAACTACCTGGACACCGTGGCGCAGGTCCAGATCGCACTCGGCCGGTATGCCGAAGCCGAGAAGGCCGCCAGGGCCAGCATTCAGGCATGCTCCGGTAGCTGGGAGCAGGAGGTCGACTCGTTGGCCCAGTTCATGGCCACGCTCGCGGTGGCTCAACGCCACTTGGGGCTCACCGCGGCTGCGCAGGACACGCTCGATCGCTGCCGGCTTCTGTGCGACGAGCGGGACCTAACCAAGATCAGTGTGCAGCTCCTCCAGGAACAGGCCGAACTGTACGGCGCGTGCGGCGAGTTCCAGCGTGCTTTTCTGATGCACAAGGCATTCCACGCTGCCGATAGCGAACTCGTCTCCCAACAGCGCGAGGCGCAAGCTCGCACCCGCCAGGCGATGTTCGAAACCGCTGAGGCGCGCCAGGACGCCGCACGGTTCCGGGAGCAGGCCCGGCACGATCCGCTCACCGGACTGCCGAACCGTCGCCACCTGGACGAACACCTACCCGCCATGATCGATAACGCCGAACGCGTCGGTGTGGCGCTGGTAGCCGCGGTGATTGACGTAGACCACTTCAAACGTGTGAACGACACGTTCTCCCACCAGATCGGCGATCAGGTCCTCGTCGTCATGGCAGGTCTACTGGCTGCGGCCGTCCCGGCCTCGGCTTCAGAGTTCCCTGGGTTCGCGGCCCGCACGGGAGGCGAGGAGTTCCTGCTGATCCTGCCCGGGATCGGCCCGGAGGCGGCGGCACCTCATCTAGAAACGCTCCGGCGTAAAATTGCGGCTTATCCGTGGCAAGCGCTCGCCGACGACCTGACCGTCACCGTGAGCATCGGTATGACCGCGACCAGGGTCGATATTACGCCGAGTGGCCTGCTCGCCCGGGCCGACGAACTGGTGTACGCGGCCAAGCACGCGGGACGTGACCGCGTTTGTGTCGACCCCGAGCTGGAGCTGGGTTGACCACCCGCCGTGGGCGTGACACCGCACCGACGGCCCAACACTCTCCACAAGGAACAGGACCTGGTGCCTAGCGCTCAAGTCGCCGCGCGGTTCGGCGACCTCGGCGCATGAAATTTTAGGCTTACGACTGAAGCCATCCTCTCAGGTGCTGGGTCACGCGGCCGATGGGTACTTGTGTGGCTCCGTGTCCGTCGCAGGTTTACTGATTTCCGTATCAGCACGAAGATCGTGAGCGCCTCCGTCGTGGGCTCGATGATCTTCGTAGCCGTGGGCGGCTTCGGCCAACTCAGTCTGCGCGAGGTCACCGCCCTGCAGGAGCGTGAATACGAGACCAACGTGCGGGCGCTCGGGCATATGACCAGCGCCCGTGCCGCCGTCGGCAGTCAGCAAGAGGCAGTGCTGTCGTTCATCCTTGCTGACGCCGGCGGATACGGCAGCAATTACGAGGAGGTAATCGCCGAGACCGACCGGACAATTCATATCGAGCTTGCCCAACTCGCCCAAATCGGCCTGCCAGACGAAGAACAGGCCAGCCTCCGCGAACTCGTGTCGAACGTCGCGGTGTGGCGCACGGCCCGAGACGGAGCATTGGCTGCGTCTCGGACCCAGGAACACCTCCAGGGCGTCATCTATACGATTTCCCGGCTCGACACCATCTCGGCCAGCGTGAAGAGATCCGCAGACGAGTTGCTCAGCCAGATAGTCGACGAGTTAGCGGTGGGCGCCCGGCAGGCAGCGGACGCCAGCGCCGCGACCGCCCGCTTACTGCTGCTGCTCGCCATTCTCGGCGCCGTGGCCGCGTTGGTGCTTTCGGTGCTGACGGCGCGCAGCATTTCGCGGCCGCTCGGTGAGGTAGTCGATGTGCTGAACCGGGTGGCCCGCGGCGACCTGAGCAAGCAGGTGCGGTTCGCGCGCAAGGACGAGATCGGCCGGATGGGCGATTCGTTGAATGAGACCCTCGGCATTCTCCACCACGCGTTCAACGAGGCGCGCCACGAAGCGACCCACGACCACCTGACCGGCCTGGCCAACCGTGCCCTTCTGCGCGATCGGCTCACCGTCGCCCAGGAACAGACACGGCTCGGGGTGCTGTCCGCCGTACTTCTTTTCGATCTAAACGGGTTCAAGCAGATCAACGACTCTTTGGGGCACGCAGCCGGTGATCATGTTTTGACGGTTGTGGCAACGAGACTCGGTCGCGCCGCACGAGAGGGCGACATCGTCGCGCGCCTCGGCGGCGACGAGTTCGCTGTCTTGCTGCACGACATCGGTTCAGAGTCGGATGCCCACCGTGTGGCAGACAAGCTCTGTCGTGCCGTGCAACAGTCCACCGACTTCCGTGGCCGGGTGCTGACGCCACAGATCAGCGTCGGCGTCGCCCTACTGCGGTGCTACCAGTCCGTCGAAGAATGCATGCGCGAGGCGGACAATGAGTTGTACGTCGCGAAGGCCAAGGCCAAGGGCACCCACGTCGAACCGCAGCACGGCCGGGCCGCGCACCTGGCCGCCGCGCTACCGGCGGCTTTGGCCGACGGGCAGTTCGAGGTGTTGTATCAACCCCTGATCAGGCTGAGCGACCGGCAGCCGATCGGAGTAGAGGCGCTGATCCGGTGGCACCATCCGGAATTCGGCACGGTCGATCCGGTCGAGTTCATTCCGATAGCCGAGCGGACCGGTCGTATCGGCGCGATCGGGCTGTGGGTTCTCGATCAGGCGTGCCAGCAGGTCCGCCGTCTCCAAGCCGGCCTGCCGGCCGGCATCGACCTGTACGCCAGCGTCAACCTGTCGCCGCAGCAACTGCTTGAGCCGGCCCTGCTTGACGACGTCCTAGCGGTGCTCCGCCGTACCGGCCTCGCCCCGCGCGACCTTGTCCTGGAGATCACAGAGTCGGTGGTCCTCGATGCAGAGGGCGCCGTTCCATCCCTGGTTGCCCTGCACGAACAGGGCATCCGCATCGCCATCGACGACTTTGGCACCGGCTACTCGTCACTGCACGACCTCACCCGGCTGCCGGTCGACGTGGTCAAGATCGACCGCAGTCTCACAGCGGATCTCAATGGTTCACCGGAGCGCTCAGCGATCATCGCGGCCGTCGAGACCCTCAGCCGGGTACTCCGGTTCACCACGGTGGTCAAGGGTGTCGAGACCCCGGAGCAAGCATACGAACTGGAGATGCTCGGCTGCGGTGTCGCACAGGGGTACTTGTGGGCAAGGCCGTTGCCCGCAGACGCTGCATACGCGATGATCGCAGCGGCGAGACACGCGGTTGCGACTCCCTGAGCAGCACTTATATTGCACCGAAGCAATGGGGTTCACAGCCCTGACGAGCGCCGCGATCATCAGGGTGGTCACCGACACTGCGCTGGTGGCGTGGAACCCGGCCGCGGAGGAACCGTTCGGTTGTACCCGTCAGCAAGCCCGCGGCCGGCCAGTCGAAGAAGTGATCGTGCCGCAGCGACCGACTTTCAGTCCACCGTGTCGCGCATGCGCTGCTCGGCGACCGCGCTGCGGACAACCATGAGTCGCAGCTCCAATTCGTCGGCGACCAGTGCGGCCAGGTGTTCGAGCGCCTCGAGTTGCCGCTGGGTCGTCTCCCGTGGCCGGGTGTCGATCACGTTCACGGTGCCCAGGCGATAGCCGTCGTAGGTCCGGATCGGCGCTGCGGCGTAGAACCGGAGCGCGAGGTCCCCGCGGACCAAGGGGTGGTCGCGGGTACGCGGGTCGACCGCCGCGTTGTTGACCACGTAGGCGCCGTCGCGAAGGATCACGGACGCGCACAGGCCGGGTTCTTTGCCGACTTCGCGTACTCCATGCAGGCCTTGGCATGCGGCAATCCACACCCGGTCCCGTTCCACCATGGAGATGGTCGCGATGGGAGTGTCGAAGAGGGCGCCGGCCACGGCGGCGGCCCGTTCGTAGGGTTCGACTGGCTGATCGGTCAGCTGGTAGCGGCGCACGGCCTCCAGCCGGGACTGTTCCTCCGGGCTGGCGTCGTCGAGGTACTGGTAACCGGTGTCGTCGGGCATGGCGACCTCACACAATCGATCGTTACTGGTCAGTGAAAGCCTAATGAGATCGTGGCCATGTTCCGCATCGGTACTGGCATGCCGAATCCCGAGGAAGCGGTTCCGGCGTTGCGTATGCCGCACCCGTTGTGCGACGCGGACGTCGGCAGGCGTTCCAGAAGAGCGTCAGGGCTCACCTCGACGGCCCACACGTGCCGCCCGCCCGGGCGGCCTCCAGGGCCCAGAGGGCGTCGGGGCCGGTGCCGATGTCCAGCACCGACCGGCCGGGGGAGTAACGGCGGACCACGGATGTGTACCGGTCCATCCGCGCTTGGTCCTGCTGCATCTGGTCGTGCGCGAAGTCGTCGTAGTAGGGGTACTCCCCGGCCGAGGGAAAGACGCAGACCGCGGGGACTCCGTCGGCGGCGCGCACTAGCACCCGGCTCCATGAGCTTCGATTTCGGCGACGTACAAGCCAGCCACGCGGCTCAATTTATCGGGTCGGCGCGCCATTTCTGCATAGGCTGGGACGACGTAGTGGCCAGCCGCCATCCGGTGGGCAGCACACGGGCCTCAGGCAGGTTGCCTCGATGACAAACGATCGTTCCCCTGACGAGCTGGGCCCGCAGCACATCATGATGCGCGACGGTGCTGAGCCGGAGCAGGCCCCGGACGGCGCGGCGCGGACCGCGTTGCCCGAGCGCGGCCCCTTGGATGCCGTTGAGCAGGCGATTCTCGTCGCCCGCCAAGCCCGGGCCGAGGGTGACCCGGCACCCCGTCCGTTGCCCGAGCCGACGGCCGGGCAACGAGCCCTCGCGGGAGAGGGCCGCCGCCCGGTGTCTAAGCGCGTACTGACGGTCTACGGCCTGGTCAACGCCGGTGCGGCAGCGATCTACCTGCTGGTGCCGCTCCTCAGCGTGCTGGCCTGGGCGGCCATCGTGCTCTCGGCGGCGGCGGCCTTCGTCGTCGGCATTGTCCGGAACCGGCCCCGGCGACGCTACCCGTGGGTGCTGTTGGGTGCGGGCTATCTGACGTTCGCGGTCGGCACCGTCGTGGCCTTGATGGCGCCGGCTGGGCAGTTCCCGACCTATGCCGACGTGGTGTTCCTCGGCGTGTCGATGCCGCTGTTGCTGCTGGGGCTGCTGAGCCTGACCCGTTCTGGCGCGCGAATCTCGGACCGGGCGAGCATGATCGACGCGGTCATCCTGACCACCGGTGCCGGATTCCTCGCCTGGACTTTCCTGATCAGTCCGTTCCTGCGGGACCCTCATCTCGGTGCGCTATCCAAGGCTGTATCCATCGCCTACCCGATGCTCGACGTGCTCATGCTCGCCATCCTCGCCCGGCTCCGCCTGACCGCCACGCAGAGCCGGAGCGTGACGCTGCTGATCGTGTCCGGCGCCGCGCTGCTCACCTCCGACACCCTGTACGGGCTGACCCGGCTCAACGGAGACTGGCAGCTGGGCGGGCCGATCGACTTGGGCTGGCTGATCTTCTACATCGCCGGCGGCGCCGCGGCATTGCAACCCTCCATGGTCCGGCTGACCGAACCGCACATGCTCACCCGGACCCAAGTTTCGCTGCGGCGCGGCATCCTGACCGTGGCGTCGCTGCTCGCCCCCGCCGCGCTGCTGATCCAGGCGCTGCGCGGGCCAGTCAGCGACGGTGCGGTCATCGCCTGCGCGTCCGCCGTGCTCATCCTGCTGGCGCTCGCCCGGATGTCCGCGGTGGCGAGCAGTCTGCGCCGGACCTTGGTCCGTGAACGGCAGTTGCGTGTGGCTTGTGAGGCGGTGCTGGTGTCGGGGAGCACCGATGAGGTCAGCGATGTCCTCTGCCGGGCCGTGGGGCAGATGCTCCCGGTCGGTACGGCCCAGCGCGTGACACTCAAGGTGCTCGAGCTCGAGCAGCCGAGCACGTCCGATCCCGGGCTGATCGAGCTGTGCTACGTACGGACGCTGTCGGCCGATGTCGTGAAAGAGCTGTCCGACTTCGACCTGGCGCTGCGCTGCCGCCTCGCGGTGGGTGGCCATCACATCGGCGACCTGTACGTCGGCGCCGACGAGCTGGCCCTGGTGGAGCTGCAGGAATCGTTACCGATCCTGGCCGGCCAGGCGGCCACCATGATCGACCGTCTCGCGCTGGGCCGGGAGATCAGCCTGCGGGACAGTCAGGCTTACTTCAGAACCTTGGTGGTCAATGCCACCGAGGTGATCGCGATCGTCGGCGACGACAACCGGCTCGGTTACGTCAGCCCGGCTGCCGAGCTGGTCTTCGGTACCGCTGATCTGATCGGCCACAGCGTCCTCGAGATCATCGACCCGAGTCAGCGTGACCACGTCCGGGACGTTCTGCACGCTGCGCGAGAGGGCAGCTCCATCGACGGCTTGGATCTGTGGTTGGTGCGGCGGGGGGACGGTGAGCTGGTTCACGCTGAGGTGAATATCGGTGACATGCGGGGGGAGCCCGGCGTCGACGGACTGGTCCTGACCGTACGCGACGTCACGCAGCGGCACCGGCTGGAACAGGAGTTGATCACTCGGGCCTATCTTGACCCATTGACCGGGCTCGGCAACCGGCTGCAATTCCAGGACGACGTCGCCGCGGCGCAGGCTGAGCACGACGACGGTATCTGCGCGGTGATGGTGATCAACGTCGACGATTTTCGTGTCATCAACGACACCATGGGTCACGAGGTGGGGGATGAGCTGCTGATCGCGGTGGCCAAGCGGCTTTCCGGTGTGCTCGGTGGGCACGGCACGCTCGCGCGCCTCGGCGCCGACGAGTTCGGCGCCGTGGTCGAGGATGCGCCGGACCTTGCCCAGGTGGAACGCCTCGCCTCGCTGGTCATCGGCGCGTCCGAAGAGCTGTACCAAGTCGGTGGCAGTGTAGTGAGCGCGCACCTGCGGTGCGGCGTGGCGACGACCACGCACGCCGGCACCGCGAAGGACCTGCTCAGCCAAGCAGACGTCGCGCTGGACACGGCAAAGGCCAGCACGCGGCGCTGGCGACGCTATGAGGCGGTGCTCCACGCCGAAGTCATCGACCGGATGCAGCTGCGAACCGAACTCGACCGGGCGTACGCCGAAAGCGCCTTTCTGCTGTACTACCAGCCGATCGTCGACCTGCGGAACGCCCGGACCGTGGGCTTCGAAGCGCTGCTGCGCTGGCCGCACCCAACCCGTGGCATGGTGTCGCCTGCGGCCTTCATACCCGTCGCCGAGGAATCCGGTCTCATCGTCGAGCTCGGCGCGTGGGTCCTTCGGACGGCCATCGCCGGCGCTGCCGGCTGGCAGCGGCTCAACCCGGCCGAGACCCCGTACGTGAGCGTCAACGTGTCGGTCCGCCAATTCCGCGCTCCCGGCTTCGTCGAGCTGGTTCTTCAGGAGCTCACCCACGCCGGTCTCCCGCCGCACCTGCTCACGCTGGAGATCACTGAGAGCCTCCTGCTCGGCGAGCAGGAGGAGATCGCGACTGGCATCGCTCAGCTGCGGCAGGCCGGAATCAAGGTCTCGATCGACGATTTCGGCACCGGTTACTCCTCCCTGAGCTACCTGCACCGAGTGCCCGTCGACACGCTCAAGCTGGACAAGTCGTTCGTGGACACCATCGCCACCTCGGGCAGGCAGTTGGCCCTGGTCACCGGCATCATTCAGCTGGCCGAGACACTTTCGCTCGATGTCGTCGCCGAAGGGGTCGAAACGCCCGCGGAGGAGCAACTACTGACCGCGGCCGGGTGCACACTCGGACAGGGATTCCTGTTCGCCCGCCCCATGCCCGAAGAGGAGACCCGACGGCGCATCGTGGACGAGGCGGCGGCCCTTCACCGGTGATGGCCGCCTCGACTCACGACCTCCGGGTCAGCCTCCAGGGCCAGGGTCAGCTCAGTGGGCCGGGAGGGCCCACTCGATGACGGCGGTCGAACCCTTCCAGTCCCGGTATTCGAACACCAGATTGACGAAGGTGATGAGCGCCGCGGTGAGGATCGCACTGGCGAGCCGGTCCAGGTATCCGCGGATGTAGGCCCAGTTTGAACCCGGGATGCGCAGGTACAGCATGAGGGCCAGCCCGGTGGAGATCGCGAACAGCGCGGTGAGCACGATCAGGGTGACGCGTTCGCGGCGGCGTACCGCCCACAGGTAGCGCCGGAACCGGACGTGGCTGGTGTTGCTGATGACCCCGCGGGTGACCAGCACATTGCCGTCGAAGCGGCGGATCTCCACGTGTGGGTCGAACTCGCACGGGCGGCCGTCCAGCGTCCGCGCCAGGGCCCGGGGGAGGTTGACGGCGATCTGCGTGCACTGCTGTTTGACGACTTCCAGGTCATCGCCGAGCAGACACAGCATCAGCACCTGCCGCCGGTCGAACGACGCCAGTCCCCAGACGTGCGGGAACGTGGTGATCAGCACCGGGTCCTGCGCGGCGATCTCGGCGCGTACTGCATCCGGCAGTCTGGCTAGAACCTCGGCCATCTTCCCCCGGATGTACTCCGAGTCCCTGGGGTGGTTCGGACACCAGCCCATCTCGGCGAGGACGCCCTCGATCTGCGCGCGTTCGAGCGCGCCGGTCCGGCAGGACATCATCACCCTCACGGATGTGGACCGTACCTGCGTGCGGTCTCGTCCTTGTCGGTTTTTCCGCTTTCGGTCCGGGTGGCGGCCGGACCACGAATGATGAAGTGACGCCCGGGCGTGCGATGCCACTGCCCGATCGGGAGGACGGGAACCCGACGGAGCGGAGGAACTGTGGCGAGGTGGCTTGCCAGCGACGTGCCGGAGTGGGTGGCCGCGGCGTTCTTCCTGATCGTCTTGCCGATCGTGATGGTGTTCGTGCAGATCTGGGTGCACCGCCGGGTGCCTCGCTGGCGTAACGGCGACAGCAACGACGTGGCCGGGGTCATGTTGTCGGCGGCCGTGGTGGTGTATTCGATCGCGGTCGGGCTATGCGTCGTCACGCTTTGGGGCAAGGTCGACGAGGCGCGCCAGGCGACCGAGGCGGAGGCGACGAATCTGCTCGCGCTCGTCGGCGGGACCGGCGTCTTCGAGACCTCGGTCCAGGAACAGATCCGGGCCGGCGTGATCGCGTACAACCGGGATGTCGTGGACCACTGGCCGGAGCGCGTCCACGGCGACGCCTCCGAGGCGGTGCGCCACGACCTCAGCGAGCTGGTAACGATGGTGGGCGGGCTCCGGCCCGAAACCGAAGCCCAGCGCGCGTTCGTCAACGACGCGGTGGACCGGCTGGCGGACGCCGCCGAGTTGCGCGCCACGTCGATCCGCCTGGCTCAGCAACAGCAGCTTCCGGGGGTGCTGTGGATCGCCGTCATCGGTGGCTCGATGATCGTGCTCTCCCTATCGCTCACCTGCGGCGTCCGGGACAACGCGATGCGCGGGATCCTGCTCGCCGGGGTGACGGCCACGGTCGGGATCAACCTTTTCCTGGTGGCCGAGCTCAACTACCCGTTCTACGGCGACCTGGCGATCGGGCCGGACAGCTACCGGGACGTGATCACGACGGTGGAACAGCTCCGCTGACCGAACGGCAGAAGAAAATATGACATTTGCTCATTAAGGCACCGGGCCGTCGTACGCTGAGCCGGGCGAGCTGATCCCCTGGCAGCCACCCTCATCGATACGGCCGAGGAAGTGTTCATGAAGCTTCAGGAACTGGACCGGGGTCGGCAGACGGGCGCCGGGCGCTACCTCGCCGAGCGCGGGCGCAACCATCCGCTGGGGGCGCACCCGGACGCCGACGGCATCAACTTCGCGTTCTTCTCCGAGCACGCCACGGGCATGGAGCTGCTGCTCTTCGACCGGCACGACGCGACTGAGCCGTTCCAGACGATCGTGCTCGACCACGAGCACAATCGCAGCTTCGCCATCTGGCACGCTTATCTGCGCGGACTGAGCGCACCGGTCTTCTTCGGGTTGCGGGTCTTCGGCCCGCACGACGACGCGGGGCGGCAACTCGGGCACCGCTTCGACCCGCAGAAGGTGCTGATCGACCCGTACAGCCGCGGGGTGGACCGCACGCTGTGGCAACGGGGATCGGCGTGCGTGCCCGGCGACAACGTGGCGACATCACTGCGATCGGCCGTCATCGACCTCGCCGACTACGACTGGGAGGGCGACGCGCCGCTGTGCCAGCCGATGGAGGACCTCGTCATCTACGAGATGCACGTCGGTGGCTTCACCCGGTCGCCGACCGCCAACGTCGCGCAACCCGGCACCTTCGCCGGCGTGATCGACAAGATCCCGTATCTGAGCGACCTCGGGGTCACGGCGGTCGAGCTGCTCCCGGTCTTCGACTTCGACGACAGCGAGGTCCGCCACGTCGACGGGCACGAACTGGCAAACTACTGGGGCTACAGCACCTCCGCTTTCTTCGCTCCGCACGCGGGCTTCTGCGTCACGCCCGAGTCGGGCCGCCAGGTCCGTGAGTTCCGGGACATGGTCAAGGCACTGCACGCCGCCGGCATCGAGGTCATCCTCGACGTGGTGTTCAACCACACCGACGAGGGCAACCACCTCGGCCCGTTGTACTCCTTCGCCGGCATCGACAACGAGAACTACTACTACCTGGACCCGGAGGACCGGCGGTTCTATTACGACTACTCCGGCTGCGGCAACACGCTGATGGGCAATCACCCGATCGTCACCAAGATGATCGTGGACTGCCTGGAGTACTGGGTCCGCGAGATGCACGTGGACGGGTTCCGGTTCGACGAGGCCGCGGTGTTGACCCGCGGTACCGACGGCGCCGTGCTGGACGAACCGCCTGTGGTGTGGCAGATCGAGTTGTCGGACGCGCTCGCCGAGACCAAGATCATCGCCGAGGCGTGGGACGCCGCGGGCGCCTACCAGGTCGGCACCTATCCGGGGTACCGGTGGGCGGAATGGAACGGGCGCTACCGCGACACCATGCGCCGATTCGTCAAGGGCGAGCCGGGCCTGGTCGGTGCCGTAGCCGAGCGGCTGACCGGCAGCGCCGACATGTACCAGGCGCGCGGGCATCGGCCGACGAACACCGTCAACTTCATCACCTGTCATGACGGATTCACCCTCGCCGACCTGGTGTCGTACGACGAGAAGCACAACCTGGCCAACGGCGAGGGCAACCGCGACGGCAACGACGACAACATGAGCTGGAACTGTGGTGCCGAAGGCCCCACCGACGACCCGGCCGTGCAGGCCCTCCGGGCGCGCCAGACAAAGAACTTCGCCACCCTGCTGATGCTGTCCCGGGGCATTCCCATGCTGGTGGCCGGCGACGAGGTGGGTCGCACCCAGCAGGGCAACAACAACGCCTACTGCCAGGATAACGAGATCAGCTGGTTCGATTGGAAGCTGGTCGACGCCAACCGGGAGATGTTCCGATTCTGGTCGGCCCTGCTGAGGTTCCGCCGTTCGCACAGCGTGCTGCGCGCCCCCGAGTTCTTCACCGGTCTGCCGAACAACCGCGGCTTGCCGGACCTGACCTGGCACGGCGCCCAGCTGTCCGCGCCCGGCTGGGACGATCCGCAGGCGAAGGCGTTGGCCTGCACGATCGGCGGGCCGGGCGACGAACCGGACCTGCACGTGATGATGAATATGCACTGGGAGCCGGTCGCATTCGAGCTCATGGAGGTGCCGGGCCGGGCCTGGGCACGGGCGATCGACACGGCGCTGGAGTCGCCGCTGGACATCGCCGGTCCCGATATCCCGCAACCGGTCGACGCATCCACCTACCTGGTCTCCGATCGCAGCATCGTCGTGCTCGTGTCCGGGCCCGCCCTGCAGACCACCTGAAGAAGCCTGGGCGGACAGCCCGGTCTCACCGAGCTCTGGAGGCATCTGTGTCCAATACATTGGACTTCACCTTCTCGGACCTTGTCGCCGGTTACGTCATCGGCTACGACACCGACACCGACATCGTCGAGCTGCACACCTCCGACGGCCGGCCGTACTCGGTGAAACTCACCGCCACCACGGTCGCGGAGCTGGTGCGCAACCTCGGCGAGGGGTACAACGACGCCACGGCACAGTTGCGCGAGATGATGCAACCCGGCCGATTCATCCACGTGTACGGCACCTTCTATCCATCGGAACCGAACGGGACGGCGTTCGAGGGCAAGCACGTCATGCTGTTCGGCCGGGCCGCGGACGAGTACCGCTTCGAGTCGCAGGACTGGTGGCTGCGGCAGATCCGGATGATCGCCGACTTCTACCTCGAGTCCGAGTTCGGCGCCGGGGCGACGACCTTCGACTACCGCGGATACCGCACCGACCTGTCCATGCTCGGCAGCAAGACGCAGTCCACCCGGCAGGAGACCGACACAATCTCCCGTCTGGTCTACGGCCTGGCGACGTCGTACCTGCTGACCGGCAAGCAGTCCTATCTGGACGCCGCGACCTCCGGGGCGCACTACATGATCGACCATCTGTGCTGTGTGGACCGGAGCGAGGAGATCGCGTACTGGTACCACGGGGTCAACGTGCTGCCGGACGGCACCGAGCGGAAGATCTTCGCGTCCGAGTTCGGCGACGACTTCGACGCGATCCCCTGCTACGAGCAGATCTACGCGCTGGCCGGGCTGACCCAGGTGTTCCGACTGACCGGTGACTCGAAGATCCGCGAGATCATCGATCTGACCGTCAACCTGTTCGACAAGTACTTCAAGGACCACACGAGCTCCCCCGAGGGCACGCCGCGCGGCGGGTACTACTCGCACATCGACCCGGTCACGTTCGACCCGCTGAGCCCGGCGCTGGAGGACGGCGTACGCAGCAACGGCAACCGCAAGAACTGGAACTCGGTGGGCGACCACATCCCGGCGTACCTGATCAATCTGTACCTGGCCACCGGCGAGGAACGGTACGGCGACATGCTCGAGGCCCAGTGCGACACGATCACCAAGCACTTCCCGGACTACGACAACAGCCCGTTCGTGCAGGAGAAGTTCTTCGGCGATTGGACCAAGGACCAGAAGTACGGCGGCCAGCAGAACCGTGCCATCGTCGGGCACAACCTGAAGATCGCCTGGAACCTGATGCGGGTGAACAGCGCCCGACCCAAGGCCGAGTACGTCGAGTTCGCCGAGAAGATCGCGCAACTCATGCCGGCCGTAGGCGGCGACCGGCAGCGCGGCGGCTGGTACGACATGGTCGAGCGGGTGACCCAACCGGGGGAGACGTTCCACCGCCTCGTCTGGCACGACCGCAAGGCCTGGTGGCAGCAGGAGCAGGGCATCCTGGCCTACCTGATCCTGGGTGGCATCTTCGGCAAACCGGAGTACGCCAAGCAGGCCCGCGAGAGCAGCGCCTTCTACAACGCCTGGATGCTCGACACCGGCGCCGGCGGCGTGTATTTCAACGTCCTCGCCGACGGCATGCCGTTCACGATGGGCGGGGAGCGCAGCAAGGGCTCGCACTCGATGGCCATGTACCACAGCGCGGAGCTGGCCTTCCTCGCCTCGATCTACACCAACCTGCTCACCAATAACCGGCCGATGGACTTCTTCTTCCAGCCCGGGCCGGCCGCTTTCGGCGGGGTGCTGCGGGTGTCGCCGGACCTGCTGCCGCCGAAGAGCCTGACGATCATGCAGGTCTGGGTGAACGGCCACGAACACCGTGATTTCGACCCGGAAGGATTGACCGTCAAGCTGCCACGCAGCAATGACCCCCAGACGGTACGCGTCCGGCTGGCCCCGGTCGCGGTGACCTTCAGCGCCGACACGCTCGACACCACCGGAACGACCGCCCGCATCGCCTTGGCCGGCACGCTCGGCGCGGGCGACCTGTCCGCGCTCCGCGAGCAGATCGAAGCCGCCCTCACCGCCAACTGCGACACCATCACGATCGACGCCACCGACCTGGTGTACCTCGACCCGCAGGCGGTGCGTTACCTCGTCCTGACCAAGCAGCACCGGGACTTCGCGCTGGAGATCGTCGGCGCCCAAGGCCAGGTCGAGCAGCAGATCCAGGACAGTGAGCTCTACCAAGAGCTGGTCATGGCCGGAGCGGGTCCGGCCCAGGGAGACAAGGGTGACCGGTCATGACCAAGGTACTGATGGTGATCTCCGAGTGGGGATACTGGGGCGAGGAACTCATCGGCCCGCTGGAGGCCTGCGACCGGGCCGGCTACGAGGTGGAGTTCCTCACCCCCACCGGCGCTCGGCCGACACCGCTGGCGGTCAGCATGAGCACCGACTTCGTCGACCCGCCACAGGGCAAATCGGTGGTAGCGCAGGCGATGGCGGACCGGACGCGTGACCTGGACGCCTCCTCCCGGCTGGACAAGCCCACAAACCTGGCCGACTGGGTGCCGGCCCGGCCCTACCCGAGCTCACCGACCTACCTGCGGGACATGGAAACGCACTACCGCGCGATCGAGCGGGTCGTCACCCAGGACCTGCCCGCCTACGACGCGCTTCTGATCGTCGGTGGCAGCGGCGCGATGGTGGACCTGGCCAACAACCAGCGCCTGCACGAGCTGATCATGGGTTTCGTCCGGCTGGACAAACCGGTGGCCGCGGTCTGCTACGGCGTCGCCGCGCTCGCCTTCGCCCGCGATCCGCTGCGCAAGGCGAGCCTGATCCGCGGCAAGCGGGTCACCGGCCACCCCATCGACTACGACTTCCACGACGGCACCGGTTTCGCGGGCCCGCACGCGGTCGACGGCTCCGACCGGGGCTTCGGCGACGGGTATGTCAACTTCGGGCCGCCCTTCTATCCGCTGGAGTTCATCCTGCGCGACGCGGTCGGCCCGGACGGGGAGTTCATCGGCAACGTCGGGCACGCCGAGTCCGTCGTCGTGGACTATCCGTTCATCACCGCCCGATCGACCGAGTCGTCGGTCGGCTGCGGACGCGCCCTGGTCGACGTGCTCGACCGCGACCTTCGCAGGAGCGGCTGGTGACTGGCATGCGGCTGGCCGGCCACAAGATCGCGGTGCTGATCGAGAGCGATTTCTACGAGCACGAGATCTCGTACTACCGGTACCGCTTTCCCGAGGAGGGCGCGGAACTCCACTTGCTCACCCGGTTGTGGGGGCAGCCGTCGCTGACCTTCACCGGGCACGAGTACAAGGCGCCGCTGGTGTGCACCGAGAGCTTCGAGGACATGGACGACGAGACGTTGCGCGGGTATTCAGCGATCATCGTCCCGTCGGCCATGGTGTCGGACCGGCTGCGGTACAGCGAGGACCTGACGAAACTCGCCCCGGCCACGGACCTGATGCGGCGGGCCTTCGCCGAACCCGGGATCGTCAAAGGGATCATCTGTCACGGGCTCTGGCTGATGTCGCGTACCCCGGAGCTGATTCGCGGGCGCCGTCTGGTCTGCCACCCGAACCTCTACGGCGACGCGCTCAACATGGGCGCCGACTATGTCGACGCCGACGTGGTCGTCGACGGTGACCTGGTGACCGGGCGCGGCGGCGCCCAGGCGGGGATGTTCGCCGCCACCATCATCGAGCAGATCAACGCGCAGCAGGCACGCGGAGCCGCTGACGGGAGCGTGCTGGAGCCGGTGGGCGCCGCGCGCGGGGGAATGACGTGACCGCGACCGCGGCTGCGCCGGCCGGCGGCGCGGTCACCGGTCATCGCCGGCTGCTGGAACAGCTCCGGGCCGACGGCGTGAAGTACCTGTTCGGGAACCCGGGGTCGAGCGAGGAGGGCCTGCTCGACGAGATCAGCCGGTTCCCGGACATCGAATACGTCATGGGGCTGCAGGAGGCGGCCGTGGTCTGTACCGCGGACGGCTATGCGCAGGCCACCGGGAAACCCGCGGTGGTGCTGCTGCACAGCGGGGTCGGACTGGGCAACGCGGTGGGCAGCCTCTACCACGCGCTGCACCGGCAGACCCCGATGGTGGTGATGGCCGGTGAGGCGGGGGTCGCCTACGACGCGCTCGAGGCACACATGTCGGTGAACCTGGTGGACATCGCCAAGCCGGTGACCAAGTACGCCACCCGGGCGATCCACCCCGCGAGCCTGATCCGGCTGCTGCGGCGCTGCGTCAAGGTCGCCTCCACCCCGCCGCGCGGACCGGTCTTCCTCGCCGTCCCCCAGGACGTGCTGGACCAGCTGAACGACGAGATCGTGGTCCCGACCGTGGTACTGGACACCCGGGTGGTGCCGGACCCGGGTGCCGTCGAGAAGGCCGCCAGAATGCTCGCCGGGGCGCGTACGCCGGTGATCCTCGCCGGTGACGGTGTCGCGGCCAGCGGAGCCGTCGACGAGCTCGCCAGGTTCGCGCAGGCGTGGGGCGCCCCGGTCTGGGGCGCGATGGCCTCCGAGGTGATCATGCCGTGGACCCATCCGCTCTACGGCGGGCTGACCGGGCACATGTTCGGCGGCGACAGCGCCGCCATCGTCGCGCAGGCCGATGCGGTGGTGGTCTGCGGCACGTACGTGTTCCCGGACGTCTTCGGCGCCACCCGCAACCCGCTGCCCGGCGACGCGACGGTGGTCCACATCGACCTGGATCCGTACGCGATCGCCAAGAACCACCCGGTGACCGTCGGGATGGTCAGCGACCCGCGCCTGACCCTGCGAGCCCTGACCGACGCCCTCGGACGGGTGATCACGGACAGCCAGCGGACGGCAGCCGAACAACGGGTGCGGCGCCACGGCGACGACAGCGCCCGGAACCGCGTGCAGGCGCGGGCGCTCGACGAAGCGCGCTCCGAGGAGTTCCCGCTGCGGATGTCCTCGGTGGCGGCGCGGCTGGCCGAGATGTTGCCGGCCGACGCCATCGTCTTCGACGAGGCGCTCACCAACTCGCCGGAGCTCACCCGCTGGCTGACCCCGAGCACGCCGGGGCAGTTCTTCCAGACGCCCGGCGGGACGCTGGGTGTCGGCATTCCGGGTGCGGTCGGCGCCAAGCTCGCCCATCCCGGCCGTACCGTCATCGGGTTCACCGGCGACGGCGGCGCGATGTACACCTACCAGGCGTTGTGGACCGCGGCGCACCACCGGATCGGCGCGAAGTTCGTGGTCTGCAACAACTCCAGCTATCGGCTGCTCAAGCAGAACCTGGTCCGCTATTGGCAGGACACCGACGGTCAGAGCGCGGGACGGGAGTTCCCGCCGTGCTTCGACGTGCACGAGCCGGGCATCGACTTCGTCGCGCTGGCCGGCGCGCTGGGCGTACCAGCGACGCAGGTCAGCAAGCCGGGCGAGGTCGAACCGGCGCTACGCGCCATGCTCGACCACGACGGGCCCCACCTGCTCGAGGTCATGCTCGAGCGCGACGTGCCCTGACCGGAGCCTTTAGGCGGTAACCGCGACATCGCCGCTCAGGTCAAGCGGTGGCGGTACGCCTGGCCAGGTCGTCGGCCAGGGTTGGCGGTGTGGACTCGGCGACGTAACCCTGATTGAGCTCGACGATGTTGCCGGCCGGGTCGGCCACCCACGCCACCCGCATCCCGGCGATGTACTGCCGCATGTCCAGCGGTCCCAGCGTCAGCCGGGCCGTGTCGCCCAGGCTGGCCAGAGTAGCGTCGAGGTCGGCCACCACGAACGCGAGGTGCCGCCATCCCGGGTAAAGCGGTCCGGCCTCGGTCGGCGCGCCGTCCGGCCGTTCCCCGGTGGCGCGGAAGATCTCCAGCTCGAGCTGCCCGTTGCCGACCATCACCACCTGGTCAGGCCCGGCGTCGTACACCCTGGTCCGGGTGAAGCCGAAATGCTCGCTGTACCACTGCTCCACGGTCAGCGGGTCCGCGGCCGCAAGCGCGATGTGTGCCACCGGCACCGTCTTCGCCGTCATCGCCGCTCAGCTCGGGACCGGGGCGGGCGACGTGAACGGCCTGGTGTCGTGATAGTTGGCGAAGTAGCTGATCATGCCGGCGCTGATCCGGAAGAAGTTGACCCCGCGGACGTCCAGGGTGCCACCGTCCGGCCGTGGACTGGTGATGTGCCAGCTCGCCATGGCCCGGTCGCCGTCGACGACTATTTCCAACGGGTGGTTGCGGAAGTCCGGATTGCTGCGCAGGCCCTGGATGCTGTCCGCGATCGCGGCTCGCCCCTCCAGGTGCCCGGCCAGCTGTTCGTCCATGACGACATTCGGACTGAACAATTCCAGGTAATCATCCCAGCGCCCGTTGTTGACGCACGCGAAATAGGAATCCACGACAGTACGGGTGTCCACTATGGCCTCCGCTGAAATCGATCGGGCAAAGCCCTGCGGGTCAGGGCAGTGCGGGTCAGGGCAGCCGGCGTACGCCACCGGTCATCGGCTCGAGCGCCAGAACCCGGTACGCGGCGATGACCGCCCGGTCGTCAACCCGGCGGACGCTCCAGTGCTGGCGCGCGGTGGCGCCGGTCCATTCGCTGTTCGCGGCCGGCGGCTGCCACGTCCGGGCCTGCCAGTCGACGGTCAGCCGGACCTCGGCGCCGTCCGCCCGGCACTCGACGTCCACCGTCCGCAGCTCGTGGACCTGGTCGAAGAATCGGCTGGTGACCGCGCCGTACCAGGTCCGGAATCCGTCCTCGCCGGTGAACGTCCCCTCGGGGAACACCAGGGTCGACCCGGCCGGGTCCAGCATGGCCAACATCTGCGACGGTGATGCCTTGTCGGTCAACCGCCGGAACCAGGTCGTGACGAGGTCGGCGACCTCCCAGCGCGCCAGCGGCGCGACCGTGGCCGGGGTGCCGTCGGTCCGGCTCATCCGGCGGGCGCCCGGGTCGAGCCGAACTCCTTCACACACGCCTCAGCAAACGCGATGGACGACTCCACAGACAGACCGGTGATCAGGTTGCCGTCCACGACGACGCACGGCGACCCCCGGTTCGCGGCCGCATCGGAGACGACCTCACCGTCCGGACCCACCGCGTCCTCGACGATCGGCTGCAGCGGATACGCGAATCCGGGGGTGACCAGCGACGCGCCTGGGTTGTCCGCGGTGGGTTCCCAGAGCAGGTAGTCCATGTCGGTGTCGAAGTCCCAGGCGTGCGGATGCGCGGTGACCCGGCGCCCGTGCAGCAGGCTGCGGCCGAGGCGTTGGCCGGTGGCCGGCAGCCGAGTCCACACCAGGGCGCCGACCGCGTAACAGAGGGCGGCGATCGGCTTGCCGGAGGTGAACGCGGCCAGGAGCAGGCGGTGCAGGAACATGTTGCCGGTCAGGTCCAGCGCGGCACCCGGCCCGCCGACGACGCAGATCGCGTCATACCCGCTCATCGACACGCTGTCGATACGCGTGCCGGTGTCCCACTCGCCCGAGCGGATGATCTCCGCCGTGCGTTCGACCACCTCGGGCGGGTTGACCAGATAGTTCTGCTTCGGATCGACCATCGCCGGATCCATGCTGATGGCCAGCGGCAGCGGTGTGCGGCCCTGGTGCGTGGCCAGGGTCAAGTCCGCGCCGACCCCGCGCAACGCGTCCCACGGCGCCTGCAACTCCTCCGCCCACAGCCCGACGTTGCTCGCGATCATCAGAACTCTGGTCATCGCAGCGCCTCCTGTCGGTCACGCGTGGATTGGTCGGCGGGCCGAAGCACGCCGTTGGCACGCAGCGCGGCCACCATGTCGTCGAACTGCCAGCCGGCCAGGAACGATAGGTCGTCGGTCGGCAGGTAACTGTGCATGTGGCCGATCAGCAGCGCTTGCTCGTCTGGTGGAAGCGTGACCCGGCCGGCCAGCATCCGGGCGAGCAGGTCGACGAAGGCGTTGATGTATCCCCGCTGCCAGTGCAGCGCGGCCAGGCCGAAGCTGTCGCCGTGGCCGCCGTGGAACACCGTCGTCTCGTCGAATTCCAGCAGCCAGCGGTCCAGCGCCGAGAGCCACTCGCGGGTGTGGCCGTCCCGGAAGAACGAGTGCATGCCGTGATAGACGATGTCGCCGCTGAACACCGTCGGCGTACCGCCGATGTCGGTGGTCCACAGCGAGTCGTCGTCGGACTCGCCGGGTCCGCTGTGCCGCAGCGTGAAGGCCACGTCGTCGAAGGTCCAGGTCTCGCCGTCGGCCACCGCCTGGTTCGGCATCACCCGGCGCTTCGGGTACGCCTGGCCGAACGCTTGGTCGCTGCCGAGGTAGCCGGCTTCCTCGTCGTCGCGGGTGTGGCACTGGGCGATCGCCCCCGCGGTGGCCAGCACCGGGATGTCGCCTCGCCCCCGGATCAGCTCGCCGATCCCGGTGTAGTGGTCCGGATGGCCATGCGTCAGCAGCACGGCCTTGAGCGGTTTGCCGATCGCGTCGAGCTGCGCCCGCAATTCGTCGGTCGAGGGCACCGCGAGCGTCGCGTCGACGGCAACCACCGCCGTGGTGGTCTCCACGAGCCAGGCATTGACCAGGAAGCCCCCCAGGGTCGCCTGGTAGCGGTGTACGCGCGGAACGGTGTCTGCCATGGGTTCGCTCCAGCCGGTGGTGACGACATTCTGAACGGGCGCGGCGATCGGTCCGTTTGACCAACATATCGGGGTATCTGTCCGTCAGGCGGGAAAGCCCAGACCCGCTCCCGAGAAATCAGCGCGTCGCCGAGCTGAGGCTTGCCCTGGGTGCAGTTCCTTCGCACCCAGGCCGCCGACACCCTGGCCTGCGACTTCCTGACGGTCGAGACCATCGGGATGACCCGGCTCTACGTCTTATCCGACTCCTGCGCCTCAACCGAGATAGCAGGCCTTGACCACCCCGGGGATCGGGTCGCCGCCGAACTCGGTGGAAGTGCAGTTCACCGCGCCGGTCTGCCAGCGGGTGTAGAAAGCGCCGCGTGCTCCGTAGACGACAGCTCGGGCCGTCCCGGGTGTGCAGACGCCGTTCTCCGCCGCGCAGGTTGTCCAGCCGGGTGGGCCGCCCGCAGGTGGCAGGTAGCAACTTTTGAGGACGTTGGGCAGGGGGTCCCGGCCGAAGGCATCGTTGGTACAGGCCACCTGCCCGTTGCTGACGAGGCGGAAGGCGTAGGCGCCGGCTGCTCCGTAGGCGATCAGCGTGGGGCCGGCGACCGTGCAGCTGCCGCCCTCGCCGGAACAACTCGTGGATCCGGCCGGGCCGCCCGCCGGCGCGACGAAACAGGACTTGAGTACGCCGACAGCCGGGTCGCCGCCGAAGGCGACGATGCCACAGTCCATCCCGCCGGTGGCGATCCGGAAGCGGTAGGACCCGGCGGCCGAGCCGACGCCGTAGGCGGCGATTCTGGTTCCGGTGAATGTGCATCGCTCGGCCTCGCCGGCGCAGCGGGTGAAGCCTTGAGGAACTCCTTCGGCGGTGAAGGCCGGTGCGGCGGAGACGTCGGTAGTGAATTTCAGGTCCCGGCCGGGTTCGGTGGTGAACGACGCGCTGTCGTCCGTGGAGTAGGACTCGACCCCGGCCGCATACGGGCCGGAGTCGTTGTACTCCCAGCCGTAGCAGCCGGTGGTGGTGGCGGAGCGCAGCCGCAGCAGATAGGCGTGCCCGGCGCTGACGGCGACACCTGGATGTGCGGTCAGTGCCGCGGGGGACCACGGCACACTCGCCGCCGGGAAGTCGGTCCGGCTCAGCAGCTTGCCGTCCTGGGCGTCGAGGACCTCGAGGGTGACGGGCGCGTTCGGGCCGCCGCTCTGGAAGGTGGTGATCGACGCGGCGCTGAGCGTGCCGGTGCGCGATGGGACGAAGCTCTGCTGGCGGGCGACCCGGCCGGCGACGTCGCAGTAGTGCCGGAAACCCGCGAAGCCACTGCGCTGGTCGAGATCGGGAGACGCGGGGTACGCCCCTGCGGCACCGGGCAGCGACAAGGAGAACGACGGCGTGCAGACGATGTCCTGGAGCGTTCCCGTGCTGTCGAAATTCATCGGGCCGATGAAGAAGTTCGCCAGGGATTCGTTGGGTGCGCGGTTGTTCCATCGGTCGGAAACGAAGTAATAGCCGGTGGTCCCGTCGGCGGCGGTGATCGGGAGGGTTGCGAGGGGTTGCCCTCCGCAGTTGTCGGCATTGACGATCCGGGCACGCCACCGGGGTTCCGGCCGCCCGCTCTGGTGCACCCCGGCGGGGTCGTACCAGGCGCCCGACCACGGACCCAGCATCGAAGTGGCGGTCATCTCGCCGGTGGAGCCTGAGCAGTATGCGCAGGATGGGTCGGACATCAGCGCGTGGTAGAGGCCGTTCCGCTTGAACACGGCGAACGCCTCGACGTCGCCGAGGCCGAGACGCACGTACTGGCCGGTCGTACGCAGGTAGTCCGGGGTGAGCCGTTCCACCACCATGTCGGCGGTCAGCCCCGCGGCCACCTGGGTGGTGTTGTGGATGACGTACCCGGTGCCGTCGGTGTCGACGAACAGCGACTCGTCCACTGCTCCGCCGACCGCCGGCACAGGGTCCGGCTCGGCCGTGAAGATGCCCGTCGGCGCGGTGTTCGTGGCGACCATGTACCGGCCGCCGGCATCGGCCCACAAGACGTACCTGCCGGTCACGGCGTTGTAGACGACGTGCGGCCGGAAGCAGTAGCCGCAGGCGCCGGGCGCGACGATGTAGCCGCGATCCGTCCAGTGCACGAGGTCGGGCGAGCTGTACGCCTTGAAGCCACAGAACTGGCTGTTCTGCTGGTAGCGGTATCCGCACGCGTAGCTCGTGCCGTACAGGTAGAAGGTGTCGCCGACCTGCAGCAACGACCCGTCGTGGGCATCGAGGGCGTTGCCGTCGACATCGAAGCGACTCACCTGACCGCCGTCCGGGCGGGTGTTCTCGATGGTCGCGTTCGCCGTGTCCGGGGTGGCGCTCGCCGGGGACACCACCGTCAGACAGGTGGAGGCGGCCAGGAGAAGGGCAGTCAGTATGAAACGTTTCACGGTGGTGAAGCTAACATCTCACCACCGGAGATTGCTATCCTTCGATGAATATAGCCAAGGACGACGTCACGCGGCGCCCTTCCGGCATCAATTCTGTCGCGAGGCGCGTCCCGCCCCGAAGACACCGCACGGACCGTACAGGGCGGACATGACACTGCGCGTCGTGGCGTCGAGCAGCCTGGGTACGCTGTGCTCCGCCAGCACCCTCATTGACCTGGAGTGCACACAATGGATCACGCTGCCGAAACCGCCGACGACGCTCCGGGACTAACGCAGAAGGTGCCGGTCGGTATAGATGCCACGGTGCCGAGCGTGGCACGGGTCTACGACGCCCTTCTGGGCGGGAAGGACAACTTCACTGTCGATCGGGCCATCGCAGACAAGCTCATGGAGTTGACCCCCGGTGGGGCCGACGTGCCGCTTTACAATCGGGCCGTCCTGGGTCGGGGTGTCCGGTACATGGTCAGCCAGGGCATCGATCAGTTCATCGACCTCGGTGCCGGCCTGCCGACAGTGCAGAACACCCATGAGGTCGCGCAGGGCGAGAATCCACAAGCCAAGGTGGTCTACGTCGACAATGACCCGATGGTGCTGGTCCATGGCCGCGCATTGCTGGCCAAGAACGGGAACACCGCGGTGATCACGGCCGACTTCTGCGAACCCGAGGAGGTGCTGAACAACCGCGATCTGCGTGCTCTGATCGACTTCGGCCGGCCGGTCGGGCTGCTGATGGTCGCCGTGCTCCACCACCTCGACGACGCACAACGCCCCGACGAGCTGGTCGCACGCTATCGAGACGCGGTCCCTCCCGGCAGCTTCGTATTCATTACCCATTTCATCGACGGTGGCGACGAGACCGCCGAAATCGAACGGGTGATGCTCACCGACCTGGGCAGCGGACGGTTCCGGAGCTTCGACGAGGTCCGCGGCCTCTTCGCCGGCATGGAGCTGCTGGAGCCGGGTGTCGTCTACAACCCGCTCTGGCGTCCGGATCCGAGCGACATCGTGCCTGACCCGATGAGCTTCGCCGGGAAGATCATCGGGGCCGGCATGGGTCGAAAGCCGTAACGCACGGGGCGAGCGGCGGCGCGGTGATTCACTCGGGCGCCGGACGGATCGTTCCGATGCGGATGCGCCCGCTCAGCGGGGCGGAACGGGCTCACGGATCACTCGTCGTCGTTGCGAGGCGCGTCGACGTGGGTGACGAGGTTGATGCCGCCGTCGACGTGGATCACCTCACCGGTGACGAAGGGGGCCTTGATGAGCGCCAGGACCATCGCTGCGACGTCGGATGGTTGCCCGAGCCGGCCCAGCTCACCGGCACTGGATAGCGGTCAACGCCGCGGACCCTGACTGCCGGAGGCAACTGGACCAGCTACGCCGCCGCCCGCACCTCCTCCAAATAGGACGCGGGTTCAACCTCCGCGTCGTCGGCGGATGTCCCAGAGACACCGCGTGGCGGTCACGACGGACTTTGAGGTACGAATGCTGGACCGGGCTCACCGGCCGGCGGTGTCGCCATGGCGTTCAAAGCTCATCGAGTCCGCTAGGCCGCCGGCGAACGGTCAACTCGCCACATCTGGTCGCCTAGTAGGGCTTTGTCATGGTCCTCGTCCTGCGCGCTGGATGCGTTGCGGGAAGCGGGTTTGGCAGGTTGGGCAGGTGCCGATCAGTCGGGCGAG
>NZ_JBVJIP010000017.1:189272-273773 GCF_055586225.1 Actinoplanes sp. NPDC051388 | reverse complement strand
CCCCCCCCCCCCCCCCCCCCCCCCCCCCCCCCCCCCCCCCCCCCCCCCCCCCCCCCCCCCCCCCCCCCCCCCCCCCCCCCCCCCCCCCCCCCCACACCCCCCCCCCCCCCCCCCCCCCCCCCCCCCCCCCCCCCCCCCCCCCCCCCCCCCCCCCCCCCCCCCCCCCCCCCCCCCCCCCCCCCGCCGGCGCCCCTCGACGAGAAGAGGAAGGAATCCGGATGTCCGTCGTCGACTCCCCGTCCGCACCGCCGCGCCAGACGCCGCCCAGCACGCCGGCGCCCGGAGCGCACGTGCGCAAACGGCGGCGCTCGAGCAACGCCGCGGGTGGCACGCCGTACTGGCTCTCGCTGCCCGCCCTGGCCCTGCTGATCGGTCTGCTCGGTTATCCGATGATCCGGATGATCGTGCTGTCCTTCCAGAACATGCGCCTGCGCGAGCTGTTCGCCGGGCTGACCCCGCCCTGGGTCGGCCTGGACAACTACACCAAGGTGCTCAGCGACGACGTCTTCTGGGACGTGGTCGTGCGCACCGTGCTCTTCACCGCCGTGTCGGTCGCGGCCACCGTGCTCCTCGGCCTCAGCGCCGCGCTGCTCATGCGCCGGGTCTTCCCGCTCGTCCGGATCATCATGATCGTCGCGATGATGTTCGTCTGGGCGATGCCCCAGCTGGTCGCCACCCAGATCTTCCGGTGGCTGGTGGACGCCGACTTCGGTGTCGTCAACTACCTGCTCACCAAGATCGGCTTCAACTTCGAGAACCACAGCTGGTTCGCCGATCCGAAGCAGGGCTGGCTGGTGATCACCTCGCTGGTGGTCTGGGCCGGCATCCCGTTCATCGCGATCACCCTGAACGCCGGGCTCACCCAGGTGCCCAAGGAGCTCGTCGAGGCGGCCACGGTCGACGGCGCCTCGCCCCTGCAGGTGCTGCGCAACATCACCCTGCCGATGCTGCGCCCGCTCATCGTGATCGTCACCACGCTGTCGGTGATCTGGAACTTCGGCCTGTTCACGCAGCCCTGGGTGATCCGGGACGGCAAGCCGAGCGCCGACTACCAGACCCTGGCGACGTACGCCTACAGCGTCGCCTTCAAGAACAACTCGTACAGCCTCGGCTCGGCGATCTCGGTGATCACGGTGCTGCTCCTGATGTTCGTGATGGTGTTCTACATCCGCCAGATGTTCAAGATCGGAGACGTGGACTGATGGCCGCCGTCGCCCCTGTCGTACCCGTCAAGAAGCGTCGCAAAGAGCGCGACACGGGCACCGTGACGGTCGGTCGCAGCGCGACCGGCACGGTGTTCGCCAATGTCATCGGTGTGCTCTTCGCCCTGGTGATGGCCTTCCCGGTCTACTGGGTGCTGAACACCGCGCTCAAGCCGTCGAACGAGATCCTGCAGTTCAACCCGACGCTGTTCCCGCACAACCCGACCCTGGACAACTTCAAGTCGGCGTTCAACGCGCCGTACTTCAAGGAGGACCTGCTCAACGGCGTCATCATCACGCTGTGTGCGGTGGCCGGCGCGATCGTGGTCGGCTTCCTGGCGGCGCTGGCGATCGCCCGGTTCCGGTTCTACGGCCGCAAGGCGATCATCCTGGTCATCCTGGGGGTGCAGATGGTGCCGCTGGTCGCGCTGCTGATCCCGCTCTTCCTGATGATGCAGAGCTTCCACCTGACCAAGAACCTGTACGGCGTGACCATCGTCTACATCGGGTTGATCCTGCCGTACACCGTCTGGACGCTCCGTGGTTTCATCTCCGGGATCCCGCGCGAACTCGACGAGGCCGCGCTGATCGACGGTTGCAGCCGGTCGCAGGTGTTCTGGCGGATCATCCTGCCCCTCACGGGTCCCGGTTTGGTAGCAACCTCCGTGTACGGCTTCATCCAGGCTTGGAACGAGTTCATCATCATCAACACGTTCAACGACCAGGCAGACCAGAATCTGATGGCCTGGCTGCTGCAGAACCAGACGCAACGAGGGACGTTCTGGGGACCGCTGATGGCCGGGTCGATCCTGACCGCGATCCCGGTGGTGATCTTCTTCCTCATCATCCAACGCAACATCGCGACCGGCTTGACGGCGGGCGCCGTCAAGGGCTGATCGGCCCCCCATCACCATTACGAGGAGTTTTCACTGATGACCGACATCTTCAAGCCCGAGGTCGACCGCCGCACCGTGCTCCGCCGCGCCGCCGCGGTCGGGCTCATGGCCACCCCCGCCGTGAGCATGCTGAGCGCCTGTGTGGGCGGTGGCTCGGACGAGCCCACCGACCAGGCCACCGGCGGCGCCAAGAGTGACACCAACCCGCTGGGCGTCGACCCCAAGGCGCCGCTGGAGATCATCATCTTCAACGGCGGCCTCGGCACGAAGTACGCCACCGACGTGGACATCCCCTCGTACAACAAGCTGTTCCCGGAGTCGAAGGTCGCCTTCTCGGAGACCACCGAGATCGGCAAGGTCGTGCAGCCCCGGATCAACGCGGGCACCCCGCCGGACATGGTCAACAACGCCGGCGCCGGGCTGATGGACATGGCCTCGATCGCCAAGGCCGGGCAGGCGCAGGACCTCACCGAGCTGTTCAACGCGCCGTCGCTGGACATCGCCGGCAAGACGGTCAAGGAAACCCTGGTGCCGGGGGCCTATGAGCAGGGCCTGTTCGACGGCAAGCCGATGGCGCTGAACTACGCGTTCACCGTCTACGGCCTCTGGTACAACGCGGCGCTGTTCAAGAAGAACAACTGGACGCTGCCGAAGACCTGGTCCGAGTTCACCACGCTGCTCGGCACCATCAAGGCCGCGGGCGTCACGCCGTTCGCGTACGCGGGCGCCAACGCCTCCTACTACCAGTACCTGGCGATCCTGACCAGCGCCGCCAAGATCGGTGGCAAGGAGATCCTGACCGCCATCGACGAGAACGCGGACGGCGCCTGGACCGCCGAGCCGGTCAAGCAGGCCGCCGCCGCGTGGGCCGAGATCGGCGCCAAGTTCTCCGAGAAGAAGTTCGCCGGCCTCCGCCACACCGAGGTCCAGCTGCAGCAGAACCAGGACAAGGTCGCGTTCTACCCGTGCGGCTCCTGGCTGGAGAACGAGCAGGCCAAGGACACCCCGGCCGGCTTCGAATACGCGGTCATCCCGCTCCCGTCGATCACCGGCGCGGACAAGCTCCCGCAGACCGCGATCTATGCGGGCGCCGGCGAGATGTACTACGTCTCCAGCAAGGGCAAGAACCCGCTCGGCGGCATGGAGTTCCTCCGCCACATGCTCTCCAAGGAGGCGGCGGCCGGCTTCACCAAGCTGACCAAGGTGCTGACCGTGGTGCAGGGCGCGGCCGACGGCCTCACCGTCTCGCCGGGTCTGACCAGCGGCAACGACCTGGTCAAGGCGGCCGGTTCGGACTACTTCGGCTACCGCTGGCCGGAGCTCTACAAGAAGCTCGACACCGAGTGCCAGGCCGCCACGAACCAGCTGATGTTCGAGGGTGGCACGGCGGACGCGTTCTGCGCCCGCATGCAGAAGGCCGCCTCGGCCATCTAGTTTTCGCCCTGGTCGGAACGGAGAAAGGACGTCATGCGGCACGGCAAGTATCCCTTCATCATCGGTTTTCTTGCCGTGCCGGTGACGTTGTACGTCATCTTCGTGGTGGCGGCGTACGTGCAGACCTTCCAGCTCGCGTTCACCGAGTGGTCCGGCATCGGCCCGGTCGGTGAGTACACGCTCAACAGCTTCCGCCAGCTGTGGAACGACGATCTGTTCTGGCGCTCCGTACGCCACAATCTGTTTTTGCTTCTCGCTTTTCCCCTGCTGACCATCATGATCGCGCTGGTCTTCGCCTTCCTGCTCAACGTGGGCGGCGGCACCAAGGGCGGGGTGACCCGCGGGGTGACCGGCTCCTGGCTCTACCGCGTGCTGTTCTTCTTCCCGCAGCTGCTCGCGCTGGCCATCGTCGCGGTGATCTTCGGCCGGGTGTTCTCGCCGGACGACAGCGGCATGATCAACGGCCTGCTGCCGGACGGCTGGGACCCGATCCTGTTCCTGGCCGACAGAAATCTGGCGATGCTCTGCATCCTGGCCGTGCTGACCTGGCAGGCGGTCGGCTTCTACGTGGTGCTGTTCTCGGCCGGCATGGGCTCGATCTCGCAGGAGATCTACGAGGCCGCCGAGCTGGACGGCGCCACCCGGCTCACGCTGTTCTTCCGGATCACCGTGCCGCTGCTGTGGAACACCATCCAGGTCGCCTGGGTCTATCTCGGCATCGCCGCGTTCGACGCGTTCGCCCTGGTCAACATCATGTCGGTGGAGCGCGGTGGTCCGGACGGCGCGACCTCGGTGCTGAGCCTGATGATCTATCGCAACGCGTTCGAGTTCGGCCAGGCGGGTTATGCCTCCGCGCTCGGCGTATCGCTGTTCATCCTGACCCTGGCGTTCGCCGCGCTGACCCTCCGGGTCACCCGCCGCGACGCCGTCGAGCTGTAGGGGAGTGCGGCGAGCATGACTCAGACCCAGGCGCCCGCCGGCGTTTCCGCGAAGCCGTCGGCCGGCCGCAAGCCCAGCACCAAGAAGGAAATCAACGCGTTCAGCGGCCTGGCGCACATCGCCCTGTTCGTGTGGGCGCTGGCCACCGCCGGCCCGCTGATCTGGGTGGTGCTGTCCTCGTTCAAGAACAACACCGAGATCTTCCTCGGCCGGCCGTTCGCGCTGCCGGGTTCGTTCTCCTTCGAGACGTACGTGGACGCGTGGAACACCGCCCACGTCGGCCAGTACTTCCTGAACAGCGTCTTCGTGGTCGCGATCAGCACCGCCGGGACGATGCTCTTCGGCGCCATGGCGGCCTATGTGCTGGCCCGCTACCGGTTCGTCGGCAACCGCGTCATCTATTACCTGTTCGTCAGCGGGCTGGCGTTCCCGACCTTCATGGCGCTGGTGCCGCTGTTCTACATCCTCAAGAGCTTCGGCCTGATCAACACGTTCACCGGCCTGATCCTGGTCTACATCGCGTACTCGCTGCCCTTCACGGTCTTCTTCCTGGCCGCGTTCTTCAAGACGCTGCCGATCGAGATCGAGGAGGCCGCGACCATGGACGGCGCCTCGCACACCCGCAAGTTCTTCCAGATCATGGTGCCGATGGCCCGCAGCGGCCTGGTCAGCATCACGATCTTCAACATCGTCGGGCAGTGGAACCAGTACCTGCTGCCGGTGGCGATCATGCAGGGCGCGGGCGCCGACTCGAAGTGGGTGCTCACCCAGGGCATCGCGAACATCAGCACGTCAGCGGGCTACCAGGCGCAGTGGTCGACGCTGTTCGCCGCGCTGACCCTGTCGATCCTGCCGATGATCGTCGTCTATGCGATCTTCCAGCGCCAGATCCAGGCCGGGCTCACCGCCGGAGCGGTGAAGTAGATTGTCGTACCCCCGCGCGAGAATGCCGGGGTGTTGATCGCAGTGGTTGCCGGATCGGCCGCGCACGGGGGCGGCCGACTCCAGCAGCTGCACCCTGACGGGCAGCCCGCCGGCGAGGCCGAGCAGGTGTCCGACCTCGCCGCGGCGATCCGCGCCCACGAGGAGTCCGGCCCGGTCCGCTGGGTCTGGGCGTCCACCGCCGAGCTCTATCCGTCGCTGATCCGGGCCGGCGTGCGGGTGCGCCGCTGCCACGACCTCGAGCTGACCGAGGCGCTGCTGCTCGGCCACGCCGGCCGCTGGGGTGAGCCGCGCTCGCTGGCCGCGCTCCTCGCCCGGCTCGACGGCCGCCCGGCGCCGCCCGATCCGCATCCCCGCCAGCCCGATCCGCCCGGCCTCAGCCAGGGCGCGCTCTTCGAGACCGGTCCGGCGCCGTCGGCCGCTTCCGCTTCGTTGCCAGACCTGGTTCGGGGGTACGCGGACCAGCACGCGAGAACCGCGACCGTCGAGCATCCCGGCCGTTTCCGCCTGCTCATCGCCGCCGAGTCCGCCGGGGCGCTGATCGGGGCCGAGATGGGCCACACCGGCCTGCCGTGGCGCGCCGACCTGCACGACCAGCTGCTGCGCGAGCTGCTCGGCGCGCCGCAGCCGGTCGGCCCGCCCCGGCGCCTGGCCGAGCTGACCGCCGAGGTCAACGCGGCCTTCGGCGTGCACGGCCTGCACCCCGACTCACCCGCCGAGGTGATCCGCGCCTTCGCCCGGGCCGGTGTCGACGTGCCCAACACGCGCGCCTGGTCCCTGCGCAAGGTCGACCACCCCGCGGTCCAGCCGCTGCTCGAATACAAAGAGCTCTACCGCATCTGGACCGCCCACGGCTGGTCGTGGTGCGAGGCCTGGATCACCGGCGGCCGGTTCCGCCCCGAGTTCGTCCCCGGCGGCGTGGTCTCCGGCCGTTGGGCCACCCGCGGCGGCGGCGCCCTCCAGGTGCCCAAGGTGGTGCGCCGCGCGGTGGTGGCCGATCCGGGCCACCGTTTCGTCGTCGCCGACGCCGGCCAGCTCGAGCCTCGGGTCCTGGCCGCGGTCTCCGGCGACGCCCGCCTCGCCGCGGCCGCCGGCGCCGGCGATCTCTATGCGGCGCTCGCCCACGACTCCTTCGACGGCGACCGCGCCAAGGCAAAGGTCGCCCTGCTCGGGGCGATGTACGGGCAGACCGGCGGCGCCGCGATCCCCGCCCTGGCGGTGCTGCGGCAGAGCTATCCCACGGCGTTCGAATATGTGGAGGCCGCGGCCCGCACCGGCGAGGCCGGGGGACTGGTCCGGTCATGGCTGGGCCGCACCTGCCCACCGGCCTCCACGGCCTGGCGAGACCTCGACCCGCCGGAGGAGGTGGGCACCGCCGAGCTGTCCCAGGGCGGCGCGCCGGGCCGGGCCCGTGGCCGTTTCACCCGCAACTTCGTCATCCAGGCGACCGCGGCCGAGTGGGCGCTGGTGCTGCTGGCCACGGTCCGCACGGCGCTCGAGGGCACCAAGGCCGAGCTGGTCTTCTTCGTCCACGACGAGATCGTGGTGCACTGCCCCGAGCAGGAGTCCGACCACGTCGTCGCGGCCGTCCAGTCCGCCACGGTCCAGGCGGGCCGCCTGCTCTTCGGCGAGACCCAGGTCCGCTTCCCGTTGGACGTTTCGGTGGTCGAGTGTTACGCCGACGCCAAATAGCCGCCTTCGGCGCGGCCGTCCTCCTGCTCGGCGTGGCCGACTCGATGGTGGGCTCCTACCTGGTGCTGTTCGCGTCCGACGAGGTGGGCCTGCATCCGGTGCAGGTCGGCGTCCTGGTCTCGGCGCCGGCGGTGGGCGGCGTGGTGGTCAGCTGGCTGCTCGGCCGGCGGTTCGACCGCAGCCCGACGCGGTCCTACACGATCGCCGTGACCGCGCTGGCCGCTGTGGGCATCGCGCTGCTGACGCTGACGACGTCGTTCTGGCTCCTGATCCTGGTGGCGGCCGTCCTGATGGGCGGCCAGGCGGCCGCTTTCCCCCAGCTGTTCGCGATGGCCCGGGTCGTCCTGGGCGACAGCGAGTCCGGCCGCCGATCCGCGCCACTGCTGCGCGCGGCCTGGTCACTGGCCTGGGCGATCGGGCCGCTGATCGGCGCCGCGCTGCTCACCGCGACGGGTTTCACCACGATCCTCTGGGCCGCGGCCGGCGTCATGGCCGTGACCTCGTTGCTGGTCGCGACGGTCGTCCCGGCGCCGCATCGGCAGACCCTCGAGCCACCGCCCGGCGCACCATCGGCGTTCCGCGGCGTGGCGATGCTGACCGCGGCCACGACCATGTTCTTCATCGCGCTTTATGCGGGATCGGTCGCGCTGCCACTGTTCGTCACCCGCGAACTCCAGGAGTCACCCGCCGCGGTCGGCATCCTCTCCAGCGCCTGCGCGATCGTCGAGATCGCGGCGACCCTGGTGCTGGCGGCCCTGCCCACCGGCGTCAGCCAGAGGGCGCTGATCCTGATCGGCATGGCCACGCTAGTGCTCTACTTCGTGTTGACGGTGCTGGCCGACGGCATGCCCCTGCTGCTGGTCGGCCAGGCCGCCCGGGGCATCGCGATCGCCGTGGTGGCGGGCGCGGGCATCCGCTTCTTCCAGGACCTGCTGGCCCCCGCCACCGGCCGGGCCACCACCTTGTTCGCCAACGCCAGCACCGCCGGCTCCCTGCTCTCCGGCGTCATAGCGGGCGTAGCGGTGAGCGCCTTCGGCGCCGCCACCACGTTGCTGCTCTGTGCGGCAACCGCCGCCGTCGCGACGGCGCTCTTCGCCGCCCACGGGCAAAGCAGATCCGGCGGCCGATCAAGCTCCCTGCGCCCCAGGCGCACCAAAGACCGGCAAGCATGACCAAGACAACCACCATCGGAAGCGACAGCGCCCCCCGCACGAGCTTCGTCCTGCTCTCCAGCCGTCGTCGTCATCGCCAGCCGCCCCGCCGATCACCTCTCCATCGGCCAGTCCCGGATGGCGTCCCACCCCGATCGTTGGCGTCGTCGTCGGCGTCTTGGGCTGGTCGCCGTCGATCGCCTCGTTGCCGCCTGCGTTGTTTGTCTCGGTCGGCTGGCCGGGTGGCCTGGGCTTCTCGGCCAGCGTGGTCGGTGACGGCCGTATTGGTTGCCTGAATCGGCTGGCTGGCGGTTTGCCCTTCTCCAGCAAGGCAGGGAAAGCTCACTTCCATCTCCTGGCAGGCACCGCCATCTCCTGGCAGGCACCGCCATCTCCTGGCAGGCGCCTCCTGGCACCACCGATATCTCCTAGCCAGCACCCCCATCTCCTGCAGGCGGCTCCCGGCAGGCCACGTGCATCTCCTGACAGGCACCGCCATCCCTTTCAGGCGCCGCTCGGACGCCGCCTCGCCGTCTGGTGTCCTCAGGCGTATTGCAGGTCGGCCAGTGTGATCGCGTCACCCGTCATGGTGAAGCGATAGTGAGCCCGCCACCCTTCCGACCCCGAGGGCGCCCAGTGCACAAGCAGGTCCTGCCCGCCGTCCATCGGAGTAACCGACAGGACCTCCAGCCGCCCGCCGATCACTTCGTTGTCCGCCCAGGTCCGGATCGCGTCCCGTCCTCTGATCGGCCTCGTCACATCCATCACCTGGCCGTCCGGCGCAAACGACGCCACCAGAGCCTCGAGGTCACCCGCATTGACGGCGTCGACATAGGCCTGTGCCGGCCCAGCCACTTCCGCTCCGGAGGGCGCGGCCGAAGGTTCGTCAGGCGCGGCGGACGCCACCTCGGACGCACCCGTCCCGGCCGGCCCGGCACCCTCCGGCTCGGCCGACGAACAGGCCGTCAGCAACACGGCAACGGCAGTCACCAGACCGGACAGGACAGTGGACGTGGCAGCAGAGGATCGCATTCGACTCATGCCACCACGGTCGCCCAGCAATCCGGGATCCGTCCAAGACCTGCCCCGATAACCAAAAGCTATGACGAGGACAACCCGCATCCCGTCGGACCCCGGACCGCCGGCGCGCGGTCACGGTGATTCCTCGGTTCAGAGATTCCCGCGGCGTGATCCGCATTTAGTGATCAGCGCCAAGTGCCCCAGTCCTCCAGTCGGTGGTGCCTCATGTGCTTACAGCAAGAGCGCAGCCGCTTCTCCGGGCAGAGAGGCCGTGGCCCCCGGGGCTGCTTCCTCGATGTGTTCAGAGCAAGCGCACGGTCGGTCTACCGGTCAAAGCGGTCCCGGACCATGGCCGCTTCCTCTGAGGGCGCAGAGCAAGGGGCCTGGAGCGAGGGGGACCGCTTCCCCTGAGGAAGCAGAGCAAAGGGCGTGAAGTGAGGGCACTCGGTCGCCTCCCCTGAGGAAGCAGTGCGGTGAACAGAAGTCAAAGACCAGCCCGGGGGAGGTGTTGCGTATATGTGTGCAGAGCAAAGGGGGCTGGAGCGAGGGCGGGGGCCGCTTCCTCCGAGGAAGCAGAGCAAAGAGGGCTGGAGCGAGGACGGGGACCGCTTCCTCTGAGGAAGCAGAGCAAAGGGCTAGAGCGAGGGCGGGGACCGCTTCCCCTGAGGAAGCAGAGCAAAGGGCGTGAAGAGCGGGCACTCGGTCGCCTCCCCTGAGGAAGCAATGCGGTGAGTAGAAGTCAAAGACCAGCCCGGGGGAGGTGTTGCGTATATGTGTGCAGAGCAAAGCCCCGGCAAAGCACCCAGCGGCCCTACGGCGCAGCCTTCTGCTTCTTGACCGAAGCCAACGCAGAAGCCTGCCGGACCGCCTCCCGGAAGCGCTCCAACAAAGGCCGCGAATCGCCTCGCCGCCACAACAGCGCCAACTCCGACGGCGGCACCCCCGTGATCGGCCGGCACACCACTCCCTCGCGCGAGACCAGCGGCTTGTTGCCCGCCGCGACCAGGCACACCCCCAACCCCGCCGTCAGGGCCTCCACCGTCTCCTCCGTGTTGGCGATCTCCGCGCCGATCACCGGTGGGCGGCCGCCGCGCGAGTTCAGCGCCAGCCAGTGTGATCGCAGCACGCCGCTCGATGCCGGCAGCGCCAGGAACGGCTCGTCGAGGACGTCCGTGATGTCCAGCGAGGATCGTTCGGCCAGGCGGTGATCGCACGGCATTGCCAGCAGGACCGGCTCGGTGGTGATGACCGTCCAGGAGAAGCGTGCCGGGTCGGGCACCGGCAGCCAGACGAAGGCCGCGTCCACCTCGGAGGTTCCGACGCCGGCGGCCGGGTCGGCCCAGTCCACCTGGCGGAGCCGCAGGGTGGCTGACGGCGCCGCCGCCGCGAATCGGGCCCGCACCGCCGGCAGCAGGCCGCGGCCCAGGCCGGTGCTCATGCCGACGACCAGCGTCGCCGCCTGTGCCGCCATCGCGTCCGCCACCTCGCGGATGCCGTCCTCCCATGCCGACAGCAGGGATCGCGCCACCGGCAGCAAGGCCTCCCCGGCCGGCGTCAGCGTCACGTGTTGCCGGTCCCGCGAGAACAGGTCGGCTCGCAGCTGCGTCTCCAGCGCCCGGATCTGCTTGGACAGTGCGGGCTGGCTGACGAACAACGCCTCCGCCGCGCGGGTGAAGTGCAACTGCTCGGCCACCGCCACGAAGTACCGCAGGTCCCGCAGATGCACATCCATAACCATTGGCTATCACGACGGGTCTTGGACGCCAAGCCCGACCGGCGCCGAAGGTGGACCCATGAGCGATGCGACGAGAGTGTGGCTGATCACCGGGGCGAGCAGCGGCTTCGGCCGGGCGATCGCGGAGGCGGCGGTAGGAGCGGGGGACGTGGTGGTGGCGACCGCCCGCCGCACGGAAGCCCTGGACGATCTGGCCGGCGCGCACCCGGACCAGGTCGAGGCGGTGCGGCTGGACGTGACCGAGCCGGGTGCGGCCGAGCGGGTGGTCGCCGATGTGCGAGGCCGCTACGGCCGGGTCGACGTGCTGGTCAACAACGCCGGGCGCGGCCAGGTGGGTGCGGTCGAGGAGACCACCGACACCGAACTGCGGGACATCTTCGAGCTGCACGTCTTCGGGCCGGCGGCGCTGACCCGCGCGGTGCTGCCGGGCATGCGCGACCGCAAGTCCGGCGCCATCGTGCAGATGTCGTCCTTCGGCGGGCAGGTGGCGTACCCGGGATTCTCCGCCTATTGCGCGACGAAGTTCGCGCTCGAGGGCTTCTCCGAGGCGCTCGCCGCGGAGGTCCGCCCGCTCGGGATCAAGGTCGTGGTGGTCGAGCCGGGTGCGTTCCGCACCGGCTTCTCCGGCGCGGGCCTGGTGCAGAGCGCGGAGATCCCGGCGTACGCGGAAACGGCCGGCCCCACCCGCAGCATGATCAAGGGCGTCGACGGGTCGCAGCCGGGAGACCCGGCCAAGGCCGCCGCGGCCATCATCGCCGCGCTCGACGCCGACGTGACCCCGCTGCGCCTGCCCCTGGGCGACGACGCGGTGGACGGCATCCTGGCCCACCTCGAGTCGGTGACCGCCGAGCTGCGCACCTGGGAGCAGACGTCCCGCGCGACCGCCTTCACCGAAGAGCGTTGATGCCCATCGCCGGGAACAGCCCGGGCGCGAACATCGCCACCACCGCGAGCAGCGCCACGATCGTGAAGAGCCCGCGCAGCACGAAGATCTCGCCGGGCCCGCCGGCCCGGACCGCGATCGTGTCCGGCACGCCGATCATCCGCCACATCCGGGCGCCGAGCGGGATCGGCCACAGCAGCGGCACCCCGCTGCGGGTGATCATGTCGCCGAAGAGATGGACCACGCAGCCGACGCCGACCGCGGAGCCGAGCAGGGGGAATCCGCGGTCGGCCGGCAGGTTCGCCGCCGCCAGCACCGCCACCGCGCCCGCGGTCAGCGTCACGATCAGCCAACCGGCCCGCTCGGCCCACCGGTCGAACAGCCCGCGCAACGCCAGCCCGGCCATGAAGAACAACACCCCGAGAACGGCCCATTTCCCGTACGCGGCGCAGAGCGACGTCGTCCCCCAGCCCACCAGCCCGGCGAAGACCAGCGTGTGGGTGAAGGTCCGGTGCCCGTTGGTCCGGCGCGGGTCCCGTGGCATCCGGGTGACCGAGTAGATGCCCAGCGACACCTTCTCGATCACCTCGGCCACGAACAGCGACAGCACACCGAACGTCCGGGCCACGGTCGCGCCGCCCTGATTGCGCGTCACCTTGCCGGAGAGGTCCAGGTCGGGCAGCAATGCCGCGCCCGCGCACACCGTCGCCCCGATGGTCACGGCGAGCGGGCTCTGCTCGTACCCCAGGAAGTGATCCAAGGCCCAGCTGCCGCCGAGCCAGACCGACGCGCCCGACAGTGCGTGTGACGGACCCATCATGGGCGCCAGAGTGACAGAGCGATGCGAGCCGATCAACGACCCGGCTGTCTACAGAGGACTACGGTGCGTTCCAGGGTGCGACCTGCTGACGCCGCGGGTGATGGTGGTGCGGGTGCCGGCCGTGGTTCTTGGCGAAGCCCATGAACAGGAAGAAGAGCGGGAAGATCGGCCAGAAGAAGTGCGCTCCGGAGAGGAGCCACAGGCCGGTCAGCGCGAGGGTCACGACGACCAGGAAGCCGCCGGCGGATCGGCGGTCCCGGCGTGTCGCGGCCATCGCCTGCGGGGTGGTGGCCAGCGCGTGCCGGCCGTTGTCGGGGAGGTCGGAGGTGAGCGGCAGCAATTCGTCGCGGTAGGTCGCGGCATAGCAGGCGCCGAGCCGCTCCTCGCCCTCCTGCAGCGAGAGGCGGCCTTCGGTCATCGCGGCGCGCAGGACGGTCGCGACCTGCTCGCGTTCGCTGTCGGACGTGCGGAGCCGGTTGGGGCCGGATCGGGTGGCGTCGTCGGTGGTCACGGGTGCCCTCCTCGAGGAACGAGCGGTCTGACACCAAGAGTCGGCGAATCCGGGTCCCGCCGCGTCGGCCCGCGGACGCAACCTGAACGCCCCGTTGGTAGGACACGCCACGCCCGAACTACTCCCGGCGGCTCATCCAAGATCAATCAACTACTCCCACCGGGGTACGAGGCACCGCCGCGTCATGTTGATGCCCACCGGTCCGGGTGTGCCGTAGTTTCGACACGTGGACGACCCGGCCTGGCAGAACCCGCGCTGGCGCCCGGACCGGCGGCAGCACAACGGGCCCCCGGCCGGCGCCGTCATCGGTGCCGGGCTGTTTCACGTGATCGGCGCCTACCGGCTGGCCGCCGAGGGTGGCGTCTTCCGTCCGATGGACGTCTTCACCTATGGCTTGCTGGTGCTCGGGCCGCTGGCGCTCGGCTGGCGGCGCAAGGCCCCGCTGCTCGTGCTGGTGATCACGCTGGCCGCGTCACTCGGCTTCGCCTCGTTCGCCGCGCCCCGCTGGCTGTATGCGGTGGCCCCGATCGTGGCGCTGTTCAACGCGATGAAGATGGGACGGGGCCGCGACGGGTTCCTGGCCGCGGCGGCGGGCTATCTCGCGTACCTGACGATCTCGGTCTTCCTGCACGACGAGCTCGGCCTGGCCGCCGGAGCGCGACCCCAGCTGCGCGAACTGCTCTTCCTGGCCGGCATCCTGCTGGTCACGATGTTCCTCGGCCGCGCCGCCAAGGCGCAGGCCGAGCACGTGGCCGAGATGGTCAAGGCCCGCGCCGAGCGGGTGCAGGCCAAGGAGGAGCAGGAGCGCCGGCAGGCCTCCGAGGAGCGGTTGCGGATGGCCCGTGAGCTGCACGATGTGCTCGGCCACCACCTGTCGCTGATCAACGTGCAGGCCGGCGTCGGGTTGCACCTGATGGACAACCAGCCGGAGCAGGCGCGCGAGGCGCTGACCGCGATCAAGACGGCCAGTTCGGAGGCGCTGCGCGAGGTGCGGGCGGTGCTCGGCGTGCTGCGGCCTGAGGAGGAGCAGGCGCCGCGGCAGCCCGCGCTCGGCCTGGACCGCCTCGACGAGCTGACCGGGAGTGCCGGGCCTGCGGTGACCACCACGATGTCCGGTGTGCAGCGGCCGCTGCCGGCTGAGGTGGACCGTGCGGCCTACCGGATCGTGCAGGAGGCCCTGACCAACGTCCGCAAGCACGCCATCCCCGAGGCGAAGGCCGAGGTCATGGTCGATTACGCGCCGGACTCGCTGCGGCTGTCGGTGCGCAACGACGGCCCGGTCGTGCCCGCGCCGGCCGAAGCAGCGCCGGCCCAGGGCAGTGGCATCGCCGGCATGCGGGCACGCGCCGCGGCGCTCGGTGGCAGCCTGCAGGCCGGGCCGCTGCCGGGCGGCGGGTTCCTGGTCACCGCATCACTACCCACGGAGGACGCCACGTGATCTCGGTTCTGCTCGCCGACGACCAGGCCCTGGTCCGGGCCGGTTTCCGGGCGCTGCTCAACGCGGAACCGGACATCGAGGTGGTGGCCGAGGCGGCGGACGGCGTCGAGGCGGTCCGGCTGACCCGGGAGACGCGGCCCGACGTAGTGCTGATGGACATCAGGATGCCTGGCGTCGACGGGCTGGAGGCGACTCGCCGGATCGCCGCCGATCCCGAGCTGTCCGACACCCGGGTCGTCATCCTGACCACGTTCGAGCTGGACGAGTACGTGTTCGAGGCGCTGCGCACCGGCGCCTCCGGCTTCCTGGTCAAGGACACCGAACCGGTCGAGTTGCTGCGCGGGGTGCGCGCGGTGGCCGCCGGGGACGCGCTGCTCTCGCCGAGCGTGACCCGCCGGGTGATCGGCGAGTTCGCCACCCCCGGGGGCCGCGGCCGGCCCGGCGCCCCGCCGACCGAGCTCGCTCAGCTGACCGAGCGGGAGCGCGAGGTGATGGTGCTCGTCGGGGAGGGACTGTCCAACGACGAGATCGCCGCCCGTCTGGTGATCAGTCCGGCCACCGCGAAGACCCACGTGAGCCGCGCGATGATCAAGCTCGGCGCACGCGATCGGGCACAACTAGTGGTTTATGCCTACGAAGCCGGTCTTATCCGCCCTGGATGGCTCAATTGACCTGCGGCAATTACGGCTTTCATCAGGCGCTGAACCAGCAGAAATGCATTGCGTGTCGGAGTCTAGATCTCGGGGTCCAGTGCAGCGATCACAATCAGTCACTGGTGGGTAGCTCGTGAGTAATCATTCGTTGCACGTTTCGCCTGGTTGCGGGGCTTTTGTGGCGGCGGTTCGCCGCAGTCGGTAAGCGAAATCCGCGGCCTTCCGACGCCCCGCTCAATGATCGACGCCATTTCGCGCGCGGAGAACCGGTTGCACAGGGTGGCGGCCGCCGTCACTCGGTGCGAGCAATTTCCGATCACGCTCCGCAACTTTGAGACATGCGACCACAAAGGACGCCGATCAGCCGTGCCGCCTCGATCATCTCGGCGGCCGGCGGGGCGTCGCCGGCGGGCGTTCCGAGCCGCGGGCGGAGGCGACTCAATGTCGGCGAATTGCCTGGTCAGAGCCCTGTGGCGAGCACTGCTCTGCCGCCTCGGCAGGGTGTCCGAGGCGGCAGCCGCCCAGCGATTCGTCCTTGATCAAGACCGGACAAAGGCGGTAGTCGATCATGTTCGTCAACGATTGGCACAAATAGTTTGACCAGCACGCATTGTCGTATTCACGTCACGCTTCGTACAGTGTTGGTCAAGAATCATCGACCTAAGTGAGTACGACGAGCGGGGTCGTTTGCCGACGACCCTCGGGGGTGCAACGAGCATGCTTGTCAAAATCATCGACCAGATCATCGATGACGAGTCCATCAACGCCGCATGGGGCCTCTACCAAGAGAGCTTCGAGGAACTCCGGTCGCTGGCTGTGCAGCGGCACCTCATGTACCGCGACGAGTTCGAAGCGGTAATGAAAGACCAGCGTGTGTCGAAGTACTTGGCTCTCCGGGATGACGGCACGATGTGCGGTATCGCCACGTACACGAACGATCTGGAGGCCGTGCCACTGATCGCGCCCGAGTGGTTCGAGCGTCACTGGCCGGACCACTACGCCACCAAACGCATCTGGTACATCGGCTTTGTCGCCGTCCACCCGGAGGCCCAGGGCCGTCGGGCGTTCGCTGACCTGGTGGAGCAGATGTACCTGGTGGCGTCGAACCAGAACGGACTGGTCGGCCTCGACATCTGCACTCACAACGATCAGAAGCGGCACATGTCGAGGGTGTTCCGGATGATGATCAGCCGGTGGGCACCGGAGATGAAGTTCGACCGGATCGACCAGCAGTCGTACTGGCTATACCAGTTCCCGTCCGCTGCGTGAACGATGCAGTTGTGTGGTCATGAGGCCATAGGCGACCTCCACTTCGGCCACACCGGTGGCGACCCGTCGGGGAGCTGAATCGTGCTCCGGCACTCACAGCCGTGCCGGAGAGTCTGATCGGGAAGCAGCCGGTCGACGGCACGGTTCCGCTCCGCCGGCTGTTCGTTCCGCTTGTCTCGCCGGGGCCACCCCGCGAACACGTCGATCATGATGCTGTTCCTTCTAGTAGTGGTAGCCACGGGCACCAACCGGGTCTGCGTGCAGGGACTTGGGCGGCGCCGTCTCGGTCAGGATGCTGACCCGGCCGTCCGCGCCCCGGCCGATCGCGGCGTAGACCTCCGGCCGGGCGGCGCGCATGACCGTCGCCCAGATGAAGCCGAGGCCGGCCACCGCCAGATAGAGCACCGGGATCAGCCACTGGAACGGCGAGTCCCCGCTGACCTGCAGCAGCTCGCCGAATCCGATGATCGTCGCGGCGAGCACGACGGACAGCAGAAGGAACGCGGTGAGCGGTGCGATGATCGCCCGCCACACGTTCTCCCCGCGCCGGCTGCGCACGAAGAACGCGATCACCGCGGCCGACGCGGCCCACATCAGGATCAGCACGCCAAGGCCGCCGATCGTGGTCAGCCAGGCGAAGACGAACACCAGCGGCTCGGCACCGGCCGCCGCATATGCCGACAGCACCCCCAGCGCGAGCAGGCTCTGCGTGACCGAGCCCATCGTCGGCGCGCCGGTGCGCGGGTGGGTGCGCCCCCACGCCGCGGGCAGCACACCCTCGCGGCCCAGCGCGAACTGATAGCGCGCGACGGCGGCATGGAAGGCGAGCAGCGCGGCGAACACGCTGGTCAGGAACAGCACGTAACCGATGTCCACCAGCGGGCCGGGAAGATGTGGCGATACCAGGGTGAACACCAGGTCCGTCTTGTGCTCGGCGGCGACCGCGGCGATCTGGTCCGGACCGGTGCTCACCGACATGGCCCACGCGGAGATCGCGCAGAGCACGCCGGCCAGCAGCACGGCCCAGTGGGTGGCCCGGGCGATCGTGCGCTTCGGGTCCTTCGCCTCCTCGCTCAGCACCACGGTGGCCTCGAAGCCGACGAAGCCGGCGATCGCGAGCACCAGCAGCGAGCCGACCACCGGGGTGATCAGCGGCGCGGGGGAGAAGGTCTCGAGGGTCACTTGGCCGCCCGCCGGGTTGGCCACCATCACCGCGTCATAGATCAGCACGATGCTGATCTCGAGGACCAGCAGGACCGCCAGCACGCGGCCGCTGAGGTCGACCCACAGCATGCCGAGGACCGCCACGAGGCCCCAGGCGACCAGCGCGCACGCGTACCAGCTGGCATTGAGCCCCATCGCGGCGAGGATGCCGGACGCGGCCGAGCCGAACAGTCCGAAGAGGCCGATCTGCATGAGCGAATAGGCCGGCAGCGCCACGAAGGCGGCGCCGACGCCGATCACCCGACCGAGACCGTGACTGATGTAGGAGTAGAACGCCCCCGAGTTCACGATGTGCCGGCTCATCGCGACGAAGCCCACGGTGAACAGCGACAGGATGGCGGCCACGACGAGATAGACGATCGGCACCGCGGTGCTGCCGATGATCGCGTAGATGGCCGAGATCGAGCCGATGATCACGGTGAGCGGCGCCGCGCCGGCCACACCGAAGAAAACCACGGACGGGACGCCGAGCCGGTTCTTTGCGAGAGCCCTCGCGATGATGTCCGGCTCCGGGTCCTTACGCGCCATCAACAGCCTCCCGGCCCATTGGTCGATGTTGTCCGGCCGCCGGTGGTGGCGGCCCACAGCGGTCACCGGCGGCCGGCGGTCAGCACCGAGCCCACCGAGGCCTCGGTGAACTCGACCAGCTCGCGAAGGTCGCCGGGCAGCGAGTTGACGGCGCTCGGGAGCATCAGGAAGGCCTGGCGGTGCACCGCGTAGTCATAGAGCACGTGGCGGGTCAGCCCGGTGGCCGCGATCAGCCCCGCCAGGATCCGGTCGCTCACGCTCATGTCCATGCCGCGCATCAGCAGGTTGGCCAGCCGGGCCGGGGCCCACGCGGCGGCGTTGCGCTGCTCGGCGTTGTTCGGCATGTAGAGCGTCTGGGTGCTCAGCATCTTGCGCCTGGTCACCGGCTCGACCGCGCCGAGGCGCATCAGCCGCTCGCCGACCCGGATCGCCGCGTCCTGCGAGAGGAAGGCGAGCCAGGTGCGCACCTCCCGGTGCTGCGGCTGCGCGATCAACAGGTCGAGGATGTCGTGCGCCAGGGCGTCGCCGGGCGGCTGCCGGCTCACGATGTGCAGATCGCCCTCGATGATGCGCACGCGGCCCTCGAGCATCAGCTCCCCGAGCAAGGCGGCCGCCAATCCCAGGCCGGTGGCCCGAGGATGCAACCTGGACCGGCCGGTCCGATCCTCGTGCGCGATCAGGAAGTACTGGTCAGCCAACACGCCGCCACGCCCCTTATAGACACTCGACCTATCACGTCATCGGGCGCGACTGCCCGTGAAGACGCCTTAACTCGCTGTCTGGCGCATCATGTACCCAACCCCAAGGTCAATACAAGAAGTACTAGACTTCGAGTACGAAGCTCGATGTCCAATGTGCTTCGGAGCTCGATTCGATCAATTGCGGTCCTCGGCGGACGTCCTCGTTGGATCATGGTCGGTGGCCGGAAGTAGGATCGGGTCCCTGCATGTAGTCCGAGGGGGTCCTGGTGACCGTGGATGAGAGTCCGACACTGCGCAGGCGCCGGCTGGGCGCCGAGTTGAAGAAGTGTCGCGAGCGCGCCCACATGACTCAGGAGGCGGTGTCCCGCCACTTCGAGTGGAACACGGCCAAGGTCACCCGCATCGAGACCGCCCGGGTCGCGGTGAGCGCGCGCGACGTGCGCGACATGCTGACGCTCTACGGCGTGCGCGACGAGGAATACCGCGAGGCGCTGGTCGACCTGGCCCGGTTGTCCAAGGAGCGGTCCTGGTGGACCGACTACAAGGACGTCATGCGGCCCGGCAACTTCGTCGGGCTGGAGGCGGGCGCGTCCGCGATGCGGGTGTTCGAGCCGACCGTGATGCCCGGGCTGCTGCAGACGAAGGAATACATGCGCGCCCTGCTGGTCACCGGCCTGCCCGATGACCAGCGCGAACACATCGATCGGCGGATCTCGCTGCGGCTCACCCGGCAGAACCGGCTGACCGGATCCAACCCGCTCGAGCTGTCCGCGCTGATCGACGAGTCGGTGCTGCGCCGCACGATCGGCGGCGAAGAGGTCATGGCGGACCAGTTGCGGCATCTCATTGAAACCGCTCAATCACCGAATGTGACGATCCAGATTGTGCCGCTCAACGCCGGCGAACATCTGTTCCTAAGCGGGCCCGCTGCGCTTTTGGAATTTCGGGAGACCACCCATTTGGATGTTGTATATCTTGAGGGACTTGCGGGAGACTTGTACGAGGAACAACCCAGCGAGGTTGCCCGTTACCGGGAAGAGTTCGATCGATTGAGCGCCAGGGCGCTCGATCATCGCATGTCCCTTAAGATGATCGAGAGTCTCCTGCAGTTGTGAGAGCTCTTCGAGACAACAACATATCGAAGGGGGGTGCTTAGGGTTGCCTACGCACCATCTCAACGGTGCTGTCTGGCGTAAGGCCAGCCGCAGCAACGGAAGCGGCGGCAGCAACTGTGTCGAGGTCGCTATCCTCGACACAGGTGTTGCCGTCCGCGACAGCAAGAACCGGTCGGGACCGGCTCTCATGTTCACCCAGGCGGAGTGGATCGCCTTTGTGGGCTCAACAAAGGATGGCGAGTTCGACATCCAACCCGAAGCCTAGCGATAGGCACGCACCGATGGGAAGTGGTCACTCTTGGTCAACTTCTCGGGTGCGGAACCATTGTGCGGATGCTGCAACGCCTCTTGACGGGGCGTTGCAGCATCCTGCATTTTCTATGGCTGCCCATTTCGTGTACGCTGAGCATCGGCCCCGTCACGCGACGTGAAGGGTTTGCGATGCTCAACCCCGTCATCGGAATCGAGGCGCCGTTAAGCGAGGATCCACTCGCCGTCGGGCCGGTCCTGGAAATGAACGCCGCGCGGCTTGTCGCCGCGGTCGCGGAATTCACTTCCGCGTTCCCTGGCGTCCGCCCGTTCTACGCCACGAAATGCAATCCGGATCCGGGTGTGCTAGAGGCGCTGCGGCGGGCCGGATGCGGGTTCGAGATCGCGTCGGTGGCGGAGATGACGTTGCTCGGCGGGCTCGGCGTACCCCCCGAGAACTTGATCTTCAGTAACCCGGTCCGCGCGCGCTCGCAGACGGCCGCGGCCTTCGCGGCCGGCGTCCGCCGATTCGCGGCGGACTCGCCGGAGGAGCTCGAGCGCACCGCCGCGGTCGCGCCCGGCAGCGAGATCTATGTGCGCCTGGCCACCGCGCCGCAGGAGAGCCTGGTGCCGAGCGAGGGCAAGTTCGGCGTCGACGCGGGCGCCGCGATCAGCCTCTGCCGGATGACGCGTGAGCTGGGGCTGATTCCGCGCGGGCTGACCTTCCACATGGGATCGCAGACGCTGTCGCCGGAGGCGCTCGCCGCGCCGATGGACGACGTGCGCCGGGTCATCACGCAGGTGGCCGCGGACGGCATCCGGATCGCGGTGGTGGACATCGGCGGCGGCTTTCCCGCGCGCTACTCGAGCGGTGTGCCGTCGCTGGCGGAGTTCGGCCGGGTGCTGGCGCTGAAGCGGGCCGAGCTGCCCTATGAGGTTGAGGTCGTGGCCGAGCCGGGGCGCTGCCTGGTGGCCGCGGCGGGCACTTTCCGCTGCCGGGTGATCGGCGTGGCGATGCGGCACGGAGTGCGGTGGGCACACACGGATCTGGGCGTTTTCAACGGCATGATGGAGGCGCTCGAATCGGGCGGCGAATTGCGCTATCCACTGCGCGACAGCCGCGATTCCGCGGAGCGCCGGCCGTTCAACGTGACCGGCCCGACGTGCGACAGCCAGGACACGTTCGCGACCGGCGTGCCACTCTCCGCCGACCTGCGCGAGGGCGACGAGATCTTCGTGGGCTCGGCCGGGGCGTACACGTCGACGTACACGACGGGTTTTCACGGCTTCCCACCGCCGCGCATCGTCCTGACCTGACTCACCCGTCCGAGTGACCGGGCTCCAGTCCGTCTTTCACATACGGCCTATCCTCCTAGGACGCTCTAGGGCGTGTGTGATGGCTGGCGGGCCGAGCCGCAGTTCGGGCGACAAAGGGCAGGTCAAGGGCTGGATGTCGTGGCTCGGGGGTGGTGCGGACCGTCGCTCACGCCGAGGGCCGGGCGGACGCATCTGGCCGCTGACGCGTCCAGACCGATGCGCCCACCCGGCGACGCCCGTGCCCACCAGCGCTCACCCCAACCGGTGATTAATGCCGTCCCGGGAACCTCGGAGGAATTAGTCACGACGGCCGGGGTACCCGAGCTGTAGCGAATGTCCGTGGCCGCCATTTCCGGCCCGATTCACCGGGCGGTGGGCGCCGGTTCAACCGACCTGGTACCCCATTTGCGGGTGCGGCGGGCCAACCGGTCGAGCCCTCTCCCTGAGCGCCCTCGATTCCGTTGCCGGCAGCCGGTCGGGGCCTCTCCGGGGCGCCGCGATTCCGTTGCCCGCGTTGCCTTTCGGGCCTGCCGAGCTTCCCGGTCGGCATCAGCTTCGTGAGGCTGTGGCCATCAACGTCTACCGCCCTCGGCCGCCTGGCCGCCTTGGCTGGTGGCGGCGTCCATCAGCGCCCTCTCCGACATCCCGGGACGCCGCTCATGCACCTTCATCTGAGCGGCCCGCACGGGCCAGTACCTGATGAAACCCGGACGGCGACATGCCGGGGCGGCGTTTTCGTCCGACAGCTTCGGTTTGGGTCTGCGCCCGTGTCGTGGGGAGTGCCTCGCTCGTGCGGCGGCGGCGGATGTGACTTTGATCTTCTTCGGATGTTGCGAGCGGGAAGATCAGGTAAACGTTCGTAACACGGCGCGGTGACAATCTCTGTGTGGTCGACTGCTGGGAGATCGGGATGTGGGGGTGACCGAAGGCGTGGAGCGCGTGCGCCTGGCGCAGGCCGACGCCGGCGCGGAACCCTGGCGGGCCTGGGGACCCTATCTGGCCGAGCGTGCCTGGGGGACCGTCCGCGAGGACTACAGCGAGCACGGCACGGCCTGGGACTACTTCCCGCACGACCACGCCCGGTCGCGGGCCTATCGGTGGAATGACGATGGGATGGCCGGCTTCTGTGACGATCGGCAACTCTTCTGCTTTGCCCTCGCGCTCTGGAACGGGGCGGACCCGATCCTCAAGGAGCGGATGTTCGGGCTCGGCGGCGACGGCGGCAACCACGGTGAGGACGCCAAGGAGTACTGGTGGTATCAGGACTCGACGCCGACGCACAGCTGGATGACCTGGCGCTACCACTATCCGCAGGCCGCGTTCCCCTATGACGAGCTGGTCCGGGTCAACGGACAGCGGTCGCGGGAAGAACCCGAGTACGAGCTGGTCGATACCGGCGTGTTCGACGAAGACCGGTTCTGGGCGGTGACCGTCGACTATGCGAAGGCCGCGCCGGACGACACCTGCATGGTGATCACCGTGTCGAATCGGGGGCCGGAGCCGGCCACCCTGCACGTGCTGCCGACGCTGTGGTTCCGCAACACCTGGTCGTGGGGACAGGCGAACCGGCCGGTGCCGTCGATCGCCGGCACGCCGGGCCGGCTGGACGGCGCGCACCGCAGCCTCGGACGCCTGACGTTGCGTGGCGAGGGGGAGCCGGCTGCTCTGCTGTGTGACAACGAGACCAATGCGCAGCGTCTCTGGGGGCAGCCGGGCACCACCACGTATCCGAAGGACGGCATCAACGACCACGTGGTCGACGGCGCTCCGACGGTGAACCCGGCCGGTGTCGGGACCAAGGGCGCGCTGCACTACGTGGTGACGCTGGGGGCGGGGGAGACCCGGGAGATCCGGCTGCGGCTGGTGCGGACGGACGGCGTACCCGAAGAAATTGATCTTGGGGAGGGTTTTGCCGCCGTGTTACGGGATCGGCGGGCGGAGGCGGACGAGTATTTCGCCGAGCTGATTCCGGCGGCGGCGTCGGCCGAGGAGGCCGCGGTGGCCCGGCAGGCGATCGCGGGGCTGATGTGGGGCAAGCAGTTCTACCACTTCGATGTGAAGCAGTGGTTGACCGGCGACCCCGGATCGGCGCCGCCGCCACCCGGCCGGCGTTACGGGCGCAACAACGCCTGGTGGCACATGAACAGCTTCGACGTCATCTCGATGCCGGATCCGTGGGAGTACCCGTGGTATGCGGCCTGGGATCTCGCCTTCCACTGCGTGACCATCGCGCGCGTCGACCCGGGCTTTGCGAAGTCCCAGCTCCTGCTGCTGCTCCGCGAGTGGTACATGCACCCCAACGGCCAGATTCCGGCGTACGAATGGGCGTTCGGTGACGTGAATCCGCCGGTCCACGCGTGGGCCGCGCTGCGGCTGTTCGAAATCGACGGTGGCCGCGACTTCGATTTCCTGGCCCGCACCATGCACAAGCTGCTGCTCAATTTCACCTGGTGGGTGAATCGCAAGGACGTCGGCGGCAACAATGTCTTCGAGGGCGGTTTCCTCGGACTGGACAATGTCGGCCCGTTCGACCGGTCGGCGGCGTTGCCCGTGGCGGGTGTTCTGGAGCAGTCCGACGGCACCGGCTGGATGGCGATGTACGCGCTGAATCTGCTGGACATGTCGATCCGGCTGGCGTTGCACGATCGCACCTACGAGGACATGGCGACCAAGTTCTTCGAGCATTTCGCCTACATCGCCGAGGCGGCCTATCGGCAGGGATTGTGGGACGACGAGGACTGCTTCTTCTATGACGTGCTGCGGTTGCCGGACGGCCATCGGCTGCCGCTGAAAGCACGCTCGATCGTCGGTCTGCTGCCCCTCGCGGCGACCACCCGGCTCAGCGCCGGCACGCTCAATCGGCTGCCCGAACTGGCCGCCCGGGTGCGCTGGATGATGGCCAACCAATCGGATTACGCGGACGTCATCTCGGCCCGTCGCCTCTCCGCCGACGGCCGCCGGCAGCGACTGTTGTCGGTGGTCGGTCAGGACCAGCTGATGCGCATTTTGGCCCGCATGCTCGACCCCGAGGAATTCCTTTCCGACTACGGCCTCAGAACGCTCTCGCGCGCGCATCTGGAGAAGCCGTTCACGGTTTCCCTGGGCGGTTCCGAATTCACCGTCGGCTACGAGCCGGCCGAGTCGACGAGCGGCCTGTTCGGCGGCAACTCGAATTGGCGCGGCCCGGTCTGGATGCCGGTGAACTACCTGCTGGTGGAGGCGTTACGCGAGTTCGCGGCGTTCTTCGGCGACGACCTGAAGGTGGAATATCCGACCGGCTCGGCGGTGAAGGTGCCGTTGTCCGAGGTGGCCGACGACATCTCCCGCCGGCTGGTGTCGCTGTTCGTGCCGGATTCGTGGGGGCGGCGCCCGATCTACGGCGCCCAGGAGCTGTTTCAGAACCATCCGGACTGGAAGGACCTGATCGTCTTCCCGGAGTATTTCCACGGCGACAACGGCGCGGGGCTGGGCGCGTGGCATCAGACGGGATGGACCGCCCTGGTCGTCGACCTGATCCTCGACCTGCACCGTTAGCGCTGGTGCAGGCCCAGGTGGGCGAGCGCCTCCTCGATCGTCAGGCCCTGCGGCAGCCGGGTGACCCAGTCGCGCCAGCGGTTCAGATCGTGCCGCCACGCCTTCAGATACCACGTGCACAGCTCGGGTGTGATGGTCTGCAGGCTGGCCGCCGCCGCGTGCAGTGACGCGGCGATCTGTCCCTGGCGGAACCGGGAGATCGAGGTGCCGGGCAGCCGGTCCAGGATGTCGTCGATGAACTCGGCCCGGGACGTCAGGAACTCGACCCAGAACGCGTGGTCGGCGTCCCGGATGGCCCGCCCGGTGTCGAGCAGGGCGAAGATGCCCTCGGCGAGGCAGTCGCCGAACTCCTCGGAGCCGGCCCGGCCCGGGTTCTTGTAGGGGTCGAACGGTTTCTGGGAGAACCGCCCGTCGATGGCGCAGCGCGAGATCGACTCTCCGTCGAGGACGAAGAACCAGTCCTCGTTGTAGATGTCCGGGAACATCGAGTGGGCGCGGGTGCCACGGAAGAGCATCGCGCCGCCGCCGATGAAGGTGCTCTGGAAGCCGCCGGTGTCGCGGTTGGCGTGGCAGACCACCGAGTTGTCGGGGAAGCCGAGGTTGTCCAGGCCGACGACCTCGAACTCGTCGAGCAGCGCCGCCGCGCGCTGGATCGGGTCGGGCTCGACGCCTTCGATGTCGTCGTCGAGGAAGAGCACCCGTTCCCAGGCCATCATCCGGGCGACGGCGAGCCCGACGTTGCGTTTGGCGGCGGTGTCCGCCTTGCGGGCGAACTCGGTGCGGCCGATGGTGGCGGTGGTGAGCATCTTGGGCAGGCGCAGCCGGCCGCGGAGATCGACGGCGACGACCGTGGCGTCTCTGGACCAGCTGGCCCGGACCTCGGCGGCGGAGGCGTCGTGGCTGCACAGCACGACGAGCGGCGCCCCGAGGTTGGCCGCCAGCCACGCGGCCGGTTTGAGCTGCGAGGCGTGCCGGGCGGCGGGCACGATGACCGCGTCCACGGTCGCGGTCATGGCGGGGCGGGAGGCCGGCCGGTGCAGCAGGCGGCGGTGGGTCGGCTGCTGCGGGTTGGCGGTCTCGTCGACGTGGCCCCGCGTGCTGATGCTCAAGCGACGTCCTCCGGCCACTCGTGCAGGCGGTCCTCCGCGACGGTCCAGTCGGGCACGACAACCTCGTTGGCGACGATCTTCACACGACATACCACGCTGTAGGTGTCCGCGGAGTTCAGTCGTTCCACCGCATGGGCGGCATTGCGTTCCTGAATCTTCGGGTCGGTCAGCGCGCGCACGACCCCGTAGCTGCCGCGGCTGAACATTCCGTTGAAGATGGTGAGCGTGCGCTGGCGATTGTATGGATTGGGAGCGCGCAGGAAGTGCGCCACGTCCTCCCGGAGAGTGGTCTTCTTGCCCTTGCGGACGACATGCGGGGCGAGGACGCGGCGTTCGCCGGTGCCGAGCCGCACCTCGAAGCTGCCGGCATCCTCGTCGACCGCCCGCCGCACCTGTTTGACCGGCACGTTCTCCAGGTAGCTCATCAACGCCTCGGTGACGCCGTTCCAGTCCACCCCGCCGAGCGCGATCAGGTGCGACGTGAGGTCGTCGGTGGAGAGTTCGCCGGCCGTGCCCACGGTGACCCGGCTGGTCGGGTTCTGCGCCACCACCGCGGGCAGCAGTTCGATCAGGGCGTCCAGGTCCGCGTACTTGTAGGAGTCGATGAAGTTGGCGTCGTTGGGTTCGACGTCGCCGAAGGTGGCTCGCCGGGTGCCGGGAACGGCCGAGCAGACGATGGTGATCGCCTCTCCGGAGCCGAACTTCAACGGACTCTGCACGAGGGAGAGGTCGGAGGGCTCGGGGGCGCGGAGGGTGAGGAGTTCGGAGAGGATCTCCTCGTAGGCCGCGCGCTCGGCGACATCGAGCTCGCCGGGCTCTCGGAGCTGCGGTTTCCCGCCGCGGAGCGCGCTGAACACCCGGGCGATCTCGTCGAGCCGCTGGTTCGGCGGCACGACCTCCTTCTCCCAGGAGGAGATGAGCGGGACGCTCACCTTCAGCGCCTTCCCGAGCTCGAGCTGAGTCATGCCCGCGCCGGAGCGGAGTGCTTTCAGACGCTTGGCCAAAGGTGTCACGCTCGGCATCGAACCCACTCCCTTCAGTGAAGTTCAGTCCACTCCGCCCGAGACTAGATCGCTAGAGGGTATGGCGATGCAGGAAAGGAGTAAACGAGCGTCGCGGTTCCCGATGCCGAGCCGTGACTTGGCAGATTTCAGGCGCTGACTGAAGTTCTCCTGAAGATGTCGCGCGGTGCAGAGCCAGAATGGCGGGGTCTCGAACGGATGACCTGTCTTGTCCACGGAGCACGAGGAGCGGTGTTCAGTGTGCGACGTGCGGATCGCCGCCGAGAAAGAGGTCGAGGCTCTGCGGTCGGGGCTGGCCGCCGAGGAGCGGCATCTGGAGGGCCGGCTGGCCGACCCGGACGCCTTCCGGGTCCTGGTGGCCGTTGTGGACGGTGAGATCGTCGGGTCGGCGATCATCTCGTGGGCGGCGGCGGATGAGGCGGAGATCCGTGATCGGCTGCCGCACGTGCCGATCATGTTCCGGCTGCGTGTCGTCGAGGCGCACCGGGGCCGGGGCATCGGCACGAGCCTGATCCGGCTCGCCGAGGACCTGCTTCGCGAGCTCGAGCACGATCGACTGCTGATCGGGGTCGACTGGGACAACGCCCGGGCCCGTCGCCTGTACGAGGCGCTCGGCTACCGCACCCACGAGGGCTTGACCGGTCTGGGCGACGACGGCGACCGGTACGACGTGCTCGTCGCGGATCTCGACCGGCGCAAACCTCCGGCTTCAGTGGACTTCAGCGAATTCGACTGATCGCGGTGACATCGGAGAATTACGTGGCTGTCATTGAGTAGATGAGTGAGATGAGTGTCGCGTGAATATGTTGGCGGCACTCTACTTCAGTCTGTGACTGAAGTTTAAGCTGAGGCCATATGAAGCGCTGAACAAGCGCCTCAGAGGTCAGGGGTGTAGCGATGCCGACGACCCTCTCACTCCCGCGCAGCCGCGGCCCACCCATCGACGTCGCCCTCAACGTCCGAGAACGACGCGCACGGCGGGGTGCGGAAATCGAGAAGCGCCCCCAGGGGTGGAGCCCTGGAGGCGCTCGGCAGACACATCTCCTTGGCCAGGGAAGGCCTGCATCATGTTCACGGTAAACCCTCATTCGACCTCCGTACATGAAGACTTGATTTCGGCCTCCGCGCAGCACGCGGCGCCGAACGACATGCTCTCGGTCATCGCACTCGCGGTGGCGATCATGCTGATGGGGTTCGCGCTGGAGGCGATCAGGAACATCATCGGCGGCTTCTGGACGATGATCCGGCCGGCGCTGCGGCTGGCGCTTCTGATGCTGACCTCGCTGGTGCTGATCGTGCTGGTGCTCGTCCTGCAGACGCGCTGGATCTGAGCATGAACGACCGTGCCTCGGCGCCCGCCGGGGCACGGCCGTCCGGACGATCCGCGCATAGGATCGCCGTCATGGATTTCGGGGTCGGATACTTTCCCACGCACGACGGCGTGGGACCTGCGGAGATCGCTCGGATCGTCGAGGAACGGGGGCAGAGCGGGCTCTACTTCGCCGAACATACGCACATTCCGGCGAGCCGGGAGACGCCCTATCCGGGCGGCGCCGAACTGCCGCGCAAGTACTACCACACCTATGACTTGTTCGTTGCGCTCACGGCTGCGGCAGTCGCCACCACGCGGTTGCGGGTCGGCGCCGGGGTCTGCCTCGTCATCGAGCGAGATCCGATCACCACTGCCAAAGAGGTGGCCAGCATCGACCACCTCAGTGGGGGACGGTTCGAGTTCGGGGTGGGCATCGGCTGGAACCGCGAGGAGATGCGCAACCACGGGACGGACCCGCGGCAACGGGTCGCCGTCCTAGGGGAAAGGGTGCGGGCCATGCAGGCCATCTGGAGTCAGGACGAGGCGTCCTTCCACGGACGGCACGTCGACTTCGATCGGATCTGGTCATGGCCCAAACCCGCCCAGAAGCCTTGGCCACCGGTCTACATCGGCGGCGGCGGGCCGTCCGTGCTGGACCGCGTTCTCGAGTACGGGGACGGCTGGTTCCCGCAATGGCACGACCGTGACCTGCTCAGCCGCATCGCCGAACTCCAGCAGCGCGCCGACCGGCCGGTCCCGGTGCAGGTGCTCAGCGTGCCGCCGGACCCGAAGGCGCTCGAACAGCTCGCCGAGGCCGGTGTGCTGCGGGCGTCGGCCTGGCTGCCATCGGGTGGCTGGAGCGTGATCGAACGCCGGCTCGAGAAGTGGGAGCAGGCGATCAGTGAGTTCATCGGCCATTGACGCCGACTCCGTTGACACCGGCGCAACGGTTCGCCACCGCCCGTGTCGCCCGGCTCGCCACCGTTGGTGAGGACGGGGCCCCTCACCTCGTACCCATGGTGTTTGCCGTCGCCGGTGCGGTGATCTTCAGTGCGGTCGACGGGAAGCCCAAGCGATCCCGCAGCCTGCGACGCCTGGCGAACATCGCGGCCGAGCCGCGGGTGAGCCTGCTGGCGGACCACTACGAGGAGGACTGGACGCGGCTGTGGTGGGTGCGGGCCGACGGGATCGCCACCGTGCGTGACTTCTCGGCGGAGGGGCTGGCCGCACTCAGCGCGAAGTATCCGCAATATGTCGCCGACCCGCCGCAAGGTCCGTTCGTGGAGATCGCGGTGCGGCGCTGGACGGTTTGGGGTCCCGGCTAGGGGCGCCCTGAGTACGCCGACTCATCCGCGGGTGCCCGGCCGGGGGCGACGATCGACGGCGTGACCTACCCATGCCCGCACTGCACGGCCCCCGCCAACCTGGAGACCGGCTGCCCGCGCTGTGGTCGCGGCCCCGATCCGGAGGCCGCCGAGGTGATCCGGCTCGACCGCGAGATCGCCGCGCTGATCCAGCGCCGGCAGCACGCGGCGGCCCGCATCCACCAGCGCCCGCCGGCCTCCCCGCCGCCGGTCTTGAATCCGCCGGTGCCGCCGCGCACGACGGTCTTGGACGCGCCGGCTCCGGCTCGTGTGACGAGGTCGCCCGAGGCGTCGGCCAAGCTGGTGCAGAACGCGTTGTTCCTGCTCGGCGGGCTGCTGCTGGGCGTCGCGGCGATCGTGTTCACCGCGGTGGCCTGGTCGCAGTTCGGGGTCGGCGGTCGGGCCGCCCTGCTCGGCGTCTTCACGGTGGTCGCGCTGGCCGCGCCGGTCCTGGCCGTCCGCCGGGGTCTGACCGCCACGGCGGAGACGTTCGCCGCGGTGGGACTTCTGCTGCTGCTCCTCGACGGGTACGCCGCGTGGCACGTCAACCTGTTCGGCGTCACCGGGTTCTCAGCGTTCGGATACGCCGGCGCGGTCTGCGCCGTGACGGCCACGATCGCCACCGGCTACGAGCACCTGACCGGGCTGACCGGCCCGCGTTATGCCGCCTTGATCGTCGCCCAGCCGGTGTTGCCGCTGGTGGTGGCACCCCTGCACCCGGACGCCGCGGGCTGGGCCTTCGCGCTGGCCGGCGTGGCCGCGCTCAACCTCGCCGTCCTGCACCTGCGCACCGGCCGGCTCACCGGCGTGGGCATCACCGCCTACGCGTTCGGCGGGCTGGCGGCCGGCGTCTCCGGCCTGATCGCGCTCGGCCGGCTGCTGCTCGCGGACGCACCCGGCCCGCTCGCCCTGGCGGCGTGCGCGCTGATCACCGCCGCCGGACTCGTGCTCGCCGGCGCCACCCTGGCCCGGGTCGGCTGGATCGTCGAGGTGGCCGCGGGACTCTTCGTGGTTGCGGTCGCGATCGCGACCTGCAGGCTCTCCTTCTGGTACGCGCCGGTGCTCTTCGCCGCGGCGATGGCGGCGATCGGGGTGGCCGTCTCGCTGCTGCGCAACCGGGCCGGGGCGCGGGTCGCGGTGCTGACCGTGCTGCCGACGGCCGGGCTGGTGCTCGCCGCCGACGGGTTCGGCTGGCAGCTGCCGGCCGGGTTGCTGCTGCTGACCGCGGGGATGATCGCCGTCTGGCGGGTGCCCGGCGTGGCGGTGGTCGGGGTGACGCTGGCGGTGCTGGCCGCGCCGGAGAGCCTCGGCTGGGTGTGGTGGTCGGCCCCGATCGCGTATCTGCTCGTCGCGGCGGCCGTGCTGGCTCTCGTGGTGCGCGGGGTGGTCGGGCCATGGCTGGCACTGGCCGCCGCGGTGCCGGCCGGGCTCGCGGTGCTGATCGCGGCCGACTCGCCGGTGGTGGGGGCGTTGACGCTGGCCGGCGTCGTCCTGATCGGGCTACTTGCTGCTGCCCGGCGCAGTTTCGTCGGCGGGGTGGCACTGACCGTCGCGCTGCTTGCCGCGCCCGGCGCCGCGGTGTGGGCGATCGAGTCTCAGGTGTGGCAGGCGCGGGTCGCGTTGGGTGTCACGGGACTGGTCGTGGGGGTGGTGCATCGGGGCCCGCGGGCGTATCGGGGGTTCGCGGTCGCCGGTGCACTTCCCCTGCTGGCCCTGGCGCCGCCGGCCGGCTTCCTGGCGGGCGAGCCGCTGAGTGTCTATGCGGCGGTCGCGCTGGTCTTGCTGGCGACGATCGACGGATTCGCCGCCCGGGCGGTGGCGGCGCCGGTCGGTGCGGCGGCGATCGCGGGGCTGGGCAGCGTGATCTTCACGATGGGACGGTTCGTGCGCTGGCCGGAAGTGGCGGCGGTGCTGTTGCTGACGCTGGCCGCCGTGGTCGCGGCCCGGGGGCGTTCGCGCTGGTGGGTGGCCGCCCCCGGGCTGGTGATCGTGGCCCCGCTGGCGATGGCGGCGGCGCGGGCGCCGTGGCCCTCCGTGCCGGCGGCGGCATTGGCGGCGGGCCTGGCCGGTCTGCTGGCGGTGGCGTTCGGACGGCGGATGCGGGTGGTGGTTCCGGTAGCAGCGGTGATCGGCGGCCTCGGGCTGGCCGGGCTCACCGACACCTACGCGGCGACGCTGGCGGGCCTCGGCGCGATCGTGGTGGCCGGAGCGGTCGCGGGCGTCGCGGGGCGGCTGACACCCGCGCGGCTGGCGGGGTGGTTGTCCACAGTGGTGGCAGGGCTGGGTGTGGCCTTTGTTGCCGGGCGGGCGGCTGATCTGCCGCTGAACGAGGTGGCGTTCGCGGTGCTGGGGGCGGCGGCGGTCGCGCTTGCGCTGGGCGTCGGACTGACCCGGTCTGCCGCGCCAGTGGCCGGTCCGTCTCCGGCCGGGCCGGATGGTGTTGGCGCTGATTCGGCCGCTGTTTCGGCCGCGTCGGGCTTTGGGGTGGCTGTTCCGGCCGCGGCGGGCAGCGTCGAGGCTGGTGCGGTTGCGCCGGGTTCTGCGGAGGCTGGTCTGGCCGTTCCAGACGACGTTGTCGCCGGCCCGGGCGTGGCGCGGGCCGGAGCGGCGGCGACTGGCCCAGAACGGTTGCGTGCCGGTGCGTCGACGGCGACCGGGCCGCGCGGCCGGCGGATCGAAGGGCGCGCGGCGCAGGCGGCCGCGCACGCCGGCGCGCTGGTGGCGCTTCTGCTCACCGTCGGATCGGCCCGGCACGCGGCTGCCGTCTGCACGCTGTGGGGAGTCATGCTCGGCCTGCGGGCGCTCGTGCCCAGCGCCCGCAGATGGCATGCCCTGGCCGCGGCGACCACCCAGCTCGGCGCTTGGTGGCTGCTGCTTGGCGCCGAACGGGTCGCGGTGCTGGAGGCCTACACGATCCCCGCCGCCGCAGTCGCCCTCCTGGCCGGGATGCTGGCGATGCGTTCGCGACCCGGATTGTCGAGCTGGATATCGGTCGGCCCCGCACTGGCCGCCGCGATGCTGCCGACCTTGGCGTCGGTGCTGACCGGCGAAGGCCAGCCGTTGCGCCGGCTGCTGCTCGGCTCGGCCGCGCTCGCGGTGGTCCTGGTCGGCGCCCGCACGCGCCTGCAGGCTCCGGTGGTGACCGGCGGCGTGGTGCTCACCCTGGTTGCCTTGCACGAGATCGCGCTGGTCTGGGACCTGCTGCCGCGCTGGATTCCGCTGGCCGCGGCGGGCCTGATCCTGGTCGGCCTGGCCATGACCCTCGAACGCCGCCGCCGCGACCTGTCCCGCGTCCGCGCCGCCTTGATCCGGATGTCTTGAGAGCGCTTTGCTCTGCTTCCTCAGAGGAAGCGCCGCCCCCAAAAACCGGCATTCACCCGCAGAGCCGTCAGCGCGTCGGCCTGCCGCCCCACAGCCCTCAGGCGTCGGCAGCCGGGGCGGCGGTGCACTCAGGACATCGCTGTGATCGGCGGCGGCGGCCGCACGGGCCCGCAAGCTCCGGTGGTGACCAGCGGCGCCTTGATCGCCCTGGTGGTGTTGCACGCGATCGCGCTGGTCCGAGATCTGCTGCTGCGCTGAAATCCGCCGGCCGCGTCGGACTCGTCCTGATCGGTTTGGCGATGGCACCTGAATGTCGTCGCCGCAACCTGTCCGGCTTCCGCGTTGTTCTCGTGCGGACGTCTTCAGAGCGCTTTGCTCTGCTTCCTCAGAGGAAGCGCCGCCCATGATCGGCTTCGCCGATCCCGGACGTAGGCGGATGGCCGTCGGCACCCGCGTGATACCGCCGCGATCTTCGGGACGACGGGTGGCGCACTTCAGGTGGACGCCAGCGGTGGCAGACGTTAGTTCGGTAATGGGTTGGGCTGATCCGGGCCAGCTCAGTGCGGGTGTTGCGTATATGTGTGCAGAGCAAGGGCACCGTGATCGCTAATCCAGCGAGGAAGCGCCGCCCGCGATCGGTTTCGCCGATCCCGGACGTCGGCGGCTGGCCGTCGGCCCCCGCGCGGCACCGCCGTGATCTGCGGGACGACCGGCGACGCACTTCAGATGGTCGCCAGCGGTGGCATCGATGACAGTGCCGGCAGGCTGCGCTGCCCCGAACCAGCTCGGCCGGGGGTGTTGCGTATATGTGTGCAGAGCAAAGGCGCCCTGATTGCCAATCCTGGGGCGGAGTGGAGGCAGTGGGCGCTTCATTTGAGGAAGCAGAGCAAAGGGCGTGGACGTGGGGCAGTGGGCGCTTCCTTTGAGGAAGCAGAGCAAAGGGGCGCGGAGTGAGGGCGGCGGGTGCTTCCTCTGAGGGAGCAGAGCAAGGGCGTAGAGCGCGGGCATCCGGCGCTTCCTCTGAGGAAGCAGAGCGGTGGTGCCGGCGGACGGAGCGGCTGGTCCGGGGGTGACGCGTGTTGCGCTCGGAGCGAGCTGGACGGTCGCTGGCTCGTGGTGGCCGGGCGGGCGTCGCGGGGTGCTTCCTCTGAGGGAGCAGAGCAAAGGGCGTCGAGCGGGGGCTTGGGCTCAGCTTCGCTTCGGGAGTGGAGCGGTGGGCGGCAGGACGGAAGAGCAGCTTGGCGAAGGGGGAGGCGCGTCTGTGCTCAGAGCAAAGGGGAGCGGAACGCATTTCTGGATGGTCGGCAGCCGTCTCGGAGGTGGTTTGGGGCGGTGCGCTGGGCGGGGGTTAGTCCAGGGTCTCGTAGGCGGGGGGTGGGTCGGTCAGGTCTGGGTGGGCGGTCCAGTAGTTTTCGCCGTGTAGGTGGAGCATTGCCCAGTGCCAGGCTTCGTCGTGGAAGATCAGGCCTCGGTAGGGGGCGTCTGGGGGCTCGTAGGGGTAGCGGGCCAGTGCTTCTGCTTCGGCCTGCGGTGGGGGGTAGGCGCCTTGGTGTTGGAGGGCCCAGGCGTAGCGGCGGCGTTCTGCGGTCAGGTAGGCGACGTAGTTTTCTTCTGACCAGGTCATGCTGGGTGCTCCGCCACCAGGGTGGCCAGGGCCTCGGCCAGGTGCATGGTGATCGGGTGCAGGCGTGCGGGCTGGTCGGTGCGGGCCGGGTCGGCGGCGCCCTTCTGGTGGGGGATTCGCAGCGTGGCCAGGAACTCGGCCACCGCTTGCAGCTCGTCCGGGTCGCCGCAGTCTATTGCCAGTTGCATGCCGTGGACCGCTGCCTCGTAGCGGCGCCAGCCTGCGCCGCTCATGCGCTGCACGGCTATGTCGTGCAGGGTTCGTTCGGCGAAACGGTATGTGGTGCTGGAATCCATGGGCGCCTCCCACGGGACACCGTAACCGCGGCTCCTGTGAACGCGAGCCGCGGAAACGGAACTCAGGACGCCTGGGCGATGATGGCCTCGGCCACCCGGTGGAGTTCCGCTGGGTCGGGGGAGAAGCCCGCCGCGATGTCCGGGTGCAGTGCCGCTCGGGTCTGCTCGAGCAGCAGCACCGTCAGCTGGTCGGCGTTCTGTCCGGCGTACCCGTGCTGGATCTTGTCGGCGGCGGCCTGGAGGGCCGATGTCAGCTGGTCCTCCAGCGGGCCGCGCAGCTTTTGCTCCACCGAGCTGAGGCTGCGGGGGTCGAGATTGATCTGCGGGTCGACCATGCTGAACGTCCTCCGTGAAAGTAGAGCGGCGCGTCGCGGATACCCATCCGCCGCGCGCCCTGAAACCCTGTCAGCGGCCGCGCTTCAGCTCGAAGAACGTGCCACTCTGCGCCAGCGGGACGACCGCGTCCCAGATCTTGAGGGCCTCGGCCAGGGCCGCGACCAGCCGCAGCGCCTTCGCCGAGGCCTCCATCAGCGGGCGGTACTCCGCCGGCGTCTCGCCGCCGGCGTTGAGGAGGGACAGACGTCAGCCTAGCGGCGCGGCCGGTCAGGATGCATTCGCGTTTGTGTCGCGAGGCGGGTGGGCAGGACAGCTTCTGTTCGCCTCGGCGTGGCGGAGCTCACCAACCGTCGAGCGGGCGAACCGAACAGCGCCCGTCCCCCTCGGCGGGTGCCGGATGGAGGGTCAATGGCATTCCGGGACCGACATCCGCAACGACGCAGCAGGCGCGCCCGGGCTCTCGCGGCGGGGGCCGCGATCGCTCTGCTGGCGCCCCTTGCCGCATGCGGATCCAGCGACGAGGGCGGCGTGCCCGTCCTCAACCTCTACCAATTCCCCGTCGAGAACTTCCAGAAGATCATCGACAACTGCAACAGCCAGGCCGCCGGCAAGTATCGGATCGTCTATCAGGTGCTGCCCCGGCAGGCGGACGACCAGCGGGTGCAGATGGTGCGCCGGCTCGCCGCCAAGGACGACAGCATGGACATCCTCGGGATGGACGTGACCTGGACCCAGGAGTTCGCCAGCGCGGACTGGATCAAGGAGTTCACCGGCCAGAACAAGACCGAGGTGGAGAACGGGACCCTGCCGGGTCCGCTCGCCTCCGCGCAGTACGACGGCAAGCTGTACGCCGCGCCGAACAACACCAACGTGCAGCTGCTCTGGTATCGCAAGGACCTGGTGCCGACGCCGCCGAAGACCTGGGACGAGATGATTCAGCAGGCGCAGGATCTCAAGGCGCAGGGCAAGCAGCCGTACCAGATTCTCACCATGGGCGCGCAGTACGAAGGCCTGGTCGTGCTCTTCAACAGCCTGGTGGCCAGCGCCGGCGGGCACGTGGTCAGCGACGACGGCAAGACCGCGGTGGTGGACGAGGGCGTCGTCAAGGCGCTCGAGGTGATGAAGAAGCTCGCCACCTCCGGCGTGGTCAGCCCGTCCTTCAGCAACGCGATCGAGGACGACGTGCGGCTGGGCTTCCAGTCCGGCGACGGCGCGTTCCAGGTGAACTGGCCGTTCGTCTACGCGTCCATGCAGAGCGACAACCCGGAGATCCTGGAGAAGGTGGCCTGGGCGCGCTACCCGGCGATCGACGCGAACCGGCCCAGCGTCACCACGATCGGCGGCTCGAACATGGCGGTCAGCGCCTTCAGCCGGCACCCGGACGAAGCCTTCGAGGCGATCCGCTGCCTGCGCGGGCCGGACAGCCAGGAGATGGACGCCGTGGGTGGCGGACAGGCGCCGAGCATCGAGTCCGTCTACAACCGTCCCGAGGTGGTCAAGGCGTACCCGATGAAGGACACGCTGCTCGAGGAACTGCAGGATGCGGCGCCTCGGCCGCGTACCCCGGCGTACCAGAATCTGTCGACCGTGGTGGCCGCCGAGCTGTCGCCGCCGGCGCAGATCGACCCGCAACGCACCGCCGCGACCTTGAAGAAGTCGATCCAGGACGCCATCGACTCCAAGGGGGTCCTGCCGTGACGATCCAACAAGAGCGACCGGCCGTCTCGCAAAAGGAGAAGGCCAAGAAGGTGGAGCTGAGCGAGGGCAAGCGCCAGGAACGCAAGCTGGGCTGGCTGCTGTGCGCGCCGGCCGCGATCGTGATGGTCGCGGTGACCGCCTACCCGATCCTCTACTCGGTGTGGCTGTCGCTGCAGCGCTACGACCTGAAGTTCCCGGACGAGCGGCAGTTCGTGTGGTTCGACAACTACGCGACCGTGCTGAGCAACAGCTACTGGTGGACGGCGTTCGGCGTGACCATGCTGATCACCGTCGTGAGCGTGGTGATCGAGCTGGTGCTCGGCATGGGCCTCGCGATGATCATGCACCGGACCATCGTCGGGCGCGGCCTGGTCCGCACCTCGGCCCTCATCCCGTACGGGATCGTCACCGTCGTGGCCGCCTTCAGCTGGCGGTACGCGTGGACCCCCGGCACCGGCTACCTGGCCAACCTGTTCTCCGACGGCGCCCCGCTCACCGAACGCGCCAGCGCCCTGGCCATCGTGATCCTGGCCGAGATCTGGAAGACCACGCCGTTCATGGCCCTGCTTCTGATGGCCGGCCTGGCCCTGGTGCCGGACGACCTGCTCAAGGCCGCCTCGATGGACGGCGCGTCCGGCTGGCAGCGGTTCACCAAGGTGATGCTGCCGGTGATGAAGCCGGCCATCCTGGTCGCGCTGCTCTTCCGCACCCTCGACGCGCTGCGCGTCTTCGACAACATCTACGTGCTGACCGCCGGGGCCAACGAGACCTCGTCGGTGTCGATGATCGCCTACAACAACCTGATGAAGGGCCTGAACCTGGGCATCGGCTCGACCATGTCGGTGCTGATCTTCATCACCGTGGCGATCATCGCGTTCATCTTCGTGAAGCTGTTCGGCACCGCGGCGCCCGGCAGCAGCGACGACGACGGGAGGCGCTGATGGCGCTCATCGACACATCCCCCAAGGCGAAGCTCAAGTGGGGCCTGCTGGACGCGGTCGTCGTGGTCTTCGCGCTGATCCCGGTGCTGTGGGTGGTGTCGCTGTCGCTGAAGACGACCGCGACGCTGACCGACGGCAACTTCATCCCCCGCGAGTGGACGCTCGACAACTACCGGACCATCTTCCAGACCGATCAGTTCGTCCGCGCGCTCGTCAACTCGATCGGCATCGCGCTGATCTCGACAGTGATCGCGGTGGTGCTCGGCACGATGGCGGCCTACGCCATCAGCCGGCTGGACTTCCCCGGCAAGTCGCTGCTCGTCGGGGTGTCGCTGCTGATCGCGATGTTCCCGCAGGTGTCGCTGGTGTCCCCGCTGTTCAACATCGAGCGGCAGACGGGACTCTTCGACACCTGGCCGGGGCTGATCCTGCCGTACATCACGTTCGCGCTGCCGCTGGCGATCTACACGCTGTCGGCGTTCTTCAAGCAGATCCCCTGGGACCTGGAGAAGGCGGCGAAGATGGACGGCGCGACCCAGGGCGAGGCGTTCCGCAAGGTGATCGCCCCGCTCGCCGCGCCGGGCGTGTTCACCACCGCGATCCTGGTCTTCATCTTCTGCTGGAACGACTTCCTGTTCGCCATCTCGCTGACCTCGACCGAGCAGTCCCGCACGGTCCCGGTGGCGCTGTCCTTCTTCACCGGCGCCTCGCAGTTCGAGGACCCGACCGGCGCGATCTCCGCGGCCGCCGTGGTCATCACGATCCCGATCATCCTCTTCGTGCTGTTCTTCCAGAAGCGCATCGTCGCGGGCCTCACGTCCGGCGCGGTCAAGGGTTAGGTGACAACAGATGGCAGACATCGTTCTCGACAAGGTGACCAAGAGTTATCCGGACGGCACGACCGCCGTGCACGGCATCGACCTGGAGATCGCGGACGGCGAGTTCATCATCCTGGTCGGCCCGTCCGGCTGCGGGAAGTCGACCACGCTCAACATGATCGCCGGCCTGGAGGACATCACCTCCGGCGAACTGCGGATCGGCGGCGAGCGGGTGAACGACAAGGCGCCCAAGGATCGGGACATCGCGATGGTGTTCCAGTCGTACGCGCTCTATCCGAACATGACCGTGCGGGAGAACATGGCGTTCCCGCTGAAGCTGGCGAAGCTGCCCAAGGCGGAGATCGACAAGAAGGTCAACGACACCGCCAAGGTGCTCGACCTGACCGACTACCTGGACCGCCGGCCGGCGAACCTCTCCGGCGGCCAGCGGCAGCGGGTGGCGATGGGCCGCGCGATCGTCCGCAGCCCCAAGGTGTTCCTGATGGACGAGCCACTGTCCAACCTGGACGCCAAACTGCGGGTGCAGATGCGCACCCAGGTGTCCCGGCTGCAGAAGCAGCTGAACACGACCACGGTCTACGTCACCCACGACCAGACCGAGGCGATGACCCTCGGCGACCGCGTGGTGGTCATGCGCGGCGGGCACATCCAGCAGATCGGTGACCCGCAGAACCTCTACGACCACCCGCGGAACCTGTTCGTGGCCGGCTTCATCGGCTCGCCGTCGATGAACTTCCTGGCCGCCCAGGTCGAGGAGGGCAAGCTGCGCACCGCCCTGGGCGACCTGCCGCTGGGCGATCGCATGCAGCGCCTGCTGGCAGCCGGCGACGCGCCGCGCGAGCTGGTGCTGGGCATCCGTCCCGAGCATTTCGAGGACGCCGCGCTGGTCGAGGACCACCACCGATCCCACGGGTACGAATTCAGCGCGCCGGTCGACCTGGTGGAGTCGATGGGCTCCGACAAGTACGTCTACTTCACGATCGAGGGCTCGGCCGCGGTCACCTCGTCGGACCTGGCCGACCTGGCCGCCGACGCGGGCGGCGAGGACACGCCGGGCGACGAGACCAACCTGGTGACCCGGTTGTCGGCCGAGTCCCGGGTGCGCGAAGGCGCCGAGGCCCGGGTCTGGCTGAACCTCGACAAGATCCACCTGTTCGACCCGTCCGACGGCCGCAACGTGACCCTGCACGAGGGCAAGGCCGCCGGGGTGGCCGCTTCCTGAGCAAGAGCCTCGTGAGCAAGAAGGGGGCGGCGCGAGCCGCCCCCTTTCTCATCAGATCGGCCGCCGCTTACGAACGCTGTCCGGCCTTGTCGACGATGCCGACGCCGAGCAACGCGGACCGGTAGACGACCTCGCCCGGCTCGGGGCCGCTCGGGTCGTGATCGAGCCGGATGCTTCCCATCCGGCCCGGTGTGGCGACCACCTCGGCGCCGCTCGGGTCGAACTCGGCCCCGATGACGTTGTGCCCGAGATATTGGTAGGAGACCGGGTCGAAGACCAACTCCTCACGGGTGCCGGCCTCGGTGCGGGCCACCCCCACACCGGTGCGCCCGGCGGCGTCCGTGGCGTCGCGCCGGAACTCGACGCCGGGAATCCGAGCGGCGGCCTCGAAGGCGGCCTCCTGCACGGCCGGCAGGTGATTCCGGTAGAGCATCCCGGCGATCTCGGTGAAGGCGCGCTGGTCGTCGGAGATCCGGATCCAGCCGCGGGGCTCTCCGTCCCGGCCCGGGCCCGCGGACACCCACATCGGCTGGTCGGCCGCCGTCGCATAGACGTCCCGCAGCAGGCGGGCCGGGTCGGTGGACACGCGGCCGGGCTGGTAGGCCGGCTCGGGCACACAGTCGACCAGGGGTGTGGTCTCCGGCCGGTCGATCGTCTCCGCCTGCTTGCCGTCGGTGCAGCCGTCGGTGTGGGTCCGTTCCCTGCCCTGCAGAACCAGCCCGTCCCGGGTGCCGTCCACCGACAGCCACGTCCGCGTGCGCAGCGGCCCGGAGACCGTGGTCCGGCCGCTGACGATCTTGCCGTGGCGATCCTTGTGGAGAGCGGTCTTCGACTGGACCTCCACCGAGTCGATGTAGAGGAACTGGTCCGGCCGCGCGTCCATGGTGGAGGTGGTGGCGGTGTGCTGGGCCGCCAGCCGCAGCACCTGGCCCGCGTCCAGGGGCGGCGGCGCCACGCTCGGCCGCGTCCCGGCGCCGGCCACGGGTGGCGCGGGCCGCCCCGGTTCGCCCGGCAGCTGTGCGGTCATCAACGCGGCGGCGACGGCCGCGGCCACGACGGCCGGCACGCCCAGCCGCCACGCGATGCGCACGCCGTTGAGCCTGGGCAGCAGCCGGGGCCGGCGCGCGGGCTGCCGCATGCCGCTCAGCACCCGGTGGCGCACCGCGGCCGGTGGCTTGTCGTCGGCCGGGGCGAGCTCCGCCCCGAAGTCCTCGAGGATGGACAGGTCGGATTTCATCGTTCCTCCGTGGTCGGGTCGAACTCGCTGACTGCCTTGCGGACTTTTCGCCGGGCCCGGTTGAGCCGGGAACCGACCGTGCCGGGCGGGATGTTCAGGGCGTCGGCCACCTCGTCGTAGCTGAGCTGTCCCCACGCCACCAGCAGCAGCACGTCGCGATCACCGGCGTTCAGGCCGGCCAGGGCCGCGGCCAGCGGACCCCGGGCCGCGTCGGCGACCACCTTGGCCGCCACCCGGTCGGCCGGGCCGTCCTGCACCGTCTCGTGCGCCGAGCCGGCCATCGCCCGGTAGCGCGCCCGTTCCCGCCGGTGGTGGGTGGTGATCTCGCGGGTGAGGATGCCGAACAGCCACGGCCGGGCGTCCGCCCGATCGAGGTCGTAGGACGCCCGGCCCCGAAAGGCGGCGAGAAACGTCTCCGCCACCACGTCGTCGGCGACCTCGGCACCCAGCCGTTGACCCGCATAGCGGTAGAGCATCGCGGCGTACCGGTCGTAGATGGCGGCGAACCGGTCCGGATCCGCGAGTGAGGCGCCGATGACCGAGGCGTCCGTGTCGGCGGAGGTCTCGGCCGCTGCCGGCGTCACCGAAGCCGTTCCATGAGTCGAGCTCCTGTCGTCGGGTTATCGTCCACCCGTATCTACGCACGAGGCCCGAACCGTCTTCACGGAGAATCAGACGGGTTGCTCCACGCCGCACCACCAGCTCGTGCGCCCGCCCACCTTGCTCATCCGCATCGGCGCGCCGTCTCGTGGGCAGCGGCCGCCCTCGAAGCGGAACGGGATCAGCTTCAGCGTGTGCACCCCGCCGCCGGCGATCGCCGGACGCACCGCCCGGCGTGTCGCCCGCAACAGGCTCGCGCACGGTGAGCGTCGCCGCGTCCGGGCCCAGTGCCTCGACCGGCGGATCCAGGCGCACGCGACCGAGCCGGCGGGGGTCGACCAGCATCAGCCGGCCACCGTCGGCGAAGGTCAGCGTGAAGCGGGACCACCGGTAGTCGCCGGGCCCGCGGCGGCCTTCCCAGTAGTTGCCCCCGTCACCTCGGTGATCTTGCGACCGAGGCCGGCCCGGGCGATGACCGCCCGGGCCGACTCGACCTCCGGCAACTCCGGCACGATCTCAGATCGACCGGTCGCGCTGGCCGATGCCCAGTTCGCCGTACGGGTAGTCCGCAGCGTGCAGGTCGCTCGCCTCGTCCAGCACCGCGGTCTCGGCGTCGGTCAGGTGCAGATCCGCCGCCTTCAGGTTCATGTCCAGCTGGTCGAGTGTCCGCGCGCCCAGGATCGTCGACGTCACGCCGGGACGGTCGGTCACCCAGGCCAGCGCCACCTCGGCCATCGAGACGCCCCGGCCCTCGGCCACCCGCTGCACCGCGTCGACCACGGCCCACGTGCGGTCCGTGCCGCGCCGCTCCCAGGCCTCCATGCCGCGCTCCGGGTTGTCGCCGAGCCGGGTGTCACCGGTCGGCCGCTGGTCCCGGGTGTATTTCCCGGTCAGCCACCCGCCGCCGAGCGGGCTCCACGGCAGCAGGCCGAGCCCGGCGTCCTGCGCGGCCGGCACGATCTCCCACTCGATCTCGCGGACCAGCAGGCTGTATTGCGGCTGCAGGCTGACCGGCGCGATCAGGCCCAGCTCGCGGGCCACGGCCACCGCCTTGGTCAGCTGCCAGCCGGTGAAGTTGGAGAAGCCGTAGTAGCGGATCTTGCCGGACCGGACGAACGAGTCCATCGTCCGCAGGGTCTCCTCGATCGGGGTCAGCGGGTCCCAGGCGTGCGCCTGGTAGAGGTCGATCACCGGCAGGCCGAGCCGGGCCAGAGAGGCGTCCAGCGCGCGGGTCAGGTGCCGGGCCGACAGGCCGGCGCCGTTGGGATCGGGAGCCATCGGGAACCGGCCCTTGGTGGCCAGCACGATCCGCTCGGTCAGGTCCGCCGGGCGGGACGCGAACCAGTGGCCGACGATGCGTTCCGACTCGCCGGACGAATACACGTCGGCGGTGTCGACGAACGTGCCGCCGGCCTCGGCGAAGCGGTCGAGCTGGGCGTGCGAGACCTTTTCGTCGGACTCGTCGCCGAACGTCATGGTGCCCAGGCAGAGGGCGGAGACGGCGCATCCACTGCGCCCGAGCGTGCGATATTCCATGACTTCAACCTATGCCCGGCCAGGCCACCGACAATCGTGGATCGGCACGCCATGCGGCAAAGGCTTTCGACCCTGCTCGAAAGTATTCGAGTTGTTCGATACCCGACACGGACGTTTCCTTGTGAACCCCGCCGGTGTCAGCACATTGTGGACGACAACCGAGGGAACGGGGAAGCCTGCGGTGCTGCGCATACATTTCACGGAATCCGACCTGGCCCGTGTCCATCTTTCCGACGAACCCGACCCGATGTGGGAGCTGCTGCTGAGCCTGCACCAGCTGCAGGAGCCGCGCACCACGCCGATGTTCGCGCCCTGGCGCTCCCGCGTCGCCGGCCGCATCGACCGGGAGCTGCGCCCGCTGCTGGCACTCGCCCCGCCGCGCGGCTATTCACCCGATTTCCTCACCCCGGCGGCGGCGTCCGAAGGGCTCGAGGACGGGCTGGACGCGCTGCGGCAGACGCCGGCCGAGTCGATCCGGCACGACATCAACGTGCTGTCCGCCTATCAGACCTACACCGACCGGTTCCGCCCGCTGTCCGAGGGCGACCGGGGTGCGGTCGACGACCTGGCCGGGCGGATGCGCCGCTACTTCGAGATCGCGCTCGAGCCGCACTGGATGCAGATCCGCGCGGCGGTCGGCGCCACCCGGGTGAGCAACGCCAAGGAGGTGGCCCGCGGCGGGCTGGACGGCCTCTTCGGCGGGCTGCACCCGACCCTGCGCTGGCGCCGGCCGGTGCTCGAACTGCACGGCTTCTCGGTGCACCGCGAGATCCACCTGCGCGGTCGCGGGCTGCGGCTGGTGCCGTCGTTCTTCTGCCGGCAGGCGCCGATCGTGCTGCGTGACCCGGCGCTGCCGCCGGTGCTGGTCTATCCGATCGACCCGGACCAGCTGCGCCTGGCGCCGGCCGGACGCGCCTGCGACGGCTCGCTGGCCGCGCTGATCGGCCGCACCCGGGCGCTGATCCTGCGGGCCACGGCGGAGGAGGGGTGCACGACCACGGAACTGGCCCGGCGGCTCGGGATCTCACCGGCGACCGCCAGCCATCACACGACCGTGCTGCGCGACGCGGGCCTGATCACCACGATCCGGATCGGAACGTCGGTGCTGCACACCCTCCACCCGCGTGGTGACCTGCTGCTCAATCAGTAGAGGGCCGGTGGCCCAAGCGGAGGCTCTCGATCCGCTTGAACCACCGACACCCTCTTCGCTACCCCGTCACCGCCGGGCTAACCCCGATCGAGAGCAGAGACGGAATCAACTCCGCCAGGATCGCCATGCCGTCGCGGCTGAGCACCGACTCGGCGTGGAACTGCACGCCCGCGAAGGACGGTCCCCGCAGGGCGTGCACGCTGCCGTCCACCTGGTCGCGGGCGATCTCCACCACGCCGTGCGGGGTCACCAGCCGGTCGGCGGCGGCCACCGCGGTGAAGCTGGAGTAGAAGCCGACCCTCCGCGGCGTACCGAAAAGATCGATGTCTTTCGCCACGCCCTGATAGGGAGCGTCGCGCCGGTGCAGGTGGAGGCCCAGGAGGCCGGCCAGGACCTGGTGGCCGAGGCAGACGCCGAGCACCGGCTTGCCCGCGGCGAGCAGGCCGGTCAGCAGGCCACGCAGATAGGTCATCTTGGCGTCGCCGGCCGCCGACGGGTCACCCGGCCCCGGCCCGGCGATCACCAGGTCGGCTTCGATCAAACCCATTTTCCGGTACGGGGTGACCGCGACGTCCAGCCCGAGCGAGCGGAGCTGGTGCGCGAGCATCGCGGTGAAGGTGTCCTCGGCGTCCACGATCACCGCCGACCGGCCGGCCAGGATCGCCGCGTCCGGCGCCCGCTCGTCGAGCCAGAACCGGGCCAGGCCGGTGTTGCGGGCGGCCAGCGCCGCGACCACGGCGGGCGTGTCGATCGCCGGGGGCCCGGCCGGCGCCGCGTCCGACGAGCGCAGGCCCAGCGCGGCCAGGATGCCGGCCGCCTTGGTGTGCGTCTCGGCCACCTCGCCGGCCGCCGTCGAGTGCCGCACCAGCGTCGCGCCCACCGGCACCCGCAGCGTCCCGCCGGGGGAGAGCTCGGCGGTGCGGATCAGGATCGGCGCGTCCAGCGTCTGCCGGCCCTGCTCGTCGTGCCCGAGCAGGGCGAGCACGCCGGCGTAGTAGCCGCGCCCGCGCCGCTCGTGCCGGGCGATCACCCGGCAGGCGTTCTCGATCGGGCTGCCGGTCACGGTCGGCGCGAACATCGTCTCGCGCAGCACGTCGCGCACGTCCAGGTTGCCGCGGCCGGCCAGCAGATATTCGGTGTGGGTGAGGTGCGCCATCTGCTTCAGATAGGGCCCGACCACCTGCCCGCCGCGCTCGGCCACCGCGGCCATCATCTTGAGCTCCTCGTCCAGCACCATGTAGAGCTCCTCGATCTCCTTCGGATCGCGCAGGAAGTCCTCGAACTCACCCGAGCCGTGCCGGAAGGTGCCGCTGATCGGGTTCATCATGGTCAGCCCGTCGGCCACGCTGACGTGCCGCTCCGGCGAGGCGCCGACCAGCGTGCGGGCGCCGGTGTGCACCAGGAACGTCCAGTACGCGCCCTGCTCGCCGGCCAGCAACCGGCCGAACGCCGCCCGCGCGGCCGCCTCCGGATCACCCTCGACGCCTGCCTCGTAGGTGCGGTGGATGACGAAGTTCGCGCCCTCGCCGTGCCCGATCTCGTCGCGGAGCACGTCGCCGACGATCCGCGCGTAGGCCTCGTCGGAGATGTCGAAGCCGCCGCCGGTGACCCGCAGGTCGCCCGGCGGGAACGCGGACAGCGGCTCGGTGGTGCGCGACGTGATCACCAGGCACTCCAGCGGCGCGTGGTCGTCGACGCAGTCGAAGCCGCGCTCGGTGATCTGCCGATAGGGGATCAGTGCGAGCGTCTCGGTCGCCATGTCCATCGGGATGTCGGCGAGCGTGGCGACGGTCTGCACGTCGCCGGTGAGCACTTCGACGTGGTCGGCGCCGTCGCGGTGAATGAGTGCGTATCCGGTCATGGGTCCTCTTCTCGGGTTCGCCCGAGACGGGACCGCACATGACAACGGCCGCCTCGGGGAGGCGGCCGCGGTGGAAAAGTTACGCGCGGGTGGGTGTGGCCGCCGGGTCGGCGGGCCACCACATGCTCAATCGCGCGTGCATGGCGCAGATCCTACGACCCGTCGCGGTAGCAGCGCCAGCTCAGCGGATCGTCGATGTCCGCGCGTGTCGCCCAGGCCGTCGGGCCGTGGAGGAACCGGCATCTGGGTGAACGTGATCGGGGCGGGTAGCCGCACCTCGTCCTGCACGAGGCGGCCGCCGATCAGCGCGGCGCCGGCCAGGCTCAGTGCGGCGCAGGTGGTCAGGATCGGACGCAGCGGCACCGGCGGGCCGGCGCGCAGGTGTCGTGGCGGGGCCGTGCGGAAGCGGCCGTGGCCACGGGCACGATGTCGCGACACTCACGCACGGTAACTTTCCTCACGGTGCGTGATCATCGGCCCATTGGCCGAGGTGTTTCACTCAGGCCACGGTGAAGGCATCCCGCACCGCGTGCCGCGCCCACTGCATCCGGCCGGGAGCGCAGTCCGGGTGCTCGCCGAACTCCTGGGCGACCAGCTCGGCGCAGCCGCCGGCGCCCAGCCGCTCGAGCGCGACCAGCACCGCCTCGCGGATCGACGCGGGCGAGGGACGCTGCGAGCGCTGCAGATCAGAGGCGAAGAGCGCCTCCGTGCGAACGTCGTCGGTGGTGAGCAGTGCGGTCATCGTTCCTCCTGCCGTTCGGAAGCCGGTGCGGTCTGGAGTTAGAACACCGCTCTCCGGCTGCAGCAGCGGCTGCGCGCCGGTTGCGGTGCCGTTGCTGTGTCGCTGCCGGCCGAGGCGCCTGCGGCCCGGGCGGAGAACCCGGGGCCCCTGCGGGGCGGCATTTCCTGAGCGGCAGTCACACCACGGATAACCGGATATCGTGCGAATAGGTAGCGAGCGCGCGAGAACCGGGAGAAATGACGTGACGGTGGTGCTGGTCGCCGACGACGACGCCGACATCCGTGACCTGGTCGCTTTCAAGCTCGAACAGGCCGGGCTCGAGGTGATCGCGGTCGAGGACGGCCAGGCCGCCCTGGAGCAGGCCAAGGCCCGGCAGCCCACGCTGGCGGTGCTGGACGTGTCCATGCCCGGCCTGTCCGGCATCGACGTGTGCCGGATGCTGCGGGCCGACGCGGCCACCGCCGGCATGCTGATCATCATGCTCACCGCCCGCGTGCAGGAGCAGGACGTCGAGGGCGGCTTCAGCGCGGGAGCGGACGACTACGTGACCAAGCCGTTCAGCCCGCGCGAGCTGGTCTCCCGGATCCAGGCCCTGCTCAGCCGGACCCGCGCCTGATCAGGGCTTGATGCGCGGCGACGCTCGGTCCGGCGCTGCTCACCCGGGCCTTCGCGGTCCTGGTGCTGCCGCTGTTCCAGGCGTTCGTCACCGCCAACCAGGATCTCGACCTGTCGCCGGCCGGCCGGGCGGCGTCCCTGCAGCGCCGCAGCGCCCTGCTCAGATGGCTCACCGTCACCGCGGCGGCGGCACTCACCGTAGTCGCCGCCGCCGCCCTGGCCGTGGCCACCGCGCGGCGTACCAATCGGCGCCTGACCGAACCGCTCAGCCGGCTCGTCTTCCGCGCCAGCAACGCGATCCACCAGGCCATCCCCGGCACCGGCCTGGGCTTGGCGATCATCCGCACGATCGTCGACAACCACGGCGGCGCGATCACGGTCACCTCCACCGAGGGCGCCGGCACGTGATTCACCGTCCGGCTGCCCGTCTCCTAGAGGCTTCTCTCAAAGGCAGGGCGCTCCGCGATGCCCTGCGAAATCTCGGTGCCGTCCGCGCTCGTCACCCGGAGAGAGTTGACGTCGCCGGCGTAGGAGAGAAGGTGCGAACAGTTACTGGCGGTAGGTGGTCAGGAAGCGGGCCAGGCGGTCGGTGGCGTCGTCGAGGACGTCGACCGGGGCCAGGAAGACCATGCGCAGGTGGTCGGTGGTCGGCAGGTTGAAGCCGGAGCCGTGGGAGAGCAGCAGTAGTTGCTGTTCCAGCAGGTCCACGATCATCCGCTGGTCGTCGCTGATCTTGTGGACCTCGGGGTCGAGGCGGGCGAACAGATAGAGCGCGCCGCGGGGCTTCATGCAGCTGACGCCGGGGATCGCGGACAGTTTGCGCCACGCGTGGTCGCGCTGCTCGTACAGCCGGCCGCCTGGTTTGATCAGTTCCTGGATGCTCTGGTAACCGCCCAGCGCGGTCTGGACCGCGTGCTGCGCCGGGACGTTGGGGCAGAGGCGCATGTTGGCCAGCAACTGCAGGCCCTCGAGGTATTCGTCGGACTGCGCCTTGGGGCCCGAGACGGCGAGCCAGCCGGAGCGGAAGCCGGCCGCGCGGTAGGTCTTGGACAGCCCGCTCAGCGTCAGCACCAGCAGGTCGGGAGCCAGCGCGGCGGCGCACTCGTGCCGGGCGTCGTCGAACAGGATCTTGTCGTAGATCTCGTCGGTCAGCACCAGCAGGTCGTGCCGGCGGGCCAGGTCGAGCAGGCCGAGCAGGGTCTCGCGGGAGTAGACCGCGCCGGTCGGGTTGTTCGGGTTGATGATCACCAGCGCGCGGGTGTTCGGGGTGATGCTGGCCGCCACGTGCTCGAGGTCGGGCGCCCAGTCCGCGGTCTCGTCGCAGCGGTAGTGCACCGGCTTCCCGCCGCACAGCGTCACCGCGCCGGTCCACAACGGATAGTCGGGGCTCGGCACCAGCACCTCGTCGCCGGTGTTCAGCAGCGCCTGCAGGCACATCACGATCAGCTCGGAGACGCCGTTGCCGAGGAAGACGTCGTCCGGCTGCACGTCTCGCACGCCGAGCGTCTGGTAGTACTGCGCGACCGCGACCCGGGCCGAATAGATGCCGCGCGCGTCGCTGTAGCCCTGCGCGGCCGCCAGATTTTGCACCACGTCCGCCATGATCGGTTCGGGCGCGTTCAGCCCCCACGGCGCCGGGTTGCCCAGGTTGAGCTTCAGCAGCCGGTGCCCGGCGCTCTCCAGCTCCTGGGCGCGGCGCAGCACCGGACCGCGGATGTCGTACCGGACGTTCTTCAGCCTGCTCGCCTGGCCCACCATGGGTCTCAGCCTAAACGGCCTCGGGGCCCGCCCGATAAAGGATATATTTCGCCCTATGCTCCGGATCTTCACGATCACCATCGCGGTGCTGGCCGCGATCGTGGCCGTGACCGCGATCGGCATCGTCGCGGTCCGCGTGGTCCGGCAGGCGCGCCGTCGCAGGCAGGCCACGCTCGCCGCCGGTCCGCGCCGCGAGCTGCTGGCCTTCGTCGCGGACAACGGCGAAGAGGGCAGCCAAAGCCTGGTCGCCATCCCGGACGACGCGTGGAACGCGGCCGAGCCCGGCGCCCTGGGCCTGCTCTCCAAGCTGCGGGGCGAGGCCCACCGCGCGCTGGTGTCGGTGTTCCTGCACCGCGGCGCCGCCCGCCGCGCTCTCTACGACCTGCGCTCGCGCAGCCGGATCAAGCGGGCCCGGGCCGCGCAGGTGCTCGGCGACCTGGAGCTCAAGCAGGCCGTCCCGGGGCTGTGCCGGCTGCTCACCGACCGGCACGCCGAGGTGCGCGTGGTCGCGGTGCGGGCGCTGGGCCGGATCGGCGACCCGGCCGCGGCGTGGCGGCTGATCGCGAGCCTCGACCAGTCCGACCCGGTGCCCTCCCTGCTGGCCACCCACGCCCTGGTGCAACTCGGCCCGGAGGCCGAGGTCACCCTCTCCGCCGCGCTGGATCACCCCGAGGCCCGGGTACGCGCGGTCTGCCTGGACGCCCTCGGCCTGCTCGGCGCCGCGTCCTCGGTGCAGCGGGTGTCCCGCGTCCTGCGCGAGGACTCGGTGCTCGACGTCCGGGTCGCGGCCGCCGCCAACCTGGGCCGGCTCGGCGCCCGGTCCGCGGTCGAGCCGCTGATCCTCGCCCTGGGCGCCGCCCGTCCCACGCCACTGCGCGCCGCCGCCGCCCGTGCGCTCGGTGACCTGGGCGCGCCGTCCGCGGTGGAAGCTCTGGAGGTGTTGCTGCCCGACGCGGAATATCGGGTGGCGCACGAGGCCGCGCACGCGCTGCGCCGGCTCGGACCGGCCGGGATGGCCGCGCTGCGCGGGGTGCTCGAAGCCGAGCGGGACAACGCCCGCGCGGCCGGTGTCGGCGCACACGCCAAGCCCTCCACCGCGGCGGCTCACGCGCAAGAGGCGCTCGCGCTGTCCGAAGTCTCCGGCGTTCTGGTGACCGCATGACGCCCGAGTTCGCCCGGGAGATCCTGCACGCCGCGGACTGGGCGATCTTCGCCTACTTCGTCGCGCTGAACAGCAGCTATCTGATGCTGGTCCTGCTCGCCGGGATGGAGTTCTACCGGCACCTGCGGCGGCTGCCGTTCGCGGGCAGCGACGACATGTTCCGGTCCCCGCTGACCCTGCCGGTGTCGCTGATCGTGCCCGCGTTCAACGAGGGCCCCGGGATCGTGGCCGCGGTGCAGGCGATGACCGCGCTGCGCTACCCGCGGTACGAGGTCGTGGTGGTGGACGACGGCTCGGCCGACGAGACGTTCGAGCTTCTCCGGGCGCAGTTCGACCTGGTGGAAGTCCCTCGCGTGGTGCCGGCCGAGGTCCCGTACCGGTCGAAGGTCTTGTCCGTGCACGTGGCGCGGGCGAACCCGGAGACCTTGACCGTGGTCCGCAAGACCAACGGAGGCAAGTCGGACGCGCTCAACGTGGGCATCAATCTCGCCCGGCACCCGCTGGTCTGCATGGTGGACGCGGACTCGGTGCTCGACCCGGACGCGCTGCTGTCGGTGGCGAAGCCGTTCGGCGACGACCCGTTGCGGGTGGCCGCGTGCGGGGGAGTGGTGCGGATCGCCAACGGCTGCAAGGTGATCGGCGGCCGCGTGGTGGACGTGCGGATGCCGAAGAGCTGGCTGGTGCGGGTGCAGGTGGTGGAATATCTGCGGGCGTTCCTGATGGGCCGCACCGGCTGGTCGCGGCTCGGCGGCCTGGTGGTGATCTCGGGCGCGTTCGGCATCTTCCGGCGCGACCTGGTGGTGCAGATCGGCGGCATGGCGCACGACACCGTGGGCGAGGACGCCGAACTGGTCGTCCGGCTGCACCACTACCTGCGCGAGCGCGGCGAGGACTACCGGGTGATCTTCGTGGCCGAGCCGGTCAGCTGGAGCGAGGCGCCGGGCCGGTTGCGCGTGCTCGGCCGGCAGCGCCGCCGCTGGCACCGGGGCATCGCCGAGATCCTCAGCAAGCACCGCCGGATGATCCTCAACCCGCGCTACGGCCGGATCGGCCTGATCGCGCTGCCCTATTACGTGGTGTTCGAGCTGCTCGCGCCGTTCATCGAGCTGGCCGCGCTGGTGCTGGTGCCGCTGGGCCTGTGGGCGGACGCGATCAATCTCGACTTCGCCTGGCGGTTCGCGCTCGTGGCTTACGGCTACGGCCTGCTGATCAGCCTGATCTCATTGTTCATCGAGGAGGTCTCGTTCCACCGCTATCCACGATGGACGGACCTGGTCCGGGGCGTGCTGGCGGCGATCGTCGAGAACTTCGGCTACCGCCAGATCCTCGCGCTGTGGCAGGTCTCCGGCGCTTCGGCGGCGTGGCGCGGGCGTCCGTCCGTGTGGGGCACGATGCACCGTCAGGGCTTCGACACGGTTCCGGAGCGCGTCCCGGCCGACGCGACCCCCTGAAACTGGTAGCTGAGCGGGCTATCCCGCGCCCGGATGCACGGCTGGGCTACCACTCTCCACCGGCGTGCGTGGGTGACGCAGGCCCGGGTGGCCGTCCGGCAGGCTGCGCCGGATCACCCACCAGCTCACCGCGATGCACGCCGCCACGAGCGGCCAGGTCAGCGCGATCTGGGCCACGCCGAGCGCCACCACCTGTCCCGCCGCGTACAGCGGGATGAAAACCGCCAGCCGCACCACATATTGCAGAACCCAGACCCAACTGCCTTTTCCGTACGCACTGAGCAGCGCCGGATCGCGCCGCCACCGAGTCTTCTGGCCGAGCACGCCGCCCACCACCACGCCGAGCAGCGGCCACCGCACCACGATGCTGACCGCCCAGGCCAGCGCGCTCGCGCCGTTGGTCAGCAGCCGCACCAGGAAGAAGTCTTCGGCGTGGCCGGTGCGCAGTGCGACGAGCGCGGCGACCACCACGCCGAGCAGGCCGATCAGCACCGCGCCGGGACGGTCGCCGCGCCGCAGCCGCCAGCCGGCCACGACCAGCGCGACCAGCACCGCCACGCCCGCGCCGATCCGGATCGACTGCCCGCCGGCCAGCCAGCCGATCAGAAAGCCGGCCACCGGCGCGGTGGCGTCCAGCGCCGCCCGGCGCCCGCCGAGCAGATCCGACAGCGACTCGTCCGCCACGCCCGCACCCCCGCTCAAGTTAGGAAAGCCTAACCGACAGCACCGCCCCCGCCGCAGCCGTGTATTGTTGAACGAATTCCGCTCGATCGTTGAACAATCCAGGGGAGTGTGCGATGGACCTGAACAGCGATCTGGGCGAGGGGTTCGGCACCTGGCGCCTGGGCCACGACGACGCGATGCTCGAGGTGGTGAGCAGCGCCAACATCGCCTGCGGCTTCCACGCCGGCGATCCGCGCACGCTGCTGGCCACCTGCGAACGCGCGGTCACCCGGGGCGTCGCGATCGGCGCCCAGGTGGGCTACCGCGACCTGCCCGGCTTCGGCCGCCGGTTCATCGACTACGAGCCGGCCGACCTGACCGCCGACGTGCTCTATCAGCTCGCCGCGCTGGACGGCCTGGCCCGGGTGTCCGGCGACCGGGTGCGCTATGTGAAGCCGCACGGCGCCCTCTACAACGCGATCGTGCACCACGAGCGGCAGGCGGCGGCGGTGGTCGAGGCGGTCAGCCGCTACGACGACCGGCTGCCGGTGCTGCACCTGCCCGGGTCGGTGTTCAGCCGGGTGGCGCGGGAGGCCGGCCTGCGGGTCCGGGCCGAGGCGTTCGCCGATCGCGGCTACACACCCACCGGCGAGCTGGTCTCCCGGCGCGACCCCGGCGCGCTGCTGACCGACCCCGCGCTCGTCGCCGAGCGGATGGTGCGATTGGTCACCGCGGGCGAGCTGGCCGCGGTCGACGGCACGATCCTTGCGGTACGCCCGGACTCGATCTGCGTGCACGGCGACACTTCGGGCGCCGTGGAGATGGCCCGCGCGGTCGCCAAGGGCCTGGCCGGCGCCGGCGTCCACATCGAGCCGTTCACCTCCGCGTCCTGACATGCCGGGCACTCGTTTCCTGCGCTGCGGCCGCGAGGCCGTGCTGGCCGAGGTGGCCGACCTGGACGCCGCGCTGGCGCTCTACGTGGCGCTGCGCTCGGCCGGCCTGCCCGGCGTGACCGACCTGGTGCCGGCCGCGCGGACCGTGCTGATCCGGCTGGACCCGCTCGTGACGTCCCCCGCCGCTGTCGTGGCCGCCGTCGGTTCGCTGCGCGTGGACTCGTGGGAGGGCCTCGATCTCGGCACGGTCACGATCCCGGTTCGCTATGACGGGCCCGATCTGGGCGACGTCGCGGCACACGCCGGTGTGCCCGCGGCGCAGATCGTGGCGTGGCACACCGAGGCCGAGTGGACCGTGGCGTTCACCGGCTTCGCGCCCGGTTTCGGCTATCTGACCGGCGGCGATCCACGCCTGCAGGTGCCGCGCCGCTCGACGCCGCGGACCCGGATCCCGGCCGGCTCCGTGGGACTGGGCGGCGCGTTCTCCGGTGTTTACCCCCATGACAGCCCGGGCGGCTGGCGGCTGATCGGGCACACCGAGACACGCGTCTGGGACCTCGACCGGGAGTCCCCGGCTCTGCTGGTCCCGGGTGTGCGGGTCCGCTTCGAGAAGGTCTCCTGATGTTCTTCTCTCGCCGCTGTAGACCTGGAGGATCGACGTGGGTATGACGGTGGTGCGCACCGGGCCGTTGACGGTGGTCAAGGACGGTGGGCGGCTCGGGCAGGCGGCGCTTGGAGTGGCGCCGTCGGGGGCGGTCGATCGCGGGGCGTTCGCGCGGGCGAATGAACTTGTCGGGAACGAGCCGGGCGCGGCGGCGCTGGAGTGCACGCTGGGCGGGTTGCGGCTGAGTTTCGACGCGGCGGCGATGGTCGCCTTGACCGGGACGGACGCCACGCTCACCGTCGACGGCGCGCCGCACGAGCCCGAGACGGAGGTGCCGGTGCCGGCCGGCGCCGAGGTGCGGATCGGCATGCCACGCAACGGTTTGCGGTCCTATCTCGCGGTCCGCGGCGGCATCGACGTCCCGCCGGTCCTGGGCTCACGATCCACCGATCCGGCCGGCATCGGCCCGGCCCGCCTCAGACCCGGCGACGAACTCCCCATCGGTCCGGAACCCCCCGGCCCCGGTCAGCGCGTCGATCCGCCACCTCCGGTCGAGGACGTCGTTTTCGAGGTCGACCTCGGGCCTCGGGAGGACTGGTTCACCGACGAAGCCGTGGCGGCCTTCCTGGACGGTGAATACACGGTCCTGCCGGCGAGTGACACCGTCGGGCTGCGGCTCGACGGGCCCGCGCTGTCCCGCAGCCGCACCGAGGAACTCCCGAGCGAAGGCGTCGTGCGCGGCTCGGTGCAGGTGCCGCCCGACGGGCGGCCGATCATCTTCCAGGCCGACCACCCGCTCACCGGCGGCTACCCGGTGATCGCGGTGCTCACCCCGGCCGCGGCCGACCTGGCCGCCCAGGTCCGGCCCGGTCGGCGGGTGCGCTTCGCCGCCGCCGCACCGGACCCGGGCCACTTCCCCGCCCAGACCGGCTGATTGACTGACCCGGTGACCCTCGCAGACAGGCCGGAAGCGGATCCCGCCGCGCCCGGCTCGGCGGCCCGGGCCGCGGCCGACCTGCGCGGCCAGATGATCGCGGGCGAGCTGGCGCCGGGCACCCGGCTGTCCGAGAGCTCGCTGACCGGCCCGCTCAAGGTCTCCCGCAACACGCTGCGCGAAGCGTTCTCGACGCTGATCGAGGAGGGCCTGCTGGTGCGGCACCCGCACCGCGGCGTGTTCGTGGCGACGCTCAGCCCGGCCCAGATCGCGGACATCTATCGGGTGCGGGTGCTGCTGGAGTGCACCGCACTGCGCCAGGCGCCGGTCGACCCGCCGGCCGCCGGCCCGATGCGCGCCGCGGTCGACGAGGCCAAGGAGGCCGCGGCGGCCGGCCGCTGGCGCGCGGTCGGCACCGCCGACATGCACTTCCACGAGCGGATCGTGGCGCTGGCGGGCAGTCCGCGGCTGGACGGCTGGATGCGCCGGCTCACCGCCGAGCTGCGCCTGGCCTTTGCGGCGGCCACCGACTACGAGACGCTGCACCGCCCGTTCGTGCCGATGAACGAGGAGATCACCGTGGCCTACGAGTCCGGCGACGCCGCCCGCGCCGCCGACCTGCTGCGCGACTACCTGTTCACCTCCGAACGCGTCGTCCTCGGTGCGCTGCCGTGAGCGTGGTCTAGCGTTCCCGGATATGACGGCGGTGAGCGGGCAGGACGTGCGGGAGATCGGCCGGGGCTTCGACCCGGATCCGGCTCGGTCGATGTCGTTGCGCGCGGCGGCGTACACGGAAGTGAAGTGGCTTGAAGCGGATCGGCGGGCCATTCTCGGGCGGACGTGGCAGTGGATCTGCCATGTGGAGAAGTTGCGGGCGCCGGGCGGTTATGTGTCGGCGACCGTGGCGGGCATGCCGATCGCCGTGGTGCGCGACAGGTCGGGCCGGCTGCGGGCTTTCTTCAACGTCTGCAAGCATCGGGCGCACGAGCTGCTGTCCGGCTCGGGGACGACCGGCACGATCGTGTGTCCCTATCACGCCTGGGTCTACGACCTCGACGGCTCGTTGCGCAACGCGCGGCTCGCGACCTTCGACAAGAGCGGCATCCGCCTGGACCAGATCCAGGTGGAGGAGTTCTGCGGCTTCGTCTATGTGAACCTCGACCCGTCCGCCGCGCCGCTGGCCGAGCAGGCGCCGGACCTGGCGGCCGAGATCGCGTTCTGGGCGCCGGACGTCGCCGAGCTCACCTTCGCGAAGCGGCTGACCTACGACGTGCGGTCCAACTGGAAGAACGTCATCGACAACTTCCTCGAGTGCTACCACTGCCACATCGCGCACCGCGAGTTCGTCGCCCTGGTCGACATGGACACCTATCAGGTGCGCACGCACGGGATCTGGTCCAGCCACTTCGCCGAGGCCGGCAAGCAGGACAATCCCGCGTACGACGTCTCCGCCGCGTCCGTCACCCAGCACGCCGTGTGGTGGCTGTGGCCCAACACCTGCCTGTTGCGCTATCCCGGGCGTGGCAACTTCATGGTCTTCCAGGTCGTCCCCGCCGGGCCGGACCGCACGCTGGAGACCTGGGACTTCTTCTTCGAGACCGACGAGCTGCAGGACGCCGAGGTGGAGGCGGTCCGCTACATCGACGACGTCCTCCAGCAGCAGGACATCGCGATCGTCGAGAGCGTCCAGCGCGGCATGGCGACGCCGGCCTTCGATCAAGGGCGCATCGTGTACGACCCGGACCACAATCCCGGCCTGTCCGAGCACGGCGTCCACCACTTCCACAGCCTGGTGCTCAAGGCCTACGAGGCCCTCGTCCCTCCGAAGTGACCCCCGGCAGCACGGCGAGGCGGCGTCGCTCCATGGACTCGATGCGCGCGCACTGCGCGTCGTCGAGCACGTCGCAGACCCAGTCCCAGTGCAGGGACACCCGATCGCCGGGGGCCGGGCGGGCGAGCAGCGAGAGCCCGTCGACCGACCAGGCCACCGTCTGCTCGCAGATCGGCCCGTACCCGATGGCCCCGCCCTGCCAGACCAGCGGACGGGAGCCGACCACGGCGCTCTCGCCGAGCACCTCGCGCACCGTTCCGACGCGGACCCGGCACCGGTCGAGCACCGACAGCGCGGACGGAGCGCCGGTGCGGTGCAGCAGCGCCGCCCACGGGTAAACCTCGAACACCTGGAAGCTGTGGTGCGCGATCGCCCGTGCGTCCGCCTCCTGCCAGGTGCCCCCGGTCTGGCCGGCGAACCGGCGGCGCAGGAAACTGGTCAGCGCCGCCGGTGACACGCGGTCCAGCAGCTCGTTGCCCACCCAGTAGGCCCGCACGACCGCCTCGTCCAGCGGGTCGGCGAGCCGGTTCGCCCGGGCGATCATCTCGAGATAGCTCCACGCGCCCTCGAACCGCCGTGCCCGCCGGGCGATCTCGTCCGGGGCATCGGCGTGCAGCAGGGCGGCGGCGCCGTCCGGGCCGCAGTAGCCGAGCTCGTTGGGCGGGTACGCGTACCGAGCGAACAACAGCGCACCGGCCTCGCTCATCTCAGCAGATCCTCGGCAACTGCTCGCCGATCGGCAGGTTCACCACCCGAGTGCCGCCGAGCGCGGTCCGCGCCACCACCATGCCCGGGTGCTCCGGCACGCAGACGCCGATCCGGCATGCCCCACCGCCGTACGGGTGGGCCCGCATCGCCGCGAGCACCTCGTCCGCCCGGTCGTCCGGCACGAACGCCAGCAGCTTGCCCTCGTTGGCCACCTGCAGCGGATCCAGCCCGAGCAGACTGCACGCGTCGGCCACCGCCGGCGGGATCGGCAGATCCCGTTCCACCAGATCGACGCCGACGCCCGCGGTCCGGGCGATCTCGTTCAGCGCGGCGGCCACTCCGCCGCGGGTCGGGTCGCGCAGCGTGTGCAGGTCCGCGCCGGTGGCCCGCATCGCGGCGACCAGCCCGTGCAGCGGCGCGGTGTCGCTGGACACGGTGGTGCCGAACTCGAGCCCCTCGCGGCAGCTCATCACGGCCACCCCGTGCACGCCGATGTCGCCGCTGATCAGCACCGCGTCGCCGGCGGTGGCCCGGTGCGGGCCGATGTCGACGCCCGCCGGGACCAGGCCGACCCCGGAGGTGGTGACGTAGACGCCGTCGCCACTGCCGTGGCCGACCACCTTGGTGTCGCCGGTGACCAGCCGGACGCCGGCGGCGCGCGCGGCCGCGCCCATCGCCTCCGCGATGCGCCCGATCTCGGCGAGCGCGGTGCCCTCCTCCAGGATGAACGCGGCCGACAGGTAGAGCGGCGTCGCGCCGCCCATCGCGAGGTCGTTGACGGTGCCGTTGACCGCCAGGTCGCCGATCGAGCCGCCCGGGAAGAACATCGGCTGCACCACGAACGAGTCCGTGGAGAAGGCGATCCGGGCGCTGCCGACCGGCACGATCGCGCAGTCGGCGAGGCCGGCCGAGCCGCCCGCGGACCCGTACCCGGGAAGGAAGAGATGCTCGACCAGCTCGCCGGACATCGCGCCGCCGCCGCCGTGACCCATCACCACCGTCGGGGTGTCGCGCAGCGGCACCGGGCAGGTCCAGTTCTCCAGGTCCAGTTCGGCGGTCACGGCAGCCGCACCAGGTCGAGCCGGCGGTAGGCGTAGTAGGCCGCGCAGGCTCCCTCGGACGACACCATGGTCGCGCCGTACGGGTTGCGCGGCGTGCACTCCTTGCCGAACAGCGCGCACTCGTTCGGCTTCAGCAGGCCCTGCAGCACCTCGCCGGAGCGGCACCCCGGATGCTCCTCGGTGTGCAGCCCGGTGACGTCGAAGCGCAGCTCGGCGTCGAAGTCGCGATACCGCTCGGAGAGCCGCCACCCGCTGCCCGGGATCATCCCGATGCCCCGCCAGGTGCGGTCGGTCACCTCGAACACGTCTCGCAGCATGTCCATCGCCGGGGTGTTGCCCTCGTCGCGCACGGCGCGCGGATAGGCGTTCTCCAGTTCGTGCCGGCCCGATTCGAGCTGGATCACGGTCCGCCGGATGCCCTCCAGAATGTCCAGCGGCTCGAACCCGGTGACCACGATCGGCACCCGGTACTTCGCGGCCAGCGGCGGGTACTCGGTCGTGCCCATCACGCTGCACACGTGCCCGGCCGCGAGGAACGCCTGCACCCGGCAGCGCGGCGACTCCATGATGGCCGCGATCGCCGGTGGCACCAGCACGTGCGAGACGAGCAGTGAGAAGTTCGGCACGCCCAGCTTGCGCGCCAGGTAGACGGTCATCGCGTTGGCCGGCGCGGTGGTCTCGAAGCCGATGCCGAAGAACACCACCTGCCGATCCGGGTTGTCCCGGGCGATCCGCAGCGCGTCCAGCGGCGAATACACCACCCGGACGTCGCCGCCGTCGCTCTTGACGCGGAACAGGTCTCGGCTGCTGCCGGGCACCCGCAGCATGTCGCCGAACGAGCAGAAGATCACGCCCGGTTGCGCCGCGATGGCCAGCGCCCGATCGATGATCTCCAGCGGAGTGACGCAGACCGGGCAGCCCGGCCCGTGGATCATCTCGACGCCGTCCGGCAGCAGCTGATCGATGCCGTGCCGGATGATCGAATGCGTCTGGCCGCCGCAGACCTCCATCATCGCCCAGGGCCGGGTGGTCACCGCGTGGATCTGGTCGACCAGCTTGCGGGCCAGGTCGGGATTGCTGAACTCCTCCAGGTATTTCACCGGTCCGCCCCTGCCTGCCCGGCCGCCCGGGTGAATCCATCGCCGAACTCCTCCTCGAGGATGCCGAGCCGTTCGAAGTTGGCGAGCGTCTGCACCGCCGAGGCCTCGTCGAGCCGCTGGATGGCGAATCCGACGTGCACGATGACGTATTCGCCGGCCGCGGCGTCGGGCACATATTGCAGACAGACCTCTTTGCGTACGCCGCCGAAGTCGACGTCCGCCATCGGTGTGCCGTCGACCTCGCTGACGCTCACGATGCGCCCCGGGACTGCCAGGCACATGGGCTTCTCCTCTCTTCAGCCGTACGCTCCGACGACGATCTGGCCGAGTGCGATGCCGCCGTCGTTGGGTGGCAGCAGACGCGGGCGCAGCACGGTGAAGCCCCGCTCGCGCAGCCCTCGGCCGGCCGCGTCGATCAACAGGGCGTTCTGGAAGACGCCACCGCCGAGCGCGACGACGTCGAGGCCGGTCCGCTCGCGGCAGCGCTCCGCCAGCGCGACGATCAGGTCGGTGACCGCCGCGTGGAAGCGCGCCGCGATCACCGCCGCGGTCACGCCGGCCCGGACGTCGGCCGCGACGGCCCGCACCACCGGGCCGGGGTCGGCGACCAGGCTCCCGGTCAACCCGAACGCATACGCCGGGCCGGTGGCGTGCCGGGCCAGCCCCTCCAGGACGATGGCCGGCTCGGCTTCGTATGCCGCGTGCTGCCGCACGCCGGCCAGCGATGAGACGGCGTCGAAGAGCCGGCCCATGCTGGAGGTGGGCAGGCAGCCGAGGCCGGTTTCGAGCTGGTGCGAGAGCACGGCCCGCTCGGCCGGCGGGCAGGCCGCCACGGCCGGCAGGTCCGGGTGCCAGGGCACGCCGGCGGCGCGCAGATGAGCCAGCGCCATCCGGTACGGCCGCAGCACGCTGGCGTCCCCACCGGCCAGCGGCACGTATCCGAGGTGCGCCGCGCGGCGGTAGGACTTGTAGTCGGCGATCAGCACCTCCCCGCCCCACACCGCGCCGTCGTCGCCGTAGCCGGTGCCGTCGAAGGCGATGCCGATGACCTGCTCGTCCGGCCCGATCCCGTGCTCGGCCATCACCGCGGCGACATGCGCGTGGTGGTGCTGGACGAGGCGGACGGGCCGCCCGCCGGCGTGGGCGCGTGCCCAGTCGGCGGACCGGTAACCTGGATGCTTGTCGGCGACCAGCACCTCGGCCCGGACCCCGGTGAGCTCGGCCAGGTGCCGTTCGGTGCGGGTCAGCGCGTCGATGGTGCGCATGTCGTCCATGTCGCCGATGTGCTGGCTGATCCAGGCGTACCGGCCCTCGGCGAGGGCGCAGGTGTTCTTCAGGTCCGCGCCGGCCGCGAGCATCGGCGGGACGTCGAACGGCAACGCCAGTGGCAGCGGCGCGTGCCCGCGCGATCGGCGGATCGGCAACTCGGCCCCGGCGACGTGCCGGCTCACCGAGTCGTCGCACGGCACCCGGATCGGCCTGTCGTGCCGCAGCCACGCGTCCGCCAGCGGCGTCAGTCGGGTCAGGGCGTCGGCGTCGTCGGTGACGATCGGCTCGCCGGACAGGTTTCCGGAGGTCAGCACGAGCGCGTCCGGGCCGGGCGGGTCGCCGGGCAGGCCGAAGAGCAGCACGTGCAGCGGCGTGTAGGGCAACATGACGCCCAGGTCGGGGGTGTCGGGTGCGACCGCGCCGGCGACCACGCCGGCCGTGGCGTCGTCGCGCCGGGGGAGCAGGACGATCGGGCGGCGGATCCCGGTCAGCAGCTCGCGTTCGCCGTCCGTGATGGTGACCAACCGCTCGGCGGCCGGCAGGTCGGCCACCATCAGCGCGAACGGTTTGCCGCCGCGCTGCTTGCGGCGGCGCAGTTCCGTGACCGCCGCCTCGTTGCGTGCGTCGCAGGCCAGGTGGTAGCCGCCGAGGCCCTTGACGGCGACGATCCGGCCGGCGGCCAGCATCTCCCGGGCGCCGCGCAGGGCGTCCTCGCCCGTCACGGCCGGGGTGTCGCCGGCGAGGAGTTCGAGGCGGGGACCGCAGGCGGGGCAGGCGACGGTCTGCGCGTGGAACCGGCGGTCGGCCGGATCCCGGTATTCGGCCCGGCAGGCGGCGCACATCGGGAATCCGGCCATCGTGGTCGCCTCCCGGTCGTACGGCAGGCGGGTGATGATCGTGAAGCGCGGGCCACAGTTCGTGCAGGTGATGAAGGGGTGCCGGAACCGGCGGTCGTGCGGGTCGCTCAGCTCGGCGTGGCAGTCGGCGCACATCGCCGTGTCGGGGGAGGCGAGCGTGCGGGCCGGCTGCTCGCCGGTCGACGCCCCGATGGTGAAGCCGGTGCCGCCCCGCGTGGTCAGCGCCGTCTCGCGGATGTCGGTGACCATGGCCAGCGGCGGCGCGTCGGCCCGCAGCCGGCGGCCGAACTCACGGACCGCGTCCGGATCGCCCTCGACCTCGATCTGCACGCCCTCGCCGGAGTTGACCACCGATCCGGTCAGGGCCAGCGCGGCCGCGGTGGCATAGACGAACGGGCGGAACCCGACGCCCTGCACGAGCCCCGACACGCTGAGGTGACGCCGGATCCGCTGGTCGGCCGACCGGCCCATCAGCTCCAGGCCCTCCATCGCCCGGCCGGCGGCGGCCGCGTCGATGATCTCCAGTGCGAAGCCCATGTGGATCAGGACCCAGTCGTCGGGGCTCGGCGGCGCGTCGAGCATCCCGATGTTCACCCGCCGCCGGGCGCCCAGGACATCGACCAGGGCCAGCTGATCGGCGAAGCCGGGCACGATCTCGACGACCCGTCCAGGAATGCCCAGGCACATGGTCAGGACCTCCGTGCGGCGGTGGTCAGCCGGTCCAGCAGGGTGCGCACGGCCTCGACCGCTTCCGGCAGCGCGGCGGCGACCGGGGCGCTGAGCCCGATCCCCTCGTCGACCGCGGCGACCCGGCAGCCGACGAGGTAGGTGTCCGGCAGCGTGCCGCCGAGGCGTTCCAGCCCGGCCAGCATCGCCACCGGGTTCATCCCGTGCGAGTCGAACTCGGCGGCGCCCCACCGGTCCGCGGTGACCTTCAGCACCACCACCTCGCCCGGCGTCCGGCCGCCGGGCAGCGCGTCCACCAGCACCAGCGCGTCGACCGGATCCAGCAGATCGTGGGCCAGGTGCATGCCACGGATGCCGTAGTCGACCACCCGGACGCCGGGCGGCAACCGGTGCGCGCCCGCGAGCCGCCGCGCGACCTCGGGTCCGAACCCGTCGTCGCCCAGGAAGAGGTTTCCGACCCCGGCCACCAGCACTCTCACATCGAGCGCATCCTCAGATAGCGGCGGATGTCCGGGATGGACCTGACCAGCACGACCGCGGTGAGCACGGCGACGGCCATGGTCAGGGCGGTGGTGATGGCGCCGATGATTCGCACGATCGGTTCTCCTCTCGGGACGCCGGCGGGCCGGGCAGGGGCTCCAGCTCGTCCGGTGCGAAGTAGAAGTAGCGGCCGTACCAGTCGTGCAGGTCGGCGGCCGGGTCGTCGACGAGCACCACGGCCACGTGCGTCCGGCCGTCGACGTCGCCGACCACCGCCGTGACACGGGCGGTCTGCCCGGCGAAGAAGATGTCCTGGGCGTCGGCGCGGCGGGACGGGTGGACGCGTACCAGGCTGTCCTTGGCGACCCGGACGCCCGCGATGGCCACCGCGTCGGTCGCCGGATCCACCGCCGCGTCGGCGGCCGGGTCCCACCAGGGCACCTGGTCGCTGCGCCCGCCGTGCAGCCGGTTCAGTTCGCCGGCCGACATGGCGTCGCAGCGGTCGACGATGGCCTGCGCCCGCGGATCGGTGGCGCGCGCCTCGGCCTTCTCGGCGTCGGTCATGGTCATCACCCGCAGGGTGAGGATCTCGTCGATCTCGGTGGAGTCGAAGAGCGCGCCCCCGCTCTGCTCGGCGATCCGGGGGTGGTCGTAGAGGATGATCGGCGCGCCCAGCACGACATCGCCGGATCCCGGTGGCCCCGCGAGCACCGGCCAGCAGCGGTGCTGCGAGCAGCGGGCGGCGGCCGCGGCGGCCGCGGGTGGCGGCTCCAGCAGGGAGACGAACGCCGCGCCGTGCGCCTGGACGATCAGGTGCGCCCCGATCAGTGACCGGCGGATCGCGTCGTCCTTGCCGGTGATCTCGCCCGGATGGTCGTTGACGACGCTCACGGTCAGCCGCAGGAAGCCGTCGTCCGGCTCCACCCGGGTGCGGACCCGGGCGGTCAGCGGCCACCGGCGGCGCACGATCCGGCCGCCCTCGATCGGCTCCACCTCCTCGCCGCCGGGGATCGAGACCGGGAACTCCGCGGCGCCGGTGAGCGGCACCCGCGGCAGCGTGATCTCCCGCTCCACCGCTTCGTCCCAGCTCAGGGCCGTGGTGCCGGCGACGGTCAGCGAGCCGACCGGCCGATAGGTGTGGTCCGGCTCCCGGCGCTGCACCTCCCGGGCCTGCAGGTGCAGCAGTCGCAGCAACACCGTGACGGCGCCGTCCCCGTCCAGCAGGCACTGCATCGCCATGTCCGGGGCCTCGCCGAAGGATCCGGCGGCCGGCGGGCCGAGCACCCCGAACTGCCACCGGGACCGGTTCTTGGCGGCGCTCGCCCGATAGGGGTAGAGCAGGTACCCCTCGTAGAGCACCGCGTCGGCGACGGCCCGCACCGCGTCCAGACTCATGAGCCGGGTCCGTCCTCGGCGAGCAGTTTCTGCATCGTCTCGTCCCAGCTGGTCAGGCCGTGCCGGGACCGGAAGGCGGCGAGAGCGGTGAGGACGCCGGAGTCGACGCGCAGCCAGCCGGTGTTCGGGAAGTAGGACTCGATCATCTGCCGCCACACCGCGACCGGCAGCGCGTACCCGGCCTCGCAGGACCATGGGATCTGCTCGACGGAGAAGCCGGTTTCGCCCCGGGTGAAGACGGTGCCCGAGAAGAGAAAGGTCAGGGGTACGTCGCCGGCGTCGAGCGCGTGCAGGTAGCGGGTGCCGATCACCTCGAGGTCGTACGTGCAGGGCAGCGCCAGGTCCACCTCGGTGCGGCCGACGAAGCCCTGCACCGTGGTGTCGCACTGCATCCAGGAGAACGACTTCAGAGTGTCGGCCCACCGTTCCCGGGTGCCGAACAGACCCAGCAGGGCGTCCTCCTCCGGCTGGTCGTAGCGGCGGCGGCGCGGCTCGATGCGCACCTGGCAGCGCAGCACGACGGCGTGGATCCGGGCGCCGGTGGTCTCCTCCAGGCGCAGCCGCGCGGTCAGTTGCGGCGCCACGGCATAGGGCTCGGCGACCACATCGAGAACGGTGAACCGGTAGTTGCTCATGGCGCGGGCTTACTGCGAGCTCGCACCCGGGTGAAGAACTCGGCGATGGCGGCATGCGCCTCGCTGCCGCCGTCGAAGCCGCGCCAGAGGGTGCGCAGCCGGCCGACCAGTTCGTAGCAGGCGTCGATCGGCACCAGGTAGCTCGACGGGTCGGCCGTGGAGGTGGTCCTGGGCCGGTTGACCAGCACCGCCTCGACGTCCGGTCGCAGCGCGGCCAGCTGCGGGGTGCGCGCCACGATCAGCTCCCAGACGGCCGGCGGCAGGTCGGACTCGGTCGCGCCGGCCGGGCCCGGGAAGAACGCCACCATCCGGTCCTGCACCGAGTTGCGGAACAGGAACGCCAGGCCGACCGGGATCTGCAGGTCGTCCCAGGCCTGCTCGTCGAGGGCCGAGCCGGGCAGCGACAGGTAGCGCTCCGGCACCGCCCGGTAGTGCAGGGTGGCGTGCTCGTCGGCGAAGAGCAGATAGCACGGGCGGCAGGTGCACAGCAGCGCCCGGCTCTGCAGATCGACCACATGCGAGTGCGCGGCGACGATGCCGGCCGCGCAGATGTCGCAGTGCTCCCCGTCGGGTGGCGCCGGGCGGCTGCGGGCGATCCGGCGCAGTGCCGACAGCGGGGCGTTCATGTCGGCGTCCCGGCGGCGGCGCGCTTCGACGCGCTCGCCGCGAGGAGCGTGTCGATGCGCGCCCCGGCCGCCTGCCAGTCGTGGTCCGGCACGGGATCACTCGCTGCCGGCGGACTGCGTCGGCGAGTGCAGCAGGTCCAGCTTCCGGCCGCCGCCGAGGTACATGTGCACGCCGCACGGCAGGCACGGATCGAAGCTGCGCACCGTACGCATGATGTCGATGCCCTTGAAGTGCTCCCGGTCGTTCTCCTCGAAGATCGGCTGCCCCTGCACGGCGTCCTCGTAGGGACCGGGGGTGCCGTAGCTGTCCCGCGGGTTGGCGTTCCACGGTGTCGGGGGGTACGGGTGGTAGTTCGCGATCTTCCCGTCCCGGATCACCATGTGGTGCGACAGCACGCCCCGCACCGCCTCGGTGAAGCCGCACCCGATGCCCTCGTCCGGCACCTCGAACGACTCCCACGTCTTGGTGCGCCCGGCCCGGATCTCGACCAGCGCCTTCTCGGCGAAGTGCAGCGCGCACGCGGCCGCGTACGCCTGGAAATAGGTCCGGGCCCGGTTCCGCTCGATGGTGTTGCTCCATCGTGGAATCTTCCACTCGAACTCGACCGGCCCCTTGAGCGCCGTCTTCGGCAGATTGATCTGCACGCTGGAGCCGGTCGACCGCACGTAGCCGATGTCCACCATCCCGGCGAGCGCGGTGGACCACAGCCGGGCGAGCGGGCCGCCACCGGTGTCGAGAGCGAGATAGTCCTTGCCGTCGTACCAGCGTGGCGACATCACCCAGCTGTACTTGTCGTCCAGATCGCGCTTCTGCGGCTTGGGGTTGGTGTGCTGGTTCCACGGGTGCCGGCGGTCCACCGGGTTGCCCAGCGGGTCGCGGGTCACGAACATCTCCTGGTCCTCCCAGTCGTCGTAGTACGACGAGCCGAGCAAGATCCGGATGCCCAGGTTGATCTCGACGAGGTCGGTGGTGATCAGCTTCCCGTCCACCACGATGCCGGGGGTGACGTACATCCGCCGGCCCCAGGCGGTCATGTCCTCGTACTTGAAGTTGCACACCTCGGGGTCCTGGAAGGACCCCCAGCAGCCGAGCAGGATGCGGCGGTTGCCGACCATCTCGTAGCCGGGCAGCGCCTGGTAGAAGAAGTCGAACAGGTCGTCGTGCATCGGCACGACCTTCTTCATGAACTCGACGTAGCGCATCAGCCGGCTCAGGTAGTCGGTCATCAGCTGGATGGTCGCGACCGTGCCGACACCGCCCGGGTACAGCGTGGAGGGATGCACGTGGCGGCCCTCCATCAGGCAGAACATCTCCCGCGTCATCCGGCTGACCTGCAGCGCTTCGCGGTAGAACTCGCCGGTGAACGGGTTCAGCGAGCGCATGATGTCGCCGATCGTGCGGTAGCCGTGCTCGCCGGCGTGCGGGGACTCGGTGCGGTTCGCCATCTCCAGCACACCGGGGTTCGTCTCGGCGACCATCTTCTCGCAGTAGTCCACCCCGACCAGGTTCTCCTGGAAGATGTTGTGGTCGAACATGTACTCCGCGGCCTCACCGAGATTGACGATCCACTCGCCGAGGTGCGGAGGCTTCACGCCGTAGGCCATGTTCTGCGCGTAACAGGAACAGGTCGCGTGGTTGTCGCCGCAGATCCCGCAGATCCGGCTGGTGATGAAGTGCGCGTCGCGCGGATCCTTGCCTTTCATGAAGATCGAGTAGCCGCGGAAGATCGAGCTGGTGCTCTTGCACTCGGCGACGATCCGCTGCTTGAAGTCGATCTTCGTGTGGATGCCCAGGCTGCCGACGATGCGGGTGATCGGGTCCCAGGCCATGTCGACGAGCTCGGTGGCGCTGCTCGTGCTGTTCCGCCGGCTCTCCGTCGCGGTCATCTCCGTCAGCTCCCGTCACCAGGTCCGGGAGGCGCCGGTGGTCAGCGTCCGGCCCGGCGTGCGCCACTTGGGTTCCTTGTCGAGCGTGCGCGTGGTGATCTGGCGCAGGCGCCGGATGGTCGGGCCGTAGAGTCCGACGGCGCCGGTGGACAGCCGTCCGCCGGGTGGCTCGTCCATGAAGGGCATGAACTTGTCCGGGAAGCCGGGCATGGTGCAGCCGATGCAGATGCCGCCGACGTTCGGGCAGCCGCCGATCCCGTTGATCCAGCCGCGTTTGGGCACATTGCACTTGACCACCGGGCCCCAGCACCCGAGCTTGACGATGCAGGGCGCCGAGGGCGATCTCCTCGATGCTCGGCTGGGTCGCCGCGGTCAGCGCGACCGAATCACCGTCGCAACTGAGCCCGGCGTTGATCCAGAGAACGTGGACCAGAGTGTCGGCTGCTTTCACCGCTTCGGCTGATGGCATGACGGACACGCTTTCCGGAGCAGGTCGAGGCCCTGTGGCATCGAAGATCAACACTGGGTATCGGAGGCGTTACGCTGCGAACACATTGCTCGTCTGCGTGCGACAATGTCAACCGATCCCCGGCGGTCCCACCCGACCGTGATCCCGGACGGAGTCCGATGCACGAGTTGTCGATCGCGCAGAGCGTGGTGGACACCGTGTGCCGGCGAGCCGGCGAGCGGCCGGTGCGCAGCGTGCTGGTCCGGATCGGAGCGTTGACCGCGGTGGTGCCGGACGCGATGCGGTTCTGCTTCGAGCTGGCCGTCGAGGGCACCGTCGCGGACGGCGCGCGGCTCGACATCGAGCGGCGTCCCGGCACCGTCCACTGCCGCCGGTGCGGCGGCGACGCCGAGGTCCCCGATCTGATCCTGCTGTGCCCCTGCGGCAGCGCCGACGTGGCCGTCACGGCCGGGCGTGAGCTGCAGATCGTCTCGATGGAGGTGGGCTGAGGAATGTGCGCGACCTGTGGCTGCGGAGTCCACGATCACGTCCACCACCACGCCACCGAGACGATCACCCTCGAGGAGAAGGTGCTCGCCGCCAACGACGCGCTCGCCGAGGTGATCCGCGGCCGGCTGGCCGACCGCGACGTGCACGCGGTGAACCTGATGAGCTCACCCGGCTCCGGCAAGACCACGCTGCTCGAACGGACCATCCGCGACCTGGACGGCCGGCGCCCGGTCGTGGTGATCGAGGGTGATCAGGAAACGCCGCTGGACGCGGACCGCATCCGCCGCACCGGCTGCGCGGTGGTTCAGGTGAACACCGGCGCCGGCTGCCACCTGGACGCCGCGATGATCGGCACGGCGCTGGACGAGCTGGACCCGCCGCGCGGCTCGCTGCTCTTCGTGGAGAACGTCGGCAACCTGATCTGCCCCGCGCTGTTCGACCTCGGCGAAGGCGGGAAGGTCGTGATCATCTCGGTCACCGAAGGCGCCGACAAGCCGCTGAAGTACCCGTACATGTTCGCAGCCGCCGATCTTGTGCTGATCAACAAGATCGACCTGTTGCCCCACGTCGACTTCGACCTCGACGCCTGCCGGCGGCACATCGCCTCGGTCAATCCTCACGCGCGGGTGGTCATCGTCTCGGCCACCCGCGGAGACAACCTGAATTCCTGGTACGAGTGGCTGACCGCCGCCACCGACCGGGCGCCTTCCGGCTGATCCGGCGCCCGGCCGGCCACGGGCGGCTCAGTCGCGTCGAGGACCTCCAGCATCCGCCACCATCCCGCCTCGGGCTCCCGCACGACCGGCGGCGTGTCCTCGGGCCGGGGCCCGCGCCGCAGCCAGCTCGGCTTACGCCAGATGACCGCCTCGTTGGCGCGGTGCGTTCCCGGTGCGCGTCTGTTCCACATCACGTCGCCACTCCTGAGCCTGTGCTTACGGTGCGTTGATTACCGGTTACAGCCTGCCCGGCGTTCCGGGGCCGCCGCCAGACCCATCCCTGTCCGCACACAAGTGGCGGCCCGCGGCCCCGTCGCTCCCGCTGAAGCCGCTGGTCAGGGCGTCGTCGGACAGATGTGTCCGGTGGCTGGGCGCGGGACTTGTACGCCGCCCGGATGACCCGGCGCGGCGATTCCGGGCCGCAACGACACCTGAAGCAGCGGCTCGTCCAGCACGACCCGGGTCACCTCCGGCACCGCCCGGGCGAGGCCGGCCTCGATCCCGCGCAACGTCGATCGGCACCCGCCGCCCGCGGGCATGCGCAGGCGCACCACGCCGTCCTCGTCGATGCCCCGGAACTCCGCCGTGCCGGGCAACTTCGCCAGCGCCTGACGGACCCGGGCGTCCACGGTCATCGGATGCAGGTCGTGCACCAGCAGGAGGCTCTCCACGAGGGGGTCGGCGCACAGGTCGCGGAGCTGGTCCGGGCCGAGCACGGCCACGACGCGGCTCAGGCCGGCGCCGTAGAGCTGCACCAGGCAGCGGGTCAGTTCCTCGGCGGCGTGCGCGGCCCGCCGGTCGGGACGTGCACGCAGCTCCGACAATAGGTGATCGATCTGCGCGGCGGCTTCCTCGGCCGGGCCGGGTGCGGTCATCGCGTTGTCGCCAGCCGCACCGTGAAACCGCGAAGTGTGCGCACCACCGGCGCGAAAGCCGGGTCCGCGGGGGCGTCCGCCGCCGCCGTCGACTCCATGAACGGCATGAACTTGTCCGGGAAGCCGGGCATCGTGCAGCCGATGCAGATGCCGCCGACGTTCGGGCAGCCGCCCACCCCGTTGATCCACCCGCGTTTCGCGACGTTGCAGCGCACCACCTGCCCCCAGCAGCCGACCTTGACCAGACACGTGCTCGAGCCGTAGCCGGTGGCGAACTCGTTCTGGTCATAGGCGGCGGCCCGGTCACAACCGGAGTGCACTGTGGACTCGAACAGCCATCGTGGCCGGAGCTCCTCGTCCAGCGGCAGCTCGGTCGCCTGGCCGCTGAGCCGGTAGAGCAGCTGCAGGATGGTCTCCGCGAGATTGTCCGGCTGGGTCGGGCAGCCCGGCACGCAGACGATCGGCAGGCCGGCCTTGGACTTCCAGTCCCAGCCGAGGTAATCGGGAACGCCCATGGCTCCGGTCGGGTTGCCGGCCATCGCGTGGATGCCGCCGTACGCCGCGCAGGTGCCGACCGCCAGCACCGCCTCCGCACGGGGCGCGAGCCGGTCCAGCCACTCGGAGCTGGTGATCGGCTGACCGGTCTGCGGGTCGTTGCCGAATCCGCTCCAGTAACCCTGGTCCTTGTTGCCCTCGTCGGGCACGGAGCCCTCGACGATCAGCACGAACGGCTCCAGCTCACCGCGAGCGGCCCGGTGGAACCACTCGACGAAACTGTCCGGGCCGCCGTCGGGCCCGGTCTCGAACCCGAAGTAGGGCCAGTGGAGGGCGATCCGCGGCACTCCCGGCAGCGCGCCGAGCACGAGGTCCTCGATGCTGGGCTGGGTGGCGGCGGTCAGCGCGACCGACTCGCCGTCGCAGCTCAGCCCGCCGTTCATCCACAGCAGGTGCAGCACTCGCTCGTCGCCGGTTGGGAAGAGCATCAGCCGTCACCGTCCGATCAGCCACGTGCGGCGGGTCCGAGACTTGCACGCTGCCGGGCCCGGCAGAAGGACTGTCACCCGTTCGGGTACACCGTCCGCCCTTAGGCTCAGCACGGCGACCCGCGGTCGTCACAGGGCCCAGGAGATTGGAGTGCGATGCCGGAGACTCCCGAGATCCTGCCGATCGTGGTGGTCACGCAGAACTTTCCGGCGCGGCCGTCGGCGCTGCCGGACGTCCGCGACTTCGTCCGGCGAGAGCTGACCGCCACCTCGCCGATGTCCGAACAGCACGTGCGGACGCTGAGCGACCGGGTGGCCGAGGTGCTGCTGGAGGCGGCCGGGCCGCGCGGCGCCATTCAGGTCTCCCTGCGGATCTTTCCCGGCGCGGCCGAGGTCGACGTGCTCGTCGCGCCGGACGCGGTGCCCGCCACCCTCCCGCGCACGTCCGGCCCCGCCGCGCCGGCGCGCGGGCCCGAGCCGGAGCCGGGCGGCGGCCAACCGTCGTTCGCGGCGTGGCTCTCCGGCCGGCTCCGCGACGGCGGCCTCACCCTCGAGGCGGCCTCCCGGAAGATGGAGGTGTCGACGAAGACGGTCAGCCGCTGGGTCAGCGGCGCGACCGAACCCCGGCTCCGCGATCTCTACCGGATCCGGGAGGTCTTCGGCGAGTCGCCCTTCCACTGACCGGACGGCGGGCGATGGCCGCGGTGCCAGCGCAGCGGGCCCGGGTGCAGCGACCACCAGGCACGCCGCCACCAGGATCGGCGGCCGCGCAGCGCGCTCGCATAGGTGACAGCCTGGTCGGCGGCCCGCCGTGCCTGTCCCTCGTCGGCGGCGCCCGGCGCGAAGGCCGTCGTGTTGATCCCGTCCACGAGCTGGTCGAGCGGCGGCAACGGCGCTGCCTCACCGGGCGCCGCCGGTTCCAGAAGGGCGACCGGTGCGGCCCGGCGGAGCAGCCGCCGCGGTGACGGGGACTCCGGGCGGGGAACCGTCGCCGCGTAGGCGGCGGCCTCCGTGGCCGCGAGGTGCCCCGGCACCGGCTTTCCGGCCAGCCGCAACGCATCCGTGAACTCCAGCCAGGCGCCCGCGATCCGATCGTCGGGAGCACCGTCGGAGAGGCGCCGCCGTCGTTGCCCGCGGCGCATCAGCACCACGCCCAGCGCCGCCGCCGCGAGCAGCAGGAACGCGGACCCGGAAGCACCACCGGCCACCACCACGGTGGACGGCCCGCCCGGACCGCCCGCGGCGAGCAGGGGCGGCGCGGCCGATGCGGACGGCTCGTCGCTCGGTGGCGGGGCGTCGGACGGCGGCGGTGGGGGCGTGGTGGGCTTCGGGGTGAAGTCCTCCTCGACCGGCCGCGGATCCCTGCTCTTCGGCATCGGGTCGAAGGCCACCCAGCCCAGGTCGTCGAAGAGCACCTCCGGCCACGCCAGCGCGTCGGCAGCGGTGACCGCGCCGCCGCCGGGCCGCACGGTGAAGCCGACCACCACCCGGCTGGGCAGGCCGGTCAGCCGGGCCAGCAGGGCATAGGAAGCGGCGAACTGTTCCGACGTGCCGACCTGTCCACCCTGGTCGCGGCGGCCGAACAGGAAGTATTCGAGGTTGGGATAGGCGTGCCCGCTCGGCGAGTCGGCGACCTTGCGGTAGTGCTCGGCCAGAAACTCCTCGATCGCGGTGGCCCGGTCGAAGGCGCCGCCGTTGCCGTCGGACAGCTGGTCGGCGAGCCGTTGGATCGGGTCCGGGACGCCCGCGCCGATCGCCAGATAACGCGCGACCGCGTCGCCGGACGGGGAGTCGGCGCCGGGCAGCAGGTTCAGGTCGGGGGTCGGGCGCTCCGAGGTGACCTCGTAGCGCACGCCGCGCTGCAACGCCTCGGGACGGATCAGCGTGCCGGTGGCCGGATCGAACGCCACCCGGGCGCCCTGCACCTCGCTCGGCGTCGGCACCACCGGCAGCAGCCGCCCGGTCAGCCCCTCGACGGTGATGTCCTGGCGCACCTCGTCGACCGTGGCGCCCTCCGGCGCGGGCTGCGGCGGGAGCACGCGGCCGGCATTGCGGTACGTGGCCCCGACCCGCCACGTCACCCCGTCGTAGTCGGACAGCACCGCCAGCCGCAGCCGCGCCGGTTCCTCGCCGGGCGTCGTCATCCGCACGTCGAGCAGCCGCTCGTCCGGGGTCAGCGCCCAGCCGGAGATCCGGTTCAGCGGGCTCTCGTCGAGGCTGTCCACCTGCGGCGGCGTGACGTAGCGGCGCGGGTCGACCGGCGTGGCGGACACCCGGTCGGCCACCCACGGACCGACGGTCGCGATGAGAGCGAGCACCACCGTCAGCCCGGCGGCCGCGCCGGCGAGCGCTCGCCCGCGCACCAGCTTGCGTGTCGCGGCGGGCACGTCGTCGGCATTCGTACCGGTCTCGGGTTTCGAGGTGGCGAGGGCGAGCACGACGAGGCCGGCGAAGGCCGATGTCGGCCGCACCGCCGCGGCCGCGTTGGGGCCGACGACGTAGAGCGCGCCCGCATAGAGCGCCGCGGCGGGCGCGCAACCGAGCAGGACGCGGCCGGCGCGGACGGCGATCTCGGTGCCGGCCAGGCCGGCGAGCCAGGCGGCGATGATCGGTACGACCACCGTGTCCGGCGTGGCCTCGACCGGGATCATGGCGGTGAGCAGGCGCGGAATCCCGTTGATCAGGGAGTCGCGGATGATCGTGGCGAGCGGATCGGTGAGCGCCGCGCGATCGGCGGCGAGCTTGAGCGCGAACGCCGTGTAACCGGCCATCAGCAGCACCGACAGCGGCGCGACACTCCACGACGGCAGCTTGCGCGCGGCCAGCCCGGCGCCGACCGAACCCACCGCCGCGCCGGCCACCAGCCAGGCCAGCAGATCGCCCGCGTAGATCCGGCCCAGCACCAGCCCGGCCAGCGCGATCAGCCCGGCCAGCACGATCGGGACGACCGCCGCGCGCAGCCACCTCACCATCCGCGGACCCCGTCCCAGGCGCCCGCGAACTGCAATCCGTCGTCCGCCTCGATGACGATCATGCCGCTACCGCCGGTGACCGGCGCGGCGTCGCGGTCGCCGAAGAGCCCCGCGATCACCACCGGGTACGGCCCGCGGAGAGCGCCGATCGCGCCCAGGTCGTCGAGCCCGCCGGGCCCGGTGAGGAAGACCAGCGTGTCGCCGAGCCGGTTGGTGCGCAGGCTGCGGATCCGCGCGCCGAGATCACCGTCGGTGAGGGTGACCTCGGTGAGGACGTCCAGATAGGGCCCGGTGTGCTCGCCGGTGACCAGGTGCAGGCCGACCGGCAGGTCCTCGCGCACCGCGGCGGCGATGATCGACGCGGCCGCCTCACACGCCGACTCGAACGTCTCCGGGTCGGGGTGGGCGCCGGCGCGGTCGTCGAGCAGCACCACGATGGTCGGCTCGCTGGTGTCCAGCTGCTCCCGCACCATCAGCTCGCCGACCTTCGCCGAGCTGCGCCAGTGCACGCGGCGCATCTCGTCCCCGACGACGTATTCGCGCAGCGAGTCGAACGTGATCGTGCCGTGCGGGACCTTGTCGATGCGGCCGTCGAGGCTGCGCGCCATGCCGGCCGGGACCGCGCGGAGCAGGTGGATGCGCGGATGCACCCAGACCGTGGCCGGGTCCCCGTAGCTGCGGGCGAGCTCGACCAGGCCGAGCGGGTCGGCGCGGGTGACGTGCAGCGGGCCGACCGGCACGACGCCGCGGCGCTCGGTGGGCACCGGATAGGTCTCGGTGGTGTCTCTGCCGGGCCGCAGCCGCAGCAGCGGTACCGGCACGTCCCGGCCGCCGCAGCGGTCGACGGCGACCAGGCTGGCGGCCCGGAACCGGCTGGCGTTGTGCACGGTCAGGCGCATGGTCGCGGGGTCGCCGCGGGCCACCCGGTCGGGCTCGGCGTGGCGCTCGACGGTGAGCGTGGGCCGCCAGATCGCGAAGACCGCCGCGGCGGCCAGGGCCAGCGCCGCCGCCGCGCCGAGGATGGCCAGGTCGGGGTAGCCGAAGCGGAACCCGAGGACGAGCAGGGCGAGCGCCGCGACGGCGGCGCCGACGCCCCGGGCGGTGACGCCCTTCACGCGCGCTGGTTGTCGGGCAGGGGCACCGGCACCGAGCGGATCGCGTCGTTCAGCACCTCCGCCACCGTGACACCGCGCAGCTGCGCGTCCGGGGTGAGCAGCACGCGATGCGCGAAGACCGGCTCGACCAGCGTCTTCAGGTCTTCGGGCAGCACGTAGCCGCGGTTGTTGATCAGCGCGTAGGCGCACGCCGCCCGGGTGAGCGCGATGACACCACGGGGGCTGACGCCGACCCGGACCTGCGGGTGGTTGCGGGTGGCGGCGGCGAGGCGCACCGAATAGAGATAGAGCGGATCGGCCACGTGCACCCGCATGGCCATCCGGACCATCTCGCCGACCGTGGCCGTGTCGGTGATCGGCTCGAGCGCGTCCGGCGACCGCATCGCCGCGCCGCGCAGCACCTCGACCTCGACATCCTCGTCCGGGTAACCCACCGACAGCTTGACCAGGAAGCGGTCGAGCTGCGCCTCCGGCAGGCGGTAGGTGCCGTCCATCTCGACCGGGTTCTGCGTCGCCACCACCAGGAACGGCTGCGGCACCGGGTGCGGCACGCCGTCGACCGTGACCCGCTTCTCCTCCATCACCTCGAGCAGCGCGGACTGCGTCTTGGGCGAGGCGCGGTTGATCTCGTCGGCGATCACGATGTTCGCGAACACCGGGCCCGGGTGGAACTCGAAGCCGCGGCTCGCCTGGTTGAAGATCGTCACCCCGGACACGTCCGAGGGCAGCAGGTCGGGCGTGAACTGGATGCGCCGCCACTGCCCGCGGATGCTCGCCGCGAGCGCCCGGGCCAGCGTGGTCTTGCCGACGCCGGGCACGTCCTCGAGCAGCACATGCCCCTGCGCGAACAGCGCGGTCAGCGCCAGCCGGACGACCTCGGGCTTGCCCAGCACGACGGCGCCGATCCGGTCCGCGAGCTGCGCGGCGACCTGGGCGAAGCCCTGGATGTGCTGGGGCGGCAGGGGTTCGGTGTGCACAGTCGGTGGCCCTAGCAGTCGGGGAGCTTGTTCACGTTGTCGCCGGCGTCCAGGTTGAGCCACGCGAACGGGATGTAGTTGCGGCCCTCGTAGTTGATCTGGACCCACATGTTGCTGCGCTTGTCGTCGTTGTAGACGAACGCGTAGACCTCTTCGCCGGACTTCTTGCAGTACGCCTGCCAGCGGCTGTCCGGCCGCGCCCAGCCCACCTGCCTGTTGTTGTTCTGGCTGGTGACGCTGAAGACCTCGTTGCCGTTGCGGCCGTCGACGTCGGAGTTGCAATACGTCCGCTGGTCGCCGTCGGGCCCGTTGTTGCAGGTGGCGGTGCCGCCGAGGATCTGGGTCGACTGCGTGCGCTCGCCGGTGTCCGTGCCGGCCACGTTCTTGGCGGTCACGGTGAACTTGTAGCTCGTGTTGGAGATCAGCTCGTCCAGCTTGAGACTCGAGCAGCTGCCGGTGGCGGAGCCGCCGCCGTTGTTCGCGGTCACTGTGCACTCGGCCTGACCGCCGCCGGCCGCCACGCTGAACGTCACGGTGCCCGTGTCGACGGTCGTCGACCCGCCGGTCATGGTCAGCACCGGCTTGGCGACCGTGCGGGCGGTCGCGGTCGCCGGCTCGCTCTCGCCGGCCTCGTTCACCGCGCGGACCTGCACCGCCACCGTCTCACCCGCGCCGAAGCCAGTCAGCGTCACGGAGTTGCCGTCGGTCACGTCCTGCGACTTGTCGCCGGCCTGCACCACGTATTTGGTGATCGGGCGGCCGTTCTCCGCGGGCGCCGTCCAGATCACCCGGACGGCGCCGGCCTTGTCGCTGACGGTGGTCGCGTCCACGTCTTCCGGGCGGCCCGGCTTGGCGAACGGCACCACGCTGTTGCTCACCGGCGACGCCTTGGAACCGGCGCCACGCTCGTTGATCGCGACCACGGTGAACGCGTACTGCTTGCCGTACTCCAGCTCGCCGTCCTTGATGGTCAGCTCCGGCGAGTCGGACTCGCCGACCGGGGCCGTGCCGCCCTCGGAGATCGCGCTCACCGCATAACGCTCGATCTCCAGGCCCTGACCGTTCGCGGCCGGCCAGGTCACCACGACCGAGCCGTCCGGCCGGGCCTGCGCCTCGGCCGCGGTCGGCGCGTCCGGCACCTCGGCCGTCGGCCGCACCGCGTTGCTGGTGCGCGGCGGGCCGTTGCCCTTCTTGTTCACCGCGTAGACCTCGAACCGGTAGGTCTCACCGTTCGTCAGCCCGGTCACGTTCACCGACCGCTGATCGGCGCCGACCTGCATGGTCTTGCCCGCGCCGGACACCACATAACGCGTGATCGCGGCGCCGTTCGCGCTCGCCGACTGCCAGCTGACCCGGGCCTCCGCGTTGCCCGCCGCGGCCCGCACGTTGCGCGGCGCGCCCGGCTTGCTGACCACCGGCTTCTTCGGCTTCGGCGGCGGCGGGGGAGTGGGCGGCGTCGGCGGGGCGTCGCCGCCGAGCACGTCGTCGGCGTACTTGTCGACCGTCCGCACCCGGTGCGCGTTGTCGACGACCCGGGCCGTCGCGGCGCCCGGCGCGTTGATGAACAGATAGTTTTCCCGCACCTCGAGCTCCAGCGGCCCGCCCGGCGAGGGGATGTCGATGCCCTGCTGCTCGCGGCCCTGCCCGTCGAAGACGTGCACCCGGCCGGTGTCGCGCTCGGCGACATAGAAGAAGCCCTCCCAGGCCACCGCCGGCTGCAGCTCCGGCCCGTCGCCCGGCACCGGGAAGTCGCCGCTCATCTTGCCGTCACCGACCACATAGACATGCCGCGCGTCCGGCACCGTCACCGGCACCCGCAGGCCGTTGGTCTGCGGTGCGACCGTGCCCGGCCCGGTCAGCGGCAGCGTGGTGCTCTGCCGGCGATCGTCGCGGATCGTGGTCAGCGCGTTGGTGGTGCGGTTGAGCACCGCCACGCCGGTGTCCAGCGTGGAGATCGCCAGGTCGTGGCTCGGCGGCGCGACCGTGCTGGTGCTGACCTGCGTCGGTCCGGCGCCCTGCTGCGGCCCCTCCGAGGCGATCGGCGCCGCGGTGATCGCCGAGACCGTGCCCTCGCTGGGGACCGCGATCCACAGCCGGCCCGAGCCGTCGAAGACCCCGCCGGTGATGCCCGGCGGATAACGAAGCGGCTGGCCGATCGGGGTCAGCGTGCGCGGGTCGAGCTGGCGGATCACCCCGCGCACCGCGTCGATCACGAAGGCCGCGTCATCGCGCAGCGCCACGCTGACACCGATGCCCGCGCTGGTGTCCGCGGTCGCGAAGACCTTGAGCGAGGCCAGGTCCATCGAACTGATCTGGCCGGTGTTCACGTCGCGCAGGATCACGAAGCGGTCGTTCTGCGAGACCTGCATCTGGTGGTTGCGCCCGCCCGGCACGTCGACCCGGGTGTCCACCTTGGCGGTCACGCCGTTGACCCGGGCCACCTCGCCCTTGCCCTTGCTCCACACCCAGGAGGCGGCGTCGAAGCTCGCCACCGCCTGATCCGCGGCGCCGAGCCCGAGCACGGTGAGCCCCAGACCGGTCAGCAGGCTCAGCACCGTGCCGATCGTGACGAGCCCACCGCGGCTGCGCCAGCGGCCCTTCGATGTGGTCACGGCCTGCGCATCCTTCCCCGTTTTGGACCTTCAGAACGCGAGCCATCATAGGGGGATGCCGATGGCGGCGGGCCCCCGAGGTTTCACGGCTGTGGATAACTTTGATCGCTATCTGTAATGATCATCCCGTGCTGGCGGGCCCCGGCCGCGTCGTGCAGGACTGCGCCGAGGTGGCGAACGAGTTCGTCCCATAAACCGCGACCACCGCGAAGCAGTAGTCCAGCTGATCATTGAGTCCACGCAGCTCAAACCGCGTTTCGCCGGGCCCGACCTCACCCATCGGCTTGAGCACCTCGCCCGGGTGGCCGCCGGTGATGATGGTCGAGTTCTTCCCCTCGCCGAGGTTCGTCCAGGAGATCTCCACGGCGCTGCCACGGTCGCGGACCTGCACGTCGGTGGGCGCCGGGCCGCCGCCGAGAGTTGGCACATCCGGGTCGTTGTCGTTACCGGAGCCGTTGCGGCCGGCGAGCACGAAGACCAGCGCGACCACGGCGACGGTGACGGCCAGGACCGCGGCGATCGCCGCGAACAGAGCAGGACCCTTTCTCTGGTACGGGGGGTTGCTCGGTTTCGTGGGTTCGATCTGGGGTTCGGCGAGCCGGTAGGGCGGGGGGTCGTGGTAGGTCGGTTGCATCGGGATGTGCTGGTCGACGGGCGGCACTTGGTCTTGGTGGACGTAGGTCTGCTGGTAGGCCGGTGGCGTTTGCGTTTGCTGGGCCCGCATCTGCTGGACCGGGATCTGCTGGGCCGGCGTGTTCTGGGCCGGCGTGTTCTGGGTCGGCATTTGTTGCTGGACCGGCATTTGTTGCTGGGCAGGTGGCGCCTGCTGGCCGTAGGCCGGCTGTTGGACGGGTGGTGCGTGTTCGACGTAGGCCGGGTGCTGGATCGGCGGCGGGGGCGCGGACGGCTGGAAATAGGTCGTCGGTTCGTTCTGCTGCTCTGCCGGCCAGCCGTTCGCGGGCGTTGGTGGGGCGCTCTGTTGCGCCGGCCAGTCGCTCGGCGGGGCGCTCTGTTGTGCCGGCCAGTCGTTTGCGGGCGCTCGCTGCATCGGCGGCGTGCTCTGCATTGCTGGCGTGCCCTGTTGTGCTGGCCAGTTGCTTTCCGGGCTGGGCCGGAGTGGTGGCGCGGGCGGCGGCGGGGGAGTGGGTGCGTCCGGGCTCAGCACGGAGGTGTCACCGTCGAGATAGGCCCGCGCCTTCAACACGGCCCAGTGGTGATCGCCGAGCACCGGCTGCCCCGCCTCGACCACCCGCCCGAGCGCTTTCCGCGCCTCATGCCGGTTCCCCAGCTCCTCGGCCACCACGCCCAGGTCGTAGGAGATCTCCAGCATCAACGGATCGGCCTCACCGAGCCGCCACTGCCCCGCCGCGTAGGCCTCCTCCAGCACCCGCCGAGCCGAGGACGGATCGTCGTCATCCTGGTGCAGGCGAGCGAGCTGATGCGCCGCCCCGAGCACCCCCGGGTCGTCCTCGCCGAGGTTCACCCTGCCCAGTCCCACGGCATGCTCGAGCATCGCGATGGCGGCAGCACGATCACCCTGCTCGGCAAGGGTCAGTGCACGCTGCCGGGCAGGCTCGAGCGGGGAGGGCTGAGACACGCGAGACATGCTGCCGCGTACGCCCGCCGCCCGCCAGGCCCGAACCCCGGAATGACCCAATCGTCCCGAAGCGCGACACCCCGCGGCCCACCCTGCGGGTGGGTCCGGGGGCCGTGTAAAGTACTCGCCTGTGCGGCCCGCCGGGCTGCCGATCCTGGGCGCAAGCCCAAGGTCGGCCAGGCTAGGCTGTAATGCAGGTCCGGGTGGCGGAATGGCAGACGCGCTAGCTTGAGGTGCTAGTGCCCTTTATCGGGCGTGGGGGTTCAAGTCCCCCTCCGGACACATTTTAGTACATGATCCACTTGGTGAGGCCTCTGCTTGTATCAGGCGGAGGCCTGGTTCGTATCTGAGCTTGATTCCGAGTTGCCTGTAGACATCGGCTTTGTCAGCAGGATCGGCTTGGCGCAGGATCGTCGCGATGCCGGCCATTGCTTCGACCAGCGTGTTGATCTCTTCGGCGGTCATGGTGCGGCGTCCAGTAATCCGTCGCAGGTCGCCCTCGGCGATGGCCTTCTCGGCTTGGACCTGGGTGATCCATTGCTGGACCAGGATCGGGTCGGTGCCGGCGTCGAGTGCGGCTCGGTACCGCTCGAGCTTGGTCTGACAGATGTTGATCTTCTCCCGGGCCGCGATGACGCGATGCTGGTCGGCGTCGTCGTGCTGGGCGTCGGCCATCGCCTGCAGCGTGGTGCGCAGGTTGGTGGAGGAGAAGGCCCGGCGGATCCAGGGGTCAACGAGTTCGACGATCTTGTCCTCGCGCAGGTAGAGGCTGCGCGGGTGGGCGAGGCGGCTGGCATCGGCGTACTCGGCGGCGTAGGTGCAGCGGTAGTGGTTGCGGCCGTTGTTGAAGCTGCCGATCATCCTACGATCGCATAGGCCACAGAAGAGCAGCCCGGAGAAGGCGTAGGTGCGCTTGCTCCGTCGCGGCTTACGGTCCACGTCGGGCCGTCGCGCTCCGGCCGCGATCATGGTCTGAACCCGTTCGAAGGTCTCGTCGTCGATGAGCGCCTCGTGTGCCTGGGTGGTGGAGTAGACCCATTCCTGGGTGGGGTTCCAGCGCATTTTCGTTTCGTGGCCCAGCGCGACATCGTCGACGTCGATGAGGATCTCGGCCTTGCGCTGCTTGTTCCATACTTGTCGGCCGGTGTAGCGGGGGTTGGTGAGGATGACCCGGATGGCGCTCTTGCCCCACGCCTGGATGTGGCGGTGGGAGTTGCGGGCCGGGTCGGCGGCCGAGGGTGAGAGTATCCCGTCGCGGGTGAGCCGTTCGGCGATGGCAAAGATGCCCGCGCCGGCCAGGTATTCGCGGTAGATGCGTTGCACGACCGGTGCGGTGATCGGGTCGGCTTCCAGCCGGTGCAGGCGCTTGCCGTCGGCCGCCTTGCCGGGGTTCGGGTGCGGTCCGGCGTCGGCGAGGCGGTATCCGTAGGGCGGGCGTCCGCCGAGGAAGCGGCCTTCCATCGCGGCTTGGGCGGCCATCGCGGACCGGACACGGATCTTGATGCGGTTGCGTTCGCCTTTGCTCATCCCGCCGTAGAGGGCCATGACCAGCTCGTGGGCGTCGCTGCCTGGATCGACGGCCCCGCCGACTTCAGGAACCCACAACTGGACGCGATAGTGCTCGAAGATAGGAAAGGTGAGACCGAACTGGTTGCCGTAGAACGCGCGCTGAGGTTCACCGATGACGACGCCTTCGAACCCGCGCCGGGGGTCCTTCAACGCGGCCAGCAGCTCGTTGGCTCGGGGCCGGCGTTTCCACGGCAATGAGCGGGACGTGCCGATGTCGAAGAAATCGGCGACGATGGTGTGTCCCGCGGGCTCGATGAGCCCGCGGGCGCGCGTGAACTGCCAGTTGTAGGACGCCTGTGGGTCTTGGTTGTCTTCGGTGGACACCCGTCCGTAGAAGGCGAATCTCATGGACTACTCCCTAGTAGTGGAGGCTGCCGGCCGTCAGGCGGGTCGCGCCCCGCTGCAGCTCGTTGGACCAGCCGTAGCAGGGCGCGAGCTGCCGCCGCGGTGATGACCGGGTCGTGCTGCGGAAGCTCGATTCGTAGGTCGGCCCGGGTCAATGTCAGGTCGACGGCGTGGTTGCTGCCCGGCGTCCAGTTCCCGGGCTGCGGCGGCGGGGCCGTCGCGGGCGCAGCACCGTAACGTGACTCATTCGCCTGCGGGGTCGGCTGTTCGTCTCTGTCACCCGGCGACAGGTTTCTGTCGCGCGGCTCTGGTTTCGTGTCGCGGGTGACGGGAACGGGCCGAGATTTCTGTCGTCCCTCGGCCGGGTTGCTGTCGCCGTTGTCGTGGGGTGTCACGGCCGCCGCCGGGGATGACCGAAGATCACCAAGGTCGTGACGGCGTCCTGTCGCCCTTCGCCGGAGGAGGTCTGCCCGGCGGTGTGCGGCCCGGTCGCGTACGTGAAGACGTCCTGCTCGTCTGCGGTGTCGATCGGGACGATGTCGTGCAGGTGGCGCAGCCCGGCGGCCCGCGCTGCGGGGAGCAGGATCTGCTCGTGATCGCCGTAGCTGGCCCGTCGGCACCCGGCGGGACGGCCGTGACGACGACGATGGTGCTGCCATCGTCTGCGAGGTGCTGTTGGCAGCGCCTGAGCAGGCTGTTGGCGTCCGCTTCTGCTCCTTCGGTGTCCGGGCGGGGCCAGCGCAGCAGGATCAACGCTGCCGGGACGGGCAGGTGCGTTCCCGGACTTGTCCGGCTGACGTCGGTGATCGTCGAATAGGCACGTCCCGTTGCCTCGGCGGCGCGTTCCAGGTTGATGTCGGCGTCGAAGTCGATGACCGTGCCGTGCACGTCGCTGTAGATCGCGACGAGATGGCGCGCCAGACGCGGCGTCAGCGGGCTGTCGCCGGCGCCAGAATTCCGGGCGACGTCAGCGTCGCCGCTTTGGTCCGCGGTGATCCGCCAGACGATGACGGCGGCCTTGTCGCGGCTGGCGTGGGTGACACGGATGTCGGGGGCCGTGTCAGTCCGGGAGGCCGGGGTCTCGGGCACATTCTTGTCATGGGCAGTCATGGGCAGGTCGCCCCCGCGCCGACTGGCCGTGTTCGCATCTCACTAAGGCGTCGCGCCGCCGCAATTCGCCGGGCTGTCCGCGTCGGCGCGCTCAACACCAACCCAACAATCCGACGACGTCGCCCGCGGCCCGACCCAACAGGGCCAGGGTCCGGACGCCGGGCTTACCCAACAAAGTCGACGATCCGTACCCAACGCGCACGGATCGTCGACTGTTGGGCTCGCGCAGATCCTCAGCGCCGCCAGGCCTGGTCGTCGTACCGGTGTCCGCTGTTGGGCGGCTTGCGGTCGACGCCGACGCGCGGCGACGGCCTCGGCACGGGGAGCTGGCCCTCCTGATCGCGCCGGGGGTGCAATTGCCGGGAACCAAGCAACCGGCGAAGGGTCAGAGGAGATCCGTGATCAGACTTCCGGGCGCCCACTGACTGCCGGCCCGTGCGCGGCGCGGGCCTGCGTGCCGTGACCGGACCACCAAACCTCCCCCCACTGGGCTGGGGGGGGGGGGGGGGGGGGGGGGGGGGGGGGGGGGGGGAAAAAAAAAAAAAAAACGAAAGAAAAAGGAGGGCAGACCAAAAAAAAAGATGGGGGGGTGG
>NZ_JBVJIP010000017.1:180523-189263 GCF_055586225.1 Actinoplanes sp. NPDC051388 | reverse complement strand
CTCCCTTCCCCCCCTTCCCCCCCTCCCCCCCCCCCCCCCCCCCCCCCCCCCCCCCCCCCCCCCCCCCCCCCCCCCCCCCCCCCCCCCCCCCCCCCCCCCCCCCCCCCCGCCAACGCCATCCAACAAGCCGCCTGACCTGTGCTGTTAGCCACGACCGTCAATCGGAGCCGGTCCCAGCGTCGCGCGAGCTGACTGTGTTGGGGGTGCCATGACCTGCGCCAACAGCCGAACGCGGCCATCGGCGACAGCGTCCGATGTTGGCTTGACCTGCCTGAATGGCGGCTCACGCGCCGGCGTCACCGCGGCGGACCCACCATTCGGGAGTTCTGAAATGTCTACTTCTTCCTGGCCATCGACGCCCCTGGACGCGGCGGAAAGGGCGTTCGTCTTGCTGGCTGAGGCGCCGACGCATGTGCCGTTCGACGCCCGCGGCTTCGACGGGCTGCCCGACAGGATCGTGCCCCTGGACGAGCTGCGCAGGCTGGTGCTCGCGGCGGGCACCAGCGCCCAAGTCCGCGACGAGGTCTGGCGGGAGCTTGTCGTGCGGGCCCGCCGTGATGGGCCGGCGTGGCGGGTCGCCGCGGTGGGGATGGCTATGCCCGGGCTGCGCCGGCAGGCTGGTCTGCTGGCCGCCGGTTGGCACGGCGACACCCATGACTTGGACTCGGAACTGCTGGTCGGGTTCATGGAGTGCCTCGCGCGGGTCGACCTGGACGAGCCGCGGATCTGCGGCCGGCTGATAGAGGCGGGCATGCGCGCCGCGCGCAAGATCCGCGAGGCCGAGTCCGACACCACCCTGATCCACAGCGGTGAGGCCGGTGCGGTGTTGCCGATCCGGCCGTGGGATCACCCGGATCTGGTGCTGGCTCGTGCGGTCGCGGTCGCGGTCCTCGACCGGGACGAGGCCACGCTGATCGCCTCCACCCGCCTGGATCACCAGACCCTCGCGGTGGTGGCCGCGCAGATCGGGATCTCCCCGCAGCTCGCGTCGGCGTGGCGGGCGCGGGCGGAGAAGCGGCTCGTGGAGGCGATCGGGGCGGGCGAGTTGTCATTCGTGCCGTTGCGCTCGCGCCGTAACCGGCCCAACACCAGCCGGCAGGCGCACGGTGTTGGGCCGGCGTTGGGTACCGGCACGGCAGCCTAGGCCGCGTTGGGCACCCAACGCGGGGCCTTGGTGGGCAAGACATCGGACCGCAAGAGGCGGCCGGTGTCGGCGCCCCGGGATCGCGGGTGGCGCCGGCCTGACTGGGCCGTGTTCGCACCCGATCCCTGACGGCTGGAAGGAGCCACGCTCCTGCGGCCTCACCCCTGATCCCGGTGGCGCACCTCAAATCTCAATTCGCCCCGGGCTGCGGGGCGGGAGGTGCCCGCCATGTTGCGACGCGACGTTTCCCGACTGCTCTTCCTCCTGACGGTCACCGCTGCGGCGGTGGCCGTTTCCGTTCCGGCCTATGCGGCCGACACCCCGATGATCGAGGCGGCCAACAGCCTGCCGGTGATCGTCAGCAACATCACGAAGTGGATCATCGGGCTGCTGCTCGGGGTCGCGACCCTCTTCTTGACGATCGGCGGCCTGCGCTACCTCGCGGCAGGCGGGGACCCGGCTGAGGTCGAGAAGGCCAAGTCCGCGCTCAAATCGGCGCTGTTCGGCTATGCCCTGGCGGTTCTGGCGCCGGTCCTGCTCGCCGTCGTGAAGGGCTGGATCGGTGGCTGAGCATGAGTAGCTGGGTCTTCACCGAGTTGATTAACGCGATCCTTACATGGTGCGCCGAGATGGTGATCGGCGGGCTGAACATCTTGTGGAACTTGTTGTCCGTGACGGCGTTCACTTCCCCGGACGTGACGGTCCTGCCTCAGGTCAAGGCCGTGTCCAGTACTTCGCTGGCGGTTGTCAACACCGTCTACGTTCTGGCCATCCTTTGGATGGCCATCCTGGTGATGGGACGCGACACCATCCAAAGCCTGTACGGGCCGGGCGAGTTGATCCCCCGGCTGATTATCGGGCTGATCGGCGCGAACCTGGCGATGCCGCTGTGCTCGCAGCTCATCGGCCTGGCCAACGCGTTGACGACCGCGCTGACGTCGCAGGACATCACCTCGCCGGGGTCGATGCAGCAGATGCGTTCCATCGTCACCGGGTCACTGACCAACCAGAACGGCAACGATCCGGCCGGTTTCCTGCTGATCCTGATCGGACTGATCATCGCGGTCATGGTGGCGATGCTGCTGGTGCAGTGGATCGTGCGGATCGGTGTGCTCATCGTGGCCGTCGGCGTGGCGCCGATCGCGTTGGCACTGCACGGCACCCCTCACACTGAGCCGGCCGCGAAACTGTGGTGGCGCACCATGCTCGGCACGCTGGCAACGGTGCTTCTGCAGGCGGTAGCCCTGCACACCACCCTGGCCACGTTGCTCAGCCCGCAAGCGAACCTTCCCGCGTTGGGGCTGCCCGGTGACGCCGGGGTCGTCATGAACATGCTGATCGTGCTGTGCCTGCTGTGGGCCATCCTCAAGATCCCGTCGATGATGCGCCGCTATGTCACGAAGTCGTCGCCCGGCCAGGCAGGCACCATCGTGCGGGTGCTGCTCATGCAGCAACTCACCCGTGGCCTGAGCCGTGCAACCGGTCGGGGCGGTCCAGCACGAAGCGCAGCCGCCTCCGGTCGACGGCCAGGCGGCGGCCCGGCCTCCGGCCACGCCGACCGGCCCTGGCCGACCGCACCCTCGCGCGGCCGCGGCTCACGCCCGTTGCCACGGCCCACGGCTACTACCCGGCCTGCCGCCGATCGCCCGCGCCGGCGCTCTTCCGATCAAACGTCGTGGCCGTCCCGGACGCCGTCACGGCCACCGGCAGGCGCTGGCCCCGGCGTGGTCGGCACGGCCTATCCAACCGGACGTCCGGTCAGGCCTTACACGCCGCAGGAAATCGCCGCCGGTGTCGATGCCTACACCCAATCGCAGCACCGTCGCGGCAGCACCGCTGCCCGCCGCGGCGCCTCCCCACCGAGCCGCGGCACCGCCGCGCCCAGCGGAAGGAACCGCTCATGACTACCAAGACCACCACCTCGCCGACACCCGCACACGTACGCGACGACCGTACGGTCGTCGCGGTGGCCTGGCCCACGGGCCGGCCGATCTACGCCTACACCCTCGACGAACTCGCCGACGGCGTCGACCTTTACACCCGCCACCTCAAGGCCCCTGGCCGCCCGGAGCGCGGTGAGCGCGATGCGTAACGACCCCGACGCCAGCCCACGGGCCCGCATCCACGCCGACGTCGATCAGCCTGACAAGATCGTCTACGGGCTGACGGCCCGGCAGCTCGCGATCCTCGCAATCGCCGCCGCCGTCGCGTACGCCGTGTTCCGCGGCCTGGGAAACGTGCTGCCGCCACCGGTCCTGATCGCAGCGCTGGTGCCGGTCGCCGGCGTCGCGGTCACCCTCGCGTTGGGCCGCCGCGACGGGCGCAGCCTCGACGCGTGGCTGCTCTCCGCGATTCGGCAGTCCCGCAGCCCGAAGCAGCACGCCGCCGTGGCGGCGAATCCGGTGCCCGGGTGGGCGCCCGGTCCGGGCATGGCGGTGCCGCAGCTGCGGCTACCCGCCCGGGCGATCGCCGAATCCGGGGTCATCGACGCCGACGACAAAGCGGTCGCCCTGGTCGCCGCTACGACCGTCAACATCGGGTTGCGCTCCGGCGACGAACAGCTCGCGCTGGTCGACGCCTACGGCCGCTGGCTGAACTCCCTGACCGGACCGGTCCAGTTGGTGATCTCCGCGCAGCGGGTGGACCTGTCCAGCCACGCCCAACGGGTCGCCGACACCGCGGCGGGCATCGCCAACCCGCAGCTTGCGGACGCCGCGTACGACTACGCGGAATTCCTCGATCAGCTGGCCGAGCACCGCGACCCGCTGTGGCGCACCGTCACCATCGCCGTCACCGCGCAGGCGGATCGGGGCCGCGACACCGAGGTCCTGCGTCGCGCGGATCACGCCGCGTCCGCCCTCGCCGCGCTCGGCGCGCAAACGCTCGTGCTCGACGGCTCGACCGCGACCGCCGTGCTCACCTGCGCCACCGATCCGTACACGCCGGTCGATGTCACCTGGCCCCGGGCCCGTCCCGGCGCGCCGGTGACCGGACAAGGAGCCGACACGTGAAACTCCTGAACCGCAAACGACAAGTCGATACCAGCAGCGACGAGAGCCCGGCCGAATCGGCCGGGCTCTCGTCCGTTCTGGGCCCGGCCGGGGTCGTCAACCTGCCCCGGCATGTGCAGGTCGGCGACGGCTACGCGTCGACCCTGATCGTCACCGGCTACCCGGCCGAGGTCGGCGCGGCCTGGCTCGACCCGCTGCTCGCGTGGCCGGGCCGCCTCGACGTGGTCGTCTATGTCGACCCGCTCACCCCGCACGCCGCGGCCGGCAGGCTGCGCCGGCAGCGGGCACGGCTGGAATCCAACCGCCGCACGGACACCGAGAAGGGCCGGCTGCTCGACCCGGCGGCCGAGGCCGCCGCGGATGACGCAGCGGAATTGGCCGATCGGATTGCTCGCGGCCAGTCCAAGTTGTTCCGGGTCGGGCTGTACCTGTGCGTGCACGCGCCGAGCCTGCAGGAGTTGCAGGAGTCGGTCGCGCATGTCCGCGCGGTCGCGGCGTCGGTGCTGCTGGATGTGCAGCCTGCCACGTGGCGGCAGCTGCAAGGCTGGCTCACGACACTGCCGCTGGCCACCGACACGATCGGCCAGCGACGGGTCATGGACACCGAGGCGATCGCCACGATGTTCCCCCTCGCCAGCCCGGACCTTCCGGCCCCGTTGCCGGGCGAACCGGCGCCCGAGGGCGGGATGTTGTACGGGCTCAACCCGGACTCGGACGGCATCGTCTGGTGGGACCGGTGGAACCAGCACAACGCCAACTCCGTCGTCCTCGCCAGAAGCGGCAGCGGGAAGAGCTACTTCATCAAGCTCGAGGTCCTGCGCTCGCTCGCGGACGGGGTGCATGTGTCGGTCATCGACCCCGACAACGAGTACCACCGCCTCGCCGACGCGGTCGGCGGCACCACCATCCACCTCGGCGCCGGCGGCGTGCGGCTCAACCCCCTCGATATCCCGGCCGGCGACCGCCGCGACGACGCCCTCACCAGGAGGGCGTTGTTTCTGCACACGCTGGTCGCGGTGCTGCTGGGTGAGCAGCCACCGCCGGTCGAGCGGGCCGCCCTGGACAAGGCGATCATCGCGGCGTACGCGGCGGCCGGGATCTCGAACGATCCGGACACCTGGCAGCGGGAGGCGCCGCTGCTGCGCGACGTGTCCGCCGCCCTTGCCGAGGACGGCTCCGACCCGGCGCTGACCCTGGCCGCCCGGCTCACCCCCTGGGTGTCGGGCAGCTTCCGCGACTTGTTCGACGGGCCGACCACGCATGTCCCGCAGGGGCAGCTGGTGGTGTGGTCGACCCGGCAACTGGCCGACGAGCTGCGGGCGCCGGGCATGCTGATCGCCCTCGACGCGATCTGGCGTGACGTCGACACCCCACCCGCCGGTGGCATGCCGCCGCGCCGCCTCGTCATCGTCGACGAAGCCTGGGTGCTGCTCAAAGACGGCGAAGGTGCCAAATTCCTGCACCGGCTGTCCAAGTCCGCCCGCAAACGGCGGGCCGGAGTCTCAGTCATCACCCAGGACGTCGGTGACCTGCTCGGCTCCGATCTCGGGCAGGCCGTCATCGCCAACGCCGCCACCCAAGTCCTGCTACGTCAAGCCGCGCAGTCCGTCGACGTCATCGCCGACTCCTTCGGGCTCACGGCGGGCGAAGCCCGGCTGCTGCTGTCGGCCCGCCGGGGCGAGGGCCTGCTGATCTCCGGCACCCACCGGGTCAGCTTCCAGGCCGTCGCGTCCCGAAAAGAGCACCGGCTCTGTATCGGCGACCTCGAAGTCGACAACGAATAGGCCATCGCCTTCAGGCCGCCGTGGCGCGGCCAAACCTCGCGTCTTTCCTCCACAAGGGCTGGCCCCTGAGCTCCTCGAGAGCTCAGGGGCCGGCCCTTTGTGCGTTCTGCGAAAGGGCCACCATCATGAACTGGCTCACCGTTCAACTCTCCCCGCACCCTTCTCCTTCTCCCAGCTCGGATCCGATACCGGACTTCACCGAGCCGGCACCGACAATGTGGGTGCAACATGCCGCCAGCAGCGTCGCCGCGTGGTGCGCGCACCGGCCGTGGCTGCTCGCGGTCCTCGCCGCCGCGCTGGTCGCCGGGTACACGGCCCGGCCGATCATCGTCTCCCGCCACCTGCGGCAGATGCGCGCACATGCCCGGCTGATCCTGATCAGCCCGCCACCCGAGGTCGACCCCGACGGCGCCCGCGTCGTGTGGTCCACACTGGCCGAGATCCTGCGGCCGAGCTGGCGGCGCCGGCTCCGCGCCGGCCGCCCGCACGTGGCCCTCGAATACCGGTGGTCCGGCCGGCAACTGCGCATCGCGCTGTGGCTGCCCGGCACCATCGCCTACGGTCCGGTACTCGCCGCGATCCGCGGCGCCTGGCCCGGCGCCGCCTACGAGATCACCGACCCCACCGACCCGGTCCCGATCGCGGCGATCGCCGCAGGCGGCGCCCTGGCACCGGTGTTACCGCCGTGGTTTCCGCTGCTTAGCGACCACGACGCCGACCCGCTGCGCACCCTGATCCAAGCCGCAGCCGACCTCAACCGCCACGAAGCCGCCTGCGTGCAAATCCTGGCCCGCCCGGCCAGCAACCGGCAGATCAGCCGGCTGCGCCGCGGCGTCCAGAGCCTGCGCACCGGCAAGCCGCCCAACAGCTTGCTCGACCCGGCGACCTGGCTACGCGCCATCCTTGACCTCACCGTCGACTTGCTCGGCCCGACCCGCCACTCCACGTACACCACCGGACGGTCGGCGGTCCGGCTGCCCGGCGCGGACCCGCAGGCCGACCGGGACGCCCGCGCGGCAGTCGACAAACTCGCCGGCACCCCGCTGTGGGAAGTCGCCGTCCGGTACGCCGTCGCGCACACCGGCCCCGGCGGCACCCCGAAGACGCTGGCCCCACGACTGACCAGCGTCGCGCACGGCCTCGCCTCCAGCTTCGGCGTCTACGCCGGCCGTAACCGGCTGCGCCGCGTCCGGGCCGCCCACCCGGCGCGGGTGCTGGCGTCGCGGGTGCTGCGCCGCGGGTTCCTGCTCAACAACGGTGAGTTGTCCACCTTGGCCGGCCTGCCGACCGACATCGCCGTCCCGGGCTTGGATCGGGCCCGGGCCAAGGCGATGCCGGCCCCGGTCGCCGTCGTCAGCGGCGGGCGCGGCACGAAAGTCCTTGGCACAGCGCAGGTCGGCGGGCACAAGGTCGCGCTGACGGCGGCCGACGGCCGCCAGCACGCGCACGTCATCGGCAGCACCGGCAGCGGCAAATCCACCCTGCTCGCGAACATGATCCTCGATGATGTCCACGCCCGGCGCGGCGTGATCGTCATCGACCCCAAAGGCGACCTGATCAACGACGTGCTCGACCGGCTGCCCGCCGACGCCGCCGACAAACGCCTCTACCTGATCGACCCGGACCAGCCCGCCGGAGCAACCCTCAACCCGTTGCAGGGCGACGACCACGACCTGGTCGTCGACCACATCGTGTCGATCTTCGGGAAGATCTTCGCGAAGCACTGGGGCCCGCGCATCGATGACACCCTGCGCATGACCTGTCTCACGTTGCTGCGCAAGGCGAACGCGACGCTGACGCTGATCCCGTCGCTGTTGCAGGACAAGCAGTTCAGGTCCGCGTTCACCGCCGACCTCGACGACCCCGAAGGCTTGTTGGGGTTCTGGCAGTGGTTCGAGTCCACGCCGCCGCCGTTGCGGTCGCAGGTCATCGGGCCCGTTCTCGCTCGGTTGCGGTCGTTCCTGACGCGGCCGTTTGTCGGGCAGACCATCGGCGCGCCTCGCTCGACGGTCGACATGCGCCGCGTGCTCGACGGCGGGATCCTGCTCGCGCGGCTGCCGAAAGGGCAGATCGGCGAGGAGGCCTCCCGGCTGATGGGGTCGTTCATCCTCGCCTCCGCCTGGCAGACCGCGACCGGCCGGACCCGGATCGCTGAGGATTCCCGCCGGGACGCGGTGGCGTACATCGACGAGGCGCACAACTTCCTGAACTTGCCCGGCTCGGTCGGGGACATGCTGGCCGAGGCGCGCGGCTATCGGTTCGGGCTGGTGCTGGCGCATCAGAACCTGACGCAGATGCCCCGGGAGACGCAGCTCGCGTTGAGCGCCAATGCGCGCAACAAGGTGTTCTTCACCTGCGCGCCGGAAGACGCCACGCAGCTGGCCAAGCACACGATGCCGGAGCTGTCCGACCACGACCTGTCTCACCTGGACGCCTACCAGGCCGGGTGCCGGCTCGTGGTCGACGGCCGGGAAACCCCGGCGTTCACCCTGCACACCCTGCCACCCAAGCCCGTGGTCGGTGAGTCGACCGCGGTCCGGCAGGCGGCCATCGCCAACGTCACCCCCGCCAGCGGGGACAACGGCCAGGCCGCCATCGCCCGCCTCGCCCGGGTCCAACCGCCCGGCCGTCAACGCCGAGCCGACCCGGCCGACGACCCCAACCCAACCCCGAGCAACACCAGCGGGGGGGGGGGGAAGGGGGGGGGGGGGGGGGGGGGGGTGTGGGCTCGGCGCCTAGAGGGTGGTGGGTGACCACCCCACAAAACCAAACAACACCAAAGGGCGCGGTGATGGGGGTTG
>NZ_JBVJIP010000017.1:0-180513 GCF_055586225.1 Actinoplanes sp. NPDC051388 | reverse complement strand
TGGTTCCAACCCTCCTGTCTTGAAACGCGGGCCCACCCGGCCCACCCCCCCCCCCCCACCCCAAAAAACCCCCCCCCCCCCGAACCCACCCTCCCCCCGGCGCTCGTCATTTCTGGCCCTCAATCCCCGGGAGGTTCCCATGACCACGCCCAACACCCAGCAGCAGCCCGACGTGCCGCGGCGGCGGCGGTTGGCCGACCAGATCGCCAACCAGCTCTACACCGCCCGGCTGTTAGACGAGCGGGTCCGCCTCATCCAAACCCACCGCACTCACCTGAGCACCCGGCCGCGGCTGCACGACATCTTCGCCGAGGCCCCGCAGGTCGCGGCGAGCGGCGACCTCGAGGTCGTGCACGTCGCGTACGCCACCGCGGGCAGCCCGCCGGCGGTAATCCGGCTGCACGGGCCGGCCTGGAGCCTCATCCTCTCCGCCGGCCGGCCGCTGCCGGACTGGGTCCTGGCCGTCCATGACGCGTACCCATTGCACCTGCTGCCGCCGAGCAAAGCCAAAACCGGCTGGCTCCAGGCATTCGACCTGGGCGCCGACCCCCTCGTCGTGCCCGAGCTGACCCGCATGTGCCAGCGCATCCACGACGCCATCACGCCGAGCCCCTGAACAGGTCTCCGGCCCACCCCGGCGCACGGTAGGCCGCGGCCGGCGCCGGTCCCTGCCCCCGTACTCACGGTCGGGAGACCACCATGCCGGAAAACGCTGACGCACCCACCTTTCCCGCCCGTCCCCGCCAGCTGCTGACCCAGAACCGTGAGCTCAAAGCGATCGGCGTCTAGAACTGGACCCCTGCCCGCCTGGGCCGGCCGCCTGGCCGACGGCCGCACCTTCAACACCTGCCCGTCGGCCGGGATCTGCGCGCGGGTCTGCTACGCCCGCCAGGGCACCTACCTATGGCCAGTCGTGCGGGCCAAGCACCACGCCAACCTCACCTTCGTGCTCGACGACCTGCCCGGCTGGGGAACAGGCGATGCTCACCGAGCTGGCAGCCAAGAAGTTTCACCGGCGCCTGGATCCGCATCCACGACGCCGGCGACTTCTTCTCCGACGACTACCTGCACGCGTGGCTGCGGATCTGCCGCGCCCGCCCGGACCTGCACTTCTACGCCTACACCAAAGAAGCGGACCGCTTCCGGCGACTTGTCGAACCCGACCCGCCGCCCAACCTGCTCTGGGTCTACTCCTACGGTTCTCTCGCCAGCTCAGACTGTTGCTAGCTGTTGAGAGTGAGCACACGTCCCTGCTGCTCATCATGCTGTCAGAGCGCCCGGCCGAGGGCAACGGGCCGAAACCTTGGTGCCGGAGGCTGTGTGCACCGTAAGCATGATCAAGAGGTGAGCGGGTGCTGTCGGCTTACCAGTTCCGTTGCAGTGCAGAGCTGCGTACGCCAATGAGCACGCACCGGCCATCCACATCCGCCAGCGCAACGCCCAGATGGCGGCCCGCGAGGCGCAGCAACGCACTGAAGCCGTTGCTACACAACGTGATGCGCATGACCCCGTGGGAGCGCGGATTTGCCGAAAGTAGTGCGTCGATCATGCCGTTGGATGACCATGGGATTCCTGCGCCATGTGTCGGCTTACGCGGTTGGTATCCATTGCCGGCCGAACCAGCGCCGGATCCGTACGGTGCCGGAGGCATTCTTGTCCGTCGGCGGGTTGTCGACCCGGGCCGATGCCTGGCGGTCATCCGGACTTTCGCCGGCGGGACCATGCCACTCGCCGACGCGGACGGCTACACCGACGAGGTTCTCGGGTGCGGCGTTCGGTGTCCGGATGGAGGCTGTCTATGCCAGGCCGGCACGGACCTGGTAGCGCGGGTCGGCGCGCAGGTTCTGCAGCGGCCCGAAGGCCGCGTCCACGGCCAGTGCCCGGTCCAGCGCGGTCCAGGCCTGCGACTCGTGGCCGGTGGCCAGCAGGACGCGGATGTGCGTGTCGGCGAGGTCCAGGTGGTCGCCGACACCCTGCGCCATCGCCGTGTCGGTGAGCGTCAGCGCCCGCGCGAGCTCGGCCCGGTCTGCCGGTGGGTCGGCGGTCACCGCCTGCCAGGCGACGGTGTTGGCCGCGTACTGGAGGGCCTCGCGTTCCAGGTCGGTGAGGAGCCGGGTCTCGATGCGCTCGTCGACGGCCGCCGACAACAGCCGCAGACACGTCTCGGCCGCGGCGACTGACGCGCGTAGGTCGGCGTCCGGATCGGGGCTGCCGCCGGCGCCCCTACGCTCCATGTGCACGCGCAGCTTGACGTATTGGACGAACAGCAGGTCGCCGGCGATGTCGAGGCCGTCGCGGTACTGCGCGAGGGCCTGCTCGCAGCCGTCCAGCGCCTCGTCTCGGCGCCGCTGCTCGGCCAGGGTCCGCACCTGCTGGGCCAGCTCGGTGACGGACTGCGCCTCCTCCCGCTCGGCACGGAACAGCACCTGGTACCGGAAGTCCACGTGCGCGCCCGGGTATTCCGTGCACAATCGCCGCCGAGCTGCCCGACCGAGCCGGTTGTGCCGCAGGTCGATCCACTCCAGCGCCGGCAGCGCGTAGACCTCCTCGGGCAGCTCGGCCAGCCCGTTGCCGCTCAGGTCCAGCCGCCGCAGGCCACGGAAGCGGCCGATTCCGGCGAGCACGTCCGCGGTCATGCGGGGACGGCTGCGGTCGTCGGTCGCCCCCCAATAGCTGACCTTCAATGCCTCCAATGCCGGCAGGTCCATCTCGAACAGCTGCCGCAGGACGCTGTGCGGCGATCGCGGCGCCGGGCCGTCGCCGCTGAGCTTGAGCATCCGCAGCGAGCGCAGCCCGGACAGGTCGGGCAGCGGGCCGTCGAGGTGGCCGACGGCGCCGTCGAGGTCCAGTTCCACGAGGCTGGGCAGCGCCAGCAGCGCCGGCGGCAGCCCGCGCAGACGGTTGCCATTGAGCGTCAGCCGGGCCAGGTTCGGAAACGTCGCCACGATGTCGGGGACACGGTGCAGGCGCGCCCGACCGTGGCCGGCCAACGAAATTTCCTCGACGCCTGCCAGGCCGGCCATGGATGGGGGCAGCACGAGGTTGGTGCCGTCGGCGACGAGGCGGCGCAGCCCGACCAGGCCGCCGGCGGTATCCGGCAGCGGGTACGGCGACGGCTCGGGGAACTCGGCGGTGTCGCCGCGCGGGCGGGCCGACAACCGGGAGACGTCCAACTCCTCCAGGTTCGCCAACCGGCCGATACTCTCCGGCAGGGTGACCGGCTGCCGGTCAGGGTCGGCTTCGAACGGGGACGTCCAGTTGTCGGCGACCCGCAGCACCCGCAGGCCCGCCAGCTTGCCCACCGACGCGGGCAGTGCGGCCAGACCGCACGAGCGTACCGACAGGTGCTCCAGCTCGGCGAGCGCGTCGATCTCGTCGGGAAGCCGCCCGATCCGATTGCCGTCGAGCACCAGCCGGCGCAGCCACGGCATACCCAGCACCTCGGCCGGAAACGCCCGCAGCCCGCTGTAGCCAAGGTCAAGTTCGTGCTCGCGCGCCGCGCGGGCGGCAGCGATCCGGCTCGCGGCGGCAGCCTCCGATGTGGACCGGGCCCCGGCCAGCAGGACGGGCAACCCGGCCCGCAGCCGGTCCAGGAACGCCGGGATGACGATGGTACCGAGGTCGGCGTCGAGCACCTCGGGGACGAACGACACGGCGACCCGCGCGCGGTCGAAGTCCACCGGGACGGCGACATCGCCGGTGTCTTCCACCACGTATGCGCCGGGTGCGTCGAACGACGCGCCGAAGCCGCCGGACACGATCACCCAGGGCGTATCGACCGCACCGTGTACAACCAGGGTCCCGTCCACGCCGCGCTCGTGGACGAGGTACTCGAAGGCGCCGTCGGTGAGGTGGATCTCCGCGTCGCCGCGCTCCAGCGCCTGCGCGCGGGTCAGACCGGCGACGTACAGCCCCGGCGTGCGCCCATGCAGCGCGACCGACCCGGCCACGATCAGATCACCGGTGACCGCGATCAGGTCGACGCCGGCCGTGTCGACCGCGGACAGGACGTCCCCGTCCAGGTGGACGTCGCCTTCGAAGAGCAGCACCGATCGGTACTCGTCGCTGTCGAAGGCGTCGGACAGTGCCTCGTTCAGGCGCTCGTCAGCATCGTCGAACGACAGCCGCTCAGGGGTTGGGTGAGCACGCACGCCGACGACCATACGCGAGCGCCAAGGCGAGCAGAAGGCCGGAACTGGACACCGAACCCAGACCGCCTGACCGCGACCCGTACCGGGTCTGCCGGCCGGATCCTGTTCCGGTACGCCGACGTCCGCGCCGCGCTCCACGACCACAACTACGCCCGGACCGGGTCTCGGCGACCCTGCGCCCGCTCCCCGGCCCAGCCCACACCGACCATCCAGCCGGGCGCCAGGGACACCTCGAACTGGCAGCCGCGCCCAGTCCCCCTCGGCTGGTTCCGCCCACCTTGGACCACTATCCGAATCTGCCGCGATCCGGACGCCCATCCACTGCGCCGATCACTTAACGTAAGCAGCGACTCTTGATCACGGAGGGTGGCAGTGTCGCAGGATCGTGGGTGCTGCCTGTCCCCGGCCTCTGCACATTCGCTTCCTAACTCTGCAATCGGGACTCGTCCGTCGACAGGTGCGGCTAACCGCGTCAGGGCTGATCGCGAGGGGCGGCCTGCCGTTTGCGGCGCTGGGCCTCCAGGTTCGGGACGTGCGCTCCGTTGTCGCCGGCTTCCTTCTCCAGTACCAGAACGTTGATCACCGATGCGTAGAGTGCGAGACGTTCTTCCAGCTCGGTGCAGTGCGCGATCAGTTGGGCGTGCGTCTTCTTCAGCTTCTCCAGCTCGCTCAGTTCATGGGCGAACGCCGCCGGGGTGCTGTCGGCCGCCTTCACTCGGGCTTGGAACAGCTCTTTGAGGTCGACGTGCTGGTGGGTCAGGTGCCAGCGTTCCACTCCGGCCTCCACGGCCAGCTGGGACACGCTCATGCGTCCGGTCGAACGCAGTGGTGTGCCGTCCAACAGCCGGTCCATCGCCGCGAGGATCTTCCGGCGGACCGGGTCCTTCTCGGCCGGGTTCGGTCGGCTCATCGTTGTTCCTGCGTTTTCCGTTCGTGGGCCTCGATGATCGATTCCAGGCGTTCGAGCTCGTTGCGCTCCCGCTGGTGGCGGATCGGCGGGGCGAGGGTGTCGGCGACGATCTCGGCGTACTTGTCGCGGGTGCGCCGGATCTGGAGTAGGTCGCGGTCGGTGCGGGCGAGGTTCGGGCAGTAGGGGCGGCAGTCGTCGATGTCCGGGGTGACCATGGGGTCCCCGATGGTGCCGCGTAGCTGGCAGGCGGCGGTCATCGGGTCCAGCACGCAGGTCATTCCCTCGCCGTGGAAAATCTGCAACAGCGGGTTGTCGGTCAGGTCGCGGGCTTGCTTGCCGCTCTTCAGGACGTGGCCGGCGAACCGTCGATTCGCCCCGGCGACCCGCTGGCGGTATGCCTCGGCGGCCGGGCCGCTGACGGTCTCCCCGGCTTGCAGCTCCCGTTCGTCCTCGGCGAGCCCTTCCAATCTCGCCAGGAAGTCTTCGTAGGCGTACTCGTCGGGGAACCCCGAGTCGTAGTCGCCGGCGTAGCCCTGGATCAAGCGGGTGTGGACGTGCCCGTACTGGATCGCGCCGGCGACCAGGCCGCGAGGGCGGCGGCGGATGAACCAGGCCAGCGTGCGACGGAACCGGGAGGCAATCAGAGGCCCGCGATCGTCTACCGGGATCGGACCTGCGCCCATCTCCGCAGCGTGACTGTTCACCCAGGCCACGAACGCGGCCAGGTCAGTGGCCATGCTCTTTGCGGTCCGGGCCTCGCCTTTGCGCCTGGTAGTGCTCTTCTCCCGCTGGTGGGATTCGATCCTGGTCGGGAACAGCAGCCGATGGTCGTGCAGCCGCTCGAGCACCGCGACCGCATCCGCGACCGGCTTCACCACCACCCATGGGTCATGGCGGAACGCCCCAGCCGGCAGCTTGTTCCCGTTCTCGTCCACCGCGCCTTTGAAGTACCGGCCCGACATCAGCCACAGATCATTTGCTTCGTCGCGGGTGATGCAGCCGCGCTGGAGGTTGAGCACCTCCCCGGGACGGGCACCACTGAGGTAGGACACGACGACGAAGCACGCTGACCGAAGCAGCCTCGACAGACCCTTGATCTCGTAGGCGTCGAACGGCCGCTCCCGCCACGGCTTGTCGCCCAGCATGCCGGTGATCGGCGTGCCGAGGTAGGCGGCGTCGGCCACCGGCAGCCCGCAGGCCAGCAGCAGCCGCCCCACCGGCTGACGCGCCATGATCGGGTTCCCGGTGGTGTTCAGGACCTTGCTGACGTGGCGCCAGTCGATCCGGATCGTGCCGTCGGCCTCCCGCTTGCCCGGCAGGGCACCGCCGGTCGCGTGCAACGTCGTGATCCACTCCTTCGCCTTCCGCTCCAGCTCGCCGGGCTGCGGACGGGGGATCGGCCCGTGCCTGCGCTGCAGCTCCGTGGAGTTGCGGTGCAGGCGTAGATACTCGGCATATGCGGTCAGGATGTCGGTCGAGAAGTCTTCGACGAACCGCAGGGCCCAGACCAGCAGCGGCCCCATGGTGTCCTCGGGGATGCGGGGATGCGGGGAGTGAGGTTCTCCCGGTGCGTCCTGAACCGTCCGAACAACTCGTGGGTGTCGGCACCGCCCCACGGCGGCAGCTGCGGCAGCCGCATGTCCTCCGGCAGGACACTGCGGAAGGTCCACAGACGCCGGACCTCCGTAAGCCTCGTAATTTTGGACGCCAAAGTGGTGTCCTGCTCGCCCACGTCCAGCCGGTACTGCTCCAGCAGCTCTTGGGTGACGTCACACAGCTGTCCCACCCCGCGGGCGGGCCAGCCAGATCAGGAACTCCTTGACGATAGAGAACCACTGCATGATCGACCGGAGCGAGGGGCGCGTGGCGGCCGTCCGCCTGATCATCGGAGTCGGCGCGACGCTGTTGATCAGCTGCCACATGTAGTGCTTGGCCGCGAGTCGCAACGGTGCGGGGACCAGCACGAAGTTGATCCCGACGGCCGTGGCGTGGTGCTCGAAGATCGCGTCGTTGAATTGCCAACGGTCGTCGGCGAACCGGGACAGCTTCGCCCGGTCGGTGCCCGCCACGAGGTCGCGGTCCAGCAGCACGATCGTGTCTGGCCCCGGCCACGGGGCGTCGGCCGGCGTTCCGGCCCAGAACTCGGTCAGTGTCTCAGCGTTCACCGCAGATCAAGCTCCCTGTTCAAGAACCGTTCGACGACGGCCCGATCGTGGTCGGTGACGTTCGCCCGGGCGTCCTCGACGTCCACGGCGTCGTGTTCGCCGAGCAGGTCGGCCAGTTGGGCGTGCGGCAGCGCGAACCGCTGCGCCCAGGTCAGCGGCGGCATCTCGGCCTTTCGCTCGGCCAGCCGGTCGCGGACCAGCGCCTGAATCGGCAGGTGCCGGGGCAGCGCGCGGGCGCAGGGGCAGTCCAGGCATTGCATGAACGATGCCCGGCACGGCTGACCGGCCGGCGCGTGTGGACTGTTCTCGTTGTCGACACAGGCGTTCATCACCGTGTCCAGATGACCGGCGATCATGCGTTTGAGGGTGAGCGCGTCCAGCCCGTGCTCGGCAGCGACCGTCTCCGGGCCGGCGGCGGCCCGCTGGAGGTCCGCGACCGTCAGCCGCGCCATGACCCCACGAACCCGGGCCTTTTCGACTTCCTCGGCCAGCGCTGCGGCCACGACCTTCTGGTGTTCGGCCAGGTTGCCGCGGTTGCGGCCGAGGTAGTTGTCGACGAGCGTCTGTTCGGTGTGGGCGACCGGCTTCTGGTGCAGCTCCAGCCAGGTCAGCCGGATCAGGTCCAGCGTCACGCGCAGCTCGACCGGATTGCCGTCCGCGTCCGGCGCGTCGGCCTTCAGGCCGTGGGCACGAGACCAGTTCGTGATCCCGACGTGGCCGGACTCCGGGCGCAGGGCCCGGCGTCCGGCCGGTCCGTCCCCTCCGCCCTTGGCCCGCCATCCGATCAGCAGCCGATCCGAGCCGGTAATCTTCCGCGACCCTGCCGTCAGCTCGTTGATCAGCGCGTAGGCCCCGAACGGGGTGTGCAACTCGTCGCGGGCCGACAGGTGGTCAGGGTCGGCCGGGATGCTGATCCAGTCCGGGACCTCGACAAGACCATGGACATGTAGCCCGGCGGCCCCGACGCGGCTTCTTCGTGTCCACGATCGCCGTGGCGGTGTCGCCGGTGTGGCCGTCGGCGCGGTGGTGTGCCGCCTTGACCATCAGCACCACGCTCGGGTTCTCCCCGGTTAACACCGCCAACAGGACCGCGGCAGCTGCGGCCTCGCGGGCGCTTAGGTGCAGCCAGGCGATCGTGTCGGCGGCTGGGCCGAGCTTGAAGACCCACGGCTGCACGACCTCCCGGTCGGCGTGCGCGCTCGAGTTCGTCATCCTGCGCGGGACGTCGCCGTGCCGGTCGAGGAAGTCCAGCAGGTCTAGCCTGCGGCCGGGCTCGACCAGCTGACCGGCCCGGTAGCGCTCCAGCTCCGCGCGGTTCTGGCGGATCCTGCCGGCCGCCGTCCGCAGGTCGCAGCGGGCGGCCTCCGCGATGCGCCGGAACTGCTCGCGGCTGTAGCTCTGCTTCGACTTCTTGACCTTGGGCTTCTTCGGGTTCGGCTGGCGTAGCCTCGCCTCCAATGCCTCGTGCAGGCCGTGCGCGTGCAGCAGCGTACTCTTGATGTCGCGCATGCTCTCGTCGATCGTGGACACCTGCGCAGCGCGGTGCTCTTGGAAGCCGTCGATGTGCTCAGGCATCAGCTCCGCGACCCGCTTCGGCGGCCAGGCCAGCCCTGCCAGCCAGTCTGCGAAGTGTCCCGCGCTGCGGAAGATCCCGGCCATCGAGTCCAATGCCGTCAGCCCTGCCCCGGGAGCGGTGCGCCGGGCGAACGCCGCGGCCATCTCCCGCCGCAGCTCGGCGTCCACGGCCAGCACCCCGAAGTCGAAGTCCCGATGCTCCCCGCCGTCCTGGGCGAAGCAGCGCACGACCAGGGCCTCATCCGACTCCAGCAAACCCCGGGCCGACCTCGCCCCGGTGGCCGGCAATACAGCCCTGCGCCCACGCGAGCTCATCGCGCCGCCAGCGGATCGGTGCGTACCTGCGGATGGGACGCGAACGCCTCGGCCATGAACTGGACCACCGGGAACCCGGCGGCATGGGCCAGCAGCAGCTCCACGTCCAGCTTCCGGAACGGCTCCAAGTACACGTTTTTCGTCGTCTCCACCCAGCGATGCCCGAGCATCGTCTGCACCAGATGCCACGAGTTGCCGAACTGCTCCCGGAAGTCCTTGACCTCTTCCTCGTCCAGGTGCGCCAGCCGGGAGGAATTGACCAGCTTGCCGATCGAGAACCATTTCAACGCGAAGGAATGCCTCAGCGTGTGGGCCGTGGCCGAGAAGTCCTGAAGCCCGAGCGCCGCGATCCGCGCGTTTGCTCCGGTGAACGTGTGCTGCCATCCATGGGCGTCGCGCGGCATCCCATCCTCGTTCAGCCACAGCCACACCGGCTCCAGCCCCGCCGCCGTCCTGCGGAACAGCTTCTGCCGCCGCTCCGGGCCCAGCACCTCCCAGCGCCGCTCCGCGTTGCCCCCGGCCTCGTCCTCCAGCACCACCGACTCCCGTCCCCGCGTCTGCGAGACGACACGCAGCCGCCGCACAGCCTCATACCGGCCGGCGGCCTGCGCCTCGCGCACCGCCCGCGTCCTCGCGCCCTCGATGTAGGCGCAGACCGCCACCAGCACCGACCGCGGCATCCAGAAGCTGTGCCCGAACCCGCCCTTCGCGCAGGCGCGGGCCAGCGCGCAGGTGTAGTACTCGCGCCCCAGCGCCAGACGCGGCAGCTCCGGCAGCACCACGCTCGACCACTCCGTCAGCCTTATGTAGGCAACTGCCGTGTCCGGGTTCGTCGGTGTCGCTGATGGGCCGCTTGTTTGCCGGGCGCGCGGACGGTGATCTGCGTTTCCGAAGTGTCTCGCTTCCACACGTCACCGATGTGCTCGGCATCACACTTCAGGTTGGCCGTCGGTTGGTGGGGGCGGCGGTTCGACGAGGGGTTCGTGGACCGGTGAATGTTCCCAGGTAAGTACGCGTGAACGTGCCCAGACCAATCACGCACCTGCGAGCGCGGCTGATCGCTTGGCGTTGATCCCGCCTCTCGTTGATCATTTACGCGATCGCGGCGAGCGCGGCCTCCGATCACCGACAGTGACCGATCCGAGGTTCTGAGCGCCTTCATCGCGGCATGAGCGGATGCCATGATGGCCGCCGGATGCCTCGATTCTCGGGTCTTTGACGAGCTCCAGGACCCGTTCCGTCGAAGGCGGCCTCGGTCGGTGCCAGGCGCTGTCGACAGCGCCGCGGTCACTGCCACAACCGCCGCCACCACCCGGACCCAGCCCGAAGCCCGGCGACTGGCAGCGACGGCAACACCGCACGAAATCGCAACGGCAAAGGTCGCCCAACCGGCAGCCCGCAGATTGGCGGCAGGTCGAAGGACCGGGTGCGCGGTGTGCCCGCGCATCTGGGTAGCCGCTGCGGTAACCGGTGAGGCGGAGCACCCAGCCACGGCCGCGCCGTCGGCGACGACCGCGGGCGGTGCGGCTCAGCGATGTGACAACGCCGACAAAGTTTGACTGTCACTCAAGCGAAATGCTTGACTGGTACTCAAGCGAAAGTGACGTGACGGCGAGAGGTGGAGACGCGGCATGGGCAGCAGAGCGGACGCGGTGGCGGCCACCAAGCAGCGGATCGCACAGGCCGCGCTGCGGTTGCTGACCGACCATCCGTACGAGGACGTCACCCTCAACGACATCGCCGCCGCGGCGGCGGTGTCGCACCAGACGGTGCTCAACCACTACGAGTCCAAGGAAGGCGCCGCGCTGGCCGCCGTCGAAATGTTGCGGGCCGAGACCGAGCGGCTGCGCACGTCCGTCGTCCCCGGTGATCCCGACCGGGCGGTCGCGGTGCTCGTCGAGCAGTACGAACGCTTCGGCGACCTCAACGTCCGCTGGGCGATGTCGGCCGAGCGGCTGGGCCGCCTCGCGGTCCTGCTCGACCACGCCCGCACCGCCCACCGCGCGTGGCTGGAGCAGGTCTTTGCCGCCGGCCTGCCCGCCGCCTCCGCCGCCCGCCGCAGGGCCGTCAACGCCCTGCACGCGGCCACCGATGTGTACACCTGGAAGCTCCTTCGGCGCGACCTGCGCCTGAGCCGTCCGGAAACAACCCGCACCATGACCGCGCTCGTGCGCGGCGTGCTCGACGAAAGGCAGGACCGATGACGATGCGCCACACCTACCTGTTCGCCCTCACCGACGGCGGCGGCAGCGTCCCGCCCGAACTCGGCGTGGTCCGCCGGCTCATCGCCCGGGGCCACCGCGTCGACGTGCTCGGCGAGGACTCGATGGCCGACGCGGTCGCCGCCACCGGCGCGGCGTTCCACCGATGGCGGCACGCGCTCAACCGGCCGGACCACAGCCCGGAGCACGCGCCGTACCCCGAGTGGGAGCTCAAGAACCCCGGCACCCTCGTGCGGGCGATGATCGACAACCTGATCACGGGCCCGGCGGCCGGGTACGCCCGCGACGTCACCGACGCGATCCACGGCTCCCGGCCCGACCTGGTGCTGGTGTCGTTCTTCGCCTTCGGCGCGATGATCGCCGCCGAGGCCGAGGGTGTGCCGTTCGACGTGCTGATGCCCAACATCTATCCGCTCCCGGCGGCCGGGATGCCGCCGTTCGGCATGGGCCTGCGGCCGGCCCGCGGCGCGCTGGGCCGGGTGCGGGACCGGGTGCTCGGCGCGATGTCGCAGCGGATGTGGGACCGCGCCGCCGTGCCGGGCCTGAACGCGGTCCGCGCGGGCCACGGGCTGGCGCCGCTGCGGCACTACCAGGACCAGGTCCACCGGGCCCGTCGTGAACTGGTCATGACCAGCGCCGCATTCGACTTCCCGGCGACGGTACCGCCGACCGTACGGTACGTCGGCCCGGTCCTCGACGATCCGGCGTGGGCGGAAGGCTCGTGGACCCCGCCGCCCGGCGACGCGCCGCTCGTGCTCGTGTCGATGTCGTCGACGTTCCAGAACCAGGGCGACAGCCTGCAACGGGTCGCCGACGCGCTCGGCACCCTGCCGGTGCGGGGGCTCATCACCACCGGCCCGGTGCTCGACCCGGCCACCCTTCGCGCGCCGAACGGCGTGACAGTCGTGCGGGCCGCCCCGCACGGCGACGTCCTGCGCCACGCGGCGCTCGTCATCACCCACGGCGGCCACGGCACGCTCGTGAAGGCGTTCGCCGCCGGCGTCCCGGTCGTCGTCCTGCCGCACGGCCGCGACCAGGGCGACAACGCGGCCCGGGTCACCTGGCACGGCGCCGGGCGGACCGTGTCCCGCACGGCGACCCCGGCGGCCATGGCCACCGCAATCCGGCAGGTACTGGCCGATCCGTCGTACCGCCAGGCCGCCGCCCGCCTGGGCACCGCGCTGCGGCGCGACGCCGACAGCGGCAAACTGCTCGCCGAGCTGGAGCGCATCGGCCCGCAGGCTGAGGCGGATGCGACCCACTCGTAGGCGCCAACCTGCGCCCATACATGAGGGACGCGATGGCTGACGACGGCGTCCACCTTCTGGCGCCCTCGCTGCCGCACGTGGTCGAGATCGACAGCGAGGGCTTCGACTCCCGGGTCGGCAACAAGGGAGTCATCTGGTCGTACCCCGAGCGCGAGCCCGGCAAGCCGCGGCGCCCCCGCACCGACGTCGCCGTGCTGTAGGTCGGCGACGAGGCGGAGAAGCAGGCGCTGCGAAGCGAGGCGGTCAACCCGCGGTCCCCGGCCGCCACGACCGCGCGGACCGGGGCGGTGCAGCCGCAGCCTCGGGAGTGCCCTGGCCGGCGGCGCCCTCAGTCATCGCGCCGCAGGGTCGAGACCAGCGCGGCGAGGGCGCCGACGCCGCCCACGGTGCCGGCGACGGTCACCGCGACGACCGCCTCGCGCCGACACATGCTCCTCAATCCTTAGTTGACTATGAAGACGGAGTACCAGGCATGGAACTCGGTATCGCCCTGCCCACGTCCGGGCCGCTCGCCGGTCCCGCCAACATCGCACGCGTCGCTCGGGAGGTGGAACAGCTCGGCTACGACTCGGTCTGGACCTACGAGCGATTGCTGCGGCCGACCGCGCCCGTCGTCTACGGCGGCGGCGAGCCGCGGCCGCTGCCCGAGGTGTATCGGCTGACCTACGATCCCCTGGAGACGCTGGCCTACGTCGCCGCGTTGACCGAGCGGGTCAAGCTCGGCACCAGCATCGTCGATGCGCTGCTGCACCCGGCCGTCGTGCTGGCCAAGCGGTTCGCCACGCTCGATCAGCTCAGCGGCGGCCGCGTGATCGCGGGCGTCGGGCAGGGCTGGATGCCGCAGGAGTTCGCCGCCGCCGCGGTGCCGATGAGCCGGATCGGGGCCGGCCTCGACGAGGTCGTCGCCGCGATGCGGGCCTGCTGGGGGCCGGACCCGGTCGCCTACGAAGGCAAGTTCACCCGGATCGCCGATTCGGAGGTCAACCCCAAGCCGGTCCAGGCGCGGCTGCCGGTCCTGGTCGGCGCCATGACGCCCGGCGGCGTGCGCCGGGCCGCCCGGATCGCCGACGGGCTCAACCCGATCGCCGTGAACCGCGACGTGCTGCTCGGGCTGACCGCCGCGTTCCGCGCCGCCGCCACCGAGCAGGGCCGTGACGCGGCGTCGCTCACCGTGGTCGCCCGGGCCAACGTGCCGATCACCGCCGAGCCGCTGGGCGATGGCCGGCCGTACCTCGGCGGCTCGCCCCGCGAGATCGCCGAGGACCTAACCGCGCTGGAGGGCACCGGCGTCGACCACGTCCTGTTCTCCACGTCCGGGCGCGACGGCGGCGACCGGGAGCAGAGCCTCGACGAGGTGCTGGCCCTCTACGCGGAGCTCATCGGCCGCGCGCGGTCAGCTGCGAGGTCCAGGGCTGACTTGGCGGTCGCGGTCGACGACGCGTTCGAGCTCGCCGATCGCCCAATCGAAGTGGATACCGGCACCGGTCAGACCGGCCGTCGGGCGGAACGGCGGCAGCCGTGACGCTCTCGCCGACCGCATCATCGTCGATCATCCGGCTGGCCGGCCGTGCGTGCATGGCTGGCGCGGCCATCGCGATCGGTGCCGAGCTAGTCCTAGCGCTCGCACCGGAGGCTGCCGGCAGCGACCGGCTTAGTCATCCGTTGTCGCCCGATGCCTACCGGCTTCTCGAGATGTCGCTCACGGTCGCCCGCCTCCTGCTGATCGCCGGGGTGCTCGGCGTCGAGCGTGCAGGGGCCGCCGGCGACGGTCATGCCGCCCGTGTCGGTCTCGGGACCACCGTCGCCGGTCTGGCCCTCCTCGCCGGATGCGAGGTCGGGGCAGCCCTGCTCGCCGATTCCGCATATCCCACTGCCCGCACTGGGCTGCTCGAAGCCGCCTACGGGCTCGCGACGATACTCGTCGGCGTCGGTCTGACCGTCACCGGCATCATGGTCCGGCGGGTCCGCCGATGGACCGGATGGGCGCGGCACGTGGTGTTCGCCGCCGGTCTGGCGGTGTTCGTGATCGTGCTGCCCGCCGTAGCTGGCCCGCAGCCACTTGGCCGCATCGCACTCGTCGGCTGGATGCTGATGTGGGCCGCGATCGGCATGGCGCTGGTCGGCCAGGAACGAACCCGGCGGTCACCGACATGAGCGGGACGACAAGCACCGGAACCGCCCCGAACTCCGTGGGCCCGCACGGCAACGCATCAGTGCCTGGCGTGGCCCGGCTGATCGCAATCGGGGCGGTGCTGGGGCTGGCGTGGACAGCGAGCCTGCGCAGCTTCATGATGCAACTCGCCGGCGCGGAGTCGACGTTCACCTGGACCGGCACGTTCGTCGTGCTCATCCTGCCCGGAACCGTGGCCGGGGCGATGCTCGGCTGGGCCGAACACATTCGGCGGACTGGCGGGCGCCGCGGCTGGCGCTGGCTGGTCCTGGCACCGATGCTGCTGCCGGCCGCGACGCTGTCGATACCCGGGGCGTTCATGCACATGCTGCGGACCGGACAGGGCACCAGCTCGCTCATCTTCACCCTGCTCGGCATGCTAGGCGGGGTGGCCCTTTCCGGCCGCGGGCCACGCTGGACACGAACGCTCTGCGGCATTGCTGGCTTCGCGCTGATCCCCGCGGTGTTCCTCGCTCCACCCATCCGGCCCGAACTCGATACGTCCACGGCATACGGCGCGTGGGTCATGACACTCCTGTCAGCGCTGCTGATCTCCCTGGCACTGGCGAGCACTATCCCGATGCGTCGCGTCATACCACCGGACGGGCCCCGACGGCGCTCGAACACATGAGGTTCAACAGTCCTCACCAAACGTTCCAGCACGTGCCACGTGTGTGACTCGTCCGCCAATGGCCTGGCGACGGTCTCGTTCGTCCTAGCCGAAGGCGACCCGCCCTCATCGCCAGCACGGGTGCGCCAGCTCAACCTGGTGTACATGACACCAAGATCGGACGCGCTGTCATCGGCATTATGCGGGTGATCTTCGATCACCTGCGCCCTGGCGGGCCGCATAATGCGTGATATGTAGCGTGATCGAGGCACTGCGTGCCCGATCAGAGGAGCCTCACGATCACCTACATATCAAACAGATCCGTGCGTCCGTCGTACCAGCTGCCGTAGCGGTGCGTGACGCAGGAATCGATGGCAAAGATGCACGTCCAGCGCGGTCGATCTCGCCACTTTGACGCTTCCAACGGCGCGTCGCGCTATCGGACGCTGGGCACGTTCGGCCGTACGCGGCGAGGCGCATTGACCGGTGCGCCGGCAACCAGGTTAGAACGGGGTGTCATCGGTGCCGTCGGTCTCGTCGGGTACCCAGGCGCCGATGTCGCGAGTGGACACCTGCGTGACCAGGGCTTGCTCGTCCAGCCAGCGCATGTTGTCAGCGGGGGTGATCAGGAACGTGTCGCCGTTGTTGTCCTGTTTGATCACGAGGTAGGCCGTGGTGGGTAGGCCGCCGACCATGGGCAGGTGCCGCATGTCGCCTCGCCAGTGCAGGGCGGTGGCGTCGGCGAGAGCGAGCACGGCTTGTAGCGCCCAGGCGGTGCGGCTGGGGTGCTGGCCGGCAAGCCAGTCGTTGAGTGGAGTGAGCCCGTCGAACGAGTCGATCGGCTCGGACAGTCGATAGACGAACATCGTGGTGTGCTTCCTCTTGGCGGTAACGATTTCCTGTGGCGGTGTCGTTCGCCGACGCCGGCTGCGGAGGGTGGCGTACCCGGCTCAGCGCCGACGGCGGTGGTCAGTGGCCGCGGCCGCCGGAGAGAGTTCCGGCGGTGGGTGTGTGCTCCGGTGGGGCGAGCGCCGGCAATGGCAGAGCACGGACGTTGCCGTGGGCGGCGAGGGCTGCGCGCAGGCGGGTGATCTCGGCGTGTTGAGCGGCGAGTCGTGAAATAGCGGTGGTCTTGAACCCGGTCAGCTCGGTGACCTCGTGTTCGCGGTCGGCCAGCCGCCGCCGCAGCGCGGTGTTCTCGTCTTTGAGCCGGACGATCTGAACGGACTTCAGATCCGGCAGGTGCCCGTCGGCTCGCATGTGCGTCAGACGACGTTCGAACTCCTCCTTGAGGTGAGCGTAGGAGCGGTAAAGGGCGGCACGAGAAACCCCCGCTTCCTTGGCCAACGTCTTGACGTCGCAGCCTCCGCCGGCCGGGATCTGGCCACGCAGCAGCCGGTCGATTGCCGCGCGGATGCTGTCCTCGTTCCGCCGCCGCCGTGCGGCGCTGATCGTCACCGTCCCTCACGTTCGGCCGAAGCTGTGGCGTCGTCGATGGCTTCGACGACGCGTTGTGCGCGTTCGTGCTCGGCGGTGAGGCGCTTCCTCTCCCCGACCGGGATACGCGGGTTGCCGAGAAAGGTTTCGGTGGTCTTCGCGCAGCCGGCCCAGACCTTGCGGTGCTCGGCGTGGAAGGTGGCCTGGGGACAGCGGACGGCGTCGCAGAGACCCGCCAACGGCCTGGTCGCGGTTGGTGTGCCGGCGAGTTTCAGGCACAGCGCCTTGGCCGGGTCTGTGAACCAACAGAAGTTCGCCGGCTGGACATGCAACGTCGCGGCCCGCTTCTTCAGGAGCAGCTCGATGTGCCGGTCAGAGGCGACAACCGTGGGCTGGGTGGCCCTCTCCGCCGCGAGTTCGGTGTCAACGTGCTGGAATGCTGCGACGAGGCTCTTGGCGCCGGGACCCGCCGGTAACCGGCCATCGCGAAAGTCGCGGTAGGCCGCCGCGGTGAGCTCGATGTTGTGCGCGCGTTCCTCAGCGACCATCTCCGCGTGGAACCGGGCCTGCGCCCCGCCTGGTCGAGCGCTGTAACCTTCCGTAGTCGCGATAGCCACCTGCTTGAGGTGGACTTTCGCGGCCCAGAGCCCGTTCGGGCGGTGCGCCAACTCCAGGGCTAACGTGCGACGCAGCATCCTGCCGGTGACCCGGCCCTGCGGGATAGGTTCGAGGCCGAGCCTCGCGCCGGCGGGACTGTTCACCCAGCGCCGCAACGTGTCGAACCGGGTGACGAGGTCGTATCGGCCGAAGACCGAGGTGTCCGGCCCCATGCTGGTCGGGGTCAGGGACGACTTCACCGTGACAAGTCGGGCCGCGAGCTCGACAGCGCGGTAGGCGGGTTCGATGACGACCCACTCGTCGGCAACGCCGCCCCACTGCTCGCCTTTGATCCGTTTGCTGGCCAGGGAGTAGCGAACCAGGCCGGGTTTGAACTCGCGAGGCGGGAGGCAGGAGGAGGTCGTCAGCTCCATCACCTCGCCCGAACGCATCCCGCTCACGGCGACAGCGGTGAGGAGAGCGGCGTTGAACACGGCCATTGCCAGGTCGTTGACCCGGTTCGCGGTCAGCGCCGTTGTCCATGGGACACGTCCACGGTTGTCCGCCCGCTCGATCAGGTCGGCCGTCCTTGCCCAGTAGGGGGCGACTCCCACCCGCGCGACGGCTGTTTCGGCAAGATCCCGAACTTGGTGGATCTCGTCAGCGCGGAACTGGGCAACGTCCAGGTCGCGGGCTAGTTCGCTGAAGTTGAGCCGGAGCAACGGATCCGACTGATCCCAACCGCTGTTGAGACGCTCCCGGACGTCGTGGTCGTCGAGTTCGGGCAGTGCGCTGCGGTCTTCGATGTAGTGGGCCATCAACGCCTCGAACTCGTCCCGCCGTGCACGTCGACCACTTGCTGGCTTGGTTCGGCGCCGGACGGACTGGTCGACGAGATCCGCGACGTGCGGACCCAGCTCCTCGACCAGGTAGAGTCCGGCCGTCAGCGCTGGGCGCAGCACAAGGTCCGGGACGGGGGACGTCACGTTCTCGCCCGGCTTGACATAGCCGGCCACCATCGTCGCGGACTTTCCGGCCCAGGGCATGAACGCCGGTGGGTAGCGGTCGGTGGTGAACAACTCGCCGTAGCGCGCGAGGTCCTTGATCGCCAGGGTGACACTCTTCAGGCTGGACGTTCCCACACCGCCGTCTTGGCGGCGCCGCAGGTAGCGCTCGCAATGTTCCTGGGTCACCTGCGTTAGGCGCTTGACGCCCTGGTCGGCCAGCCACCGCAACCACGCGAAGACGTCGAAACGCCGATCGATACACGTCTGCAGTGACAGCCGCTCCCGGCGTGCCCAGGGCAGTGTGGCCACCGCGTCATGCTGTGGTGCCCGGATGGCGACCAGGAATTCGCGGACCATCACCTGCCAGTGAAGGTACGGGATGGCGGTGAAGTCCCAGACCAGCCGTTGGGGTCTGAGTTGGATCGGGGCGCCGAGGACCCCGGTGAGATCCCAGATGTCGTCGTCGAATCGTGGATGCTTGGCCGCAGGGTCCAGGTCCAGCCCCATCAGCTCGTGGACGAGGTGACCCGCGAACGGTGAAGCGCCGATGCGTTCGGGTAGGGGCGCGGCGTTGGTCATGACGTGCTTTCCTCGAGGCGCAGGGGTAGTTCGTCGTCGCGGTCGCTGACCTCGTGCGTGGCGGCGGCGAGCACGGCGGGTGCGAAGCGGGGCAGGATGTCGGCGTCAAGACGCTGGACGTAGGGCCCGAACACGGCCATGAACTGGGCGACCGGCATCTGCCGGAACTGGCGGGCGAAAAACGCCCTCAGCCGCAACAGGTTCGGCGCGTGCCGCGGAGCGAACACCGCCAGCGGACACAACAAACACACCCACGGCCGGGCCGGACACGGCTTGCCGGCGGGGCCGTGGAGCCCGGCGAGCTGGTCACCGCAGGCCGCGGTGAACACATCCCGGTCGCCGCCGACCAGCTCGACGACCACCGCGTCGGTCAGTGCCAGACCGGCCAACCGCTGGGGCAGTTCGGTGACGGCCTGTTCGACATCCTCGGTGGACAGCACGAGCGGGGTCCGAGCTTTGCGGACGAGATCGCCCTGGGCCTGCTCGATGACCGCCTCCAGGGCGTCCTGCTGCGCCGGGGTGGGCTGGGACAGATAGTGGTCGCCCTCGACCCGGGCGCTGTGGTTCGGGTCGATCGTCGTGCGCCCCGTCCAGGCGCTCTTGTCCCGGCGGTACTCGAACGTCGTGCGAATTCGATGCTTGTGGACCCGCAACAGGTGACCGTCGTCGCCCCGCAGTTGCTGGGCTTCGACCCAGGTGAGAACGGTCTTCTGGGTGAACCGCACGCCCAGCTTCGCGGCCGTGCGAGCCGTCGGCTGGTAGGCCAGCCAAAGGTTCGACAGCTGCGGCTCAGCGGTGAACTGGCGCAGCAGGGCCGAGTGCTCCAGCCACCGGCGCAGTACCCGAACAGCCGCAGCGGGCAGGTTCAGGCTTTCCCGCCGAGTGCGTCCCTTCACGTAGTCGAGCAGGATCGTCGTGTCACCAGCCCAGTCGATGTCGTCCATTCCGAGGTCGTCCAGGCCATCGGGAACAATCCCGCTGGTCACGCCCAGCAATAGCCGGTAGGCCAACGCCACCCGCATCGTCGGGAACAGCTGCCGGGCCGCCTCGACATGAGAACCATCGGACCACACACACGAACGAGAGCGGCCCAGATAGTCGACGACCTCCGCCAGGGTGAGCGGCCCACGGTGCAGCAGCAACCACAGCCGATTGTTCATCGGTGACCAGCCACCGATCCGCGGATCCTGACCAGCACGTCCGGCCGTGATCGCCGCCTGCTGTGCGGCGAAGGCGTGCCCGATGATGTCTTCGCAGGAACGCTTCAGCCGACCCCACTCGTCGCCGGTGTATGGCTGGATGGCTCGCCGCGCGGCTGCCGACGCAACGGCGGCCCGGCCAAGTATTCCCGTACCTGCGGCCGTAACACGCCAGTGTCCGCGTCCACGGCACGCAGTAGTGCACGCGTCCTCCCCTCGACGGCGGGCTGATGTCCGAGCCAGAACTCCACCAGCCGCGCCCTGGTCAGCTCGCCGGCACCGCCGGTGAACCCCACTCCGTGCAGGAAACGGCTCAGTTGCAGCATCGCCATGCGATAGTGCAGAACGGTCGCCTCGGAATCGACCTCGCCGTGTGGGTGGGTCAGGCTGGCCAAGCCGGCGGCGAGGTAGGCGGCCAGCCTCGGGCAGGGCAGGTAGTCCAGGCGAAGAGTGCGGCGGGTGGCGTCGCTGAACACGAACTCCACCGTCAACGGCTGCGCGACGACGGTCGCGGGCATCAGACCTGCACCGTCCAGTCGTCGTCCTCGGCGAATTCCGCGTCGACTTCGGCCAGGACGTCCTCACTCAACCCGGCTGCGCGGCCGGCGTGCTCGTAGGCGTCGCGGAACACTCGTGTGGTGTCCAAGCGGGACAAGTAGACCTGGGTACTGGTGACCGAGGAGTGTCCAAGGAGGTCGCGCAAGACCTCCATCGGGTCTGCTCTGGTCAGGTACAGGGCCAACGCGGGGTTGTCGTCGGTGTCGACCACGAGTTGCGCGGCCTGCCGATAGTAGCCAGCGACCAACTGCTCCAGGGTCGCCATGGCCATCGAGTGCCGCAGCCGGTGAGGATGCACGTGAGGGAACCGTGGCTCGAACCGCTCCCGGATGTCGTCCGAGACTCGGCGGAACACCGTGGCCCAGTCCAGAAACGGCGCGCCGTCACGCCGCAACGCGAGCAGCAGTGACCGGCCGTCCGCGTCAACCAGGCGCAGCCGGTCGGCGGGCGTCAGCCTGGACCAGGACACGCGCCGGCCGTTGACCTTGCCGCCGTGCCAGTCCGCCGCGGACGCCACCAACGGCTCACCCGCAGCCGGGTCCGGGCGCCACGTCGATCCCTCGGCGGCCAGCGGCCGTTCCAGATCGACGTAGCGGTGTACCAGGTCCAGCGCGTCATAGCTGATCCAGGTCGTGCGCTGCTTGCGGCCCTTGGTGATGCCAGCGGCGACCGGCAGCAGAATCGGCAGCGCCGTCGGTTCGGACGGCAGCGGCGGAACTTCAGGTACCAGCAGGTGCGTGAACTCCTGCCGGCGCAATCCACTGGAGAGCACCAGCCGGGCCATCGCCGCGTTCCGCCCCGGATTCAGACCCCGGAACCGGGGATCCGGACTGCCATCCGGGAGCAGACCCTCCAGAGCGTGGACAAACAACCCGGCGAACTCCGGAGCCAGGTACTTGATCGTCGTGTGTGCCCTCGGTTGCCGCACCGTGGCCAGGTTGCGCCGAACCGTCACCAATCGATCCTCAACGAGCCGCTTGGCCGCGGCGTAGCTGAACGGCACCGCCGAGGCGTAGCCCTCGTCTTCAGCCCACTCATAGAACTGGGCCAACGTCCCGACATGCAGGTTCCAACTCGACTCCGCCAGCCGTATCTGCAGCGGCCCCGCCAGCCGGTACTCGGCGTACAAGCTCAGACCGGCTCGCAACCGCTCACGGGCTCCGAACGCTGGCACCCCGTGCACGCCGAGGAACGCCAACCAGTCCCTCAGGACACGGGCGTAGACCTCCCAGGTGTTCGCTGACGGCGCCCCGCTCACAGGAAGCTCTCCCAGCCACCGGTTCGCGGCGACGGTTGCCCGCGGACCGCGCTCGTCTTCGAAACGGAGATCGTCGTCAATCAAAACTGGCATGGCATGGCGGGTCAACGGGCCGTGCTCGACGTCCCAGTCCTCCCAGCCCGCCGAGGAGAAAAAGATCAAGTGCATAGGCCGAGAAGCTAGACACGAGACACCATCGCCTGCAACACGTAGATCACAGCACCGGCACTCGGTCGACGCTCATGTGAGACACGCTGAAGTTGCTCACATAACCAGCCGCAGCCCGGTTCCATACAAGCCATCGACAAACGCCGCGTCCCGCTGCTCGTTGCGCCCCCGCCACGACCGATCCCGTCGCCCGTCCAGCCCCCGGCCCCGCACCCCCAGATCGCGCCAGCGCACGATCGCCGCAGGGTCCAGCCACTTCACGTCCGCCGTCTTCCTGGCCACCGGGAAGTCGACCCCGCGAACGGATCGGCCACCGTCGGATACCGGCCGGCCGCCCACTTGTAGAACTTCTTGCAGGCCGCCAGATCCTTCGAGTAGGCCGACGTCCCCACCCTCTGGTCGTTCTCCGGATCGATCAGCCGCCAGAACTGGAACTCCTCGGCCTCGTCCTCGCCCGCCTCCCACCACGGGCAACCCAACGCCACCAGGAAGTTCAGCCACAGCGCCAACGAGTACGCGTAGTCCCGCTGCGTGTTCCCCGCCAAACTCCGCATCCGGGGCGACGCCAAGAACGCGTTCACCCGCACATCCGGGAATCCCTCCGGGCCCAGCAGGAACCGCTGCCCGTGCCGCCCGCCAGCCCTGCGCACCCACGACGCGAGATCATCCGCATACCCCGCCACCGCACGCGGCAGATCAGGCCATGACCGCTCCAGGTCATAGCGATGGACGCGCCACTCCAAAACGCTCAAGACCCCGCCCCTCCGTTGTCACCCTGTTGCTCGCCCAGCAGCGAACAACAACAGAAACGCGGCTATAGAACTACGGCGGCACCCAGGACCGGCAGCTCGACCCGGCCGTCGACCGGGTCGCCGACGTCTTCCCCGACGAGCAGGCCATCACCGAAGCCGGGTTCTCGTCGCAAGACGCCTCCGACCTGCTCGCCGTCCTCGGCCCACGGCTGGTCGGCATCCCAGCCAACAAGATCCGCACCTTCCTCAAGTCCATGGCCGGGCGTCGCTTCAGTGACTGGCAGTCCGAAGAGGACGAGCTGCGGGCGGCACGCCGGCGCCGCCGCGAACCCCACGACAGCGATCGGCATTCCAGCGCCGCCTGACCAGCACGGTCCCGCCCGAGCGTGGGCGGGACCGCACCGGCAGTGGTGGCGTGACGACACGCCCCGCCCGTGGCCCCGGTTCAGCCGATGTCTCACCAAGGAGAGCGTCCTGGCGCAACTCGCCCCGTACTTCGCCGACGACACCGTCGAGCTCTATCACGCCGACTGCCGCGACCTGCTGCCACAGCTTCGCGGCGACCTGATCGTGACCGACCCGCCCTACGAACAGACCTCCCTGCGCTGGGACGGCTGGCCGGCGGCTGGCTCGACGCCGCCGCCGAGTGCACGAGCGCCTTGTGGTGTTTCCTGCCGCTGCGGCAGTTCGCCATGGCGCCCTATCGGGGACGCGAATTCGCCGCCGCGGGCTGGCGCCTGTCTCAAGACCTCGAACCGGCTCACGAGGTCGCGGCAGATCATCTGACCTGGGAGAAGCACAACGGGTCCTCGTTCGCGGCCGACCGGTTCCGCCGGGTCCACGAAACCATCACTCACTGGTACCGCGGCCGGTGGGCGACCACCACCCACCGGCCGCCCACCATCGCCGGGCTAGCCCGGCCGACCGCGACCATCGGGCACCGCAGCGCCCCGACGCACACCAGAGCGATCGGCTCGGCCAGCTACACCTACGGGCCGACCCGGCTGGCCCGCAGCGTCATCCACGTCCGCTCCCTGCACGGCACCGCGATCCACCCCACCCAAAAACCGGTCGAGCTCCTCGACTTGCTCATCCGCTACGCCTGCCCACCCGGCGGCGTCGTCGTCGACCCGTTCGCCGGCTCCGGATCCACCGGCATCGCCGCCCGCGCGGCCGGACGACGCGCCATCCTCATCGAGGCCGACGCCCAGCACTGCCAGCAGGCCGCCCGCTGGCTCGCTGCCATCCGCGAACACCGGTGCCAGCCCCGCCGCCGCGGCATCTGCTCACGGCCGTTGACCGACTGTTCACGGAGGTCATCATGGTGGACCTGAGCCATGCCAGACTGAACCATCTGATCGATGCCCTACGGCGCCTGATCCTGCGGCCCGACCAGGGCACCCGATACCGCTGCGACGTGTGCGGGGCGCGCGTCGGCCAGCCGTGCGCCGATCTGTTCTGCTACGGCAGCCTCGGCGACTCACCGGCCACGCCGCGTCGGCGGTGCCGGTAGCCCAGCTGTACGCCGGTATCTCTCATCCGCAACAGACGGTCGCCTTCGCCGTGGCGAGGGCGCCATCTGCTCGCCTCGTCCTCGTCCGGCGACGTCTGGCCTCGAACCCCACACTCGGCCGGACCTGCGGCTGCGGGTCGGCCGTCATCCCGGCCGGGACCCCGCCCCGTCCGGCCGACCCCAGGCCAACCCACGTCGGCCAACACCGCAGCTAGGAGACCCCATGTCCGCCGACCGGCCAACCCGACTCTTCCCTGTAGGGGAAGTCTCCCGACCGGGGATCACGCCTACGTCCGCGTCCTCCCGTCGTTCCTCCAACCCCGCTCCCTCTCCGTCGTCTTCTGCTTCCTTCTCTTCCTCTTCCGCTCTTATTGACGTCTCTCATCGCCTTCGTCCTCGCGACTACGCGGTTGCCTCTCTCCTGGACGAACACACCACGCTGACCACCGACCAGCTCACCGCTGTCCTGTTCATCAGCTCCATCACCTGCCGGCACCGACTGAGCGTGCTGCGCTCGTTCGGCTTCGTCGATCGGTTCATCCGCCGCAACGAACCCGGTATGGCGAACATCGTCTGCTGGGTACCCGGCCCGCTGTCCGCGCGGTTGACCGCGCTGGCCGCCGAGCAGACCCCGCCCACCGCCCGGGCGCTGCGGGAGCGCCAGGACCGCGTCTACGCCAACCCGGCGCTGGATCACCTCCTGGAGTCCAACGAGTTCTTCATCCGGCTGCTGGCGCACAGCCGGTCGCGCGAGGAGACCGCACTACGGCGGTGGTGGTCGGAACGGGCCACCGCCGGGGCGTTCGGCCAGCGGATCCACCCCGACGGGCACGGTGTCTGGGCCGAGCATGACCGCGAGGCCGGGTTTTTCCTCGAGCTCGACCGCGGCACCGAACCGCTCGGGCGGCTGGCCGACAAACTCAGCTCCTACCGGCGGCTGCGCGCCGAGGGCGGCCCCCCGTACGTGGTGCTGTTCGCCCTGCCCAGCCGGGCCCGGGAGCAGAACCTGCACCGCCGGCTGGCCGACCGGCCCGAGCCGAGCCTGGTCATCGCGACCACCTCACCCGAAGCAGGCTCCGACCCGGCCGACCCGGTGTGGCGGCTGGTCGGCAACGGCCGCCACCGGCTCGGCCTGGCCGACCTTCCCGGCGGACACGGCCAGCCCGGCCCGCTCAACCCCGGCCCGCCCGGACCCGCCGACCACCCGCTGCGCCACCTGCGATAGGCGGCCCCCGCCGGGCGCCCGGCCCGTCGACCGGGTGCCCAGGCCGCCCAACAACAGGCCAGGCCACCCAACAGTGGGAAACCTCCACTCGACAGCAGCACCACCTCGGCGCCGGCGTGACCCAACACCGCAGCTCAGCCCGCATGCAGGGCCGGTCGGCGCAGGAGCCGGCTGTTGGGCGCCGCCGGTACGGTGAAGCCTTCTCATCGAGAACCCCCAATAGCACCAACCCGGGCTCGCCGCCCACGACCAACGGTCGCAACCGCCCACCCGCCACTTGGCCGGTCGGCCTGCACCGCTCGTGCGCCGCCAACCCACCGCACCACCCGCAAACCGTGCACCACCCGGGCGCCCCCGTGGCGTCGTACCTCCCGCGCGTCCCCCGCGCTCCATCGCCGTCGCTGCTCTGCGACCTGCGACCCTCGCGCACCACCCCACGCCCGCTCGCCATCGGCGAGCCATCGGGCAGGGCGCGTTCTGCGCCCCACATCTATCCACATTGGAGGTTTTGCTGTGTCTGATGCTCGCACCGTGACCGTCTGCCTGCCCAAGACGGCCGTCACCGGTCACATCCCCGCCGCGGTCTCGGCCCTGCTCGCCGTCCACGGCATCACCGACGCCGGCCTCGCCGGCCACTTCCGGACCAAGACCCGGCCGCTGCCCGCCCGGCTGCTGCTGCGCTCGGACACCACCAGCCTCCTGCTACCGGAGAACGGTACCGCCGCCGGCGGCCCGGTCAGGCTGCTGGACCTCGACGCCATGCGTGAGGACCTGGCCGAGCGGTACTGGAACCGCTGGCAGCTCTGGCAGCAGATCGTCGCCGGATCCGACGAAGCCCGGCCGTGGTGGCACTTCTACGACCGGCACGCCGCCGACCCGGACAAGTACACGTGGGAACACGCCCGGCACGGCTTCGCCAGCCAGCCGCAGGTGGCGCGGATGCTCACCTACAACGCCCATCCCGGGCGCCTGACCGAACTTCCCACCGACCACCTCGACGCGTTCTACGCAGGCCCGCACGCCTACTCGACATACGGCCTGCTTCAGGCCGTGCCCGCCGACACGATGCTGACCACCGACGGGCGGATCCTGGCACCGATCAGCGTTCGCTACCCCGACCAACTGGACTACCTGCGCGCGGCCAACGACCACCTCAACACCCTGGCCGACACCGCTGTCCTGGTCGCCGTCACCACCAAATAGGCCCTTCTCGCCCCGGGTTGCAGCCGGTCGTCCCTCGGACGGCCGGCCTACCGGCATGCCCTCCACCAACCTGCAAGGGGGTACCTCCTCATGTCCCATTCCCGGCAGCCTGTTCCCGGCTACGCCGCCGTCCTGATCAGCCTGCTGCCCGCCGGCCTGGTCTTCTGGCTGCAACTGCTGGCCATCACCGTGCTGGCCGACGTCCCCGCCGCCGCAGCCCTGTTCATCGAGGCCGCCAGCTGGATGCTCACCTCAGCGGTCGTCCTCGGCTCCTTGGGCGCGGCCCGGATGCACAGCCAGGTCCACGATCTTCAGCACCGGCTGGACCGGGCCTTGACCGATCCGGTGACCGGCCTGCCGGTACGCCGGGTCGCCGAGGACGCGATCGTCGCCGCCGGCTACGACGCGGTCCTCACCGTCGCGCTGGCCGACATCGACCGCCTCCACGACATCAACCACGGGCCCGGCGGCCACGCCGCCGGCGACCACTACCTCACCGAAGCCGGCCGCCGGCTGCGGCAGGCCGCCACCGGAGACGATCTGGTCGCCCGCCTGGGCGGCGACGAGTTCGTCCTGATCACCGGCCGCACCCCGGCGCAGCTGGCCGACAGCCTGACCGCGGCGTTCGCCGAGCCGATCACCGTGGCCGCCGAGATCCGGCCGCTCGAGGTCAGCGTCGGCATCTGCCGGTTGCCCGGCGCAGACCCGCACCAGCTGCTCGGCTGCGCCGACCTGGCGATGCTCACCGCCAAGAGGCTACGCACCCGCATCGAGATCTACCACGCGGCCCGTGACGGCCTGCCTCTGCCGCCCGGCATCCGCCCGGCCACCCGCCGCCGATCCGGCGAATAACCACTCGCGCCTACCGCCACCAGTCGCCCCTACCACCAGCGCATCCACCGCGGGACACGCCCGGTGCCCCTCGGCCGGTGTTGGCTGGCTGATCGACCGCCACGGGCCGGCAGTTGCTGCTCGCCCAGCGTGATCCACCCCTGTTTCCTCGCCCGATCCGGGCATCTGCGAGGCGCGGACCAGGGATGGGCCGCGCCTCCGTCACGACACAACTCGGAGGTGTGGCACATGCCATGCACAGACAGCACCACCACGACCGCCCTCGACCCGATATCCCGCATGATCACCGGCAGCGTTGCGCTCGCCGGAGCTGACCCCAATTCGGGGACCGGCGCGGCCTGCCCCGGCTGCGGCGGCGAGGTCCTCGCCGACGGCACCTGCGACAACTGCGTGCGGTGCGACCGGTGCGACGCGTCGACGCCCGACAACGCGCTGGACACGATCACCACCGCCCGCGGTTACCGGATCTGCGACCGGTGCCGCATCACCGACTACACCCGCTGTGGTGCCTGTGATGCGTGGAACCGCGACGACCTCTCCTGCGGCAACGGTTGCGAGGACGACGACTTCGACGACGACCTGGACGACTATTTCGGCGGCTGGATCAACGGCTACGACTACAAGCCTGAGCCGGTGTTCCGCGGAGCGGGTCCGCTGTATCTCGGCGCCGAGATCGAAGTCGCCGCAACCGGATCCGGATACCGCAACGAGGAGAACGCCGAGTTCGCTCATCAGCACCTCGGGCGTCTGGGCTACCTGAAGGAGGACAGCTCCATCGGCGGCGGCTTCGAGATCGTCACCCACCCGATGTCCTACGACTGGGCCATCGACCACTTCCCGTGGGACATGCTTAGCCTCCTCGGCGACCGGGGCTGCGAGGCGAACGACCGCACCGGCATGCACGTGCACCTGTCACGGGCGGGCTTCAGCTCCGCGTGCCACATCTACCGGTGGATGAAGTTCATCTACCGCAACGAAGCCCCGGTCACCGTGCTGGCTCGCCGCCAGTCCAACGAATGGGCGGCGTTCACCAAGATCGACCGGGAGTACATCAAGGACTACGCCAAAGGTGGCGGCGGCGCCCGGTACCGGGCGATCAACACCAACAACGCCGACACGTTCGAGCTGCGGATCTTCGCGAGTTCACTGGAGCCTGCGCAGGTTCAGGCGGCGCTCGCCTTCGCCGTGGCCTCGGTGGAATACACACGTCACCTGAGCGCCCACGCCATCTGCCGGCACGGCGGCTGGTCCTGGTCGGTGTTCTGCGACTGGGTCGCCGAGCAACCGGCATACGCGCCGCTACGCGAGCAGATGGAGGCACTGGCATGTGCCTTCTGACGTTCTTCCCGACCGGGGCCTTGCCGGACACCGACGCGCTGCTCAACGGCACGTTCCTCAACAACGACGGCCACGGCTACGCCATCGTGACCGGCGACGGCATCCAGGTCCGCCACGGCCTGCATGCCGAGACGATGATCGCCCAGTTCGACACCGACCGCCGCAGCAACCCGGACGGACCCGCTCTGTTCCACTCCCGGTTCGCCACGCACGGCAGTCTGGACGTAGAGAACTGCCACCCGTTCCCGGTCGGCGGTGACCCACGGACCGTGCTGGCCCACAATGGTGTACTACCGGCGGCTGTGCAACCGGGCAAGAAGGAACCGAGGTCCGACACCCGGATCCTCGCCGACGACCTCTTGTCCTTGTTCGGATCGATGCGAGTGCGGCGCAACCGGATCCGGCTGCAGAAGTGGATGACGGCGGCGAACAAGATCGTGATCCTGACCGTCGACCGTTCCTTCACCAAGCAGGCCTACATCCTCAACGAGGACGCCGGCATCTGGGACGGCGGGATCTGGTACTCCAACAGCGGATATCGCCCCGACGACCGGCTGCGCGACCCCATCCGGGAGGGCTGGGAGTACGACTGGAACATCTGGGAATCCCCGAACTGCCCGTTCTGCGGGAATGGCCGCGACGACCGCAACCAGCGGTGCCGTCTCTGCGGCGGCTGTTTCGACTGCGGCGAGGAACTGGAAGCCTGCCAGTGCTATCTACCAGCCCGCGCCCGCACCCCGATCCGGCGATAGCCCATCGCCAGAACCCGTGTCGGTGGCCCTGCGCGCCACCGAAGCAGTGGCGTCCTGACCATGGTTGCTGGCTCTGCCTGAGTCCAGCCAGGCGGACAACCCACCCGCTCCATTTTCGGCCGTTGCCCGGCCAGCCACGCGCTCGCGCATCCCGGGCACGGCCACCAGGCCGTGCCCACCCGATCGGGAAGGGGAACCCCCTGAGGCGCCGCCCCACGTCCGCTCCCGTCGTAACGGATCTGATCCAGCCTCGGTGTCAACGGGGTGGCACGGCATTGGTGACTGCGAACCCGCGCTGCCCTGACCTGCTTTCCGCCGCAGCGGTACCACCAAGCCGCCGCCGTGTTCCACCGGGCCGCCGTGGCGCGACCCCATATCGCGATCAGCACCCCTCAACGGGTGCTCCTTCTGCCCGTCTGCCGGCGCACCGTCCAGGTTGCCGGACGGCGACCCCGCGCGGCGAGCCGGCCGCATCGAAGGGACTCCAGCCATGTTCACCGTACCTCCCGCCCCGGGCGGCGACGCTGCGCCTGCGGCGATACCGGTATGGCTGTCGCATCGCCCGGTCGTCGCGGGCCTGGTGGTTCCCTGGATCACCGCCCGCGGAATCGACGGCCGCTATCTCTTCGGCGCTGTCGACCGGCAACGCGAACAGCGGGCCATCCTGGAGCACCGCTGCCAGGTCTGCGGGTCGCCACCTCTTCGGCGCCGTCGATCGGGAACACCACCAGCAGACCGTCCCGGAGTAACCGCCCCTGAATGGAAGTGGTCACGATGACGAACAATCCCAAGGTTGTCAACACGGACGTGACAATCGAAAACGTGCGAGAGGCATACGCCGCCGTTATCCGGATTACCGAGCGGATGCGGCACGAGACCGAGCAAGTTGAGCGTCACCCCAACGACAGCGAGATCCGGGATAGATGGAATCGCACTGTCGACGAGTGGTACAGGGTTCGCGAGGAAGCTGCTGGAATGCGTTACGAATACTCCATGCGCACCGGCGTTGTTTTCTTCCCCGGCGAAGTTCCCTGAACTCGCAGTTACGCGTAGGGCCGGTACCGGCTACCAACCTTCCGGCCCTACGCCTTCCCAACCCATCCCACCCATCGCAGCGAGGACAAGTCGTGTCCGAATCTACCCGGGCGACGGCTGCATCGCGCTGATCGCCGACGACGGCACCGTCCACGCCCTGCACCCGACGACGACGGTGGCCGAGCACGACCACGAGCCCAGCTTCCCGCTGGACGGACCCCGACCCGGGTCGTGGGGCGTGCGCTCCTGACCCGGCCGCGGCGCGCCGTGCCCTGACCCGGCGGCCCTGCCCCACAGCTCTACAGCTGAACCGCTTTCCCGGCCGTCGCCCGGCCACACCACCTGGTTTCCGGGCCCGGCCGCTGCGCCGTGCCCGGGAACCCCTTCCCACCAGGGAGTTTCCGCTATGACTGGCACGTTCCAGGCGCAGCCTGCCGTACTGCAGCACCTCCTGCCGCATCAGCTGCTGCGGCCCGGCCAGCCGGTTCACGTCAACCGCCGCGCCAGCTGGCTATCGGCGACCGTCACCCGCGTCGGTTCCCGCACCGTCGGCGTCCGCTACCACAACCCGGCCGTCTTGGCCCGGCACGCCGACGCGGTCGCGCCCTGGGCAGTCCGCCCGGCCGACGGCGCCCAGCTGCGAGCGGCCACGTCGATCACGGTCGGCGACCAGATCATCTTCGGCAGCCGTATCCGGACCGTGGCCGCCCCGCCCGCCGGTGACCGCACCGGCTGGCTCGAGCTGTCGTTCACCGACGGCGACCAGAACGCTCTGGTGATGCCCGGCGCGGTCCTGCGGCTGGTCGACGACACCCCGCAGGTGACCGTCAACGGCCAGCCGCTGTCCACCATGCTCACCGGCATGGCCGGGTACGGCCGTGGCTGAGCCGGTCACCGGCGGGCAGGTCCCGCATCCGCCGGCCTGCGCACCTGCCGAGACCGGGCCTGGTGGCGACGAGACGGGCGGGCCGGGCAGCCTGGCGGTGTACCTGGTCACCGTCGACACCCCGCAGGGCCGTGCCGAGCTTGAGGTGCCGACGCTGCTCGGCCCGGCCGCCGCCGACCGGCGTGCGTGGATGACCGCCGTCCAGCTGCGCTGGGGCGACGTCGACGAGATCACCGTCGTCAGCACCGAACTCATTGCCGAGGAGCTGCCGCGATGAGGGTCACGCTCGCCGGCTTCATCGAGGCGCCGGTGTGCGCCAACTGCTGCGACTATGTGGGCTTCCCCGGCTGCAAGCTGATCGCCCGCCAGCGCGGCTGGGTGCACTTCAGCACCGGCGAGCGGCGATGCCCCGGCCAAGAGGACGACGACACGGACGACCGGGGCGAGCCGCTGATCGACCGCGGCCGGTGCGTCATCGGCTTCGACCCGATGGGCCTGCCGGTCTGCGGCACCGTGCGGGCTGTGACAGCGGCCGTGCCATCGCCTGCACCGGCGGTGCGCCCACCACGGTGATACCCGGCGCGGCGCCGCAACGGGCCGTGCCCGGCGCCATGACGGCGCCCCTGCACCACGTTCGTGAACTGCTCGGGCCTTTCAAGCCGCCCGGGCTCTTTGTAGCCATCTGTTGTGTGATCCCGGGACCTCGCGCCGGCCGTCGGCCGCCACCCTCCCGGGATCCCCGGGCGGCTGGCGTGCCGGGCCGCGAGGAAATCGGATCCTTGAAGAAAGGAACCGGACCTTGTCCGAGCCTTCGAACCTGATCAACCTCATCCTGAGCGCCGTGTCGTCCCGGCCGTCCGCCGCCGGAGGCATGCAGGCCACCATGCAACGGGCCACCGAATTCCCCAGCCCGCTGCACGCCCAGCTCGCCGGGATCGCCCTCGATGCGGCCGGCCGGGCCGCCGCCGATCAGATCCTCAACACCTTCTGGGCCGACAAGGCCCGCCAGGACGAGCTGCTGGACAACACCGGCGACACGCGCGAAGTCATCGTCGGAAGCGGATTCCACGCCGCCGCGTACGCGGCGATCCGCGTGCTGTCCGGCTTCGGCAGGCCACTGGTGCTGGAACGCAGCGACCGCGTCGGTGGGACCTTCGCGATGACCGCGCAACCGACGTTCTACCTGAACTCCCGCAACCGCCCGGGCGGCGCCGGTCTGGCTGGTGATCAGGGCGCGAGCCTGAACCGGCTGCCGGGCGCCCTGGTCCAGGCCGCGAACGTGTCCATGGCGCAGTACCAGACGAACGCCGACATGGCGTTCGTGATCCGTCTCGCGCTGGCCCAGTTCGCCGACGTCGTCGCCGGCGCGAACGTGACCGGCGTGTCCGGCGGCGAGGGGTACGTGCAGGTCGAGATCCGTGACCGCGGGGTGTGCGAATACGGGCGGCTGATCGACGCGCGGGGCGTGGGTGACCCGATCGCCCAGAAACTCGCCAACGGCACCTGCCTGCTCACGTTCGCGCAGTTCATGCAGCGCATGGCCGGTACGTGGCCGCTGCGCGGGCTGCGGCGCGTCGCCGTCGTCGGCGGCGGCGACTCCGGCAAATGCGCCGTGGAGTCCCTGCTCGGCGTCGCCCCGCCACCGGTGATGGCCGCCGCCGCCCTGGATCACGTCGACCGTATCGACTGGTACAGCCAGACCATCCCGGACACCTGCGATGGCTGGCGCGACCAGGTAAGGGGCCGCTACCAGGCCATCGGGCACTACCTGCGGCCGGACCGGTTCGGGGTCCAGCGGCTGGCCGTGCTCGACCGGCCCGCTGTGCCCGTCGCGTTGCCCGACGGCGTCCTGATCGAGGGCCGGACCTACGACCTGGTGATCCTGTGCACCGGCAGCCGGGAAGTCGAGATCGACGGACTCGCCGAGTCCGCGTTCTCCCTCTACAGCACACCCGACGGTGTCCCGGTCGCTCGTCAACACGTCAGCATGCCGGCGTACCGGATCGGTCCGCACGCGCAGTTGCCCTTCACCGACCGCGAGTACGCCGACGGGATCGCCGACATCCCCGCCAACAAGGTCTCCATGTTCCGGATCGCGGCCAAGACCGCAGCACTAGCGGCGACTCTGCCGGAGACCGCCGAAGGCTGACGTCCTCGTCGACGCAGTGCTCCGGCCGCCCGGCGGTTGTCCGCCGGCCGTGCCACGTGCACTGCGCATGCCGCCGGCTCGCGACGCAGCCAGCGCCCGCCTGCCCTTTTCCAGCCGGCGCCGCGCAGGGCGGGGCCGCACATCCGGCTGGACACGTCTTTGCGCGAGCGACAGGGGAGTGACCATCGTGCAGTTCCACCCGTACGGCGACCCACCAGACGCCGACCCACCAGACGCCGATCTCGAGCCCGACCCGCACGGGCTGCTCTACGCCTGCGACGTTCAGGCGTTGCGCCGTGCCGACACCGTCACGATCCACGCCCAGGACGGGATCGGCAGCGTCCGCGCCACCTTGAGCGCCCCCGACGGGCTGCGCATCTACACCGCGTCCCAGCAACGCGCGTTCCCCGACGCCGTCGGCTATCGGCGGCACCGCCTCATCACCCTCGACGTCGACATCGCCGGCTTCGACACCACCGGCCGCTGGCACGAGCGCGACCTGAGCGCCGCCGCCACCCTGGTCATCGAGCACGCGGCGCTGCACGAGGTGTGGCAAACGCTCACCGCGTTCCTGCGCACCGGTGACGTGCCGCGGCTGCGGTTTCGCGCGGACAGCGCCCAGGATCGGCTGGCGGGCACGGGCCTGCACCGCGACGAACTGCATCTGCTCGTGCACCGCGGCCGACGCCAATGGACGTTCCTGCTCGAGGTCGCCGTGCGGTCCGCCGACACGCGGATGGTGACCCCCACCCCCTGATCGGCCTCGACCGGAGCGACCCCTTGGAGTGCCCTCACCGGCGCCGATCCTCCGGTCCGCAGGAGACCCCCTTCACGTCATCGCGCGCGGCCCAGCAGCGCCACCACGCGGTGACGCTGCTGGCCGCCGATGACCATTCACTAGAAATGACACGGCGTGCGCGCCAGCGACTACCACCGACCGCCGTCGGCTGTCGACCCGAACCAGATCGTCGCCACCCGAACGGTCAGCGGACGGACCCTGCAGGTCCTCGAGGTCGGTGACCGCCGGTATCGGCTCACCGAAGACGGCACCATCCTGCACCCCGGCATCGATCCGTGGCCCGCCGACAGCCCGCCCACGGCACGGCAGGTCCGGGCGTTCCTGCGTCCCCGTAAACAAGCCTTCGCCGCCCTGATGGGCCAGTACGCCATCCGGGCCAACGGCGACTACCAATACGAGGACACGTACGACGCCCTGTACAGCACCGAGCCGCTCGGGCGATGGGTGGCCGTGCTCGGCGACGAAACGTACTTCCGGATCGTCAACACGCGCTCCGCCACCGCATCCTGCGACGCGCTCGCTGAGGCCATCGGTCAGGAGTACCTCGGACTGCCCGTCGCCGTTGTCGACCTCGACACCCGCACATCCTTCGCGTTCCGCGTCGCCGTCCGCCTGGTCCGGCCGACGCGGCCATCAGCTCGCCCTGCGAACCACGGCTGAGCCTGCACCCCAGGCATGAACCGGGGCGAGCCGACGCGCTCGCAGCCGCCGACAGCCGGCCCTTGGCGCCGGCAGCTCCGCGGCCGGACAGCCGTGTCTTCCCGCCAAGAACTGGCACGCCGGCATTGCCCGCGACCGCGTACGGCACCACCACCCCCATTACCACCAATGACAGGAGAGGCAGATGAACCGTGCACCATCCGACGTCCACCACAGTTCTGCGCCGGGCGTCATCGAGTACCCCGCGACCCTCGCGGTGACCCCACAGGCGATCGTCAACGCCGACCGGATCGCGGCGCTGGGCAATCCGTTCACCGCCCACGGCGATCGGCTGCCCTCGTTCGCTCAGGTGCGTGCACTGGGCCTGTCGACGACCGACCTGTTCTCCGGCCTCGGCTCGGGAAGTCTCGGCGCCGTGTGGGCCGGCGCCGTGCCGGTCGCCGGATACAACCACTGGCAGCCGGCCGTCGACACGTACACCGCCAACCACGGCTGCGGGACGCTGGTCGATCTGCAGGACTGCTCAGCCTGGGCCCATCCAGCCACCCGGCTGCTGATCGCGTCGCCGGACTTCTCCGGTCATCAACGCGCCGCCGGGTCCAAGCAACGCTCCAAGCAACTTCGGGAACCCTCGCGCCGGGCCGCCTGGTACGCGGCCCGGTCGCGGGCGACCAGCCGCCGGGTCGCCGAGTACGCCGAAGCGCACGGCTACCGCGTCCGCGGCGACGACGGCTATCAGGCGATCCTGCTCGAGCAGATCCTCGAGTTCGGGACCTGGCCGTACCTCGGCTCGTACCTCAACGACTTCGCGGTCTCCGGATATGCACCCACCTTCTACTGCCTGGACGCCGCGCACACCGGAGCCGCTGCCCGCCGGGAGCGGGTGATCATCCTGTTCACCCGCGCGGACCGGCCACTACCGGATCCGGCCCTGCGGGTCGACGCGTTCTGCCGCAAACACGGCACCGTGCGCGCGGTACAGCAGTGGACCGGCAGCCGCCGCTACTGGATCGGCTCCTACGGCCGCGATTACCACTGGGCCTGCCCGGTCTGCGACACCGTGTGCCAACCGGAGCTCGGCCGTGCCGGCGACGCGATCGACGTGACCCGCGACGCCCCGACGATGCGGCAACGGAGCAACGGTGAGGCCAAGCAGATCAGCGACGAGACGATCGCCCGCATCACGGCGGGCATCGAGCAGCACGGCCTCGTACCCCTGTGGGTGCAGACCACCCGCACGTTCAGGCCCGCCCGGCCGATCAGCACTCCGCTGCCGACGTTGACCACGCAGCAGGAACTCGGCGTGTGGATCCCCGAGGCGGACGGCGACTTCACCGCCTCGACGTTCCGGTACCTCGACGTCGACGAGCTCGCCGCCGCGGCCGGGCTGCCCACCGGCTACCAGATCACCGGCACCAGCATCCGTGACAAGGTCCGGCAGATCGGGCACGCGAACTCGCCCAGCCTGATCGCCGACTTCATCGCCCGGGCGGCGGTGACCCTGCTGTGAGCACCGAGCTGAGTTCGAATACCACCGGCGTGGTCGCGGCGACCGCACTCGGCGACGCCCTCGCCGACGCCGCCCCGGCGTTCGTGTCCGCCGCCGCGTGCCGCCTCGACGGCGGCGGCCCTGATGTCACCGACGTGTTCGGTGGCCGGATCAAGGCGCTGCTGGCCGACCCGGACCGGGCCAACCCCCGCCAGTGGGGCCGTGACCTGGCCCGCACCTTGCTGGCCCGGGCGCCACACCTGGCGCAGTTGCCCGGCCCGGTGCTCGCGGACGTGGTCGGCACGCTCGCCGACGTGGTCCGCGCCGACGTGGCCGAAGCCCGCGGCGACCGGGCCAGCCTGGCCGGCGCGATCAACGACCTCGACCAGACCCTGCACGGGCTGCGGCCCGGCCGCGAGGTTCCCGTCGACGTCCTGAGCGACCTGCTCACCGGTGGCCGGTCCGAACTCGCCGACGCGCTCGACGAGGCCGCCGACAGCCCGCTCGGCCTGGCCATCCACGTCACCCTCGCCGACGGCACCGCGACAGTCCGGCGCGACCCGGACCGGGCCGGCGGAATGGTCGTCGAACTGTTCGGCGGAGCCGGCGGCTGGGCCGAAGGGCTGCTGTCGCTCGGCATCCACGACATCGGCCTCGAATGGGACCCGATCGCCTGCAAGACCCGGGTGAAAAACGGTCACGCGACGGTGCGCACCGACGTGTCGAAGTATCCGACCGCCGACTTCGCGCACGCCCAACCCTGGGGGCTGATCGCGTCGCCGCCGTGCCAGCCGTACTCGGCGGCCGGGCTGCGGCTGGGCCTGGGCGACCTGCAGATCCTCATCGCCGCGATCACCGAGGTCCTCGACGGCGCCGACCCGGCCGACATGACCGACCGGTGGGCCGACATCCGCGCCGGACTCGTCCTGGAAATCGTCCGCTGGGCCCGCGACCTACGGCCCGACTTCATCGCCTGCGAGGAAACCCCCGGCGCGAAGCCAGTGTTCACCGCGATCGCCGGGGCGTTGCAGGCGCTCGGCTACCGGACGGTGACCTTCGTCGTCAACGCCGCCGACTACGGCCTCGGGCAGACCCGCAAGCGGGTCATCCTGCTCGCCCACCGCCGCCGGCAGCCCCGCATCCCGGACCCGACGCACTCCAAAGACGGCTCCGGTACGACGCGCCGGTGGCGGTCGATGGCCGACGTGGTCGGGTTCGGGCTCACCGACCGGCCGGCCCCGACCTTGTGCGCCCGCAACGCCGGCGGCGGCCCCCGCTACGAAGGCGGATCCGGGGCAAGGGCGTCAATCCGGGCCGCCCAGGCCGCCGGCCGGTGGACAGTCCGGCACAACCCCGACGGCAGCATCGACCCGGCAGACGCGAAAGCCGCCCGCGGGGAAACCGGCGTCAGCGTGTACGGGCGGATGACCCCGTCCGAAGCGGGCGTGCTGCAGGGTTTCCGGCCCGACTACCGATGGCAGGGCACCACCTCCCAGCAGGTGTCCTGCGTCGGCAACGCCGTACCGCCACCGCTGGCCCGCGCGATGGTCGCCGAACTCATCGGCGCCCGCGACCCGATCACCGCATAGACCCCCTCCTACCGCGGCACGCGCAACGCCAGCCCCCGAGAACCGGCGACGCAGATCTGGCTGACCACAGCAGAAAGAGAGAGGTGACATGGACGACCACACCACCCTGACCGTGCACATCGACACCACGGCAATGCCTGACGGATACGACGAGGCGATCCGCCAAGCCATCACCGCCACGACCGGCAAGACCCTTCCCGACAGCGACGTGACCATGATGGTCCTCACCAACGTGACCGTCGGCGCCGCACACCGCGTCGCCGCAGCGCTGGCCGAGCTGATGGATACCGGCCCCACGCCCGCGCACCGGTTCGCGTTCACCGTCGGGGAAGAACCCGCCTATGAACGGCCGAGACAGATTCTCCGATACACCCCGGACACGGGTCTGGTCAGCAACTCGTGGGACGGCAACGGACAGCCCCTCACCACCATCGCCGGTCTCCACGGCCCCGTCGCCCAACGTGCTGGCGTGGCCGATCTGCCAGAGACCGGGATGGGTGACCGACTGCTGATCGTGTTCGACCCGGTGGCCTGCCGCGCCTGGCTTGAGGCCGGCGCCGCCAGCGAGGCCGGCATCGATGACGGGTTCCGCACCGAGAACCTGACCGTCGCCGCGGGCCTGGAAGACCTGCTGGCCCTGCTGAACCACGACGCCACCCAGCGCGCGTGGCGGCCCGCAGCCCAGGTGCACCAGGTGCTGATCTGGCGCACCGGCGACGGCGACGGCATCGACGGCGGCGGCCTGCTCACCGTCGACCTCGACTACCCGCTCGGCCGGATCCGCCTCGGCTGCCTGCACCAGGGCTTCGACGACTTCATCACCGATGCGGCGACCTACGGCATCGACGCCGCCGTCGAAGCACTCGGCCACATCGCGGACGTCGTGAACCACACCTACGCCACGTTCCGCACCGCCACCCAGGCCGTCACTACGCACCCGGGGCCAGCCGACAGCGACGCCACCGCGAACTCCGGCTGACGCCACCGCCCGACCGCCAATCCTCCGCTGGGCGCCCGCCCCGCGGAAGCGATCTCTACCCATGGGGAAGGAACCGATGTCCATCACCAAACTCACCCTTCACGAGCATCTGCGCGCCGTGTTCGGCACCACCGAGCGCGTCGAGCGGCTCGAGCAAGAACTCCGCATCGTCGCCGACCACCACACCTCGCTCGCCCAGCACCTGCGTGACCTGCTCGACGGCGACGCCTGCGACGAAGCGAACGCGCTGATCACCCGTAGCGGCGCGCAGCAGCTGGCCGCGATGCACGACAGCAACGCCGCCGACTGCACCGCGATGGCCGACATCGTGCACCGCGCCCTGCACCCCGACCGGGAGGACAACGCATGAATCCATCGCCACCCGGCGTCGCCTCGCCTGCGCCCGCCGGGCCGCCCGCGGCGGTCAACGGCTACCCCGTTGTGGCCGCGGTCGCCGCCGACGAGGACACGAGCAGCTGGATCGTGATCTGCCGGCGCACCGAACGCATGCCCGACTGGGCCGCCGCCACCGCCTGGTACGTGACCTGGCGAACCTGGTGGGACGGGCACCACTGGACCGGCGAGAACGGCGACCACGGCCCGCATCACGGCCTGACCTGGCGGCAAGCCCAACAGTCCCTGGCACACCGCCTGAATCTCCCGCAGCCACAACCGGCCGCCGACCCCGGCGTCTACCTGGTCTTCGACGACCACACCGACACGTGGAACTGCCCGACCTGCCAGCAACCGATCACCGAGGTCTACGACAGCCGCACCCTCGGCGAACTGCACACGGCGGTCGCCGGGCACCGCTGCGCCCCGGCCGGCAGCACCGGCACACCCCACCCGCACGACACCGACGAGCAAGGAGACGATCGATGACGCCATCGCCGACCCGTCAGCGGGTCTACAGCCACGCCCTGCTGCACGTGGGGCCCGAGCAGGGATCACGGTGGCGCATCGGCTACCTCGCCGAACCGGCGAGCGAGCCGGGTCAGATCCGGGTCAGCCGCCCGATCGCCCACCAGATCGCCGGCGACATGCAGGCCCTGCGCGCGCAAGCCCGTGCCGCCACGGCGCAGACCGCGCAGTTCTACGAGGATGCCATCGGTGAGGTCGACGCCCGTCTCCCGCGGATCGAGATGGACGGCGAGCACCTGGTCGCGGACTGGCGGCACGTCACGGGCGACAGCGACGCGTTGCGCGTCACCGACCCCGACCCGGACGGCCGGTACACCATCGGTCTCGACCTCGGCTGGCAACAAGTCGACCGGCAGCTGTGCGGCACCGTCCGCGATGACACCACCGGCCCGTCGCCGGTCGTGCAGGCGTACGAGGCGTACGTCGGGTGCTTCACCGATCCGACCGCCGCCCTGCTGGAGTTCGCCCACCGGGCCGGTATCGCCGTCGCCTGGCTCGACCGCCGCGTCATCGAGGCCGACAGCCGTGACCTGACCGACGACGAATGGGACCTGGTCCGCGACGAGCTGTACCAGTACGACGAGCACGTGTCGGACACGGTCGACCTGAACAGCCTGTTCCTCGACCAGATCTTCTCCGACGCCGGCATCGAACGCTTCACCGATGACGACGCCGACGACGCGGGAGACAGCGCCGAGTAGACGCCTGCGGCGTCAGCCGCGACTCCCACCACCCATCGTCACACCCCCTTGGCCGGGCATCGCCGACATCTTCGGTGCCCCAGCGACGGGGTGACCAATCGGCGATGCCCGTCCCTTATGGACGGAGAGCAATCGCATGACCCAGATCATGACCATCCCGGAGCCTGGACCGGCCAAGCAGGTCGTCGTACCGGCCGCCGACCCGCCTGCGCTGGACCTCGGCGCGCTGATCGCCGACCTCGCCGCGCAGACCGCGTCCGTGTTCAAGGCGATGGAGTGGGCCGAAGAGGAGATCACGAGGGCCTGCCGCCAGCATCGCCGCCAGGCCGACATCATTCACCACGCCTTCGGTGTTCTTGCGCCGCGCGAGATCGGCCCAGGCATGGGGACCGAATTCGTGTACCGCGGCCACGTCCGCGAGCTGCTGGCGCGGGTTGCCGCCGGGGCGGACCTGCGCCGGGCGACCGCCGCCGAGATTTGCCTGGCCCTGGTGGAGACCAGCCTCCAAGCGCCGATGCACGGCCCCGCCGCAGGTTTGTACTTCCGCATGTGGCAGCAGGCGTTCCCCGACAGCGAGCTGGCCGCCGAGTTCGCGAACCACCAGGGCTCCTACGAGCAGCTGCACGGCTCGCGGATCGATGAGCTGGAGGTGGACCTGCGCCACAGACTGCGCGACCCGGACCGGCAACTCGGCGACATCACCTGCGCCGGCCTGCACCACGGCAAGCCGGTCACCTGCATGTTCGCCCGCGCGTGACCGAGCCGGACCGCGATCCATATCGTGCCGACCGGGCGGGCCGGTCGGACCTTGACGCGGCGACACACCGATTCCCGCCAGGTCCGGTCGCGCGACAGGGAGGCTTTGACGTGGCGCCAACCAGGTCCGGCAGACGACAACGTCTGCCGTACGGGCATCTGCAGCCGATGGTCCTGGCACACCTCGCCGCCTATCCGCGGACGTCGTTCACGCCCTGGGAACTGGGCCGGGTGCTCGGCCACTCGCACGGCACCATCCGGCGCATCCTGGTGCGCCTAGCCGCGGCCGGCGCGGTCGACCAGACGCACGAACAGCCGGTCCGCTTCCGACACCGCCACTGATCCCGCCGTTCGCGCGGGACGCATCAGCCGAACATTTTCGGCCCAGCGTCCCGAGCTCCGGGGCGCTGGGCCCTGCCCTTGTGCAGGAGGCACCCATGCCCCACCACGCGATCAGCTGCGGCACCCCGACCGGGGGTGCCCCATGGCTTCGCTGACCGCCGCCGGTGACCACGCCCCCGGCCGCGCCGCGGAACGCGCCGCCTGGGCGTTCTACGCGATCGCCGCGCTCGGCTCCTCGATTGGCCAGATCTGGGTCGGCATCGACACACCGCCGTGGCCCGACAGCGTGCCGCTGTGGGTCCGCGCCCTGCTCGTGACGCCGTTCGCGATCGTCATCGACCTCGGCGGCGTCGTCACCTCCGGATTCGCCGACTCCCGCCAGCGCCTCGGCGAAAACGCGTACAGCTGGCGGATCCTGTCGGCCACCTCAGTCAGCCTGGCCGTTGGCATCAACCTCATCGGCCACGCCGCCACCCCGTACCTCGCCGTCGTGTTCGCCAGCCTCGGCGTCTTCGCGTACATGGTGTGGCTGCTGCACACCTCCGCCCGCCGCCGCGACGCCCTGCGCGCCACCGGGAAACTCTCCGAAACCCCACCGGCCTACGGGCTGCGGCAATGGATCCGCGAACCCGACGTCACCGTCCGCGCGAAACTGCTCGCGATCACCGGCGGCCTCGACGTGCACGCCTCCCTGACCGAAGCCCGTGACCAGCTACGCGCCGAGAAACGCCGCGCCGCGCTGGCCAACCACATCGACAAGATGATCCAGGCCCGGCACGAGGACAACCCGCTGCTCGCCGCGATCGCGGCGACCACGACCCCGGTCGACGACGTCGCCGACGCCCTCATGGCCATGATCGATATCGAGGGATGGGCGAGGGCGATCGCCGCGGAGATCCAGCCACCCGACACGGGCCCGCCGGTCTCGGAGCTACGGACGGCCGCCAACGGCCAGCCGCACTGGCCGAGTACGGCGGTGCTGCGACAGATCCCCACCCAGCAGCCGGCCTACGACCGCTGGCGGGAGATCTGGCACGCCATCGACGACGACACCGAATCGTCGAACCAGGACATCGCCGAAGCGTTCGACGTGTCCACCCGCACCGTGCAGCGCATCCGCGACGCCGGCCACGCCGGGCTTCTCGACTCGCCCGAGACCCCGGTCGCCCGCCTCGCCGCCCTCGCCCCCGGCAACGGCCACACGCCGCTCCCGTCGGCCACCTCCTGACGTCCACGCCGCAACGGCGGGCGCCCGGCACTGATCGCCGGCGCCCGCCCGCGTGGCGTGGCCCCCGGGGACGGTGGCCGGCAGCCATCCGGCGACCCCACCCCAGAAAGGGCACGCCATGTCCGCCGAAATGTTTCGGAGCCGGTCATGACCGGCCGTCTGCTCGCCCTGATCACCCTCGCCGCAGTGGCCGTGTTCCTCACCGTCGCCGGCATCGCCGCGGTCGGCGGCGCCGCGTCCGCCTGCATTCCGCCCTCGTCTGGGTCCGTCAGCGGCTACGACACCGAGCAACTGCACAACGCCGGCATCATCGTCGAGGTCGGCAACCAGCGCGGTCTCCCGATCCGGGCCGCGGTCATCGCGGTGGCCACCGCGATGCAGGAATCCAATCTGTACAACGCCGATCTGCCCACCGACCACGACTCGCTTGGACTGTTCCAGCAGCGCCCGAGTCAGGGATGGGGAACCCCAGCACAACTGCTGGATCCCGTGTACGCGGCGGGAAAGTTCTACGACAAGCTCGTCACGATCGCCCACTGGGAGAGCCTGCCGCTGACCGTGGCCGCCCAGGCCATGCAGCGCAGCGCCTATCCCGACGCCTACGCCAAGCACGAGGCCGACGCGACCGCGATCGTCGCCCAAACAATGGGCGATCCTGCGTCAGGCGCCCCGCCAGTCGGGCCGTGCGGCAACGACTGCCCCGCCATCACCGCCTCGCCGGACCGCTCCGGCGGGTGCGCCGGCCTTGACGCGGTGTTCGCCCGCGCCCGCACGTGGCTCACGGCCTGGCCCGGCGGCGACCCCGTGCCGTACCTGTCCAGCAACGCAGCCGGCGACCTGTTCGGCGGCTACCGCCGCGACTGCTCCGGCTACGTCAGCATGGCGCTCGGGCTGCCCGGGCCCGGCCTCACCACCGTCATCCTCGCCGCGCACTCCACCATCCTCGGCAAGGCGGAAATGCAGCCGGGCGACCTGATGATCAAACCCGCGCCGGGCGGTGCGGGACATGTCGTGCTGTTCGCCGGCTGGACCGACAACTCGATGTCGTCGTACTGGGGATACGAACAATCCGGCGACGGCGGAACCCACTACCGCCGCATCCCGTACCCCTATTTCGGGACCTACACGATGACGCCATACCGATTTGCCGAATGAGCCATCTGTTGCATCCAATGCAACCCGGTGCCGACTCACGAAACGCTATCGCATTCCCGGAAAGGATTACCGCCATGAGACACGTGGTCGTTCTCGTGTTCGATTGCACCGCCATCGAATGGGCGGCCGAGTACCACCTGACGGAGGCCGAAGCCGCCGACGACTTCGGCGCCACTGTGCGCCGCGCCGTCAACGACGGCGGTCTGCGCGAGGCCCTCGACGCGGCCTGGCCGATGATGCGCGGCCATCTCACCGCGCACACCCTCGACCAACTCGACCCTGCCGTCCGCGACGAACTCCTGGACCAGCTGCGGGACGACCACCACGCCGACCATCACGCGGTGCTGCTCACCGACGTCCGTGCCCACCTCGCGGCGCGCCGGGAAGAGCTGTCACACCGCGAACCGCGCTGGGTCATCTTCCACACCCGAGAATTCGACGACGGGCACTTCCTCACCGGCAGCGACGCGACGGTCCACTTCGCCGACGGCGAGCCGGTCACCGTCGACTTTGGCGGCACCAGCGTCGACGACCTGCTGACCGACCTCTACGGCGCCCGAGGTGGCAGCGCCGCGCTCGGCATCGATCTGAAGGTCGCTGCCGCGGAATACGACGACTACGGCGACAACGTTCCCGGCCTGCTCGGGATCCCGTCCACCAACCACGCCTGAGCCATTCGGCGCGACCGCGCCGCGGCATCGGCTCGTGGCCGGATGCCGCCTGCTGTTTGTGTGGCATCGCGCCGCAATCAGAAGCCGTCCCAGGCGGAGAAAGGAATCGTTGAATGAGAAATAGTCATCACCTCGAACTTCATCAAATCGGCACCCGCATCATGCTGGCGGTCGCGCCGCGCGGCGTCGCCATCGGCACTGACGAACTGCACCTCGGGATCGGCGGCGCCGTGTACGACATCTACGGCGGATCGGTGCTGCTGTCCCGCGCCGAGGTCGAGGACCTGCACGACTGGCTCAGCCGGTGGCTCGCCGAGGGCCGGGACGGCGTGCCGCCCGTGCAGGGGCCGACCAGCGCCGACATCATCGAGCACTACCGCGACATCGCCGTCCGCGAGCGCGTCCGCGCCGACCACGAACGCATCGACGGCGACCGGCAGCTCGCCGCGGCGCTGACCCTCATCCCCGCCGGGATCCGCTCGGACCAGCCGGAGCTGGAGGCCATCGCGGCCCGGCAGGCCACCGAATGGCAGCACCTGCAAGCAGACAGCCGACCGCGGCGAACAGCCCAGGCTGACGTTCATCACCGGCCTGGACCAGATCGAGGAGGCGCTCGACCGCCGTGCCGCCCAGCAGACCCTCGGGCAGGCCGTCGACGACTCGGAGACGTTCCTCGGCAAGCTCCGCAACGCCTCACGCACGCTCGCCGAGCGCGGCCCGAGATCCCCACCTTGGAGGAGAACTAATGATCGAGCTGCGATTCCCGCTGCGCGACGTCCTCGCGGTGGCCGACCATGCCATTGCCGCCCCCGACCACAAGCTGTCGTTGCTGGACTCCGAGAACGGCACGACGCCTGCGCCGGCGCTGTGGTTCGTCGGCGACGACGGTTTCTACCTGATGTCCAACGGCCTGCCGGGCCAGTCGCATCCGGGCGGCGGTGACCGGCTGCTGGTCGTCTGCGCCGACGGCTACGACACGGCGATGTCCAAGCACGACGTCGCCGACGAGATCGGCGGTGACGACTTCTGCGAACCGCTGCCGCTTCTCGCCCCGCAGGCCGATGGGGCCAGCCTGCATGCCCAGCTGAGCGACGGCGTCGCCGCCGGCCTGGACCTGTTGGTCATCAATCTCGGCCCGATCTCGATGCAGATTTTCCTCACCGACAGCCAGGAGGCCACCCGATGAGCCTGCACACCATCGACCCGGTGCGCCGTGCGTTCACCGAGACCGAGCTGACCGCCATCCTCGGCCGCATCGACGCCACCGACTCCACCGGCAACCTGCTCGCCACCGTCATCAACGCGGTCTACGACACGCTGCTGGCCGACAGCGGCCTGACCCTCAAGACGCTGCCTGACGGCCGCCGGATCGACCCGCGCCAGTTCCAGATTCCCACCAGCCAATGGGAGGCCCTCTGTGGCGCGGTCACCGACCGGGCAGCGGCCTGGGGCACCGGCCCCGAACTGGCGATGGAACTCATCAACGTCCTGCCCAGCACCTACGACGACCCGGCCGCCCCGGTGCCGGATCTGCCCCGCGTCGATCGGCGCCCCGACCGGCTGCACCTTTCGGTCAGCCGGGACGCGGTCGACGTTATCGCCACCGCAACCCGACACGTCCAGGCGCTCGCCGGGCATTACGGCCCGGCATCGCCACAGCACCTGACGGCCATCAGCAGTTGGGTGACCGCTCTGTCGAGGCTGCTATCGCTGGGCTTGGGCGCCGACACCCGGGTCCACCGCGACGGAACCTTGAGCCTCATGGTCAACACCGGGAGCGGGTTCACCTACGGGCTGATCTTCCACGGCGCCACCCGCTGCTGCACCGCCGGCGACGGCTGCACCGCCACGATCGCCGACGACGGCACCGCCCACGCCCCGTGGTCCACCGCCGTGCTCGCCGACCACGTCCACCAGCCCAGCTTCCCGCTGGACGCGCCACGACCCGGGTCCTGGTCCTTGCATTCCTGACCGGCGTCGGCGCGCCGTGACCTGACCGGCCGCCGAACCCGACCGCACCGATTCCTTTTGGCCGTCGCCCGGCCACGCACCTCGGATTTCCAGGCACGGCCGCCGCGCCGTGCCCGGAAACCCTCACACCACAGGGCGTTCCGCTATTGCCCGCTGCCGCGGATTCATCGGCACGGCGCGCACCTTTGCTGATCGTCGTGTGACCACGTTCTGCTAGCCGGCCCGGAATCTGTTCGGGTTTCGGCCCCATCCACGTGCCTACGGGCAGGCTGGGGCCGCGGTCCCAGCCTGCCCGCCGCCACGTGGCGGGGAAAGGACGGACCGACATCATGGCCCGTAGCAAGATGTCCGACGAGGAACGCGCCGAGCTCCTCGAGTCCATCAAGACCGATTTCGATGCCCGGCTGGCCCGGCTGGCCGCGGATCCGGCCGAATGGGTGACGTTCCTCGAGACTGTCGCCGAGTTCGGCGCCCAGTACAGCCTGAACAACGTGTTCCTGCTGCTGATGCAGGCCGAACAGCGTCAGATGACCCCGACGTTCTTCCTGCCGTTCGGCAACAAGGACGCCAGAAGCGGCTGGAAGAAGTACGGCCGCCACGTCCGCGAGGGCGAGACCGGGTTCAAGGTCTGGGCGCCGGTCAAACGCCGTCCGACGGAGGAGGAGGCCGCCCGGTCCGAGGCCGCCGGCCGCAAGGTTCTGCGCGACGACCGGGGCCGCCCGGTCGTGCAGGTGGTCGGGTTCCATCTGGTGTCGACGTTCGACCTGTCCCAGACCGACGGGGAGCCGTTCGAGGTGCCGACCGTGCAGCGGGCCCGCCGCGTGCAGGCCGCGGGCGGGCAGACGCCGCAGTTGCTGGAGGGTGGGGACCGGACCGGTGTGTATGACGAACTCGTCAAGCTGATCAAGGATGCCGGCTACTCGTACGATCTCGCCGCACCGGGCGGCGAGTATCTGGGCCGGGCGAACGGGGTCACCGTCACCGGCCCCTCGGTCCGGCAGGTCCTGATCCGCGACGACGTGTCCGCGGCCCAGCGGACCAAGACGACGATGCACGAACTCGCGCACATCCGCTGCGAGCACACCACCGGCATGCGGCTGGGTGAGAACCTGCACCGCGGCCGGAAGGAGACCGAGGCGGAAAGCGTCGCTCACCTGTGCTGCCGGGTCCTGGGCTTGGACACCCAGATCTACAGCGACGCCTACGTGCTGGGCTGGGCCAACGGCGATATGGGCCTGATCAAGGACTGCGCGGAGACGGTATTGCGGGTCGCCAAGGCCATCCTCAAGGACCTCACTCCCGAGGCCGCTTTGCCTGACGCCGCGAAGGATCCCGCCGCCTACCTGCGGCCGGCAACGCGCAGCGGTGCGGGCCGGCGTCGAGCGGGCGGGAAACGCCGGTCCGGCGGCCCGGGGGGAGGCCGGCAGTGACGGCCCGGAGCGACCCGGGCCGGCGGAAGGTGGTGTGGCCGTACGAGGTGGTGACCGACGCCTCCGTCATCGAGGCCCTGCAGAGCCTGCCGCAGTGGCGGGTCGTCGGCGACAGCCTCGATTGGGAACTCGCCCTGTACGCGTATGACGTGCCTGCCGACATCGTCGTCGGGGGCGTGGTGGTGCCGGAAGGTCTCTACACGCGGGAAGTTACCGTCGACGGCCGGCACGTCATCGCGCATCGGTGGAACGACCGCGCGGCGCGGGAGCGGCTGCTCGACGACGTCGAAAAACGGCACTACATGTTCGAGCACATCGCTCACGCCGGCCACCGGTTCATCGTCGAGCACCGGCGCGAGATCCACGCCGACGCCGACCGGGCGTTCGCGATGATCGAGAGCGACGAAGCCGAGCGCGGACCGCTGTACGACGCGCCGATCCGCTGCTGGGTCGACCTGATCCGGCACGTCGACCCGGGCGCCTACGTCGAGGACCTGCCTCGCGATGGCGGCGACGATGCGGTTCGGCTCGGGGGCGAGTTCGTGATCGCGGTGCAAGACCGCGTCGACACCCTGCTGCACCAGCGCGACCGCCTGCTCAGCTTCGACGAGGCCGAGGCGGCCGGCTTCGACGGCACGTTGCGCGGCGGCAGCGAGCCGCGCACCTGGGCCAGCCTCACGCCCCGCCAGCGGGCCGCCGCCGGGCTGACCCCGGGCAGCACAGCCGGGCAAACCGAGCCGCGAGACCGCTAAGCCCATTTCGCAGCCCGCGAACGCGGCCTGCCTTGCACCCTGAGCCACCGCCCCGATCCCGGGGCGGTGGCTTTTCGCGTCTTCTGGAGGATTTCGTGAGCAACGACAACGACGGCCACCGCGATCAGCCGGTGAGCCACCCGTCCCGGGACCTGGGCTACCTGCATCCCGACAACATGGACGTTGGCAGCGTCGGCGTGTTCGCCGGCGACTGGGCCTGGACCGGCGATCCGCCCCGGATTCCCGTCGGTTTCGTCGGTGTCTTGATCGACCATTGGAACGGCTGGGCGGTGTGGCGGTGCACCCGCGAGGTCGCCGAGGCCGTGGCCGCCGACCAGCAGCGGCTACGCCACGAGGAACGCGTCAGGCTCATCGCGCAGATGAGGCAGCGATTCGGGCTGTTCGCCTGGCAGCTGACCCGCCTGCGGCTTCTCGTGCGAGGTAAGACCCGTGCCGCGGTGGACCGTGCGGTGGACGAAAGCATCCCGCCGGTGTGGTTCGACGGCGATGACCTGGTCCTTGACGAGACCGCCCAGTACGGGGAGCCCGCCATCGAGCGGCAGAGCCCGGGACCGGACGGGCGGTACTGCCCGATGGGTTTCAACTGGACCTGGCAAGCGGTCGACCCGGCCGACTGCGACCGCATCGCCGGTAGCCTGCCCGCCTTCGGCGGGCACCGCGAGTTCGTGATGGCCACCCACCAGCCGCTGCGGATGCCCCGGCTCGCCGTCACCACGCTCGACGACGTCACCGCCGGCCAGGCCGCTCTTACCGCGACCTTGTGGGTTGACGTCCGTCCGGTCGGCACCGTCGAGTACGGCCCAGGCCGGCTGCCGGTGTTTCGTCCCGCCGATGACCGGTTCGGCCACGAGGACCTGGACGAGTTCGTCCGGGCCTGCCGGTGGCGGGGCCGCGAGGTCGATACGCCGACGGTTCTGCAGGCGCTGATCGCCGAATACGAGACGGCCTTGCACATCGTCGCCGCCGAGAACAGGGGCTTCGCGGCGGTCATCCTGCGCGACGGCGACGACCACATCGTCGGTACCGACATCGTCCTCGAGCGGCGCCGTTTCGCTCCCGGAGACCGGCAGAGGTTGGCGGAGCTGTTCACCGGGCGCGAAGCGGCACGCCGGCCCCACCAGAACCAGTTCGTCTGGCAAGTCTGGACTGGCCGCGGGTGGCAGATGCTCGGCATCGTCGACCTACCCCGCCCCGGCTCCGCGGCCGGACACGGGACGGCGGGCGCCGAGCAGCCACCCACCATCAGCGACTCACCGACCCGGGCCGGCGCGGCCATCCCACCCGATGCCCTACCGGGCTGCGGCGATCAGCCGCTGGGCACCGAGGGCACCGCGCAGAACGGCGATGGGCAGTGACGCGCGATGACGCCCGGCGCGGCAACCTGCGCGAACACGGCGAACTCGAACGCGGCATCTACTTCGGCCGCGATCGGAAACGGCCGACCGGCGAGGGCGTGCTGGTGCTCATCGCCCGGGAAGCCCGCGCCGTCCGGCTGCGCGACACCCCCGGCAACACCGTCGAAGCCTTCGGCGACACCAGCCGATTCTGGCTGGCCCCCGCGCCCACGGAACCCTCCACGCTAGCCGGAGCGGCCGGCGAGGCTGCTCCCTCGCCGTCCGTACCGGCGGCAGGCAGCCGCCCGGCGGACGCGGCGCCGGTCCCCGCCGAGCGAGCGGCCACGGCGGCGACCGGGCTGATCGGCGCGGTGGCCGCGGCTGAGGAGCAGTTCGCCGCGCGCACGGCCGAGCTGGCCCTGTCGAATCGCCTCACCGCCGAGGCCATCACCGCAGCCGGAGCCACCCCCACCTCGAAACGGCAGACCTGGGCTGCCGCCGGGTACCCGGAAGCCTTCCTGTACTTCGAGCGGGACGTCCGGCCCGGTCGGCCGATCCTGGCCACCACCGTTGACGGGTACCGGATTCACGACCTGCGCACCGGGCAGCTGATCGCCCACTACGCCAGTCCGGTCCCCATGTGGATCGCAGCGCCGCCCGCTTCGGTTGCCCCGACGCCGATGCCGGTCATCGTCGTGGGCTGTAGCAAGGCGAAGGAATCCGGCCGGCTTCCGGCCGGACGCAAGTACCTCGGCAGCTTCCATCACGCGGCCCGCCGGGCCGCTGCGGTGATCGCGGTGCGAACCGGTGGGCAGGTGCTGGTGCTGTCCGCCCGTCATGGGCTGGTCACGCTCGACACCGAGGTCGACGACTACGACCTGAGCATCGGCGACCCCGGCGCTGTCACCGCGGCCCGGATCGCCGAGCAGGCCGCAGCTTTGGGTATCACCACCGCGGCGGTGACCGTGCTCGCTGGCCTCCGGTACGCCGACCTCATCAGCTCCGTGTGGGCGGACGCGGCCCGGCCGCTCGACGACGCCCGCGGCATCGGCGAGCAGCTCGCCCGGCTGAAGGCGATCACCCAGCAGGGCGCCGACGCCAACAACCGCGACCAGCACAGTGGGGACGGCCCGGCATGACCGATCCCACCAGCGAAACCGCACCCGACGGCGAGCCGTCCCGCACGAGCGAACGGTGGATCTACGGCGGTCTGCGGGTCCTGAAAGCCGGGACCGTCCACGCCTGGATCCCGGAACCACCGGCCGGGCAGAGACTGCCGGACGAGCTCTGGTACCGGTTCAAAGCCAGCGGCCACTGGACGATCGGCGGCATCTATACGGCCACCGTGGCCAGGACCGGACGGCACGTGGAACTCTACGGCTCGCCCGGGCCGTGGCTGCAACGCTTCGACGACCGGGACGCCGTCGCCCGGCTCGAAGTCCTCGACCGCACCGCCCGCGACCAGATCGCCCGCACCGTGCTGGAACGGCGGGCGGCCAAAGACCCGGCCCTGGCCACGGCGATCCGTCCGCTGCTGGAGGTCGCCGCGGGCCTGCGCACCACGCGCAGGTCCGGGCGCTGCTCGCCTACGTCACCGAGCAGATCTACGCAGCCAAGTGGCAACGGCGATGAGCGTGATGATCCGCGTGCGCGTCGAGACCGACCTGGCCGCACTGGCCAAGGTCCTCACTCTGGCCGACCTGCCGGCCACGCCGCGCCTGGCGCAAGTACGAGCCGAGGTCAACGCCCTGCTCGCCGGTGACGGCGTGCACGGCTGCCTGCGCCGCTACCACCGGCACCTGCGCACATTCAGCCCGGACGAGGTCCGCGAGCACCAGCTGCGGCTGGAGCGGTGCCGAACCCTCGCCGCGCAGGCATTCCCACCACCGCGACCGCGACGGCGACCACCCCGGCCCGTGCCGGTCGGCCGAGCGTTGATCGACGTCCTGGATCCCGAATGACACCACGACTCCGGATACGGGGGATCTGCGAGAGGAGAAAGCCCATGCGAGCGCTGTACTACAGCGCCTCGGTGATCACGCTTTATCTCGACAACTTGGCCGCAGAGTCCGACTGGTGATCACGCGTGGATCCGTCTGGGCGTGAATGCGAGTTGACCGTAGCCGAGATCGTCTCGACGGCGGCGTTGACACGCTGCTGGCTTCTGGCCGACGACGGCGGGATCCGGGAGTTCGGCGTTCGGTCACCCGGGCCAGGTGACACGGGGCCCGGCTACACGGGATCCGGCGGCCCGGGGTCCTGTGGCGCCGGATACCGCACGGCTGCGGGAAAGCAGCGCAGCAGTGCGGCGAGCCGCGCGGTATCGCCCGCCACCTCGGTGTCTGCCCGCTCGACGGCGTCGTGCAGCGCCGCACCGGCGAACACCAGATCGCGCAATGTCGCCGCCTCCGGCACGGTCAGCCACGCATCGGGTTCGGCGTGCTCACCGCGGTCCAACTCGAGGCGCCCGCCTGCAACGGTGATGCGGAACCGGTCGCCCGCGACGTCCAGCTGGCAGCGCAGCGACAGCTCACCTGCCAGTGCCGGATCGAAGGTGGCGCGCAGGGCGAACAGCAGCGCGTCGACGCTCAGTTCAGCCGCGCCGTCCTCGGGCAGCGGTGCGCGGCTGCCCCAGTGGGCGAGCGCGCGGAGCACGGGCTCCAGTTCCTGCCCGCGCTCGGTGAGTTCGTACACGGCGGCGGACGCAGGCGGTCCCAGGCGCCTTCGCCGCACCAGGCCGTCGGCTTCGAGCTCGCGCAACCGCTGCGCGAGGACGTTCTGGCTCATCTGCGGCAGCCCGCGGTGCAGGTCGGAGTAGCGCTTCGGGCCGAAGACCAGCTCCCGCACGACGAGCAACGCCCACCGCTCGCCGACCGCGTTCAGCGCTCGCGCGATGCCGCAGGGGTCGTCGAACAGCCGCTTCTTGCTCATGCACCCGAGTGTACTTGACAACAGGAGCGAATGCTCCTAAATTAGGAGTATGAACACTGTGACCTCCGTCGACGGCACCGTCATCGGCTACACACGGCACGGCGACGGCCCCCGGGTGATCCGGGTCGGCGGCGGTCTCGACGACGGAACGGAGAACGCCCCACTCGCCGAGGCGCTGGCCGCGCACCGTGCTCAACTAATCCGTTCGCAACACCGAGAGAAGGAATCGAACCCATGGGAAAGCTCGCGATCGAGACGAGAGGGTTGAAGAAGAGCTTCGGCAAGACCCACGCGGTCGCCGGTGTCGACCTGGCCGTGAGCGCCGGGGGCGTGTACGGCGTGCTCGGTCCGAACGGGGCGGGCAAGACCACCGCGATCCGCATGCTGGCCACGCTCCTGCCCCCCGACGCGGGAGAGGCGCAAGTGCTCGGCTACGACGTCGTGCGTGACGCCCAGGCGGTGCGGAGCAGGGTGAGCCTCACCGGGCAGTTCGCGTCGGTCGACGAGGACCTCACTGGGGTGGAGAACCTGTTGCTGCTCGCCAGGCTGCTCGGCTACTCGAGAAATGGAGAGAAGCAGTGAACGAGATGACACTTCGTGTGACGTCCGCCGACGGTACGAGGATCGCCTACGACCGGAAAGGCACTGGCCCGGCGGTGATCCTCGTCGGCGGCACCCTAGACGACGGCGCTGAGAACGCGCCGCTGGCCCGGCTCCTTGCCAACCATTTCACGGTCTACAATTACGCACGACGCGGCCGGGGCGCCAGCGGCAATACACCGCCGTACGCCTTGGCGCGGGAGGTGGAAGACCTCGACGCGCTGATTGCGACAGCCGGCGGCTCAGCTCACGTGTACGGCGCCTCATCTGGCGGCGCCCTCGTGCTGGAGGCAGCAGCGGCAGGTTCGGCGATCGACAAGATCGCGGTGTGGGATGTGCCGTACGTGATCGGGGACGACCTGTGGCCGAGGTTCAACCAGTACCTCGCGGACACCCACGAGGCATACAAAGCCGGCCGGGACGAGGAGCTCCTGGAACTGTTCATGAGGCTCACCGGCGGACCCGACGCGGACATCGCGGCTGGCAAACAGCACCCGATCTGGGCCTCGTCCGTCGCGCTCGCCCACACGCTCGTCAAAGACGCCGTGGTCCTCAATGACTACAAGATCCCCACGAACCGACTTGCCCGCATCACTCAGTCGGTCCTGGTGACCACCGAGGGTCCGATCACCGAGCCCCAGATGGCGGGCCTCCCGACCGACTTATTCGACCGCGCCGCGAAAGCGATAGCCGCTGCCACCCCCCAGACCGAACGACACACGCTCGACGGGCAGGGACACGTCGTCGCCCCCGAACTCATGGCCCGTGTACTGAAGACGTTCTTCAACCAGTAGCCCGTCGACTGATCAGGTCGCGACCGTGGGTCGCTTCGGAACGCAGGCCCATCGGCCACGTCAGCATCGGTCGGTGAGCGGCGACTCCTGAGTTCCGGAGTCTCGCCGCGTGTTGGCGCGAACGCGATCTGCAAGCTGAACACTGCCACGACAAGCGCGCCAACGTTGACCCCGCAGCCCGGATCTCAATCCCGGCGGAGCGTATGGATCTGCCGCAATCCGGCGAGAGTCCACGTCCAGCGATTGCTCGTCGTGAGTAGCTCAAGCGGGTCGCCGGGCCGCCGCCCGCGTCGCAGCGTTCCGCGCTTCGCGCCCCCGGACCTCTGCACATTTGACGTACCCGACTCCGCACCGGCGTTGCTGATTTGGTTCAAGGAGCAAGCTCGTCCAGCAGCCCTGCTATGCGTTTTGCGATGGCGTTGTGCCGTTCGACCTCGCGGGGCCAGCCACGCTGTGCGGCGTCCTTGGCGAGGCGTTGCTCCAGGCAGAGCCGGTCGTGTAGGCGGGGTTCATACTCTGCGGTGGTGAAGAACTTGGAGCAGGTGAGGAACAGGTCGCACTCGCACGGGCCTTCCTCGGGTAGCCGCAGACAATGGCCGAGTTCGAGGGCGGTCTTGTAGTAGTTGCTGGACAGCCAGTTCACCGCCTGTTCGGACAGTTCGTTGTTGCGGATCGCCTCGGCGGCGGGGCCGGCGAGGAGGGCTCCGGGTTGCAGCGCGGTCTGGTAGTCGCGGAGCACGGCGGTGTCGCTGATGCGGGCGTAGAAGAGGCTCATCGCGGGGCTGGTGTGTCCGAGGATGGCCATGATCGTTTGGATGCGGGCGCCTTCTTCGGCGAGTTGCGTGCCGACGGTGTGTCGGAATCGGTGGCTGGTCACGGTTTTCGCGCCGTCGCCGTCGACGAGTCCGGCGTGTTCGCAGGCTTTCTGTAGTGCGGAGTCGAACAGGAAGTAGTCGCTGAGCAGCCGGCCGCGGAGCTGGAACACGTAATGGGTCGGCTTGCCGGTGACCTCGTCGATGAGCGGGCGCTGGCCACGAGCGCGGGTCTGCTCAATGCATACTCGCAGCGCGTCTGCGGCTTCGGGATGGAGGGGAACTATGCGTTCGGTATAGGTCTTGCCCGCCGGGATCCGCAGTCGTGGATGTCCGTCGGGGTAGGCGTCGAGGCAGTCCAAATCCAGGCGCCGGATCTCGCTGCGGCGTGGCCCGACCCAACGGGCGATCAGGCAGGCGGCTCGCTGGTAGGAGTCGGTCAGCGCGCGGATGCCCTCGACGACGGCGTCGAGTTCCGGGGCCGGGAGGTAGCGGGGCACCGTCTTGACCTGCTTGGGCATGTCGAGGTGGCTCAGCAATGGCCGGTCCGGCACGTCGTCCCAGCCCCAGGCGAGGGTCTTGCGGAGGAACACGTTGAGCCCCGAGATGGTGTGCACCTGTGTGGAGACGCTGACCGGCTGCCCGGTGCGGTAGTTGCGGTAGCCGGTGGCGACCCAGGTCAGGAACTCTTCCAGCTGGGTCCGGGTGAGCTCGGCGAGGTTGGTCACCTCGGGATGGTGCTCCGACAGCCAGGAGGTGAAGACCCGAAACCGGGTTCGGAGGTTCTGGTGAGTGCGGGCCGGAGCGGTGCGTTCGATGTATCGGTCGATGACCTTCTCGATCGCTGGCGGCCCGGACGGGCGTTGGTGCGGCCGTCCTCCGGTGGAGATGTAGCGGACCTGTGTGGCGACCACGCCGAGGCTGTGCAGGACGACCTGGGTGGTGTAAATGCTGGTCCGAAGGTTGCGGTACCACTCTCGTACCCTCCCGCCGGCTACGAACTCGGGCCGCAGGGTGCGCACGTCGTCGCGGGCGGCGAATGCGTCCAGTTCGGCGCGGAACCGGTCGAGGTCCTCGACGGTGATTGTCCGCCAGTCCGGGTTGCCGCGATGCAGCGCGATCCGCATGCTCGCCCCGGCCAAGGTGCGGTGCGCGGCAGGCTGCCGGTAGCCGATCCGTTGCGCCTCGACGTCCAGGGGTGTCAGCCAGTCGGGCCCCATGCCCAGCAGCTTCCCGCTCTCGGTCAGCAGGTCCTTGAACGAGTTCGCGAACAGCCACGGGTAGTCGAGGGTGACCCGGTCGTGCATCGCCAGCAGACTCACGTAGAGCCGGTGCCCGCGGACCACCACGTGCCGATGCCGAGACTCCGCATACGGCGCGGCGTGCATCAGCCGGTCCGCTACCGGCGCCGTCATCCACGCGCCGAGGTCGGGCCACTGCTCGATGAACTCGCGGCGGCCTTGTCGTCGGGTCCGGCTTGACTCGTAGCGGCCTTTGTCGGCGGGGATGACCAGCGCCGTGTACTCGTCGTCGGTGAAGTGCCGCAGCCAGGTCGAGCCTTGGGTGGCCACGGCGAATGCTCGGCTCACTCGGGCCGCCCTTCGTTGCTGCGAGCGGCTATGGCCGCGGTCGCGGCCTCGTAGTCGGCCAATACCTCCCGGTCGGAGACCCGGGTGTAGATCTGGGTCGACTCCGGTGACGCGTGTCCGAGTCGCTTCTGCAACGCCAACTCCCGCATGCCCGACTCCCACATCGCCGTGGCGTGCGTGTGCCGCAACGCGTGCGGCGTCGTCCACGGCGTGCGAATACCGAGCCGGGTGCAGCGGCGCGCGAAGCTCGCCCACAACGCCTGATAGCCCAACGGCTCACACCGGCGACGGCCCCGACCGCCGACCAAGAACAGGAACGGTGAACCGGACTCGCGGGGACGCTCGGTCATCACGTACTGCGACACCGCCGTGAGGGTGCGCGGATCGTGCAGGTCAACCACCCGGTCGGTGCGGGACTTCTGCCGCACCCCGCGCGGGTGATCATCGCGGTGGCGCACGTGGACCCGGCGGCGGCCGTACTCGAGGTCATCCGGGATCCGCAGCCCAAGCACTTCACCCGGTCGCAGCCCGCCGTCGAGCATCAGCAGGAAGATCGCCCGGTCGCGCAGCGTCGTGAACGTGGCGAACAGCTCCGTCACGTCCTCCGGCGCCATCGGGCGGGGCAAGCCTCGCACGGTCCTGACCCGGACCGCGCGGCGCACCGGACGCTGACGGCTGGCGCGGCCCATGAACGGCCGATGCCGCTCGGCGACCCGGCCGGAGGCGACGTCGTCGACCTTGCGTACCGGGTTGTCACCCTCGTACACCTCAACGGTGATCACGAACTCGTAGAAGCTCGACACGGCCGCCATCGTCCGGTTGATCGAGCTGCCCGCGCGCCGCCGACCCGAGCCGCCCGCGTTGCTCGTGACCACAGCGAGTGCCTGCTGCTTGCCTGGCCGGCGCACGGGCAGATGCGTCAAGAAGTCTAGGAAGTCCACCACCAGCGCCGGGCCGACCGCGTCAAAGTCGAGTCCGCGATGAACAAGGAAACGGAAGAACAACGTCAGATCCCGCGCGTAGGCGGCCACCGTGTTCGGAGACAGCTGCCGATTCTGCAAGAACCGCAGGAACCGACCCGCGATCTCCACCGGCGTTCCGTCCTCGTCGGCGAGTAGCCACCGCAGGATTCCGTGCTCGTCAAGCACCTTTACCGCCTGCAACTGTCCTCCTGGACTCCTCGAGCGACTGCCCAGACGAGTCCAACGAGGCGCACCAGCAATACGGAGCTGACCCGTTTGTCGAGATAACAAACTGACCGGCGGGAACACCACCGCCTACGGCGACGAATGCGAGCCCGGGCACGGCTACACCGAGCAGGACGGGTTCTGGGACCCCGCCAGCGACTACTGGACGGTCCACCCGTCCCGCGACGACGTCGACCCGGACATTTACCCCGACGACTGCCCTCTGAACCCGGCCCAGTGGCTGGCCGAGCAGGTCACCGATCGCCTCGGCGACCTGGACTACGTCGACGGGAACACATTCGGCGGTGCCCGCACCGCGACCGAGCCCGGCCGGCTCACCGGACCTGGCGCCGACCCGCCCGGGGCGGGTCGCAGGCGGCAGCACCGTGCTCGGCGATGTCTTCGCCGGCACCGGCTGCGCACCGCGCCGGCCGGCAGCCGCACCGTGACGGCGACCGCCCACGCGCACGGATTCACCGACACCGAGTTGGCTGAGGCGGCCACCCTCCTCGGCCAGCCCGCCGCAGCGTCCGGACTCGTCTGAGCCTCTCCACCCCATCCACGAGCGGCCCTGAACCCATCCCGGGTTCAGGGCCGCTTCCACCTACCCGAAAGAGGAGAGCCCCTTCTGATGTGGAGAGTGACCTTCCAAAGCCCTGGGGGCGAAGCCTCGATCTTCTGGGTCGACGGCTCGTCCGCAGCCGACGCCGAGGCCATCGCCTGTTACGCGACATTGAGAATCACTATGGGCGCGGCGTGCACGATGCCGACGAAGATCCCCGCGAACCGGACTGCCAGATCGGTGAGGTGTCGCTCATCATCGGCAAGGCGCCGGGAACGCCCGGTCCTTGCGTTCCGCAACGGGCCTCGCGCGCCCAGCGTGGATGTTCGTGAAACCGGCGGCCTTGTGGATCACGGTCAAGTCCCGGTGTCGCCATCAGTAACAGCGCCGAGTCACTCTCCGTAGAAGCCGAATGCGTCCGGGAAGGTTCACGGAGCCGATGACAGTGCACGTGATCCCGCCGGCTGCGCTTCCGTGACCTCGATGGCTATGTGTGGGGTGTCAAGGGGCAGGCCAGCGGTGGTCCCGTGGTACCCCCGGCGGCGTGATCACACGAGTACCCACTCGTGGTAGCGTGCGCCGCGCGGAGATCGACGAGGGCAAGATCGCGAGGCGATGACTTGATGGCGACCCGCCCCCTCCACGCGATCGTTGTCGGCGGCAGCGACGGCATTGGCCTGGCGGTCACCCGCAAGCTGCTCGACCGCGGCTGGCGGGTGGCGGGCTTGTCACGAAGCCCAAGCCCGATCGAGGATCTGGCGTACACACATGAGGTGGTAGACGTTACCGCCAGCGACTACCCGGCGGCGCTTGCCCGGTCGCAGGACAGGCTGGGCCGAGTCGACCTTTGCGTCTACTCGGTCGGCACCGGGGCGCGGACCGGGCTCGCGGACCTGCCAATGCAGACCCGGACCATTGAGGTCAACCTGCTTGGCATGGCACGCACGGTGGAGGCGGTGGTGCCCCGCATGGTCGCCGCTCGGGGTGGGCACATCGTTGGGCTGTCCAGCTACGCCGACGTGATGTTCGACGCGGCGGCGTTCGGCTATCCGGCGTCCAAGGCCGGCATGTCCGCGTACCTGTCCGGGCTGTCCCTGGCGGTACGCCGCCAGGGCGTGCGGGTGACCAACGTCCGGTTCGGGCTCGTGGACACCAAGATGGGCCAATCGCCGGTGCGTCCCATGCTCATCACCGCCGACAGGGCGGCGGATGTGGTCCTGCGGACCCTGCGCCGCCGGCCCGCGGTGGTCTCGTATCCGCGACGGATGGGTGTCTTGGTCTGCCTGGTCCGCGTCGGCCTCGCGGTCAAGCTGCGGCTGTGGCGTCCCCGGGCCAACAACGCGTCCTGAACCCGCGCGCAGCCACCCGCCATCCGCTCATGCCGCGAACAACGCGCGGCTCGCCTGCAAGCCGTCACTGTCCGTGAAGCGGGGCCGGGGCCAGGACTGACGATCATGCGGAACCGATCTGGCGGTAGCGCGCCCAAGCCGACCAATCCCGTGCCATCAGATGGGCGACGAGCCATCGGCACGGTGCCGCCCCAAATCAAACGCCGCCGGAACGAGGCCGCACGGGAATTGTCGGCGCCCCAAACCGCCCGCGACGTCGGCATCTTGAACGTCGCCCGAACAATCGCCAGGCCGGCGACCTCGTCACCGCCGACGCTGCGTCGATCGTCGTGCACGCCGACCAACTGCCCGCCGAGGCCGACCTCTGGCCGCGGCCCCGGCTGCTCGACGGCGTCCGCGTATTCACCTTCGACGACAGCCGCCAGGCATACGACCAGACCCAGGCCCACGACGACATTCACGACGATGACGTTCTGCACGTCCCAGCCGAACAGGTCGTTGGTTTCCTCATGCAAGCGTGGCCGATCGCGGTCTCGACGAACACCGGTGCCCTGCACGCACTGATCGAGCCCGAATTCCTGGTCATCGACGTGTCGACTACACCGCCAGCGCCCGCGTCGCGGGGTCGCTGGTTGCCGCTGGCGGAGCTCCCCGCGGCGCCGGCGGCTCGCCGGTTGCCGGCGGCTTGCGATACGCACCCGACATGTGGACGGTCACCATCGCCGGCACGGGGCGCCACGAGGGCGAATACCCGTGCTACTGGGTGGTCAATGCACCCGACGCCAATACCGCCGCCGTTCTCGCCGAACGCCACCACCACATCAGCCAGGAGGACCCTGACACCGTCGTGCGTTCGGTCGAACCTGGAGCGACCACCGCGGACTACCCCTTCCCGTACGAGGACCTGCTTGGAATCCCGTCCCGGACCATCGTGCTCACACCGCACACCATCCGCGCCGTCGCCCGCATCAGCCCGGCCTACAAGCGCCTCGACCGGTTCACCGAGACGCTCGACGACGACCCGGACCAGCCGCCGACCGAAGACCAGGCCTACGTGCTGAGCACCATCACGGTCAAGATCACCCGCCTGGTCCTGCAATTCATCAACGGCCTAGAAGCTGAGTTCTGACCCTTTCCACCGAGGAGCGTGCTGCTCCCACCCGATGGCCTGGGCAGGGGGCGGCGCGCCACGCCCTCTTTCGCGTGTTCCTCGTGCCCTCCAGGGCGCGAGCAGTGCTCTTTCTGTACCCACTCCAACTACACAGAGTAGCTGTTTTGTTACGAGATGTTCTGGACGCTGGCAGGCGGGATGGACTTCGGTGTGGTCTGTGCGCTCGGGCGTAGCCGCTTCGCGACGCCACCCAGCTCATCGAGGGCGGTGACCTTCTGCCTCCTGGCCGGGCGTGGCCGCTCGGGTCGTTTCCCGTCGACCTGGGTCAGGGCTGGCAGACGCCGTTGGTACTGGCGAGTTCAGCGCCGGGCCTGGGTGAAGGGCAGGGTCAGTCGATCGCGAGCTGTTCCAGACGTAGCTGCCACTGTTCAAGGTCAGCGGCTCGTCGTACGCGGCGGGACTTACGGCCCGTGCTGACTTCGCTGCGCAGCCAAAGACACATCGCGTGCATGAGCGTCCGGGCGTGCATCGTGTCACCTGCATCGAGCAGCCGACGGACCCGGCGCTCGGCGTCACGGTATGTGCGGGCGTCGACGACGGCCATTGGTCGGGTCGGGTCGCGGCGAGGCTCGCGCAGGCGGTCCCACACGATCACGGCCCCGAGGACAAGCACGAGCGCTGCCAGCGGGGCAAGACCCTGCACGACGATACCCACCTCGGACTGCTCCTTCGTTGTGCTCGACGCCGATCATTCACGCTCTTTGCCCGTGCCGCGTTGCGGGTCTGTCTGGGAGCGCCCCGGGTACCGCCATCGGCTGGATCCGAGGAATCTAACGACGAAGAGCCGATCGACACTGTCAGCGACCCGACCCTCCCGACTCGGAAGCGGATGCTTGGTTCTTCACGTTCGGATGCTGGTCGAGTGGATGATCATGAGGTGAGTTCGGGGTGGGGAACTCCGTTGGCGGTCGCCAGGCGCAGGCGCCTTCCGTTGGGTGGTCGTGGCGAGTCGAGCAGCCCGGCGGCGCCGACGGCGCGGATGCGTTGCACGGTGCGTTTGCTGGTGTCGAGGTCATCGGCGAGTTGTTGGTTGGTGGCGTCGGGCCGCACGCTGATCTCGTTCCACCACATGCGCCACCGCTGGTAACCGTCCGCTTTGGTGGGCATGATCGCGACGAGATCGGTGAGCTGGTCGACGTCATCGCGCCGGTCGTCGTCATCATCCTCATGCCCGTCGTCCCCGTCGCGGTCGAGGCGGTCGTCGCGCAGGTCGTCTCGGTCGTCAATGTCGTCACCGGGTTCGGACGGGTGGGGCGCCGGGGCCGGTGCGGGTGCGGCGGGTGGCTGGATCTGGGCGTTGATGACGACGGCCCAGCCGTGGGCGTCGATCATGTCGATGAGTTCCTGGGCCACCTCGTCGATCGGGGTCGTGGTGGCGGCGATCGAGGCGAGGATCGGGTCGTTCTCGTGACGGGCGCGGATCTTGGCTTCGATGTGCTCGACCAGGGCGGCGCGTCTCGCTTCTACCGCGAGCTGGGTACGGGCGACGTTCAGCGACTGGACACGTCCGTAGCCGTGGTCGATGGCCAGGGTGCGAGCGCGCCAGGTGACGTTGGGTTCACGCTTCCACTGCAGCAGGCCGTAGGAGGGTGCGGTCGCGCGGAGTTTGCCGGCGGCGCGCAAGGCGTCGCGGCGGCGGGCAGCGCTGTGTAGTAGCCACACCGCGTACGCGAAAACACCGAGACCGCCGAACACTGTCGCGAGATACGGCGAGCCGGCGTGGCCGACGACGTTGATACCGACGGCGAGGGAGACCGAGGCGGCAGACAGGGTGCGCCAGCCATACGCGGCTTCGCCGATGCGTCGGCGGCTGTCGGCGAACGCGGAGGCGACCGCGCCTCCCAGGTCGATGACGATGGCGAACGGAGCGACGAGCAGCGCGCGGACCCACAGCGGGATGGCGTCGGGCCAGGGTGGTGTTTCGACGCCAACCCAGATCTGTCCGAGCGAGGAGCCGAGCGCCGCGACGGCGTAGAACGTCCAGGCCGCCCGTTCGACGCCGATCGAGCGTCGGGGTGGCGCGGCGGTGGCCGGCGACGGTTCGACTGCCGATGCGGACAACATGACGTGGTTCCCTTCTCTTCTCTGGTGGTGCCTTAGCTCGTCACGGCAGTTAGCGGGCGCGTTCGGTCGGGGTGCGGTCTACTCGGAGGCCTGGGGTGGGTGCAGCTGGCACAGTAAGTCTCGGCCGAGGGTCTCGGTGTCGTCGGTGATGTCGAGGCCGTGCGCGTCGAGGGCATCGCGCAGCGTCTTGAGCTGGTGGCGGATCGCGTCGGCGTCGCCGAGCGTGGCGGCGGCGTGCATCGTGGCCCGGGCGAGTTCGTCGGACAGCGGGTCGATCTCGCAAGCCTGTTCGAGCAGCAGCCACGACCGGTGCGGGTCGGTGTCGGCCAGCAGCGCGGCCGTGTGCACGTGCAGCTTGATGCGGTGCCGGCGGACGACTTCGCGATCGGTGTCGATCCAGTCGTACTCGGCGCCTTGGGCCAGGCCGCCGCTCGCGGCGTCGATGGCGGCGGTGAGGTGGGTCAGCTGTTGGCTGGTGTCAGTGGTGGCCGTGACGGCTTCGTAGTGGTCGAAGACGGTCCACCAGTCGACGGCCACGATCGTTGGGTCGATGTGGTATCGGCCGCCGGTGTTGGGTATCGGCTCGAGGCGTTTGCGCAGGGTTTCGGTGGTGTCGGTGGGTGTCGCGGCGGCTCGGCGGATGTGTTTACGCAGGTCGGCTGCAACGGTGGAGAGCCGTTCGCTCGCCCGGCGGAGGTTGGCGTCCGGGAACAGCGCTTCCATGATGTCGCTCAGGTCGGCGCCGTTGCGGTTGACTGCGAGGTATACGAGCAGCTCGACGGCCTTGGACCGGATACCGGGTGAGGGTTGCCCGTCGGCGTCGAGGACGGCGGGCCGGCCCAGGACGCGGACCACCACTGGCCGGCGGCCGCCATCCGGGTCGGGCGCGCGTGTCGGGGTGGCATCGGGGGGTGCGGTGTGCCCGGCCGGCTCGCACGGATGCTTAGGGTCCTGGACCGGCCCGGGTTCGGTATGCGCAGTGTGCGGTGGGGGTTGTTGCGTACGGACGGGGCAGTCGCTGTCGCCGTGGGCTTCGCGTAGCAGGCCGAGCGCGTCGATCGCGGTGGTGGTGTCCAGGACACTCAGCCGGGTGTCGGTGCCGGTGGTGCCGTCGGCGGCAACGGTGATGGTGGTGCCGGTCGGCCAGTCGCCGATGATGACGGCGCCGATGTCGACGCTGTGGCCGAGCCGGACCGCGGTGGTGAGCCGGGTGCTCCAGGCCGGGTCGGGGAGTTCGGCGATGAGTAGCAGCTGGGGCATGGGCTCGGCGTGGACGTCGGTGTCGCGCAACGTGCGCGCGTCGGCGGCGTGGGCGTCGGCGATGATTCTGGACCGGTGGATGATTTCTTCCTCGAGTGCGGTGATGGCATCGGCTTGCGACGAGGTGACGGTCAGCCGTTCGAGGTGGCCGAGCTCGACGGCGGAGTCTCCGAGCAGGGTGGCCAGGGTGGACGCCGAGATGATGGCGTGACCTTTTGCGTCCGGGTCGTCCTCGCTGCCGGACGTCAGCATGGCGACGAGCAGACCTCGGGCGGCATCCAGCGCTCCGTCGCCGGTCAGGCCGAGCCCGGTGGACAGCGGTAGTTCGGCGGTGCCGGCCAGCTCGGAGCCGCTGGGGCCGATCGGCGGCAGTGCGGGTTTGACGGTGGCGCTCTGGTATTCGCGGACGGTGGGCGCCGCCACGGGCTGCTCGTCGAGGGTTTCGGGTGCGGTCCGGCGCAGGCGGGTCCGGATGCGGGTCATCGCGGCCAGCGGTGGCACGAGGTCCGGGTCGTCGAGGTGTGGCCTGCTGATGGGGGTGGGCTTGTAGCGGTGTCGCCGCCGCCGCCACACCGTTGTTGATGCGGCGAGCAGACCGGCGCCGAGCCCGGCGGTGACCCATCCGCCGGGCACGTCGATGCCATCGAGCCGGTTGGCTGAGGCAGCTTGATCGTCGTGGTGCGGTCCGCCCGGCGGCGCCGAATCCGACGGGCCGCCGGTGGTGGTGCTGGACGGGGCGGGCGCCGTCGAGGACGCGCTTGCGCGGGGTGAGTCTGGTGGGGTTGCTGCCGACGGGGTCGTCGGGTGGGCGGCCGGTGGGGTGATCGCGCTGGTGGGCGGTGCTTGCGGGTGGCTGGGCGGTGGGGTCGGCTGGCGGGGTGCCGGATCGATTGGCCGGGCGCCGGGCCGACGTGCGGGCAGGGCAAGCACCCACCCGACGTCGATCTCGTCCGGGTCGGTCAAGGAATTCCCGTTGGCTTGGGGGTGGCCGCGGTTGAGCTGGTAGATCTCGCGCCAGCGGTGCGGGTCACCGAGATGTTCGTCGGCAAGATCCCAGAGGGTGTCCCCGTCCACAACGCGGCAGGATCCAACTGGTGCGTTGCGGGAATGGCTCGGCGTATCGGGGTGCCCGTGGTGGGTTTTGATGGGTTGCGCGGAGACGACGGCCGGCGTGGTGACGTCCGCGCCGTTGTGGGAGCTCGCGGGTGCGGGCGACGCCGAAAGGTGCAGGCGATCATGCGTCTGGTGGGTTGTGGCAGCCGACGCCAGAGCGGGCGTCACTAGGGGAGAGGCCGACCCGGTCACGGCCACGCTGCCGAGGATCGCAGCGGCGAACGTTTGCATGGGCGGCGGAAGTCGGGCGACTATCGTGGCCCACCGCACGGTGTGCAGGCGGGAGCGGCGCAGGAGCATCGTGCAGAAGGCGGCCGCGGCCACGACCCAGATGATCCACGCCACCGTGCGAGCGGTTTCTTCCTGGTAGATCGGATTCAGTGGATCTTCCAGCCAAGCGTGCACCTGAGCGCCGGTGGGGTGCCGCCGCGGCAACGGCCGGCCACCCACGACGAGAAGCATCGCCGGAACACCGAAGAGCCCAGCAGCTGCGACAAGAATCGTGCGGGTCGCCGCCAGCAGACGGATCATGGTGTGGCCTCCAGCGAGAGGGTCTGCCCGGCCGCGGAAACGTCGACTGCCGCTGTGCGACACGGACGCAGCGATCGGGCGGATGCGGTGAACCGACGCTAGATCCTGGCAAGAGTCGGGAGCAGAAAATGGGCGCGCACACGTGAGCACACCGACGCACACCGAATCACAATCGCAGGTCAGCGACCTGCCGCCAGGGGTTCCGTCGGTGATGGGTGTGGCCCGAGGCGCGCTGCCGGTTGTCCCCATCGACGCCGGCCAGCCGTCAGCGGTGAGGGCAGTCCCCTGTGAGGGCAGTCCCCTGTGTGGACGGTCGCTTGCAGGTCCTGCCGGAGCCGGGCGATCGCCGGAACCGCGGGTCCGCATTTCGGGCATTGCACGTGCTCGAGGTGATATCACTGTCGTCCTCGCCAGGAGTTCGTGGACGGTGTTTGCGCGGGCGAAGCGGCGCACGGTTCCGCGGGCCAGGCCGAGTTCGCGGGTGATCGCCCGGATGGTGTCTCCTTGCGCGAGCAGTTCCTGGACCTGCTGATAGCGCTGCCGGGTGCGGCGAGCCAACAGGCCCTGCGCAGAGCGGTAGACGGTAGCCGGGAGGGCGGCCGGTTCGGGAGCTGAGATTTCGATGGGTGATTCGGCGGGTGCCGCCAGCAGGCAGCGCAGGTGCCGGGCCACAGTCTTCTCGGCATGCTCGGCCAGGTTCTTCCACAGATGCCGCCGGTCGGCGACCTGCACCGCGACCGGAGCGCCGGACCGGCGCCTTCGGCAAAGCTGCCGGCACGGTCTCGGCAGATCACCCGAACTGCGGGGTGCGCAGCCAGCCAGCGCTGCAACGTCTCCGCACGCCGATCGGCAAGCACCTTGATCGGACGGCGGGTGCCTACGTCGATCAGCACGGTCGCGTAGCGGTGGCCCCGGCGCAGCGCGAAATCATCCACGCACAGAACCGTCACCTCACCATCGTCAAGATCCGGGAGTGCGCGGATCAGGCGCAGCATGCTGCTGCGACTGGCGGCAAGGCCCATCTGCCTGGCCAGGCGGGCGCCCGCACGCCCGGCAAGAGCGAGCGCGATCATCTCTAGCGATCTGCGCATCAGCGGGCTGCCACGCGCCCCTTTGCTGTTCAGCCCCGGAACCTGTTCAGCGAACGTCCGGGCCGGGCAGAAATCTACGTCACAGAAGAACCGGCGAGCCCGCAGCCGAAGCTCCACTGGGGCGCCCGCCACCGCGGCGTCGGTCAAGCGGCGCTCGTATCGGCTATGCACCCTGCGCGAGCGGCGGCCACACCGTGGACAGGCAGCCCGACGAGCACGTGCTCGCACACGTAGCCGCAGCCCAGACGCCACACGTTCGACCTTCTCAATGACCACAGCCGCCCAGGTGAGGCAGGACCACAGCAAGATCAGAAACTCGCACGGAGGCCGACCATACACAGTGGACCCACGAGTGGCCGGGTCAGTCTTCCATCACGAATGCGGGTCAGATCCAAGATCCAGTCTTACGGGAGCGTCGACACCCGGGCCAGCGGAAGGCCACGGACTGCGCAACCGTCTCCCGGCGAGGCCATCGCTCCTTGCCGCCGGGCGACCGCGTTCGCTGTGGATCTCAGCGATCGGTGTCGACGCCAGGGCCGACTGGGCGAGGCCACGGGAAGTCGGGGTCGGCGGTCAGGCCCAGGTCGCTGACCCCGACGTGAAGGGCGTCTGCCAGCAACCGCCGGTTGTACTCGTCGGGAGTCTTCCTTCCGTTCTCCCATCTGCAGATCATCGTCCTGAGCGACGGCACCGTCGCGGTGCCGCGGCATCTGGCCGCTTCCTCCTGCATTCGCCGCGCCAGTTGGTCGTGGGTCCAGCCGCGACCCAACCGTGCGCGACGCAGTCGCCGCGGGAACGGGAGTTCTGTTTCGTCGATCGGCGCGGGCGAAGCCAGGCCACGGCCGGCGACCCGCGCCGCATTTGGCGAGTTGGGCAGTGCGCTGGGCATCATGTGCAGATTTCCTCTCGAACAGTCGCTGGGCGCCGAGCCGCGCGGCCTGGCCTGGCCTGGCATGGTGATCCGAGGTCTTGCAGGGGCTCTAGACAGCAGTCGTGGTGGAGATATTGGTGGAAGCGCCGGGCAGCATCGAGACGCGCGCGGCATTGCACAGCCGGGGCCAGTCCATGGCGGGTTGCTCCTGATCGCGCGTCGCGCGGCTCCACCGAGCGGACCGGTGCTAGCCGATGGGCCGAGCTCCATGTGGATGCGTTCGAGCACTACCTCACGCATCAGCGATGCGTCATGCCCGGCCACGCTCGGGAGGTCCTGGGGGACGGCGTCCTGCGTCGCGCCCCTAGATGCGGGTGCGAAGCGTCAGGAGCGGGTGGCCTCGCGAAGTTGTCCTCTGTCGGCGGGCTGACTTCACCTGGTGGATATGCCACGATTGCCAAAGCTCCGACCTCCTTCCTGGAAGTGGGCGTGCCGGGGCTGCCGGCCTCGACGGGGGACCAGCCCGTCGGGGCCCTCCTGTGGAGCGCTAGACGCCGATGGACCGTCGTGGCGCCTGCTCGCGAAATCATCGGGCTGTGTCTGATCGACAGCTTAAAGTGATCACCATCGCTTTTGTCAACTGGTGTAGCGACGTAATCGTGATACGGTCATCGCCAGTTGAAGGCGAGGGGGATTCAGTGACCGAAAGCGAGCCGGCGGCGAGCCCGGCCACAAAGGATGTCGAGTCCGACACGCTTGCGGAGACTTCCAGCTGGACCTTCTCGGACAGGCTCAACTATCTCTTCCAGACGATTCTGCGACCGGACGGCACACGCCACAGCAACGACGAAGTAGCGGCTTCAATGAGCGACGGCGCTGACGGGAAGATCTCCGGCGCGTACATTTCGCTGCTGCGCCGAGGTGAACGAAACAACCCGACGAAGAGGCACATCGAGGCGCTCGCGCGGTTCTTCACCGTGAGCCCGGCGTACTTCTTCGACGATGTTGAGTCACGAGCGATCGCCGAGGAGCTGCAACTGGTCCGCGCCCTCGCCGACTCCAGGGTCAAGCAGGTGGCGACCCGGCTGGGCGGGCTGTCCCCGGACAGCCTGCGCAACATCGCCAGCATCGTGGAACGCATCCGCGACATCGAGGGCCTCGACACCCAGAAGGCCGAGGACCCCGATGACCAGCAATGACGTCCCGGCCTTTCTGGATATCAGCACCCAGCCCTCCATCCGGGGAGCTGATGCTTCCATGAGCGAGACGCATGCGATCGTCATTGGGTCCGGCATCGCGGGACTCTGCGCAGCTCGGGTCTTGTCCGATGCGTACACTCGGGTGAGCGTCATGGATCGCGACTCCATGCCTGCCCAAGGCGCCGCTCGGGCCGGCGCGCCACAGGGCTGGCACGTGCACGCCGTCCTGGCCAGTTGCACGCAAGCCATCCGTGATCTCTTCCCGGGTCTGGTCGAGGACCTGGTCGCCGACGGCGCCAGAACCGGGGACATCCTGAATCAAGCACGCGCGTACTTCGCAGGATGCCGACTAGCGCGGGCGCACAGCGGCCTGGAAGGCCTGATGGTGTCCCGGCCAACGCTTGAGCACAGCCTGCGCGCCCGGCTGGCGGATCTGCCCAACGTGACGATCATCAGCGAGACCGCCGTGACCGGCTTGCATCTTTCCGCTGATCGCGAGGCCGTGACCGGCGTCCTCGCCGTCTCCGACGGGCAGCCGGAGCCTGCCACGGTGCTCGCCGACCTCGTGGTCGACGCGTCCGGCAGGACCTCAAAAACCCCCCGGTGGCTCGAGGAAGCCGGCTACCCGGCGCCGGCCGAAGAACGCCTCCGTGTCGACATCGCCTACAGCAGCTGCACCTTCGACATGCCGGCTGACGTCATCGAGGGAGATCTCGGTATCGCCGTCGCTCCCACTCCGGGAAACCCCCGCGGGGCCGGGCTCATCGACATGGGCAAGAACCGCTGGCTCGTATCGCTGTCCGGCTACCGCGACACCCCTCCCCCGATCACGATGGACGGCTTCGTCGAGTTCGCCCGGCAACTGGTCGTGCCGGACATCTACAACGCCCTACTCCGGGGAAACCCGACCAGCGACCCCGTACGGTTCCGCGTCCCGTACGTCACCCGGCGCCGGTACGACCGGCTACCCCGGTTCCCGAAACGGTTCCTCGTGCTGGGTGACGCGGTCAGCAGCTTCAATCCGGTCTACGGCCAGGGAATGAGCGTGGCAGCACAGGAAGCCCTGGTATTGCGCCGGCACCTGGAGCAGCGCGGGGCCGATGATCTCGATCGGCTGCGCAAGGACATAACCGCCGCCGGAGCGGCCGCCTGGACGATGTCGGTCACCAGTGACTTGGGCATGCCCTGGATCAAGGGTCCGAGGACACTCGAGGTTCTGCTGGGCAACGCGTACCTGAGTTTGCTGCTTCCGGTGGCCGAGCACGACCGCAGCGTCGCTGCGGCGTTCATGCGGGTGGCGAATTTGATCGACTCCCCGCGCGGGATCCTGCGGCCATCCGTCGTGTCACGTGTCGCGGTGGGAACACTGGCCCGTTTCGGCGCTCATCTTCGGCGGGGAGTGCTGCGGCGCCTCTTCCGGAGACCAGCTAGCGCTGCTGACCGGGCTCGGTTCGATGAGCACTTACCGGCCGGCGCGACGGCGAGCAGCCACGACTGTCCAGAGACGACCGCTCGTGAAGCCCGAGACGCGTAGCAACATTCGTAGAGGATTCCGATACCCAGGTTGGTGCCATGACCTCGAGAGCGCTCCGACGCCGTTGCAGGGATCTCGTTGGCGATCTGGAGATTCCCTCCCCTTTCGACGTGCGAGAGTTCTGTGACCGGCTGGCGGCTCGTCGTGGCCGTCCGATCGAGCTGTGTCCGGCCGAGTTGCCGCCCGACGAGCCCTGCGGGTGGTGGTGGTCCACAGACGAACGCGACTTCATCTTCTACGAGGCGAGCACCTCGGCCCTGCACCAGGAACACATCATCATGCACGAGGTAGGCCACCTGCTCGGCGATCACGGCGATGGACAGGTGCTGGCCCCTTCGATGCAGAGCCTGCTGTTCCCTCACCTCGACCCGGCCCTGGTCAAGCGCGTCTTGAACCGCACCGTTTACACCGCTGAGGAGGAACGTGTGGCCGAAACCCTGGCAACAATGGTCCTCGAGCTCTCCAACCGCTGGAAACCGCGCCCGGACTGGGAGACGCCGGAACTCGGAGCGGACATGCGGTCACGTATGGGAGAAGCGCTCGAACCTTCCCCCGAGAAGTGGCGGCGATGAGAACAGCAGTCTTCTTGATCCTGCTCATCAGCCTCACCGGTGAGTTGATCATCAAGACCCGGGATCTCTGGCGTAACCCGTCGAGCTTGTTTCTCCGCAGCCTCTACCTGGCCATCTTCCTCGCCACCCTTGCCTCCGCGGTGGGCATCCCAGCCGTCCTGACCTATCTGGAGGTGTCCAGCGGCATCCCGGCCATCTGGCTGCTAGGCCTGCTCGTCGCGAATGGACCGACCCTGCAGGCGACAGTCGTGCTATGGCTCAATCCGCCCCGTGAGATGTTCAAGACGGTGATAGTGCGGATCGTGGTCTACGGCATCGCGCTGATCGTCATGTGCGTCCTTGCCTACCAGGGCGGCAAGTACGTGACGGCAGCGCAGATCGTCGCGAATCAGCAGGAGCCGGAGACACTGTGGGGGACGACTCCCTATCTTCGTGACGTCGTGCTCATCGGCTACGTGGCGATGACCTTCACCTGGACCGACGTCAGTTTTCACCTGTTGCGCGCGGTCCGGCTTGTCGACCGCCGCTGGCTACGGCGGGGCATCGTCCTTCTGATCTGCGGGGGCGCGATGTTCCTCGTGTACACGCTCACCATGATCGCTTTCCTGGTGGGGTTGCGGTTCGGGTGGCATCTGCAGGCGCTGCACGACGTCGCGATTCTTGCCACCGCGCTCTCCAACCCGATCCTCGCCGCCGGAGTCTGCGCGGCGGCTCTCGGCCCGCGCTGGGATCGGATGCGGGCGTATCGGCGCCTGAGGCCGCTGTGGCAGGCGCTGCAGCACGCTGCTCCCGGTGTCGTTCTCGATCCGCCCCGATCGGCTCTCCTGGACGCCGTCAACCCACGGAATCTGGACTACCGGCTCTACCGGCGGGTGATCGAGATCCGCGACTCGGTGCTGGCTCTGCGCGCGTATTTCGATTCGGCCCTTGACGGCAAGGTGCGCGGGCTCGCTGAGGCCTCACAGCTCTCCGCGGCTGAGACCCAGGCTGTCATCGAAGCGGCGCAGCTTGCTCGAGCTGTGCAGGCGCGCCTGGCCGGACAGGACCCCACGGGGAGGAGCCGGCCCATCCATGCCGTGGAGCAGGGCGACGATCTCGAAGCCGAGTTGGCGTCATGGGTGCCTGTTGCGCGAGCTTTCGCTACATCACCCATCGTGAAACAGGCCGCAGCGCTGTCGCCGGTATCGAGCGGGTGACCCGTCCGGATCAGGCGAGGACTTAGTCGTGCTCGTCGGCACTGGTCTGGAGCACCGCCGCCTTCCGGCATCGGCGACGCCCTGGCCGACCTCATCCTGTTCGCGCGGATCTGGACGTGCCACGCAAGCAGCGGCACACGGTGAACCGGATCTACGACCGGCTGATCACCGAACACTGCATGCCCGACGCGTCTTAGGATTCTCCGTGGCGCAGGCCACGAGCCCATACCCTCGTGTGCAGGGCAGGGGGCGCCTAACCATCGGTTCGCACTGCGGGCACGACGCCTCCTGCCGCCACGGCTACGACAGAACGCGCCGGACCACCCGCCAGCATTAGAGAGTTCGCGCTCTGCATGGAGATCGGCGACCCCGACGCGGAGCGTCGAAGTCGTCGCGGCTCGGCCCGGAGCGGGTTGTCCACAGGGCCGCCCACCACGGTGTTCTCTTCTCTACGGTGTCGCTCATGACGAGTTTGCACGACGCTATTCAGGCCGGGATCGAGGCGGCATTGCTGCATCACGAGCGGGCCGACTCGATCGTCTTCGAGGGGCGGCGGGGCCTGGCCACCGGTGGCCCCGAGAATCTGGTGATCCGTCTGACGGTCGACGACGTCGCTCGGGTGGCCGCTCGAGCAGCTGAGCGATGGTCGTCAGACATGAGCCGGCTGGCTGGCGGCGCGGCAGGGTTCCACGCGTAGATCAGTCCAGCCCCGCCGCGGTGTGCCGGAGATCCATTACCTTCGCTTGCAGAGCATGGTCCCTGCGTTCCGCGAGCCGGGCGTCTGCAGGCGGGTCTGCTACCTGGGACGGGTGCGAGTGGTCATCTGCGCCCAGTCCGACAGTTCGGGCTCCACGGCATCGAGCATCCTGCGCAGCATGGTGCGTGCGTCGTGCTCGGCGTCGTAGTAGTGGACAACCTCGCGGCCATCGGCGCCACCCTCGCGGCCTTTCACCTGCCAGCCGGTCTCGGTGCGGATCAGGTACACGTCACGCCGGTTCTGCTTGTATCTCCGGTTGAACCAGCGCTCCACCTGCTCCGCCGTGCCCGCCAACTTAGAACACGCGTTCGAATGGTGCAATGCGGTTGAGTGTGTTGACCTGCGGGACCTTGAGCAGGTCGTCGCTGACTAGCGGCCAATCCCGGCCTTTGGCCGGGGTGGGGTAGTGCCGTCGTTGGGCGGCGGTCTCGGCGCAACGTGCGGCGGCGAAACGGGCAGCTGTCCGCGAGCTCCGGACTGGTCGTCGACTCGCTGTCGCGCGGTTCGAGCGTCGAGCCGGTGGGGTGCCCGCGCCACCGCTCGGATCCCACCGTGACCCAACGCCCGAGCCTTAGCGCCCAGCAGCAGCCGACGCTGCCGCTCATCCAGATGCGCAAGATCGCCTGGAACCTCGCCGCAAGACCTCCCCAGACCTCGCCAATGACCGCCAAAGCAGATCAACGAAGCCAAATCAGCGAAGCTACGGCTTGTTGCGCGGCGGACCTTAACTGAACGGCGTTGGGACTAGAGCACCACCGGCCGCATTGCACGGTGCCCGCCGGATGCGCGACCAGTCGAGTTCCATCTGGGCCGGGCGCCCCTTGCCGGGCGCGCCAACCCGAGGCGATCGGGATCACCACCAGATCCCTGATGTACGACCCGGTCTCGCCCCAGCCCTTCACGATCCACACCAGCACGCTTTGCCAGATCACGGCGCCGGCGACCGCGGCGACCCACCACGACCTCCTGCCGCGTCGCTGGTCGAGATTCGCCGCGACCACGGCCGCCGTGACCCCGTTGCATCGCAGCAGCCACGTTCAAGACCGGAACGGCCCAGCTCATGACCGTTTCCGGTAGCTCGTCCCGGACAGGACCCCACGCCGCGGCCACCGTCCGCCTGAGGCCGTAAACCGCCAGCACCACGGCCGGAGTCTCTCAAGCTGCCTCGCCGAACCGGTACAGCCAGAACTCCTGGGAGTCGACGTGCTCTGACACAACGAAACCGGTAAGACGTCGCAGCAGCAACTCCGCGACCTTCTGAATCTTGACGACCTTGGCGTTGTAGCTGCAGAAATCCATCATCACAATGCCGTCATTGGAACGGGTCAGCGGCAGCATGGCGACGATCAGCTCGCGGAAGGCATGCACCTGGTTCGGGGCCGCTCCGACGAACCCGATGTACCACACCGCGCCCTGCTGATACTTCTGCGGCCAGCGGCTGGCGAAATACGCGGGTGAGATGAGCGGCCAACTGTCCAGGTCGTTGGTGATCGTGGCTATGCCGACCAGCTCGCCACTGTCGTCGTAGGCAAGGTATTTGTGGATCGCCTCATTGACGCAGACCCGATTGAACTCATCCTGGGTCATCAGGTGTCTCTGCACGGCGCGTTCGTTGATGTCGGCGAACACCGTCGAATACAACGTCCACACCTGCTCGGTTCTGGCTTCGTCGAGTCTCTTAAGCTGGTCGACGTGCATGTTCTCTCCTGAGTGGCACCGCGACGAGCCGCCTGCGGTGAGGTGCTTGCCGTTGATCGGCACGGCCTGCGATCTGTTACGTGCAGGGAATGCGCGCCGTTGAGATCGGGGCGACGGGTAACCGTCGCCCATCCGGATGGAACGAGTGCGGCACGGTCGGCGCAGCTGGCCCGGTGGCGCCTTCCACGGAGGGCGCATCGGGCCGCCATCTGTTGAAAGCTCAAGTCAGGACAACACGCGGACGGGCGAAGCCGTGGAACTCCGTCGTGTACGTCGTGGTGTAAGCCCCCGCGGACCCCACCAGAAGGTCGTCACCCTCGCGCAGGTCAGCGGAGAGTGCCACGTCGGTGGCGAAGGTGTCCTGGCTATCACAAGTAGGCCCGGTCAGGTGATACAAGCTCTGGCTGACCGATCCCCTGCTGTCACGCACCGGGTAGCGCAGGGTGCCTCCCGACTCGAGGACCTCCATCATGCCGTTGAACACGCCCAGGTCGGTGTGAGCCCAGGTCACGCCACGCCGTTGGGCCACGCCGATAATCCGGCAGCGGAACGTCCCTGCGGCCGCGACAAGACATCGACCGGGTTCGGCGACCACCTCCACGGGCCGCGGCAACGCCGCCGTTCCGCGAGCCACGACCTCACCGAACGCCGCCAGTGGCGGAACCTCGGCACCGTAAGCCGCCGGGAAGCCACCCCCGATGTCCACCACCGATATCTGGACGCCGTGCCCAGCAACCGAAGTCATCACCTGCCGCGCGTCCTCGAGCGGCTGCACCAGCGCATCCGGTGACAACGCCTGGGATCCCACATGGAAAGTCAGCCCGCACGGATCGAGGCCCAATTCGCGAGCTCGCAGACACAATTCGACCGCGATAGGAACGTCCACCCCAAACTTGCCCTCACTCGGCATCACGCTCTCCCGCGGCTGCGTCGCCAGCCTGATGTACACCTGACTTCCCGGCGCGGCTTCCGCGGTGCGTACAAGCTCCTCCGACGAGTCGGCCGCAAAACAGCGCACGCCGGCGGCAAATGCCCTGCCGGTCTCCGTCCGGGCGCGCACGGGGTTACTGAAGATGACGTCTTCGGGGCGTGCGCCGAGACTTGACAGCATTGTCAGCTCCGCGACTGAGGCCACCTCGAAGTTGCAGCCGGCGTTGCGCAGGATCGAGAGGACGCCCGGATCCGGGTTGCATTTGGTTGCGTAGTGCGGCCGCACGCCGGGGAACGCGGCGGTGAACTCCCGGAAGGCCGAGGTGATGCGGCCCGCTTTCATCTCCAGCACCGGACTTGAATCGGGTACCGCAGACGTAACCGCCGACGCCATAGACGACGACACGAACCCGTTTGCTGAGATGAGCACGCTAACTCCTCCTCCGACATCTTGCGTATTCCTGAACCGGGTGTGCCGTGCGCAAGGACTACCTCGGGGCGCCATGGCCCGGTCGTTTCCGTGGAAGGCAGGCAACTAAGTCAGGTGGGTAGTTGGACGGGTGTTTCTGTGAGTGTTCAGCACGGGCGGCCGCTGTTACCAGATGACCGTGGATGACCCCTGCTCATGTTGTGATGGCGCGCCTTTGGTACGGCGAGCCTGCGTGCCTGGGGTTGGGGTTTATGCGACGAGATGTCTATACGGGTCAGCCGAGGTCATCAGCAATCATTGGCGGGCAACAAATGTCAGCTACGGCCACCTGGCGCCATTCTGTTTTGGCGGGCCATCATCAATGCCAGGTCGGCCCGCGACCGTTGCGCATGAGATGCGAAGTCCGATGCTTCGCGTTGCAGGACACGGGTCGACGCTGCTCACCTGCGTCGGCGGCCCGCAGGCGCCGGTGAGCAGCGTGCCCTGCCAGCTTTCTGAGAACAATAACGGCGCTTAACGCCGACTCTTCCCGTGGGATAGACGGGAACACCTGATTCGGTTTCCGATTTTCTGACGGCAGCCGTTTGAGGTGCTGCTTTCGACGCAGTTGGCAACTCAGCCGAACTCCCGAAGCGCTCGGCCAGGCGGGGCCACCGGTTCTGTTGATCGGTCATCTGAGGAGAGGAAGCGTCGATGTTGACAAGGCTCACGCGTCTGGCCGCTGTCGCGGTGCTGGCACTGACTGGCGCGGTATGGGTTGCTCAGCCCGCTCAGGCTGTCAGTTACCGGGACCTGAAGTCGGCGAAGTACGGCCAGTGCGTTTACGCGTATGGCGATCCGCTCAACGACATCTACCTGAAATCCTGCAGCACCACGCCGGCCAAGTACGGGAACTACTCGGTCACGGGCGCCGGGTCGTACAACGGGCACGATCTGTTGATCCTCCGGCGCGAAGGCGGCTCGTGCCTCGGCGTTCTGGGCAATGCCCGCTCCAACTACCTCTATCAGTCCTGCGCGGCGACCGGCAGCCGGAACGTGTGGGAGGTGTTCCACACCAGCAATGGCAGGAATGTGCTGAAGAGTTTCGGCGCCTATCAATCGTGGGGTCAGCATCGATGCCTAAGTTTCGACGGCGCAGGCGGGGGCCGGAGCCCGCAGCTCAGTTCCTGCAGCCTCACCAACACGTCGAATCAGATCTACCGGTAAGTGATGAGCCTGCCCCTTCCCCGGGGCAGGCTCCACTCCGGCCGTCAACGACGTAGCGGCGGCCATCCGACACGGGTGCCGACGTCCATCGAGTCGCAAGAGGAGAATCCCATGGTCATGGCTTCGGAGATAGTCGGTGCGCTCTGGTTCAAAAGCAGCCGCAGCAACGGCAGCGGCGGCGGCAACTGTGTCGAAGTCGCCATCCTGCCCCATGGCGTCGCGGTACGTGACAGCAAGAATCCCCATGGCCCGGTTCTGGTCTTCACACAGGCGGAGTGGCAGGCGTTCTTGGACGGCGCCAATCAGGGCGAGTTCGGATGAGCCGACGCAGACACGGGCGCGCAGGTCGCACCCATCCGTCACGGTTCGAATCCGTCAGCGCAATCACCCTTCCGGCCCGGTGTCAACGCTCCCGAAGAATTGGATCTGACCCACTTTTCGTGATCGGGATTGACCCGTTAGGCGAGAAGGATCCGTTTGCGGAGCAGGCCGCGGTTGGCGCGACCGTACATCTGGCGCTTGATCATCTTGATGCGATTGACGTGTCCTTCGACCACGCCTGAGCTGTCGGTCATGGAGAGGCCGTTGACGACGGCGTCGTGGTCACGGCGCAGGCCGGCGGTGAACGAGCGCAGGTCTGGCTGGTCATCGGCTTCGGCCGCGGTTGTCCATTCGTTGAGCCGCTGCCCTTGTCGTGCTGTCAAGCTCTCGGCGAACGCCGAGACATAGCTGGCCAGGGCGTCGAGGTACGGGCAGGCGGCACGCGCTCGTGCGAGTTGAGCACGGTCGTCGTCGGCGAGCCGGCCTGGGTGGGTGAGCAGCCAGCTGGTCAGCTGGCGGGTCTTCGGTGGCCGTCGTGTCGCCGGTGGCCGACCGGCGGCGGCCCGCAGCGGCCGCAGGTAGGTGCGCAGGGTGGTAGCGCCGCCGCGGTAGCCGCGCCCGCGGATCTCGGCGAACACCGTGACGGCGATGGTGACGCCGCTAGTCAGGCGTTGGTGCAGGTAGTCGGCGTGCCTTTCGAGGACTCTGAGGCGTCCGGGATGGGGCTATGGCGGGAAATCGGATACGGCTCGCGATCGATGTCGGCGCGGTGAACACCGCCGCGGTGCTGGCATGGCAGGGTGGTCAATGGCTGCCGGTGTCATTCGACGGGCTGCCGTGGCTACCCAGCGCGGTGTATGTCGCCGCGGACGGCTCGATCACGACCGGGCAGGAGGCCTGGCACGCCGCCGCGGCCGACCCGGCCGGATTCGACGCTGAACCTCTGCGGCGTAAGCCCGGCGAGCGGGTCGTGTTGTCCGGAGTACAGGTGGACTCCACGGATCTGCTCGCAGCTGTCCTGCAGCGAGTTATCGAGCAGGCCACTGCGGTGGCCGGATCCCCGATCGAAGACGTGCGGCTGCTGGTTCCCGCCGGGTGGGGACCGGCGCGGACCACGACGGCGCGCCGGGCCGCGCGCCGCGCCGGTTGCGGTGACGTGGCGGTGGTGGCGGCGCCGGTCGCCGTCGCCCGGCATCTGATCGGCGCTGCGGACAGTCCGATAGCGGCTCATGGCGTACCGGTCGGCGCGTATGTGGCCGTGTGCGACCTAGGCGGCGGCGTCGAAGCGTCGGTCCTGCGCCGCGGACCCGCCGGATTCGAGTTGTTGTCCACTCTGCACGATCCCGAGGCTGGTGGCAGCCGGCTGGACGCGGTGCTGGCCGGCCACTGGACCGGCACCGGTCCGGTCGAACACCCGCCGGGGGTGGTGGCGGCGGTCCGCGCGGCGAAGGAACTGCTGTCGCAGCACCCGACTGCCACGGTGAACCTGCCCGCGCCGCATCCGCCGCAGGTCGTCACCGCCGCTGACCTGCACACCCTCGCCACGCCGGTTATGGCGCAGGCCGCGAAACTGGTTCCCGACGCGGTCGCCGCCGCCGACCTGACCTTGCCCGACCTCAGCGTGGTCGTGGTGACCGGGGGCACCGCCTGGCTGCCGCAGGCGCACGAGCAGGTCGCTGCCGCCGTCTCCGGCCCGCCGGTGATCCCGCAGGACCCCGGTCTGGCCGCCGTCCGCGGCGCCGCGGACGCCCACGAGCGCCGGATCGATACCCCGCCTCCGGCGGGTGGTCTCGGGCCGCCGCTGCCGCCGCTGCGGCGGGCCGCAGGACTGGCCGTGCCTGGCCTGGCATCGCTCGCGCTGCTCATCGACTTCATCGCGACCAAGTCGCGCGCCGGCGGGCAGATCGACGCGGTGTACCGCTACCAGGATTACAACCTCGCCGATGTCGGATACGGGCCCGGCGACTTTGTCGTCAAGGTCAACTGGGGTGAGTTGTCGATGGCCGCTGTGCTGGCGCTGGTGACCTGCCTGGTCGCCGCCGTCTACTTCGCGTCGCTGCTGCCTATCAACGCAGGTATGTCACATTTGCACGGTTCCGGCGGCACTTGGATGGGTGCCGGGCTGCTGGCCGCCGCCACCAGCGGGTTGGCGATTGCCGCGTTCTATGCGGTTTTCGCCGCCGAGTACATCGGGGCGCCGCCCGGCCCTTTCCTGCGCTGGGCGTTGCCGCCGCTGCTACCGGCAGCGCTTACGGTCGCGGTCGCCGCCGCGGCTATCGCCCGATGGCGGCGACGGCCCGCCTCGGGCTGGCATGCCTGGCTTCATTTCCCGGCCAGCTCGGCGATCATCGCCGCGCTGGGCATCCTTCTGGTCAATGCCAGCATTTGGTACTCCTGGGCGGGCATCGGCACTCAGCGCGCCGGTGGCTTCGCCGTTGGTGTCGCCGCAGCATTTGCCGTGGCCCGGCCCGCCCGCTACCGGCTGGTCATCGGCCTGCCTCTCGGCGTGTTCGCCAGCCTGATCACCGGCGTGAACTCCACCGGGGCTCTCGCCGGCGTCTACCTCACCGCCGTCACGATCTGGTGGTTGCAACGCCTCTGGCAGATCACCTACCAGCCGCCCGCCGCCTGGAGCCACCAACCATGACTCCACCCACCAGGCCGCGTCGACGGCCACCACCAGGTCGGGCGGAGCCGGCCCGCAGCACCGGCGGCGGGCGTTCGCTAATGCGCAGGTTCAACCAGATCACAGGGGCGCTGCTGATACTGGTCTTGCTGGCCGTCCTGCCGCTTGCCGCCGCGGCGTGGATACGTGAGCAGCAATGGTCGTGGCCCACTACGGGCCAGATGGACAGGTGGCTGGAGCAGCCTCTGACCGGCAGCTTCCTCGGCGCGGTCGCGGCAGCGATCCTGCTGGCGGCCTGGCTCCTGCTCGCCCTGCTCGCCATCCGCTGGGCCCTTCGTACCATCGTGGCGTTAGCCCGGCGCGTGCGTGGGATGCGGCTGCCGACACCAACCCTGTTGACCGCCGGGACCGTCGCCGGTGTCGCCGCAGTCGCGGCCCCGACGGCGGCCGTTGCACCCGCTGCCGTCGACGCCACCGTTGCCGATCCCTTACCGCCAGCACGCCCAGGCGACTCGCTGTACGAGCACCGGAAGGCTGAGGCAATCAGGGGTATCGAGCTGCCCGGCGGAGGCTGGGTCCCCTATCCGACCGCTCTGGCAGTGACCGCGGTCGCCGCGCTTATCTGGCTGGCCCGCCGCTGGCATTACACCACCACCGCCTTGCGGCCCGGACACCACCGCGACGACACCGACCTGCACCCGCTACCGCCCGCCGCGGACGCCATCACCGCCGCCGTCACCGCTGACCGTCCCCAGCCGCCACCACCGCCCACCGACCCGGCGGCCCTCGACAACCTGCCCGCCGGCCCGCTGAACTTGTCCGGCCCAGGCGCCGCCGACGCAGCCCGCGGCCTGCTCGCCACGATCCTGCTGTACGCCGCCCTCAACCTCGCCGAAACCACACAAATCACGATCGACCAACACTCCCTGCACCAGCTGCTCGGCCACGATCTCAGCGAGCCGGCACCGACCGGGCTCACCATCCGCCCCGACAGTAGCCAGGCCCGCCCCCCGGAGCTCACCCTCACCGTGACCCGCCACCCAGGCGCGCCGGCACGCAACCCGCCCGCCGCCACACAGACCACCGATCCACTCGCGCCGCTGGTGACCACCGTGACCGTTGGCACACCGGTGAACGGAGCCGACTCCTGGCACATCGAAGCCGACGGCACCATCAGCCGGCCCGCGACCGACCGGCCGTACCGGCTGTGCGTACTTCCGGCAGCGGCCTGCACCGACCTGATCCACCTAGCACAACACGCCATCCACAACCCCGCGCCCCCGGCAGTTGCTCCCGCAGCGCCCCGTGACTCGGCTCCCGCACCGGGCCGGTTGCGCTTGCTTGGTGCGTGCGAGCTCACCATCAACGGCCACGCCAACCAGCCGCGCCGCACCGCCGGCCTGCAAATCCTCGCCTACCTCGCCACCCACCCCGGCGGAGCCACAACCAGCGAACTACTTAAGGCACTCTGGCCCGGCCACCCGCCCAGCGCCATCACCAAACGCCTGCACACCACTCTCACCGAACTCCGCCACCAACTGCACCCCCTGCTCACCGAGCCCGTCACCCGCCGCAACGACCGCTACCAGCTCAACACCGCCGAGATCGACACTGACCTGAACCAGCTCCGCCACGCCATCACCGCAGCAGCGGCCGCCATCACCTCCGAACAGCGGGAGACCGCGATCGACGCCATCACCAGCACCGGCACCACAGACCTCGCCCCCGGCTACGCCTGGCCATGGCTGCAACCCGTCCGCGAACAACTACGCCGAGACGTCATCGACGTCTGCCTTCTGCTCTCCGCGCACGCCAACACAGCCCAAGCCGCCGTCCTCCTGCACACCGCGACAACGGCTGACCCCTACAACGCCGACCTGCGCCATCGCGCGGGTGCCGTCCTGTACGCCACCGAAGGCACCACCGCCGGTGAACGCGGTGCCGAAGCCGGGTAAGGCGGTCAGCACGCCGCCCGCGACGGGTAGTCCTCGGTGGCGTCGATGCTGCCGGCATCGAGCGACGAGACACCTCCTTCCTGGCCGCCGCCGACGTAGCCGCCGAGTCGGCGCCGCGTCAGACACGGCGAGATAGCCACGCGTGGTGTGGGCGTACTCGAGCCAGGCGAGCCTGCGGCCGAACGGCAAGTCGTCGTCGCATGCCTGATGCCCTGCCGAATCAACGGTTTCCGTTGGACTTCCCAGTCCTGCCAGCCCGCCGAGGAGAAGAAGATCTGCGTCACCAACTGCGGACGCGGTGGCAAGACCGCACCCCACATCGACCCACTGCCGCGTCCCGGCCGCGGCGAGCGCGGTCATCGCCTGGGCTCAGCAGATGTTTGGGCACCCGTGGTGTCGGCGATGCGCCGGTCGGCGGCATCGACCGGCTGAACGCCGGCCTCGGTAAGTAGCCTTCGGACCGTGGGGACGCTTTTGCCCATCTCGGCAGCGATGGCCTCCAACGAGGCGCCGGCGGCGTACCGGGCGGCAGCCGTCGTTGCGGCCTGGCGCCGGCGTTCTCCGGTCAAATGTGTCGGCGCAGACAGGACCACGCCAGCCCCGATGAGCAGCGCCTGGACAAGCTCGTAGCTGTGGCCGACCTCGCCAGCTACCTGGCGTACGGAAGCGCCGGCCTTGTGTTTGGCTACCACCTCGGCCTGGAGCGTGCGCCGGCCCTCACCGACTAAACGTTCCGCGGGGCGAAAAGCTCCGGCCTCGATGAGCAGCTCCCGTACAAGCTGGTTGCTGTGGCCGAGCTCGGCCGCTACCCGGCGGATGGAACCGCGGGCCTGGTATTTGGCTACCACCTCGGCCTGCAGCGTGCGCCGGCGCTCACCGACCAGACGTTCGGCGGGGCGTAGAGCGCCAGCCTCGACGAGCAGCGCCCGGACCACGGACGTGCTGTAGTCGATCTCAGCGGCGATGTCGTCCATCTCGACGCCTGCCTGGTACGCGGCGGCGGCCTTCGCGCGCAGCTTTACCCGACGGTTACGATCGATCCGAGGGCGTGGTGAGCGGATAACGCCGGCCTCGCTCAGCAGTGTGCGAATGACCGACGTTGGCTGGCCCAGCTCTGCGCTGACCGTCTCGATGGAGGAGCCTTCGTTGTACCGGGCGACAGCATCAGCTTTCAGGGATTCGAGCTTGTCCTCAGGCAGAGATGCGGTCGCAGACGGCGGGCCTGCTTTCCGTGGCTTGACCCCGGCCTCCAGGATCAGCTTCCGTGTCGTTGCGGAGCTGTGGCCGATCTCGGCGGCGACGGTCTCGTACGACGCCCCAGCGGTATACCGGGCAGCGGCTACGGCCGACACCTCGCGCCGGGCGTTCTCCGACCAGCCGGCGGTCGTTAGATCCGGAGCCCTGCGGCGGTAGTGGACGGTTCATGGCAGTCTCGCGACGGCGCCGTAGACGGCGGTGTCGTGGTCGCTGGGTCGGGGTTCGGGTTCGTTGTCGGCGCGCCAGCGGTTGACCGGCACGATGCCGGGTTCTTCGAGGGTGAGTCCGGTGAAGAACTGGTGGAGCTGGCGTTTGCTGCGCAAATGCATCGCGATGCCGGCTGCGGTGTTGATCGCGGTGAAGTCGTTGACGACATCGGTGGGTAGCATGTCTGCGGTGACGTGGGTCATGGCCAGCGCGCTGCCACCAGGTAGCGCGTCGAGGAGTTCACCGACGATGGCGTAGGGGTAGTCGTCGTCGGTGATGAAGTGCATGACGGCGATCAGCATCACCGCGACGGGTCGGGTCAGGTCGAGGGTTTTGCGCAGGTCGGGGTGCTCCAGGATGCTGCCCGGCTTGCGTAGGTCACCGTCGATGTAGGCGATGTCGCCGTTGCCGGGGGCGGCGTTCAGCAACGCTCGGGCGTGGGTCAGGACCAGCGGCGAGTTGTCGACGTACACGATTGTGGTGGCCGGGTTGATGGTCTGGGCGACCTCGTGCAGGTTCGGCCGGGTGGGCAGGCCGGTGCCGATGTCGAGGAACTGGTCGATGCCGGCCTGAGCGAGGGCGGTGACGGCCCGGCACATGAACCGCCGGTTCTCCCGTGCAGCGATCCGGATGGTGGGGAACCGGGCGGCGATCAGGTCGCCGGAGGCCCGGTCGACGGCGAAGTTGTCCTTGCCGCCGAGCCAGTAGTCGTAGCGCCGCGCCGGGTCAGCAACCGTGGTGTCGACGGGTGGACGTTCAGGGTTCATCGGTTCGCCTCGGACAAGTTGGCCCGGCGCCGTGGTGAAGCTTTCGCGGCGGGTTTGATCGTTGACGGGTGATAGTGCCGCGGATACCACCCCGTGCCGCTCTCGAACAAGGCACTGCGTCGTGGGCTGTCGGTCGTGGAAGGCATGCGGGGTCTCCGGCGGCGAGGGTTGGTGAGAACGCGGGCGGCGGCAAGGGCCAGCGCCGGCGCGGCGACGCTCGTCGCCACGCCAGGTCGGGCTGGGGTGTGTCAGTCGTGCTGGACCGGTCGCCACATGCGGTGCAGGATCGTGGCGTCGGACAGGGTGATCACCGGCGGGTTCATGTCGGTGTAGCCGTGCCGTTTGTACAGTCGCCGGTTCTGCTCACTGGTGGCTTCCAGGTATGCCGGGATGCCGTCGGCGTCGAGGCGGGTGTGGGTGTAGTTCATCAGCGTGCTGCCCAAGCCTTGGTTCCACCGCTTGTGGTGTACGGCGAGGAACAGTAGGTGCCAGTGCGGGTCGCTCGGGTGGTGGGCGTCCATCTGCCGGTCGAGTTCGGCGAAGCGCGGCATGTCGTCACCGGCGAGGAAGGCCAGGTGTTCGGCGTAACCCACGGGCTCGCTCGCTTCGCCGGTGCGGTCGAACCACACCGCCGCTGCGCTGGCGTCCTCGGTCATGACGACCTGCCCGGCCCCCGCGATGGCGTGCTCGACGTACAGCCGGTACCAGGCGCGGGACACCGGCCACCGCCGCTGGTCGTCGGGGACGAGGAAGCGGATGACGTCCAGGTGCAGGAACGAGTCCGCCACGATGTCGGCGACGGTGTCGATGTCACCCGGACCGGCGATCCGAGGGGCAGTGGTGGTGCTGGTCATCGGTGGATGGTCCTTTCGTATTAGAGGATGGCGGACAGGCCAGAGTTGGTCGCGGTGGCGCTGCGGGTGCCGCGCCCGATGCCCTGGTAGACCTCGGGTTTAGTGCGTTTCAGGATCAGGCCCCAGACGGTTCCGGCGGCGAAGACGACCAGGAAGGCGATGGGTACGACCTGGGCGGGGCCGGTGCCGGGAGTGACGCCGTACAGGGTGGGCAGGTTGACCAGCGCCAGGTAGGAGAGGAACAGCAGGATCCCGGTGGCGATCAGCGGAGCGATGAGCCGCTGCCACAGCCTCTCGCCGCGTGCATCGCGGGCGAAGAAGCAGATGACGGCGATGCTGGTCAGGGTGTAGAGCAGCAGGACACCCAGTCCGCCGCTGGTGCTGCCCCAGTAGAACAGCTGGACCAGGGGGTCCCAGCCGGCGACCGCGTACCCGGTGAGCACGACGAACGCGACCGCGGTCTGCGCCAGCGATGCGTTACGCGGGGCACCCTTGATGGTGGTGCGGCCGAACGCGCGCGGCAGTACACCTTCGCGGCCCAGGGCGAAGGTGTACCGGGCGATGGCGTTGTGGAAGGCCAGCAAAGCGGCGATCAGGCCGGTGAACAGCAGCACCCGGCCCACGTTGACGGCGAGGTCGCCGAGCAGGACGGCGGCCTGGTTGAAGAACAGGTCTGCGCCTTCGGTGCCCGCCCGTTCGATGACTTGCGGGCCGCCGGCGGAGATCTGCACCCAGGAGGCGAGGACGTACACCGCGGCGATGGTGATCACGGTGGCGTAGGTGGCGACCGGGATGGTGCGTCTCGGGTCTTTGCTCTCCTCGATGTACACCGCGGATTGTTCGACGCCGGCGAACGCGGTCATCCCGAGCACGATCAGCACACCTGCGGACGGTCCCCACAGGTTGTCCAGGGCCAGGGCATCACCGGTGAAGGCGAATCCGGGGCCGAGGATGATGGCGATGCTGTAGAGCACTACGAGCAGGGTTTCGGCGACGACGAGGACCACCAGGACTTTCTCGGAGAGTTTGACCTCGTTGGCGCCGAGGACTCCGATGAGGATCCAGGCGGCGAACGCGAGGGCGTACCAGGGCATGTCGTAGCCGGACCAGGCTTTGAGCAGCGGGGCGCCGATCGCGGCGCCGAGCCCGCCGTAGCAGCACAGTTGGAAATTGGTGTAGGTGGCCAGGGCGAACCAGGAGGTGCCGACGCCGAACGGCCGGCCGATGCCGTGCGCGACGTAGGCGCCGAACGCTCCGGCGTTGGGGATGTGCCGGGCCATCGCCAGATACCCGACGACGAAGATCAGCAGGATCGCGGCGACGGCGATGACGGCGATCGGGAAGCCGAGCAGGCCGGTAACGGCCAGGGCGCTGCTGACGACCAACACGACGACGGTCAGCGGCGCCACCGACGAGGCGATGGCCGCGCTGATGGCGAACGGGCCGAGCCGGTTACGGGCCAGCGCGTGAGTCACGCTGGTCGGCGCTTTGAGGTGTGATGCGGACACCGTGGGGTTCCTCCTGCAAAGGGGTCGAAGGGGTGTGGTGAAGGTGAGGGGATGGTGGGAGGTGGTGTGGTTAGCGCATGGCGGCCTCACCGACCGCGACGTCCGCGGCGCGCAGCAACTCCCGTGACGTGTCGTCCAGACCCCGTTTGAGTTCCTCGGCCAGCCGGGAGCGCTCGGACGGGGTCAGCGTGGCCAGCGCGTGGTGGTGCAGACCGGTGGCCAGGAACAGGCCCGCGAGCACCAGTTGCAACCGGTCGAGACGGCGGCTGCTCTGTATGGCGATCGTGATCGTGTTTGCCGGGGTTCCGGAGACCACGGAGTCGAGAGGTAGATAGCTGACCGTCGTGCCGCCCAGCAGCCGGCGGCGCTGTTCACGCCGGACCAGGCCGGTGCGGGCGAGCCGGTCGAGGACGCGGACTTCGGCGCGTTGCTCGTAGGCCAGATACGACATCCACACGCCGAGTTCGTGGCCACGCTTACGGTGCCGGTTCTCCTCCTGCACCGGCGGCCAGCCCCGCCCGTCAGAGACCGCCGGTGGCCAGTCGAAGTCGTCTCGCGCCCGCACCGCCGCTCGTGCCCGCGTCGGCGGGGGTGGCGGCCAGTTCTGTTCCTCGTCCGCCATCTTGATCAACAGAGGACGCAGGGCGGGATCATCGGGCAGCTCAACCGTGGTACGGAACAGTTCATCCTGACGCAGCACAACGAATCCGTCATGGACCAGCTCGGCGATCAGCCCGGTAGCCAGCCCGACCCCCAATGGCCAGTCACCAATCTGGGACTTGCCATTGACGCTGTCGTGCGCCGCAAGCCACAGATCATCGGCGAGCCTCCGCGGCCCCGCTGACGGCATCACAACTCCCTTTCTCATTGATGAAGGTCTTGGGCAGGCGACCCCGGGTGTCCGGTGTCCGGTGTAGGGGTTGGGAGTCGGTCGCGGCGCCGCGTGAGCCGACGATGAAATGCGCCACCGGCGTCAGCGCCTGATGGCGCGTGATCTGATTGCCCTCTCACCGAGCACGACGATCCGCCTCGACGTCGCCGCGGAGAAGGCCGTCGGCTGCATTCGTTGGGTACCGCGACTCCTCCTTCGGCCTGCGTCGGGTTGTTCGGACGGAGCTCGAGTCGACGTGCAGGAGCCTTTTCTCGCGATTTACTCCGAGGCGGGCGGCGATTTTGCAGCAACGCCCGCCCCGGAGCGGTCGGTGGTCTTCTTCCTAATGCCTCATCCGTCGATGCATACGTCGAAAAGCGGTCGCGAGAGGTGGGTTGCCGGTCAGGGAAAATAGCGCCTTTGAATCCATTTACGGTCGGCTGATTCCCGAAGGCGGAGCACGGCACCGTACGTTGGAATCTCAGTACAGCCATGTTCGCCTCCCTGGTATCACGGAGATACGCTGGTGAACCCGTCTGTGTGCGCTCGACCACTGACGTGTTGCAACAATCGCGGAAAGCGCGAACCAGGGGAACTACACCGTCATATGCACCAAGCAAAGCCAGGTATAGCCAGATGCGAGTGCACACCAAGGTGCACATCTTGGTGCACAGTCGATCTACCTGGGAATATTTAGCTTCACTCGAAAACCCGACATCCAGAGTCTGGAGGGACGGGATACGATGCCGCCACCGAGGCCTCGAGGCGAGGCCGCGATGTAGCGTCCGTACCCGGAGGTCGCATTGATCAGCCCACTCGCCAGCCGCCTTTGGCTGGCCTCGGAGCTAGCTGAGCTCGTCAAGCGCTCGGGCTGCACCGCCGGCGACCTAGCCCGTAAGGCCGGTGTAGACCCACGCAAGATTAGCTACCTCTTGAAGGCAGAACGTAAGGCGAGTGTGCAGGATGTATCTAAAATTCTGAGTGCCTTAGAGGTGGCATCTCAAGATCAAAAGGATCTGCTCTATGCCGCTGTTGAGGCAGAAAGAAGTGGATGGTGGGACCGCTTCAGCATTGAAATGGGGTCACGCCAAGCGACGTACGCCGATCTAGAGGCTGGCGCGGCAATCTGTGAGTTCAGCCAGACATTGTTTCCGGGTCTCCTGCAGACTGAGGAATATGCGACGGGTCGAGCGGTGGCAGATCGGACCTACCACTCAAAGCGATTCCTTGTAGAAAGAGCCGTGGAAGCCCGGTCCTTGCGCCAAAAAGTCTTGTCCGGCTCCGCCGCGCGTGGCTACGAAGTCATCCTCGATGAGGCGGTCCTTCGTCGGGCTGCGGCTGCGGCGCCGGTCACTCAGAATCAGATCAACCATATCGTCGGAATGGCTGTCCAAAACTCCAGAGTCTCGGTCCGGCTTCTCCGCCTTGGCGCACCTCTACCGAACGAGGCCATCCCGGCAACATCATTTTCCATCTATCACTATCAGGAGCTTCAAGGTCTCGAAGTGGTCGCCGTAGAGACTGATGATTCCGACCTCTTCATCACGGATCCGTCAAAGACGGCTGCCTATCGTCACCGATTTGGGCTGCTCCGCACAGCTGCCCTCAGCCCAGCTGAGACATTGGAATTTCTCGTCGCTGAGGCCGAAAGTTTGTCTCAATCAGCAAGGAGATCAGCATGACGCCCTACACCAGCCCGTCGGGCAGGGTGTACCAGTCCTTCACGAAGTCGGGGCGGAGTACGGGGGGCGGCAACTGTGTTGAAGTTGGCGCGGCCACCGACGGCACGATCGCTCTGAGGAACTCGAGGTATCCGACGGGCCCGGTCATCGAGCTGGAGCCCGATGCCTTCCGTCAACTCCTGACCGATATCAAGGAGGGAGCATTCGGATTCCTTCAGTAAATTTTAGCTGGACGCCGCATTGGCCGGGGCGCCGTATTGGTCCGGGCGCTGAACGCGCAAGATCAGCTCACATGCATCCAGGCGTAGGACGCGGCTTCCGGGTTGGTTGCACGGTCGCGGTCGGTGCTGAGATGATGACCGATCTAGTCCCGTCAGGATGATTTGGCCGGTGGGGGTGGCGATGCCGAAGAAGAACCCGATTGCGAACGAGCTCTTCTGGCGCGCTCGGCTCCGCACGGGCCTGTCCCGGGCCGAGTTGGCGGATCTGGCCAACCAGGAACCGGTCATGGCTGCTTGTGAACATGTGCCGATGAACGAGAACTGGATCGGCAGGATCGAGCAGGGGCGAATTGGTGGTGGCATATGCCACGAACGGCTTACGGCTATCTGTAGGTCTCTCGAGGTTGGTACTCCCGCTGATATCGGTCTAATTGCCGAACGTAGACTTCCAACCCGTCTGGCTCCCACCCATACGCGCCGAACAATTCGCGAGTTAGTAGGCGAGCGAAGCAGTCCCATATCGCACGAATCCCAAGAAGAGCAGGTGGCAAATAAGGGTTTCGATGTTGCTCGAATTAATCGACGCCCTCTGCTCGACTCGCTGAGGGCACTTGCTGTTGAGCTGGGTCTGAGTGGCGTTGAGCAGGTACCTCGCAGGCTCATCGGCGTTGCTGATATCGAACACCTGACGGCGATCACCGCTCTCTGTCGCACGGCCGACCGGCAGGCCGGCGGTGGAATATTTGTTGAGGAGATTGACAACGTCGCTCGACTCGCCCCCAATCTGCTGCACCATAAGATAGCCCCGGGCGTCGAGTCGAAACTGTTCGTCGCTCTTGCGGAGCTCCGATATCTCGCTGGCTGGACTGCCTTCGATGCGATGCAGTTTGATCGAGCTAGCCAGCACTTCGCCGCCGCAGAGCGATTCGCGACCGAGTCCGGAGATCGCTCGCTTCTCGCCTTCGTGCGTTATGGACAAGCGAAACAACTTCAACACCAGCGCGACAACCGCGAGGCATTGCAGGTACTGGCTCTGGCACATCGCGGTCTGACGGCGACGCCAGCGCTCACCGCGACCGTGCGTGGCACCGAGGCCGCGTCGCTCGCAGCTCTCGGAAACTTCGACGCCGCCCGCGCTGCATTAGAAGATGCTGTCGCAGCGCACGCAAACATTGTGGCCGGCAACGAACCCAACCGTCTCGCCTTCCGCGACCTCGGCGAGGTATACGCCCAGTATGGCCGAGTATACAGAGACTGGGCGCGGCGCGATCCCGATCAAGGCGTGGAAGCCGTCCGCTGGAACAGCAAGGCGATCGCCGAACTGGGACCCTCAAGTATCCGCAGCATGGTCCTCAACCGCGTGGGCCTGGCCTCTTCGTACTTCCTCGCCGGCGATCCGGACCGAGCCCTTGCTGAAGGCGCCCATGTTCTGCATGCCGCTGCCCAAATCAACTCACCACGAGTCGTCGATCGCATCGCGAACCTGCGACGCGATGCGATCGCTTACCGGGGCAACAGCGCTGTCGACGACTTCCTGGCAAGCCTGCCGCAACCGGTTAGAGTCGCTGCGTGAGCGAAAACGGCCGATTCACCGAGACAGCCATGTGGGACGCGATGTGTCGCATGGCGGACAACATCGGAGCCGTCGCCGACGACGCCACCTTGTTGCGACTCGCCAACAACGCCGCGTTCGCGCTGCCGACCGCTGGCTTGGTCATTCGGATCAACCGCAGCCTCGGACTTCGCGACCGCACCCATAAGAACGTCCTTCTTGGCAACTGGTTCGCCCTAGTCGACGCACCAACCATCCGACTCGCTCACGGCATCACACAGCCCATCGCCGACGGAGAACTGCTAGCGACGGTCTGGCAACTTGTCGAGCCACGCGGACCCCAACCTTCGGTCACTGAACTCGGGCATGTCCTGCGCAACTTCCATGAACTCGGCCTGCCGGACGAACCACTACCTCTTTGGGACCCCCTCGGGGATACCCGTACGCGCGTCAAAGACGCCGAGGGTCTTGACGACGGCGACAAGGACTATCTTCTCGACTGGTGCGACCGCCTCCAACCGAGCCTCGACGACTACATCGCCGACCAGCCCATAGGGCTAGTCCACGGCGACGCTATTCAAGCTAACCTCCTGCGAGGAACGGACGGCCGAGTTCTGTTGTGCGACTTCGACGGAACCTGCCGCGGCCCGCAGCTAGTCGACTTGGTCCCCACGCCGGTAAATGAGGCCCGGTTCCGCCGGCTCGGAGGCCACGCTCAACTTGTCACAGGATATGGCTACGACATCACCACAGACCGAGCGTGGCCCCTGCTCCGAGACGCCCGGGAACTAAAAATGGTGGTCGGTGCACTGCCCCGGCTCGCGAGCGAGCCTCACGCAGCTGAGGAGTTCCAAAGACGCCTAGACTCGATACGCGCCGGCAACACGGCTGCTCGCTGGACGCCGTTCGCGCAGCTAGCTCGGTAACATTTCGTGATCATGGCGAGCTTTGATTCCGGACATCTTCGACACAGCTCTGCTGCTGCAGGCGTGTGCCGAGCGGCACCCAAGACGGTTGCGTTGTGACTGAACGCACTGGGATGATGACCGATCTGGTCCTGTTGGGATGAGTCGGGCGGGGGCGCGCCGCGGTGGCAAAGAGTGACTTCGAGCCCAACAAGCTGTTCTGGACGGCACGCGAGGCGCTAGGGCTGTCTCGGCTGGCTGTCGCGGACCATGCCAACCAACAGCCGATCATGGCTTCATGCGAGCACGAGCCGATGACCGAGAACTGGATCGGCCGGATCGAACAGGGCCGTATCGGCGGGGGCATGTGCGCCGAACGCCTGGCAGCCCTCTGCCTCACTCTAAAGGTCGACCGGGTCTGCTGCACCGATAGGTGACAGTTTCAGTCACGCGGCCTGACTGGCCGGTGGGGTCATGATGTTTCGTACTCGATAGGGGTAAACCGGGCCAGGACGACCCACTCGAGGCCGGCATCGGCGCGGGCTTGGCGCCACTGCCCGTTCTATCAATTGCCCGTTCTTCCAAGCTTCGAGGCGTACCCGACTAAGAGGTGCACCAGCGGAGCGCGTCGCGGACGATCCCGGTCTTCCTGTTGGAGCCGGTCGACTGACCGAGACAAGCTTCAGCCGCGCCCTGCGGCCCTCCAGATCGTCCTGAACCGCTTCATGTCCCGCAGGTAGCGCGGCACGTCCCGCGCCGGCACCGGCCGGGGCCAGGCATCGGGGCGGAACCACGCGTCGGACCCTCCGTCGACGAAGATCACGCTTCCGCACAGGAAGTCTGCCGCCGGCGTGGTCATGAAGACGGCCCATGACGCGAGGGCGTCCGGGTCGCCGAACCCGCCGACGGGAACGGGGAAGGCCCGGATGTTGCGCGCCTCCGACGGGGTGGCGAGCTGCTTCTCCAGCAGCGGCGTCAGGATCGCTCCGGGGGCGAGCGCATTGAGGCGGATGCCCGCACCCGCCCACTCCGGCAGCACCGCGGTACGGCGTACCCAGTGGCTGAGCGCGATCTTGGACGCGGCGTACGCCCACGCTGCCCGCAGCTGGGGAATCCTGCCGACCCGGCGCGGAGCCAGATCGGCGTCGCCGGCCAGCAGCGCGCGGACCGCACGCCGGGGGACCATCGGCGTCGTGGTCGTGGAGTTGCTGGAGAAGACCACGACCTTCGCGTCGCCGGTCGCTGCCAGGGCCGGGCGCCATGTCTCCAGCAGCTCGGTCACGGCCAAGTAGTTCACCTGCAGGATCAGCCGCGGCACGTGGGAGCCGGGTGCCGGTCCGACACCGGCCGCCAGCACAGCACCGTCCAGCCGCCCGCCGCAGGCGTCCAGCACCTCGGTGGCCGCTCGCCGGCCGCCCGCGGCGTCTGACAGGTCCGCCGTGATCGTCGACTGCTGGATGTCCACGTCGATCACCCGGTGCCCGGCCGCGCGCAGCTGCGCCGTCACGGCGGCGCCCATCCCCGAGGCGGCACCGGTCACCGCGTATGTCTTCGGCCCGCTCATCGGGGTGCCATCCGCGGCGCGCCGTCCATCCGGAACACCTCGCCGTTCAGGTAGTCGTCCTTGATCTGGAAGGGCGTCAGCCGCGCGTACTCCTCCGGCCGGCTCAGCCGCGGAGGAAAGGGGACGCCGGCGGCCAGCCCGGCCCGGAACTCCTCCGAGACGGACGCGAGCATCGGGGTCTCCACGATCCCCGGCGCGATGGTGTTCAGCCGGATCCCCACCTGGGCGAGGTCGCGGGCCGCCGGCAGTCCGAGGCCGACCACCCCGCCCTTCGAGGCGGCGTACGCCGCCTGGCCGTCGGAAGCGGCTGTCGAAGCGGTGTTCACCACCACCCCGCGCTGCCCGTCGGCCTCGGGCACCGCGTCGGCGGACTCGACCGCGGCTGCCAGATCGAGGCCGTAGACCCGCGCGTCGCTTTCGGTGAGGGTCTGGGCGGTGGCGGCCCCGAGGCCCGAGGCGGCCGCGGTCGCCACCGCGGCGACGTCGGCGATCTGCATAGCGGAGGGCTCCTTCGAGTCGGGGACGGCGTCTCGTCGTACCGCTTGACCGGGCGGCCGTGACCTGCGGCTCCCGGTCGCCGGGAGCCGCGGCCGCTCCGGGGCGACCGGGCGATCCGGCCTCCCGTCCGCAGTCCCGGCCACTGGGAGCCGAGCCTTTGTGTGGTGGGGCTCACAGCCACGATGCGGCTCCTATTCAGAGGTACGTGATCTCACGGGATCGAGGAGCAGAGATGAGACTCAGCAAGGGCTTCAAGGCAGGCGTCATCGCCGTCAGCCTGGTCGCCGTCGCCGCCGGTTGTGCATCTTCGCGCAGCGGCGAGGACACGAGCCGCGGCGGCGCCACTGCTTCCTCCGCCGCCGCGAGCTTTGGCGACCTCGACTCCCCGTGCGGTGAGGGTGACGCCTCCGGTGCCACGGACCAGGGCGTCACGGATGCGTCGATCGCGATCGGCTACGGCGACGACCGTGGCTTCGTGTCCGCCCCCGGGCTGTCGCAGGAAGTCGGCGACGCGGTGGACGCGATGGTCAAGTGGTGCAACGCCCAAGGCGGGATCAACGGCCGTGAGCTCGTCGGTACCCGCTACGACGCCGCGATCAGCAACATGGTGCCGGTCATGAAGGAGGCATGCGGCAAGGAATTCATGCTCGTCGGCGACGGCTTCGCGAACGACTTCGCCGGTGACCCGGTGCGGGTGGCGTGCAAGCTGCCGCACGTGCCGGCGTTCACTGTGGGCGGCAACGCTGGCATGGGTGAACTGAAGGTCGAGCCGATGCCGTACCCGGCCGACCGCTACAACGCGGGCGGGCTGAAGGCAGCCATGGAGCTCATCCCCGAGCTCAAGGAGTCGGTCACCACCATCGGCACCGACGCCCCGGCGACGCAGGTCTCGAACTACAAGGTGAGCGCCGCGCTCGCCCAGCTGGGCAACGCCCCCAAGGACTGCGGAATCACCCTGCACATGGCTGGCGACTCGAGCTACGCGCCGTTGGCCCAGAAGCTCAAGGGCTGCGGCGTGAAGTCGTTCTTCAACGCCTACACGCCGTCGCCGCAGATCTTCGGCCTGCTGGAGGCCAACCAGCAGGCCGGCGTGAAGCTGCCGCAGTTCGCCGAGTCGCAGTGGTACGGCGTCGCGGGTGCGGGCTGGAACGCACAGACCAAGGCCGCCGACGGGCTCACGACGGCCCTGATGGTGCAGCCGCTGGAGAACGCCGACGTCAACGACGCGGTCGCGCAGTACAAGAAGATCGTCGAGGGCAACGGCGGGAAGACCGGCATGACGGGCGAGTTCGCCGCCTCCGCCTTCCTGCTCTGGGCCACCGCCGCGAAGGAGTGCGGCTCCGGCCTGACCCGCGGCTGCGTCATGGAGAACCTGGCGAAGGTCGAGAACTGGACCGCCGGTGGCCTGCAGGCCCCGACGAACCCTGGCGCCAACCTGCCGAGCGAGTGCGTGATGCTCGTGCAACTCACCGGTGGCACCTGGAAGCAGGTCTACCCGGAGACCCGCGGCGAGTTCTCCTGCGACCCCGCGAACGTGATCGACATGGACCCCGCGATCTCCGGAATCAAGATCACCAAGGATCGCAAGTTCGAGGCGTTCCTGCAGCAGTGACCGTTCCACGGCCGGCCCGGGAGGTGACAGCCTTTCGGGCCGGCCGACTCACCCCGGAAGGGTCCGCATGGAGATGTTCCTCACCTACACCGCCCTGGGGCTGGTCGTGGGCGCGATCTACGCCGTCGCGGCCTCGGGCCTGGTGCTGACGTACACCACCTCCGGAATCTTCAACTTCGCCCACGGTGCTCAGGCAATGATCGGCGCGTTCACCTTCTACCAGGTCAAGGTCGTCTGGGGGATACCGACCTGGCTGGCCCTCGGGCTGGTGCTGGGCGCGCTCGGGCCGACGATGGGCTGGCTGCTGCACACGCTGATCATGCGGCGGCTGAGCGACACGGAGATCGTCACCCGAGTCGTGGTGACGGTGGCGGTCCTGCTGGGCCTGGTGTCGCTCTCGCAATGGGTGTGGAACCCGCAGGAGGGCCGCGTACCCCCGATGCTCTTCGGCCCCGGCAGCACCGTGGACCTCCTCGGCGTGACCTTGCGCTACCACCAGCTGCTCTGCGTGGTGATCGCGGCCGCGCTCGCCGTCGTCCTGTGGTGGCTGTTCACCCGGACCCGGGTCGGCGTGCTGATGCGAGCCACCGTCGACGACCCGGAGCTGCTGAAGCTGTCGGGTCACGACCCCGACCGAATCTCCGGCACCGCCTGGATGATCGGTTCCACACTCGCCGTCCTGGCAGGGGTGCTGGTCACCCCCGTGATGGGCGGGACCCTGGAGGCGAACGCGCTGACGCTGCTGGTCGTCGACGCCTTCGCCGCAGCATTGTTCGGTCGCTTGCGCAGCATCCCGCTGACCTTCGCCGGCGCGGTGGTGCTGGGCCTCACCTCCACCTGGCTGATCGGCTACGCGCCCGCGGAGTGGACGTGGGTGGGCAACTTCCAGCGAGCGCTGCCCATGGTGGTGCTGTTCGTCGTGCTCCTGCTGCTGCCGCCGGAACGCTTGCGGGGGGCGGCGACACGCGCCCGGGAGCGCTACCGGACACCGCCGATCCGTCGCGCGGCCGTCTGGGCAGCGGTCTGCGTCGCCGGGCTGGCCGGATTCGGCGGCTTGATCTCCGATGCTCGGCTGGGGACGCTGCTGATCGGCATCTCGTTCGCTGTGATCGCGCTGTCGGTGGTGCTGCTGACCGGGTACGCCGGGGAGCTGAACCTCGCCGCGTTGGCCTTCGCCGCCGTGGCCACGCTGGTGGCGTACCACGTCGGCAGCGATGCGTCCGGCGGCGACGCCCGGCTCTCCCTCATCGGTGTGGTCGCCGGCGTCGTCGCCGCGGCGCTGGCCGGCACGCTGGTGGCGTTGCCCGCGCTGCGCCTGCGCGGGCTGTACCTGGCGCTGGCCAGCCTGGCGTTCGGCGGGATCGTCTCCGCGATGCTGCTGCGCGACACGACGCCGCGCACGGTGTTCGGACACACCTTCACCGTGTTTCCGAACGGCAACATCCTGATGCCGCCCCTGAAGGTGGGCTCCGTCGACCTGGCGGACGGCTCCACCTTCCTCTGGGTGGTCAGCGCGCTGTTCGCGGCGCTGGGGCTCGCGGTGGTCGCGCTGCGCAACAGCGGCTACGGGCGCCGGCTCGCGGCGATGAAGGACAGCCCGGCCGCCGCCGCGATGCTCGGGCAACGGCTGCTGTTGCTCAAGCTGAGCGTCTTCGCGCTCTCCACCGCGATCGCCGGCCTGGGCGGCATCTTCATGTCGATGGCCGTCACCTCGGTCTCCGCGGAGACCTTCGGCTTCACCGTCAGCCTGTCGCTGGTGATGATCACCGTGGTCTGCGGCATCGGCTACGTCTCCGGGGCACTCGTCGCCGGGCTGATCGCCGGTGCCGGGGTCGGGTCGATCCATCTCCTGCTGGGCGACGTGGCCATCACCCACCCCGAGTACCGGGACACCTTCGAGACCGTGAACCACCTGCTCCTGGTCGCGACCGCGCTCGTCGGCATCGGCGTCGCCAACGGCCCCAGTGGGTTCCTGCACGACGTCTTCGAGCGGCAACGCCGGCTCGCGCGGGTGCCGGTCCTGCGCTGGGGCGGGGTGGCGGCTCAGGTCGGTCTGCTGCTGGCTGCGTACGGCGGTCTGCTCGGGCCGGCGCTGCTGCTGTTCGTCAGCGTGGTGCTCTGGTCGGTGCTGCCCTCCGTGGCGGCGACGTGGTTCCCGGACGGGCCGGCCCGGGCGCGGCCGATACCCCTGGAGCTCGAGGGCATCGCGACCCCCAACACCCCCGTGCTGCGGCAACGCATCGACCGTGAGCTCGGCATCGAGACGGGGGCGGGCCATGTCCCTGCTTGAGACCCGAGGTGTCACCGTGAGGTTTGGCGGCAACCTGGCGCTGGACGACGTGAGCATCGCTCTGGCGCCGGGCGAGGTGACCGGCCTGATCGGTCCGAACGGCGCCGGGAAGACCACCCTCTTCAACGTCATCACCGGCATGCAGCCGGTCGCCGCGGGCAGCGTGCGCTTCCAGGGGAAGGACATCACCCGCTGGAGCCCCGGCCGGCGCGGCCGGACGGGCATGGCACGGACGTTCCAGCGCCTGGAGCTGTTCCTGTCGCTCAGCGTCCGGGACAACGTCCGGGTCGCCGGGGACATCGTGCGAGCCAACACCCGCCGGCGCTTCGACGTGGTGGCCGAGACCGAACGGATCCTGGCGCGCACCGGCCTGCTGGACGTCGCGAACCTCGACGTCTCCGCGCTGCCCACCGGCCGGGCCAGGGTCGTCGAGGTGGCCCGGGCACTGATGACGAGCCCCGTGCTGCTGCTCCTGGACGAGCCCGCGTCCGGGCAGACCGAGAGCGAGAGCGAGGCATTCGCCGCCCTGCTGTGGGAGATCGCCGCGGACGGCACCGCCGTGTGCCTGGTGGAGCACGACCTTCCTCTGGTGATGCAGACCTGCAGCACCATCCACGTGCTCGACCACGGCGGGCTCATCGCGAGCGGCGACCCAACCCACGTGCAGGCATCTCCCGCCGTGATCGAGGCCTACATCGGACAGGAGGCGACAGCATGAGCGAGCACGCGCCACCGCCCGCGCTGGAGCTCGTCGGGGCGCACGCCGCCTACGGCGACATCGAGGTCCTGCACGGTGTCGACCTGACCGTCCCCTCCGGCGCGGTGGTGGCCCTGCTGGGGCCCAACGGGGCGGGGAAGTCGACGACGATGAAGGCACTCAACGGTCAGGTGCCGTTGAGTGCCGGCCGGCTCCGGATCGCCGGCCGCGACGTCACCGGCATCTCGGCCGTGGCGGTGGCCGCCCTCGGCGTCTGCACCATCCCGGAGGGACGGGGCGTGTTCGCCAACCTCACCGTCCGGGAGAACCTCATGGTGGCCGCGGGGCACCGCGCGACGCCGGCGGAAATGGAGGCGGCGGCCTACGCCCGGTTCCCGAAACTGGGGGATCGCCGGAGCCAGCTGGCCGGCTCCCTGTCCGGCGGTGAGCAGCAGATGCTGGCGCTGTCCCGCGCGCTGGGCACCGACCCCTCCGTGCTGCTGCTTGACGAGCTCTCGATGGGGCTCGCGCCGATGATCGTCTCGGAGATGTACGCCGTCGTCGCCGGCCTGGCGGGCGAAGGGATCACCGTGCTGCTCGCCGAGCAGTTCGCGCGCATCGTGCTGCCGCTGGCCGACACGGCCGTGCTCATGGTCAACGGCCGGGTGGTGCGCACCGGCGCGCCCGCCGATCTCGAAGAAGCACTCACAACCACTTACCTGGGAGGCTGACATGCCCACCGAGACCCCCACCACCGTGCCTGCCGGACAGCAGCCCGCGGTGCGCCGCGACGAGTTCGAGAAGGCCGTCTCCGAGCACCGCCTGAAGGGGACCGGCTCGTCCGGTGACAAGCTGCTGCTCGTGCTCGGGGCGCTGCTGATGACCGGAGGTGTCATCGGGGCGTTCGTGCAGTACCAGGTGACGCTCTCGCAGGACGACGCCCGCGACATCGCGTCCACCCAGGTGCTGGCGATCGCGCTGCTGGCCCTGGCAGTGGTGGGCGCCGCGCTGTTCGTCACCGGCTCCCTGACCCGGGTGCTGCGGCTGTGGCTGCTGCGCCAGCTGCTGGAGAACCGCACGCGCGACGAGCGGCTGACCCCGCTGCTCGACGGTGTGTCCGGCCAGCGGGAACTCCTCTGACGGTTCCTGGGCGGATTCCTAGGTTCGCCGCACACCATCCGTCGTCGAACCAGGAGTCCCAATGACCACCGACGTGGCCGCCGACCCCGACCCCGACCTCCGGACCTTCGCCGACGTCGTGCGCCTGCGCCACGGCGACGAGAAGGCGGGGCTGCGCTTCGAGGGAGCCCGCTGGACCTGGGGCGAGATCGTCCAGGAGGGGGCCGACCGCGCTGCCTACCTGGCGTCCCTGCCGCGACCGACGGGACGCCACGTGCACGTCGGGGTCCTGCTCGACAACGTCCCCGACTTCGTGTTCTGGGCCGCCGCCACCGGTCTGTCCGGAGCGGTCCTGGTCGGCATCAACTCCAGTCGCAGTGCGACCGAGCTGGCCGTTGACATCCTTCACGCCGACGTCGACCTCATCATCACCGAGGGCAGGTGGCGGCACCTGGTGGACGGCCAGGACCACGGAGTCCCGGCCGAGCGGATCCACGACGTCGACACCCCGGCGTACGCGGAACTCCTGGACGGCTTGCGGGGCGCCGCGCTGCCCGACGTACGGCCGGACCCGGAGGACATCTACGCCCTGATGTACAGCTCCGGCTCCACCGGCGCCCCGAAGGCCGTCATCCTCGGTCAGGGTCGCCTGGCCCGGGCCACTCCGGTGCTGACCGGCCGCGTCGAGCTGCGTCGCGACTCGGTGACCTATCTGTGCATGCCGCTGTTCCACGGCAACTCGCTGATGATGAACCTGGTCGCCGCGATGTACGTCGGCGCCCAGGTCGCGATGGTGCGCCGGTTCTCCGCCTCGCGCTTCGCCGACGACGTGGTCCGGCTCGGCGCAACCTACGTCAACTACGTCGGCCGGGCCCTGTCGTACGTCCTCGCCCACCCCGAGCGCCCCGAGGACTCCGGGTCGCGGCTGGAGCTCGCCTTCGGCACCGAGGCCTCGGAAGCCGACGTACAGCGCTTCGGGGACCGGTTCGGTTGCCGGGTGCTGGAGGGCTACGGCCTCTCGGAGGGCGTCTTCCGGATCAACCGCACGCCCGACACCCCGGCCGGCTCCCTCGGGCTTCCCGCGGGCGGCGCCGACGTCCGGGTGCTCTCGGAGGCGGACGGCACCGAGTGCCCGCGCGCGGTCTTCGACGCCACCGGGCGCCTTACCAATCCCGAGGCCGTGGGTCAGATCGTCGCCGTCGGGCTCGCGCACACCTTCGAGGGCTACTACAAGAACCACGCGGCCCACGCCGACCGGGTCAGGGGCGACGACTTCTGGTCCGGCGATCTGGCCTACCGGGACGCCGACGGCTTCTTCTACTTCGCCGGACGGTCCTCGGACTGGATCCGGGTGGACTCGGAGAACTTCGCCGCCGCGCAGGTGGAGCGGGTGCTCCAACGTCATCCGGCGGTCGCCGGTGCACCGGTCTTCGCGGTCCCGGACCCGGTCACCGGGGATCGCGTGATGGCCTGCCTGGAGCTGCGCCCCGGTGCGGAGCTGGACCCGGTCGAGTTCGGCGGGTTCCTCGCCGCCCAGCAGGACATGGGCGCGAAGTGGTGGCCCACGTTCCTGCGGGTCGTCGATGCCCTGCCGCTCACCGGGAGCGGCAAGGTCGACAAGGCGCCGCTGCGCCACGCTGCGTGGGACACCTCCGATCCGGTGTTCGTCCGGGTCGGGCGAACCCCCTTGTACCAGCCGTTCACCGCCGCTGAACGCCACACGCTGGAGGGTGAGTTCGCCGCGCACGGCCGGACCGCCCACCTGCCCGCGCCCGCGGACAGCCGAGCAGACCTGGAGAGACGATGAGCGACGAGACCGAGGTCGTCACCTACGAGACCCGCGGGCCGGTGGCCGTGGTCATGCTGAACCGCCCGGAGTACAGCAACGCCCAGAACTCGAAGGTCACCTATGCCCTCGACGCGGCGTTCTTCCGCGCCGTGAACGACGACTCCGTCAAGGTGATCGTGCTCGGCGGCCACGGCAAGCACTTCTGCGGTGGGCACGACATCGGCACGCCGGACCGCGACGTCGACGTGTCCTTCGACCGCAAAGCCGTGATCTGGTACGACCACGTCGGCAAGGAAGGTGTGGACTCGCGCTTCGCCCGCGAGTCCGAGGTCTACCTGGGTATGTGCCGACGCTGGCACGAGATGCCCAAGCCGATGATCGCGATGGTGCAGGGTGCCTGCATCGCCGGCGGCCTGATGCTGGCCTGGTCGGCCGACTTCATCATGGCCTCCGACGACGCGTTCTTCTCCGACCCGGTGGTCCGGATGGGCATCCCCGGGGTGGAGTACTTCGCCCATCCTTTCGTGATGAACCCGCGGGCCGCCAAGGAGTTGCTCTACACCGGCGGTCGTTTCGACGCCCAGCGCGCCAGGGAGCTCGGCATGGTCAACCACGTCGTGCCGCGCGCGGAGCTGGAGGACGCGGTGATGGCGATGGCCGAGCGGATCGCCGAGATGCCGCGGCTGGGCCTGACGCTGACCAAGAAGGCGATCAACCAGTGCGAGGACCTGATGGGCATGCGGGCCGGTATGGACTCCGTCTTCGGCCTGCACCACGCCGCCCATGCCCACAACGCCGAGGTCGAGGCCGACTCGCTCGCCGGGCTGGACGCCCGCGCGATGGCGCGCGCCAACAAGGCCGCGGACGGTGCGGCATGACCCTGGGGCTGAGTGCCGCGGAGGAGGCGTTCCGGGCCGAGGCGAGAGGCTGGCTCCGCGCGAACTCCCCAGGTCGGCTGCCGTCGATGGACACCCGGGAAGGGGCGGCCGCCCACCGCGCCTGGGAGGCGACCCTGGCCGAGGCGGGCTGGTCGGTGGTCTCCTGGCCGGCCGAGTACGGAGGTCGCGGTGCCGGCCTGACCGAGTGGGTGCTCTTCGAGGAGGAGTACTACCTGGCCGGCTGCCCGACGCGGATCGCGCAGAACGGCATCTCGCTGCTTGCCCCGATCATCTTCGAGCACGGGACGGAGCAGCAGAAGCGGGTGTACCTGCCGTCGATGGCTGACGGCTCCCAGGTCTGGGCCCAGGCCTGGTCGGAGCCGGAAGCCGGCAGCGACTTGGCCGGCATCCGTAGCCGCGCGGTGCGGGACGAGGGACGGGGTGGCTGGATCCTCAACGGCCAGAAGACCTGGAGCTCCCGCGCGTCCTTCGCCAACCGAGGCTTCGGGCTGTTCCGGACCGATCCTGGGGCCCAGCGGCACGCCGGCCTCACCTACTTCCTGTTCCCGCTGGACGCCGACGGGATCACGGTCCGTCCCATCTTGCAGCTCGACGGCGATCCGGGCTTCGCCGAGATCTTCTTCTCCGACGTGTTCGTCCCGGACACCGACGTGCTCGGCGGAGTCGGTGACGGCTGGCGGGTGGCGATGAGCACCGCCGGCAACGAGCGGGGCCTCTCACTGCGATCGCCGGGCCGGTTCTGCGCCGCGGCGGACCGGCTGGTCGCGCTCTGGCTCGAACGTGGCGAGGCGGTGCCCGCCGCGCGAGACGCGGTCGTGGACGCCTGGATCCGCGCCGAGGCGTACCGGCTCTACACCTGGCAGACGGTCACCCACGTCGAGGCCGGCGGCAGCGTCGGCCCGGAGGGCAGCCTCAACAAGATTTTCTGGTCCGAGCTGGACCTGGACCTGCACGAGACCGCGCTGGGCCTGCTGGGCGCCGATGGGGAACTCCGCGGTCCGGAGGCGCCCGCCGAAGGGGCGTGGACCGACGGCCACCTCTTCGCCCTGGCCGGGCCGATCTACGCCGGCACCAACCAGATCCAGCGCAACATCGTCGCCGAGCGGGTCCTCGGCCTGCCCCGCGGCGACAGCGGGAGGGCACGATGAGATTCGGAACCACTGCTGAGCAGCGGGCCTTCGCCGCCGTCCTGCACGACCTGCTCAAGGGCGCCGAGACGCCCGCGGTGGCCCGGGCCTGGGCGAGCGGCGACACCGGCCCCGGCGAGGCGCTGTGGGGGGAGCTGAGCGCGCTTGGTCTGCCGGCCCTCCTGGTCGGCGAGGAGCACGGCGGGATCGCAGCCGGACCGGTCGACCTGGCGGTCGCGTTCCGCGTCCTCGGCCGGCACGCCGTACCCGGTCCCTGGGCCGAGACGGCGGGCTTCGCGCCGGTGCTGCTGCGAGGCGTCGACGGCAGTGGGGACCTGCTCGGGGCCGTCGCCGCGGGCCGCAGCCGGATCGCGGCCGCGGTCGAGGAGCTCTCACCGCGGGCCGGCGACACTCGCGGCACGGACGTCGCCCTGCTGGTCCGGGGCACCGGGGTGCACCGGGCCGCGGTCGGCACCAGCTACCGGTCGGTCGACGCCACCCGGACGCCGGCCGACCTGGTCGCCGAGAGCCTGCTCGGGGACGCCGGAACCGACGTGGCCCGAGCCGTCGATCACGCCGCGCTCGCCACCGCGGCCCAGCTGCTCGGCGCCGGTGAGCGGTTGCTCGCCGACGCCGTCGACCACGTGCGGGTCCGGACCCAGTTCGGCCGGCCCGTCGGCGAGTTCCAGGCCGTCAAGCACCTGATGGCCGACGTGAAGGTGGGTCTGGAGTTCGCCGCGCCGCTCGTCCACGGCGCCGCCCTGGCCCTCGACGCCGTCGACGAGAACGCTCCGCGGGCCGTCTCCGCCGCCAAGGTCACCGCGACCGACGCCGCCTGGCGGGCCGCGCGCACGGCGCTCCAGGTGCACGGTGCGATTGGCTACACCCTCGAGCACGACCTCAGCCTCTGGTTTACCAAGGTCCGCGCCCTGTCGTCGGCTTGGGGCACGCAGGACTTCCACCGCGGTCGGGTGCTGACCGCCCTGGTGGGTGATCGGCGATGAGGTTCGGCCTCGACGAGGACCAGGAGGAACTGGTCCGCACCGTCCGGCAGGTACTGAGCCGGCGGGGCGACGTCTCCGCGGGGCTCGGACCGGCCGACCCGTACACCCACGACGAGGTGCTCTGGGCACAGCTCTGCGAGCAGGTCGGGGTGTGCGCCCTCGCGGTGCCCGAGGAGTACGGCGGAGCCGGCGCCAGCAGTTTCGAGACCCACCTGGTACTGGAGACACTCGGCGGCCCGCTGACCCCGAGCCCGCTGTTGCCGACCGGGGTGCTGACGGTGCAGGCGCTGCTCGCCGCCGCCGCCCACCCGGGCAGCGCAGGGGAGCGGGCCCGGACCGCAGCGGCCCGGATCCTGCCGGCGATCGCGGCGGGAGCGCAGCTCGGCACGGTCGCGTGGGCGGGCCTGACCAGTGCCGGAGGCGACGAGGCGGGCGCGCTCACCGCGACAGAGGACGGCGGCTGGACCGTGACCGGCCGGGTCGGCCTGGTCCTCGGAGCCGGCACCGGCGTCCTGCTGGCCGTGGCCGCGACCCCCGGGGGACCGGCGCTCTTCGAGGTCACCGATGGTGCCGGCTGGCGGCCCGCGGCCGCTCTCGACCAGTCCGTCGAGGTATCCGCCGTCGAGCTCGCTTCGACTCCGGCCACGCTGCTGAGCGACGCCCCCCAAGCGATTCGCCGGCTCCGCAACCACGCCACTGTGGCTCTCACCGCTCTCCAGGTCGGCGGCGCCCGGGCGGCCCTGGACCGGACCGTCCGCCACCTCACCGAGCGGCACCAGTTCGGCCGCCCGCTGGGCTCGTTCCAAGCCCTCAAGCACCGGGTCGCCGACCTGCTGGTGCTCCTCGAGGCCGGCAGTTCCGCCAGCTGGTCGGCTGCCTGGGCGGTCGCCCGGCAGGCCCCGGACGCCGCCCGGCAGACCGCGGTCGCCAAGGCCTGGTGCTCCGAGATGTTCAGCGCCGTGGCGGGCGAGATGATCCAGCTGCACGGCGGCATCGGCATCACCTGGGAGCACGAGGCGCACCGCTACTTCAAGCGCGCCCACCTCACCGGTCAGTTGCTCGGTGCGGCCCGGCAGCACCGTCGCGCCCTGCTCTTCCAGGACCCGTCGTGATCCACCACGTCGGGATCACCGTCAGCGACATGACCCGGTCGCTGCGCTTCTACGCCGACCTGCTCGGCGGGGCCGTCGACGGCCCGTACGAGCGCAGCGGCCCGCGCATCGACGCGGTCACCGGCTACCCCGGCATCGTGGTGCGGCAGGCCTTCGTGACCCCGCCCGATGGCACCGCGGTCGTCGAGCTGCTCCAGTACGACGGCGGCTCGGACATGGTGGTCGACCCTGACAACGGCCACGCCGGCGCGGCCCACGTGGCGCTCGCCGTGACCGACCTCGACGGGCTGCTGGCCCGGCTGATGGCCCGCGGCGTCCCGGCGCTCTCCGCCCCGATCACCCTCTCGACCCCACTTGCCGGCTACCGGGCCGTCTACGTCCTCGACCCGGACCGGGTGCGGGTGGAGCTGCTCGAGCCGCCGTGCTCGCCGACCGCGTGACCCCGACCAGAGAAGGAGGAGGCGTGGCCGACAAGACCATGCCGCTCGAGGAGCTCAGTACGCACCTCGAGTCCGGAATGACCATCGGCGTAGGAGGCTGGGGGTCGCGACGCAAGCCGATGGCGCTGATCCGCGAGATCCTGCGCAGCGACCTGAAGGACCTGACCGTGGTCAGCTACGGGGGTCCCGAGGTGGGCCTGCTGTGCGCGGCCGGCAAGGTGCGCAAGGCGGTGTACGGCTTCGTTTCGCTGGACAGCATCCCGCTCGACCCGCATTTCCGCTCCGCTCGTGAGAACGGCCGCATCGAGGTCGAGGAGTACGACGAGGGCATGTTTCTGGCCGGCCTGCGCGCCGGCGCCGCGCGGCTGTCTTTCACCCCGACCCGCGCCGGCCTGGAGAGCGGCGTCCTGGACATGAACCCGCGGCTGAGGCTGATCGAGTCGCCCTACGACGACGACGTCTACGTGGCGATGCCGGGACTGCGGACGGATGTCTCGTTGATCCACCTCAACCGCGCCGACGCGGCGGGCAACGGTCAGTACCTCGGCGCGGACCCGTACTTCGACGACCTGTTCGCCCAGGCCGCGGACAAGACGTTCCTGAGCGTCGAGAAGGTGGTCCCGACCGCCGAGCTCACCGCGACCGCGCCGGTCCAGTCGCTGCTGGTCAGCCGGATCTTCGTCGACGGCGTCATCGAGACCCCGAACGGCGCCCACTTCACCTCCTGCGAGCCCGACCACGGCCGGGACGAGGCGTTCCAGCGGGTCTACGCCGACTCCGGCAAGGACGCGGCCGGGTGGCAGGCGTTCCACGACCGGTTCCTCTCCGGGTCCGAGACCGACTACCAGGCCGCCGTCATGGCCTTCGCGAAGGAGGGCTCCCGGTGAGGGTCACCCGTGCCGAGATCTGCGTCGTCGCTTGTTCGGACGCCTGGCGCGACGCCGGCGAGAAGCTGGCACACGGGGTGGGCACCATCCCCGCGATCGGCGTCCGGCTGGCGAAGCTGACCCACAACCCCGACCTCGTCGTCGGCGACGGCGAGTCGTTCTTCATGAGCGAGCCGCCGCCGCTGGGCCGCAGCGCCGCCCACGGCGGCCAGATCGAGGGGTGGGCGCCGTACCGCCGGATCTTCGAGGTGGTCAACTCGGGTCGCCGCCAGTCGATGATGGGCGGTAGTCAGATCGACCAGTGGGGCAACCAGAACATCTCCGCCATCGGCGACTGGCGGCGGCCCAAGCGGCAGCTGATCGGGGTGCGCGGCGCCCCCGGCAACACCGTCAACCACCGGGTCGACTACTGGGTGGCCCGGCACGACGTCCGGGTCTTCGTCGAGGCCGTCGACATCGTCTCCGGGGTCGGCAACGACCGGGCACGGGCACACCGCTCGACTGCGTTGCGCTATCACGAGCTCGGCCTGGTCATCACCAACCTGGCCGTCCTCGACTACGCCGGGGACGGCCGGCTGAAGGTCCGGTCGTTCCACCCCGGTGTCACCGCCGAGGACGTGCAGGCGGCCACCGGCTTCGACATCGACGTCTCCACGGACGCGGTCACCCGGGAACCGACCGCGGAGGAGCGGGAGCTGATCCGCACGGTGATCGATCCCGGCAACCTCCGGGACCGAGAGGTCCGGGGCTGAGCATGGCCACGACCGTCGCGAAGCTGTTGCGGGACGGCGCCGCCCGTCACGGTGACCACCCCGCGGTCGTCGACGGCGCCACCAGCATCGGCTACCGCGAACTGGAGGCGACCGCGCACCGGGTCGGCCGGGCGCTGCTCGCGCTGGGCGTGGAGCCGGGAGACCGGGTGGCGGTCTGGAGCCCGAACCGCTGGGAGTACGTCGCGGCGCTCCTGGGAGCGCAGTGCATCGGCGCCTCCCTCGTGCCGCTGAACACCCGCTACAAGGGGCATGAGGCGCACGAGGTGCTGGCCCGTTCCCGAGCCGGCGCCCTGGTGGTGGCGCGCGGCTTCCTCGGCATCGATCATCTCCGGATGCTGGCCGACGCCGGCGCCGAGATCGCACCGGATTCGCCCGCCGCCTGGCCCGGTCTGCCCGCTCTCGCCCTGGTCGTCGATCTCGTGGGGACGCAGACCGACGACCTCGGCGGCCGGGTGCTGAGGTGGGAGGAGTTCCTGGCCGCTGCCGATGCCTTTGACGAGCATGCATTCCGCTCCGCTGTCGAGGCGGTCACGCCCGAGACCGTCTGCGACATCCTGTTCACCTCAGGTACCACCGGCGCCCCGAAGGGCGTGATGAGCACCCACGCCCAGACCGTCGGTGCCGCGGTCGCCTGGGCCGACGGCGCCGGGCTGACGGCGGCTGACCGGTACGCCGTGGTCAACCCGTTCTTCCACTCCTTCGGCTACAAGGCCGGAGTCCTGGCGTCCCTGAGCGCCGGTGCCACGGTGCTCCCGGTGGACGTCTTCGACGCGGTCTTGCTGATGGAGCTGGTGCAGGATCAGCGGGTCACCGTGCTGCCGGGGCCGCCGACCCTGTTCCTCGGTCTGCTGGGCGAACCCCGGCGCACCGACTTCGACCTGTCCTCACTGCGCTTCGCCACCTGCGGGGCGACGGCCGTCGCCGAGTCTCTCTTCGAGGACATGGTGCACCTGCTGGGCTTCGACGAGGTGAAGCAGGCCTACGGTCTCACCGAGTGCGTGCTGGTGACGATGTCGGGCGACGGGGAACCTCTCGAGCACGTCCGCGGCACGACCGGGCCGCCGGTGCCGGGGATCGAGGTCCGGCTCGGCGACGGCGACGAGATCCTGGTGCGCGGGCCGCTGGTCATGCTCGGCTACTTCGAGGATCCGGAGGGGAACGCCCGGGCGGTCGACGGGGACGGCTGGCTGCACACCGGTGACGTCGGCCGGCTGGACGAGCACGGCTGCGTCACGATCGTGGACCGGATCAAGGACATCGTCATCGTGGGTGGTTTCAACGTCTCGCCGGTCGAGGTGGAGAACGTGCTGGCCCGCCACCCGGCGGTTGCCGAGTCCGCCGTCGTCGGTGTGCCGGACGAGCGGATGGGTGCGGTCTGTCACGCCCATGTCGTGCTGCGCCCGGGGTGGCGCGCCGAGCCGGAGGCGCTGGCGGACTGGCTGCGCGAGCGACTGGCCAACTACAAGGTTCCGCGCCGGGTGAGGCTGGTGCAGCAGCTGCCGCGCAACGCGGCGGGCAAGGTGCTCAAGGCGATGCTGCGCTGACCCGCACCACGCGGCAGGAGCCGGGCATCCTGGGATGCCCGGCTCCGTGGTCGTCGTCCGTGCTCAGCTGAGCCGCTCGATCACCAGCGCCATGCCCTGTCCACCGGCCGCGCACATGGTGACGAGACCGAGGTGAGCGTCGCGCTCCACGAGTCCGTTGATGAGGGTGGTGGTGAGCCGGGCTCCGGTGGAGCCGAACGGGTGGCCCAGCGCGATCGCGCCGCCGTTCACGTTCACGACGTCCTCGTCCAGGCCGAGTTCGTCGATGCAGGGAAGGACCTGGGCGGCGAACGCCTCGTTCATCTCGACCAGGTCGAGGTCGGCGACCGACAGGCCGGCGTTGGCCAGGGCCCGGCGCGACGACTCGACCGGGCCCAGGCCCATCACCTCGGGACTGAGTGCGGAGACTCCGGTGGAGACGATCCGGGCCAGCGGCGTGATACCGAGGTCGGCGGCGTGGGTGTCGGCCATCACCACTAGGGCGGCCGCGCCGTCGTTGAGCGGGCAGCAGTTGGCGGCGGTCACGGTCCCGTCAGGGCGGAAGACGGGAGTCAGGGACGAGACCTTCTCCAGGGTGACGCCGGAGCGCGGTCCGTCGTCGGTGGCGACCACGGTGCCGCCGGGCAACGTGACCGGGGTGATGTCGCGCTCGAAGAATCCACGGGCGACGGCCGCCTCGGCCCGGTTCTGGCTGCGGACCCCCCACTCGTCCTGACGGGCACGGCTGACGTCGAACGCGGCGGCGACGTTCTCGGCCGTCTCGCCCATCGCGATGTACGGGTCGGGCAGCAGGCCGGAACGCCGGGGATCGGTCCAGCCCGAGCCGTCCGCGGCTCGCTCGGCGGTCCGTGCCATGGCGTCGGCGTAACGGGGGTTCTTGGTGTCCTCCATGCCGTCGGACTTGCCGCGGCCGTAGCGGGAGACGCACTCGATGCCGGCGGAGACGAAGGCCCGGCCCTCACCGGCCTTGATCGCGTGGAAGGCCATCCGGGTGGTCTGCACCGACGAGGCGCAGTAGCGGTGGACCGTGGTGCCGGGGACGTCGTCGAGGCCGAGGCCGAGGCCGACGAGGCGAGCCAAGTTGTAGGCCTGCTCACCGGCCGGTTGGGCGCAGCCCAGCATCAGGTCGTCGAGGGTGTGCGGGTCCAGCTCGGGTACCTGCGCCAGGGCGGCCCCGACGATCTGGACGCCCAGGTCGTCCGGCCGTATCCCGGCGAGTGAGCCCTTGTGGGCGCGGCCGATCGGGCTGCGAGCGGCGGCGACGATGACGGCTCCGGTCACGGGTTCTCTCCTGCGGTTCGGGGGAGAGCAGCCAGCCGGCTCTCCATCAGGAAGGCGGGCCACTCGCCGCCGCCGTCGACGTCCAGGACGGCCCCGGAGACATGGCCGGCGAGCGGGGAGGCGAGCAACAGGCAGACGCCGCCGACGTCGCCAGGGGTCGCAAACCGTCCACGGGGGATCGTCGCGGTGATCCGGGCGCGAGACTCGTCGTCGCCGAAGTGGTCATCACTGCCGGCGGAATCGACGTGTCCGCAGCGCAGGGCGTTGACCCGGACCCGGGGGGCCCACTCGGCGGCCAGCGACGCCGTCAGCGCGTCCAGGCCGGCCTTCGCGGCGCCGTACACGGCCGAGCCCGGGCTCGGCCGCGCACCCGACATGGAGGTGATCGAGAGGACCACCGACCCGTCGCGGAGCGCGTCCCGGGCCGCGTGGGTGACCAGGATCGCGGACGTGAGGTTCAGCTCCAGCACTTTCGTGAGCAGCCGCACCGAGGAGTCGGAGAAGTCGACCAGCGGGGCTCCGCCGGCGTTGTTGACGAGTACGTCGATCCCGCCGTGGCGCGCGACGATCCCGTCGACCCAGGCCTGCACCTGTGCCGGGTCGCGCACGTCGAGGGCGGTGAAGCCCGCCTTCCGGTTGCCGACGTGGGGGAGCAGCGCGGGCACGCCGCGTCCGCAGGTCTCGACGACGGCGCCGCGGTCCAGGAAGGTCTCGACGATCCCGCGGCCGATGCCGCGGCTGCCTCCGGTGACCACGACCACCCGGCCGCACATGTCCAGCAGGTCGGTCATGCCGCGCGGCCGGTGAACCTCAGGAAGTTCCCCGCGGCCAGGCCGGCCAGCTCGTCGTCGGACAGCGGGAGCTTCTTCAGCACGTCCACGGATTTCCACACTTGCGTGAACCGCGGATCCACGTGGTCGGGAGCGGCAACGTGGCCGGGGCGAGTGTTCAGCAGGTCGGAGAAGACGTAGTTGGTGCCGAACATCGCGCGCCCGATGCCCAGATCACGCAGGTGGGCGACCATGTCCTCGGGCGTCCAGGTGCCGTCGTACACCTCGTTCAGGCGCAGCGACGTGTCGGTGTAGACCCGCTCGTAGCGCCGGGCCAGCTCCAGCACCTCCAGGTCGAGCGGCCCGCGCAGCGCCTTGTCATGGCCGAAGTGGGCGAAGCAGATCTTCAGGTCCGGGTACGCAGCCAGCGCCTCCGTGAAGCCCGCCGGGCGGACGTTCGGGTTGTGCCCGCCGGTCTCGGTCACGATCGGGACGTCATGGGCCACGCAGTACTCGTAGAGCGGGAAGTACGCCGGGTCGCCGCCCGGCGCCCCGATGTCACCGGGACTGAGTTTGACGCCCAGGGCGCCCTGCGCACGCTGGGCCGCCGCCTCCTCCGCCGCTCCCTCGGGCCCCATCACCAGCGGGTTGACGCCGGCGAAGTAGCTGAACCGCTCGTTCGCGGCGGTGACCCGCGCTGCCCACGTGTTGTTGTCGTGGGCGCGCCGCGCCGCGCGGGCCTTCAGCTCGGTGTCGGCCGCGGCGCGCTCGGCGGGGTCGTCGGGGAGAAGGTACTGCCCGTGCCGGTGGTAGCGCCCGGTCCAGGTCAGCATCAACGCGTTGCACGAGGAGATGCTGCAGGCGTCCATCATCTCCTCGAACTCCGCCAGGGTGCCGAGGTTGCTCGCCCCGGGCTTCACCAGCGGAGCGGTGAGGAAGTAGTCGCGCATCTCCCGGCCGTGCTCCGGCGAGCGGTATAGGTGGCAGTGCATGTCGATGATCGTCAGCTCGGTCACCGGACGTACTCCTTGATCGCGTCGGGGACAGTGCCGCCGCCGAACGCCGGCCGGGCCGTGGTGTGCAGGATGCCGCCGTCTGAGACGACCGAGTTGCCGGTCATGTAGGACGACAGTTCGGAGGCCAGGAAGAGCGCCACGCCGGCGGTCTGTGCGGGCGCGCCGAGGTCGCCCAGCGGGGTGACAGCGGCGGACCGGGCGAAGAACTCGCGTACCGACGCCGGGGCGTCGGGGTTGTTCATGTGGGCGCGCGTCCCGACGGTCCAATGGGTGCCGGGGACCAGACAGTTGACCCGGACGCCGTACGGCGCGAGCTCGATCGCGGCGGTCTTGGTGAGGTGGATGACGCCGGCGTTCGCGGCACCGTAGGGCGCGATGTTGGGCGCCGCCGCGATCCCGCTGGTCGATCCGACGTTGACCACGGAGCCGCCCCGGCCGCTGCGGATCATGGCGATCGCCTCGGCCTGGACCGACAGGAAGGTGGAGTCCAGGTTGAGGGCGAGCGGACGCCGCCACTCGTCGAGACTCATGTCGAGCAGTGACCTGTTCACCCCGGCGGTGCCGCCGGCGACGTTCACCGCCACCGAGAGCTCCCCCAGCCCCTCGCAGGTTTCGGCGACCATCCGCGCCGGCGCGGTCGGGTCGGTGACGTCGGCCTGCACGGCCAGCGCCCGGCGGCCCAGCTCGCGGACCTCCTCGGCAGTGCGGGCGGCGTCGTCGCCGTTGATGTCGACGACCGCGACGTCGCACCCGGCCGTCGCCAGCTGCAACGCGGTGGCCCGCGCGATGCCGTTGCCGGCACCCGTGACCAACGCGACCCGGCCGCGGAGGCTGAGCAGGCCGAGGACGCCCGCGTCGCCGCTCACCGGGCCGCTCCCAGCGGCACCGGCGGGGCGGCGTTGAACACCAGGTGGTCGGGGAGGATCGAGCCGGCGTCGATGTCGGCGGGCTGCCAGCCCGCGAGCAGCGCCGAGCCGTCGAGGGTGCGCACGGGGCGGTCGAACTCCTTGATCAGGCCCAGCGAGAAGGCGACCCGGCCGGTGACGTCGCGGGGGTCCGCGGTGCACAGCAGCAGGTTGGCCTCCGCCATCGTCTCCTCGGGCTCCGAGGGCCAGCGCGGGACGGCGCGCTTCGCGTTCTCGGTGGCAACGCCCCGGTTGGGGGCCAGGGTGTTGACGGCGATGTTGTCGTCGTACAGCTCCATGGCGGCGCCGGTGCTGAGCCGGTCGATGGCGGCCTTGGTCGATCCGTACAGCACCGAGCCGAGCAGCGGATGCGGGGCGTACGGCGGCCCGACCCGCGGGCCGGCGAGACGGGAGGACAGGTTGACGATCCAGCCGGCGCCGCGGGCCCGCATACTCGGCACGACGGCCTTCATCAGGTCCCAGGTGTTCCAGACGTTGGTCTCGACCGAGTCGTGGAACATGGTCCGGTCGATGTCCAGGAACGAGGCGCCGTGGTGGCGGGCGGCGGCGGCGTTGTTGACCAGGATGTCGATGCGCTCGCCGAAGGCGTCCTCGATCTTCGAGAGCAGCGCGGCCCGGTCCAGCTCGGGCCGGCCGAGGTCGGCGACGAAGTGCCGGGCGGTGCCGCCCTCGGCGGCGATGATCTGGACGGTCTCCTGCAGCGAGCCGGCGAGCGAACCGTCGCCGGGGTGCAGGGTCCGTGAGACCGCGGCGACGGCGATACCTTCGGAGGCGAGACGGCGGGCCATGGCGCGGCCGAGGCCACGGCTGGCCCCGGTGACGACGGCGAGATGGGTCATGCGGGTGCTCCGATCGGGCTGACGTCGGCCAGCAGGTCGCCGAGCTCCGTCTCGACGGCCCCCGCGGATCCGAGGGTGAAGGCGAGTTGGCGCCCCCACAGGAAGTAGCGGTGGATGGGGTAGTCGAGATCGGCGCCGATGCCGCCGTGCAGGTGCTGGGTGGCGTGCACTGCGCGCAGCCCGCCGGTCGCCGTCCACCACTTCGCCACCAGCGAGGCGACCCGGGCCTCGGCCTCCTCGCCCCGGGCGAGATGCCAGGCCGCCTTGTACGCGGTGAGCCGGATCCGTTCGGTGTCGAGATGAGCGTCCGCGGCGCGCAGGGCGACGGCCTGGTTCGTGGAGAGCGGCCGGCCGAACTGGATCCGCTGGGAGGTGTACGCCGCGGTGATCGCGACCGCCTCCGTCCCGACCCCCACTGCCAGCGCGGCCAGTGCGATTCGGGCCCGGGTGCGGGTGCGGTCGACGATGGCGTCGCCGTCGCCGTCGAGGAGATCGTCCCGGCCGACCCGGAGGCCGCTGAGGTCCACCGAGCCCGCGGAGTTCTTGTCGGTGGCGTCGATCGGCCGGACGGTCAGCCGGTCGGTCGCGACGACGGCGACCCGAGCGCCGTCACCGGTGCCGAACGGCACCACGACGGCCCCGGAGATCGGGGCGGCGACGACGCAGTCGAGGCGACCGGTGAGGATCCAGCCGTCGCCGTCGGAGGTGCCGGCGATCGGGAGCGTGCCGTCGGCCGCGGTCTCGAAGTGGCCGGTGACCAACCGCGAGCCGTCCAGAACTCCCGGCAGCCACCGGGCGCGCTGGGTGTCAGTGCCGTGCTCGGCGATCGGCTCGGCAGCGCAGGTGATGACCGCCCACAGCGGGACCGGTGCCACCTTGCGCCCCTGTTGCTCCAACAGCACCAGCAGTGCGCGGGGACCGAGGCCGGCGCCGCCGTGCTCCTCGGCCAGCGTGAGCCCGATCAGACCCGCGCCGGCCAAGATGCGCCACAGCTCGGCGTCGAAGCCGCCGTGCGCCGCCTCCACCGTGCGGACGTGGACGGGCTCGCACCGGTCCGCGAAGATCTTGGCGGCGAGATCGGCGAGCTCACGCAGGTCGGGATCCAGGTGGAAGTCCATCAGCGCGCCTCCTGCGAACTCTGTTCGGGGCGGCGCCGGGCCGCCAGGGTCATGCCGAGTGACTTGGCGGCGACGAGTTCTCGCATCACCTCGTTCGTCCCGCCACCGAAGGTGTTGTTCTGCGAGCGGCGGGCCAGCGCCTCGACCCGGCCGCCCAGCACGGCGCCTGGGGAGCCGGGGCGCACCAGGCCGGCCGCGCCGAGCACCTCCTGGAGCAGGCCGTAGGCCTGGACGACGGTCTCGGTGCCCACCACCTTCGCGGCGCCGGAGTCACCGCCGGTGAGGGTGTTGGCGGCGATGTCGGCGACCAGCCGCAGGTTGAACAGGTCGCCGGCGCTCAGCAGGGCGTAAACCTGCGCCAGCCGCGCCCGCACCCACGGGACGTCGTACACCGTTCCCGTGCCCAGCGGGGTCTCCCGCGCCCAGGCGAGAGTCGCGTCGAACAGTTCGTTGGCGATCCCCCCGCGGGCGGCCAGGGCGACGCGCTCGTGGTTGAGCTGGGCGGTGATGATCGACCAGCCGGCGTGCAACTCGCCCACCAAGTTGGTCAGCGGGACCCGGACGTCCTCGTAGTAGGTCGCCGACGTCGAGTGCCCGCCGACGGTCTCGATCGGGGTGACCGAGAAGCCCGGGGACGTGGTGGGCACCATCACGATCGAGATTCCCCGATGCCGCGGAGCGTCGGGGTCGGTCCGCACGGCGAGCCAGATCCAGTCCGCGAACATGCCGCCGGAGGTGAAGATCTTGCTGCCGTTGATGACCAGGTCGTCGCCCTCGACGACCGCTCGGGTCCGCAGGGACGCCAGGTCGGTGCCGGCGTCGGGCTCCGTGTAGCCGATGGCGAAGTTCAGCTCGCCGGCGAGGATCTTCGGCAGGAAGTATGCCTTTTGCTCCTCGGTCCCGTACGCCATCAGGGACGGCGCTACCGTGTTCAGCGTGACCAGCGACAGTGGGGCGTCGGCCCGGATCGCCTCGTCGTAGAAGACGAAGAGGCCCTCGGGGTCCTCGCCGCGGCCGCCGTACTCCTCGGGCCAGCCCAGGCCGAGCCACCCGTCCTGGCCCATCTGACGCAGCAGCCGGTCGAAGGTCGGGCCGCCCTCGTTCTGATGGCTAAGTTCGGCCCGGTCGGCGTCGCTGATGAGCTCGGCGAAGTAGGCGCGCAGGTCGCGGCGCAGTTTCTTGGAGGCGGGAGAGAGATCTGGATACATCCCTACGTCCTTCCTGCGGCGTTGACGCCGCTGATGCGACCGAACAGGGACCCGTCACCGAGCGACAGGCCGCTGCAGTAACCGTGTGCGGCGATTCCGGAGGTGGTGCGTCCGGCGGCGTACAGGCCAGGGACGGGCGTGCCGTCGGTGGCGAGCACCTCGCCGCCCGGCAGCGTGTCGAGGCCGCCGAGGGTGAAGATGGGGTGGGGAAACGCCGCCGGACCCAGGTCGAAGGCGGCCAGTGGTCCGGTCAGGGGGCGCAGCCACTCGGCCGCCTTGCCGAACAGGGGGTCCCGGCCGGCGGCGGCGTGCTCGTTGTAGTGGGCCAAGGTGCTGGTGAGCGAGCCGGCCGGCAGCCCCGCGTCGGCCTCCAGCTCCTCGGCGGTCTCAGCCGCCCAGGCGATCGGCAGCGGCCACCGGGCCGGGTCGAGGGACTCTTCGTCGAGGATCAGCAGCACCCGGTCGCGATGCATGGCGGCCTGGCCGACCCGGCCCATGTAGGTGTCCTCGTTGATGAAGCGGCGGCCGGTCTGGTCGACGAGCATCCCGGTGACGTTGCCGCGGGTCAGATTGAAGGGCAGGGCCCACTCCAGGGCGTCCATGTGCTTGGTGCGCGCGCCCAGCGCGGTGGCCATCGCGATGCCGGTGCCGTCGTCGCCGTCCGTCCCGACCCGGTGCGGGGTCCGCAGCCCTGCCGGTGCGTGCCGGGCCAGCATCTCGTCGGAGAAGGCGAACCCACCGGCGGTGAGAACCACCCCGCGGCGGGCGCGGACCGCGTGGGTCTCCCCGTAGCGGCGCACCAGCACTCCCACGACGGAGCCGTCCACGTCCACCACGAGCTGCTGGGCGCGAGTGTCGTAGGACGCCCGGGTCCCGGCCTTCGTCGCCGCCGCGACCAGTGCCGCCATCAGGTGGGCGCCCCCCGGCCGGCCACCCTGCGTGACATGGGCCCGGGGAGCGGGCCGGACCTGGTCCGCGAACGGCGCGGCGTTCTCGCCGCCGGTGTGCATCAGTCCCTCACCACGGCCCGCCGACGGACCGACGTTGCCCGGGAAGACGGCGCCGAGGAACCGCACTCCGCGGGCGACCAGCCAGTCGTGGTGCTCGCGGCTGCGCGCGACGTACAGGTCGATCTTCGCCTCGTCGACGCCCGGTCCGCATGCCAACCGGAGGAAGGCCGCCATCGCCTCGGGGGTGTCCTCGACGCCGGCGGCGACCTGGGTGGCCGTGCCGCCGCCGAGATAGACCATGCCGTCCGAGAGGGCGGCGGCGCCACCGGCGCCACCAGCGCGCTCCACGACCAGGACGTCCGCGCCGGTCGCCGCGGCCTCGTATGCCGCCGAGGCGCCCGCCACGCCGAAGCCGGCCACGACGACGTCGGCCTCGTCGTGCCAGGTCTGCACCGAGGTCGCGGGCACCGGAGCGACCGGGGCGGCGGCGCCCATCACCGGTCTCCGCTGAGCACCAGGGCGCTGTGCGGCACCGGCGAACCGCCGGTCACCAGCACGTTGCCGATGCTCTTGGCCGGCTGGTTCACCGAGGTGCCGCGGACCAGCCGGACGCCCTCGGCGATGCCGTTGACGCCGTGGATGTAGGCCTCGCCGAGCTGGCCTCCGTGCGTGTTGACGGGCAGCCGGCCGTCGATCTCCAGCGCGCCTGAGGCGATCAGATCCTTCGCCTCGCCGCGGCCGCAGAAGCCGTACTCCTCCAGCTGCAGCAGCAGCATCGGCGTGAACGCGTCGTAGAGGATCGCGGCGTCGATCTCCTCCGGCCCCAGCCCGGCCTGACTCCAGAGCTGCTGCGCGACCAGCTCGACCTCGGGCATCGCGTCGATGTCGTCGCGGTAGTAGGAACTCATCGAGATCTGCTGCGGACCGACGCCCTGGGCGGCGGCACTGATGAGGACCGGCTCGTGCGGCAGGTCACGGGCGCGCTCGGCGCTGACGACGACGAGCGCTTGGCCGCCGTCAGACTCCTGGCAGCAGTCCAGCAGCCGCATCGGGTCGGCGATCATCGGCGAGTTCTGGTGGTCCTCCAGGGTGATCGGGCGCCCGTGGAACCAGGCCTTCGGGTTGGTCGCGGCGTACTTTCGCGACAGCACCGAGACCGCGCCGAAGTCGGCGCTGGTGGCGCCGTACTTGTGCATGTAGCGGCGGGCCAGGAACGCCTCCTGCGCGGCCGGGGTCAGCAGGCCGTACGGGTTGATCCAGTTGCGGTACTCCTGGTCGGTGTTGTGCACGTAGGCGAACGACGGCGGGCCCTGGCCGAAGCGGTGACCGGAGCGCTCGTTGAAGGCGCGGTAGACGACCACGACGTCGGCGACCCCGGTCGCCACCGCCAGCGCCGCCTGCTGCACCGGGGCGCACGCCCCGCCACCACCGTGCGGGATCCGGCTGAAGAACCTGATCTCGGGGATCCCGAGGGCCCGGGCGACGGCGATCTCCGGGTTGGTCTCCATCGTGAACAGCGCGAACCCGTCGACCTCCTCGACGCCGATCTGCGCGTCCTTCAGGGCGGCCAGCACCGACTCGCAGGCCAGGCGCCACTCGCTGCGCCCGGAGTCCTTCGAGAACTCGGTGGCACCGATCCCCGCGATCGCGGCCTGGCGGGAGAACCCGCCGATCGTCCGGCTGCTCATCGAGCGGCCTCCCGCAGTGTGGCGGTGGCGGTCACGTGCACGCCGAGAGAGTTGCTGCCGGTGACCTTGACGGTGGTGACGGCGCCCTCGACCGCGGTGACCTCGGCGCTCATCGTCATGGTGTCGCCGGCGAAGTTCGGTACGCCGAGGCGCAGGCTCACCGAGGTCAGCCGGGCGCTCGGGCCGGCCCAGTCGGTGAGGTACCTGTCGATCAACCCGTTGGTGGTGTTGATCGACATGAAGACGTCGCGGGTGCCGCGGGCCTGGGCGGCGCCCGGGTCGTGATGGACGTCCTCGAAGTCCTGGGAGGCGATGGCCCCGGCCACGATCAGTGTGCGGTCCAGGTCGACGACCAGGTCCGGAAGGGTCGAGCCGACGGCGTGCGCGGGGATTGTCATGCCCCCACCTCCTCGGACGGAAGTCGCAGCCGGGGCAGCGTCTCGCCGTGCGGGTGCTCCCCGAAGACGACCTCGACCGGCATGTCGATGCAAAGCTCGGAGGCGTCCACACCGTCGAAGTCGGCCACGATGCGGGTGCCCTCGGCGAGGTCGACCAGGCCGACCACCAGCGGGTAGCGGAAACCGGGGTCCTGCGGCTTGTGGACGACCGTCCACGAGTGCAGCGTGCCGCGGCCTCCGGACTCGAGCGTGTCCCACTCGAACGACCGGCAGCTCGGGCACACCGGGCCGGGCGGGTGCCGCAGCGTCCCGCAGGCGCAGCGCTGGATCAGCAACCTGCCCTCGCGGGCCCCGGCGAACCAGAACTCGTTGTCCTGGGTGACGATCAGCGGCGGCACCGAGGTCGGTCGTGGTGTCGCGGTGGTGGGCTCCGGCATCAGCTTTCCCGGGTGGAGTCGGTGGCGGGACGGAAGCGCAGGAGGCGGAAATCCTCCTCCACGACCGTCCGCTCAACCTGGTCGACGTAGCGCTTGTGCAGGGTGATGAACCAGCCCTCGCCGAGGCCTGTGGTCTTCGGTCCGACGATGTCGGCGATCGTGAAGTGGCAGGTGATGCGGTCGCCCGGCCGGACCTCGTGCAGGTAGCGCTGGTCCATGTTGGTGGCCACCACCGAGGTGAACCCCGCATCGTCGAGCACCTTCAGCAGGCGGGAGTAGGCGAACTCCTCGGCCCGGCCCGCGACGCGCGCGGCCTGCACCGTTCGCCAGCGGCGATAGCCGTTCATCACCCAGGTCGAGATCATCGCGGGTGGCATGACGACGCCCTCGCGTCCGGTGGCCCGGGCGGCCTCGCCGTCGACGTACACGGGGTTGTGGTCGTCGTGAGCCTCGACCCAGTTGCGGATCATCGCCTCACTGACCGCGTACCGCGACACCCGTGAGGGCTCGGCCTCGGCACCGACGAACTGTCTGAGCTCCTCGAGCTGCACCTGCACGGCTCTCGTCTCCTCCGGGCACTGACGACTGGAGCGCCCTGGTGCCGGAGTGTCATCCGCCGTGCGGCCGCGATCCCCGGCGCTCCCGGTCAGTGGAACGTGCCCGGTGCCGCCCTCCGAGCGACCACACGATGTGCGCTGCGGCCAGCGACGAGAGGGCGAACAAGCCGGTGGACCTGACCTACACCCGCGAGGACGAGAGATTCCGCGAGGAAGTGCGCGCCTGGCTGGCCGACCACCTGGCTGGAGAGTTCGCCGGGCTGCGGGGCACGGGCGGGTCGGGCCGGGAGCACGAGGCCTTCGAGGAGCGCCGCGCCTGGAACCAGCACCTCGCGGTGGCGGGCTGGACCTGCCTGGGCTGGCCGGTCGAGCACGGGGGCCGCGGCCTCAGTCTGTTCCAGCAAGTGATCTTCCACGAGGAGTACGCCAGGGCGGACGCTCCCGGCCGGGTCAACCACCTCGGGGAGGAGCTGCTCGGGCCCACCCTGATCGCCCTGGGCACACCGGGGCAGCGGGCACGGTTCCTGCCCGGCATCCGCGATGTCACCGAGCTGTGGTGCCAGGGCTACTCCGAACCCGGCGCCGGTTCCGACCTGGCCGGCGTGCGCACCCGGGCACGCCTCGACGGGGACCGGTGGGTGATCGACGGCCAGAAGGTGTGGACGTCGCTCGCCCACCAATCCGACTGGTGCTTCGTGGTGGCGCGCACCGTGGCCGGCAGCGAACGGCACAGCGGCCTGTCGTACCTGCTGGTCCCGCTGGACCAGCCCGGCGTGGAGGTGCGCCCGATCCGCCAGCTCACCGGCACTTCGGAGTTCAACGAGGTGTTCTTCGACGGCGCGGTCACCGACGCCTCCCTGGTCGTCGGCGAGCCCGGGCAGGGCTGGCGGGTGGCGATGGCCACCCTCGGGTTCGAGCGCGGCGTGTCCACCGTCGGCCAGCAGGTCGGCTTCGCGCGCGAGCTCGACGCCGTGGTCGAGACAGCCAGGCGCACCGGGGCGTACGACGATCCGGTCGTCGCCGACCGGATCGCCCGGGCCCGGCTCACCCTGGAGGTGATGCGGGTGCACGCGCTGCGCACGCTGAGCGCCTACGACGCGGGCTCGCAAGGTCCAGAGGCCTCGGTCTCGAAACTGCTGTGGGGACGCTGGCACCGCGACCTGGGGGAGCTGGCGATGGAGGTCCGCGCTGCGGGGGCGCTCACGGTGGCGCCGGCGTACGGGCTCGACCGCGACCAGAGCACCTTCCTGTTCAGCCGGGCCGACACCATCTACGGCGGCTCGGACGAGATCCAGCGCAACATCCTCGCCGAGCGCGTGCTCGGCCTTCCGCGAGAGGCGAAGCAGTGACTGAGCGGCAGCAGCGGCCGGCGACACCGGCGTACGTCCCCGGCCACGGCCTGCTGGCCGACAAGGTGGTCGTGGTGACCGCGGCGGCCGGAGCCGGCATCGGGGCGGCCGTGGTCCGCCGAGTCCTGGAGGAGGGCGCTCGCGCCGTCGTCCTCGGCGACACCCATGAGCGGCGCCTCGGCGAGGCCGTCGAGGCGCTGGGAGCCGAGTTCGGTGCCGACCGGGTGGTCGGCCAGGTCTGCGATGTGACGGTCGAGGAACAGGTCGGTGCCCTCCTCGCCGGCGCGGAGCCGTACGGAGGCGTCGACGTGCTGGTGAACAACGCGGGCCTCGGCGGCACGGACTCAGTCCTCGACGTGAGCGACGAGCAGTGGCACCGGGTGATCGACGTCAGCCTGACCGGCACGATGCGGTGCGTGCGGGCCGCCGGACGCCTGATGCGCGACCGCGGCCGCGGTGGCGTCGTCGTCAACAACGCCTCGGTCGTCGGCTGGCGCGCTCAGCAGGGTCAGGCGCACTACGCCGCGGCGAAGGCCGGGGTGATGGCGCTGACCCGTTGCGCCGCGCTCGATCTGGCGCCGTACGGCGTCCGGGTCAACGCGGTCTCGCCCAGCCTCGCGATGCACGCCTTCCTCGCGAAGGTGACCACCGACGAACTGCTCGCGGAGCTGACCGGTCGCGAGGCGTTCGGCCGCGCGGCGGAGCCGTGGGAGGTCGCGAACGTGATGGTCTTCCTGGGTTCGGACTACTCCTCCTACATGACCGGCGAAGTCGTCTCGGTCTCCAGCCAGCACCCGTGAGAGGACACCCATGAGCGAGGCCTACGTCGTCGGAGCCGTCCGCAGCCCGTTGGGACGCCGGGGCGGCTCGCTGTCCGGGATGCACTCGGCGGATCTGGCAGGACACGTGATCGCGGAGCTCGTCTCCCGGACCGGGGTCGATCCCGGCGCTGTCGACGACGTGATCCTCGGGTGCAACGACACCATCGGTTCGCAGGCCGGCGACATCGCCCGGACCGCCTGGCTGGTGGCGGGGCTGCCCGACCACGTCCCCGGCGTCACCATCGACCGGCAGTGCGGCTCCTCGCAACAGGCGGTCCACTTCGCGGCCCAGGCCGTGATGTCCGGGACCCAGGACCTGGTGGTCGCCGGTGGCGTGCAGAACATGTCCGCCATTCCCATCTCCACCTCCATGGTGGTGGGCGAGCAGTTCGGCTTCACCACACCGTTCGCCGAGTCGCCGGGCTGGCAGCGTCGCTACGGCGACCAGGAGATCTCCCAGTTCCGGGCCGCCGAGATGATCGCCGAGAAGTGGGGGATCGACCGCGACGACATGGAGCGGTTCGCGCTGCGCAGCCACCGGCGAGCGGTACTGGCCGCCGACGAGGGACGCTTCGACCGGGAGATCGTCGCCGTCGGCGACTTCGCCGCGGACGAGAGCCCGCGGCGCGACACGTCCCTGGAGCGGATGGCGGGCCTGCAGACCTTGCGGCCCGGCGGCCGGATCACCGCAGCGGTCTCCTCCTCCATCAGCGACGCCGCCTCGGCCGTGCTGGTCGCCTCCGCGCGGGCGGTCGAGCAGTATGGACTGTCCGCGCGCGCCCGGGTGCACCACCTGAGCGTGCTGGCGGACGACCCGGTGTGGATGCTAACCGGGCCCATCCCGGCCACCCGCCGTGCCCTGCAGCGCTCCGGCATGGGCCTGGACGACATCGACCTGTTCGAGATCAACGAGGCCTTCGCGCCCGTGGTGCTCGCCTGGCAGACGGAGCTGGGCGTCGACCCGGAGAAGATGAACGTCAACGGCGGTGCGATCGCGCTGGGGCACCCGATCGGTGCCACCGGCACGCGGCTGATGACCACGTTGCTGCACGAGCTCGAGCGCACCGGCGGCCGCTACGGCCTGCAGGTGATGTGCGAGGGTGGCGGCCAGGCCAACGTCACGATCCTCGAGCGGCTGTGACGCCGGCGTTCTCGAAGAGCGGGAGCCGCACCGGGGCCGGCGCAGGTGAGCACCGACGCCGGCTCCGCCGCAGGGCTCTCTGTCAGACGGTGATGGCGATCCCCTGGATCTCCCGCATCCTGGCCGCCGCCTGCGCGATGATCCGGTCGACCAGCTGCTCGCACGAGGGCAGGTCGTCGATGACGCCCACCACCTGGCCGGAGGCCAGCATCCCCGCCCGGAGATCGCCCTCGACCAGCCCGGCGCGCAGCAGCATCGGGGTGTTGGCGGCCTGCACCATCTGTCCCCAGGTCCGTCCGCTGTCGGCCTTCATCGTCCTGCCCTCGCGCAGCAGCTGGACCCAGCCGATGCCGGACAGCCGCTTGAACTGGGCGGTGCGCCGGACGGTGCGGGCCAGCCGGACCGCGGCGTTCTGCGACTCGAGACCGTTCACGAACTCGGTGCGCAGCAGGCGGTGCGGCATGCCGTCGGCCTTCGCCGTCACCACGGTGCCGTTGGTTCCGTAGGTCAGGTAGTGCTTCTTCACCGGCCGGGGGACCGCGCTGTCGGAGGTCAGCAGGAACCGGGTGCCCATGCCGATGCCGACCGCGCCGTACGAGAACGCCGCCACCAGGCCGCGACCGTCGAAGAAGCCGCCGGCCGCCACGACGGGGATATCCACCGCGTCGATCACCGACGGCAGCAGCAGCGTGGTCGGTGTGGCGCCGGTGTGCCCGCCGCCCTCGCCGCCCTGCACCATGACGATGTCGGCACCCCAGGCGGCTACCTTCTCCGCGTGGCGCGGTGCGCCGACGGACGGCATCACCACCAGGCCGGCATCCTTGAGCTTCTTGATCAGCGCCTCCTTGGGCGCCAGCGCGAACGAGGCGACCTTCACGCCTCGGCGGACCAGCAGGTCGACCCGCTTCGCGGCGTCCTCGGCGTCGGCTCGCAGGTTGACGCCGAACGGCGCCTCGGTGCGCGATCGGACCTCGTCGATCGCCTGCTCAAGCTCGTCGTAGCTCATCGTCGCGGAGGCCAGCAGGCCCAGCGCCCCGGCGTTGGCGGTGGCCGCGACCAGGCGTGGACCGGCCACCCAGCCCATGCCGGTCTGGACGATCGGGTGCCGGACGCCGGTCAGCTCGGTCAGCGCGGTGCGGAAGGTCGTCGAGGTGACCAAGGGTCAGTCCCCCTTCTTCTGCGGGCCGGACTTGTCGGTGCCGGCGAAGTCGTCGCGCAGCTCGTCGGCCACGCCCATCAGGTTGAGCTCGAAGGTGAAGCCCTGCTCGAAGCGGTAGCTCTTGTTGACGTCGACGGGATCGATGCCGTTGAGCGCGGCCTTGGCGGCCCGGATGACCCGCGTGTCCTTGCCGGCGATCACGGCCGCGATCTCGAGAGCGGCGGCGTCGAGCTCGTCGGGAGCGACGACCCGGTAGACCGACCCGTGCTGCACCAGCTCCGCTGCGGGGATCCGGCCCGCGGTGAAGTACAGGGTGCGCATCAGGTGCTGCGGGACCAGCCGCGCCATGTGGGTGGCCGCGCCGAGAGCGCCCTGGTTGACCTCGGGGACGCTGAAGTACGCCCGGTCGGACGCGACGACTATGTCGCAGTTGCCGACGAGACCGACACCGCCTCCGATGCAGTGGCCGTCGACGGCTGCGATGACGGGGACGGCGCACTCGTAGATGGCCTTGAAGGCGGCGTAGCACCCGCGGTTCGCGCCGAGGATGGCGTCGAATCCGCTGGTCGTCTGCATCTCCTTGATGTCGACGCCGGCATTGAAGCCGCGGCCCTCGGCGCGCAGCACCACGACGCGGACCGCCGGGTCCGCTCCGGCGGCGTCCATCGCGGTGGCGACGCCGAACCAGTCGTCGACCGTCAGGGCGTTGACCGGCGGGGCGGACATGGTGACGACGGCGACGTGCCCGTCGACCACCTCGGTGGAGACGCTCATGACGATCCTTTTCACATGCGCGGTCAGCGGGGCGAGCGTCGGCGGACGAATATTGACCTAGGGCACGCACCAGCTCCCACTGAATGGTGTCGGCGCAGCCTAGGAACGGGCCCCGCGGTCTCATGTCGGCACAACCGCTGAGTGGGAGTCAGGAGAGCCGAGTGAGCAGGATCCTCGAGGGCCGCGTGGCCGTGGTGACCGGAGCCGGCCGAGGCCTGGGACGGGAGCACGCCCTGGAACTGGCCCGGCAGGGGGCGCGGGTCGTCGTCAACGACTACGGCGTGAGCCTGGCGGGCGAGGGCAGCGGAGACACCCCTGCCGAGGAGGTCGCGGCGCTGATCCGTGCCCAGGGCGGCGAAGCGGTGGCGAATGCCGCGGACGTGGCGGACTTCGAGCAGGCCGCTGCGATGGTGCGGCAGGCGATCGACACTTTCGGCGGTCTCGACGTGCTGGTCAACAACGCCGGGTTCGTGCGCGACCGGATGCTGGTGAACACCACCGAGGAGGAGTGGGACACCGTCATCCGGGTGCATCTCAAGGGTCACTTCGCCCCGCTGCGGCACGCTGCGCGTTACTGGCGCGCCGAGGCCAAGGCAGGTCGCGCCCGCGCCGCCCGGGTCGTCAACACCTCCTCCGGCGCCGGACTCCAGGGCTCGGTCGGGCAGGCGACCTACTCCGCCGCCAAGGCCGGCATCGCCGCCCTGACCCTCGTCGCGGCGGAGGAGCTGCGCGGCTACGGCGTCACGGTCAACGCCCTCGCCCCGTCGGCGCGCACGCGGATGACCGAGGGGGCCTTCGCGGCGAAGATGGCGGTCCCGGCCGGGGGGTTCGACGCGATGGACCCGGCCAACGTCTCGCCGGTCGTGGCCTGGCTGGCCAGCGAGGAAGCGGCCGACGTGACCGGCCGGGTGCTCGAGGTCGAGGGGGGCCGGATCTGCCTGGAGGACGGCTGGCGGCACGCGGCCGTCGCGAGCCGGGACACGCGCTGGCCGGCCGCCGAGGTCGGTGCCGCGGTGCGTGACCTGATCGCCCGCACCGAGGCGCCCGAGCTGGTCTACGGAGCCCGGTGACAGCCGGGAACGCCGGCGACTGGGCCGGTCGCGAGCTGGGCACCCGCACGGTCAGCTGGACCGAGCGCGACGTCGCGCTGTACGCGCTGGCGGTCGGTGCCCGCGCCGACCAGCTCGACCTGGTCTTCGAGCGTGATCTGCGGGTGCTGCCCACCTTCGGGCTGACCCTCGCGCAATGGGCGCCGGATCTGCTGGGCGGGGCCGGCGCGTTCGAGGTCGGCCGCGCGGTGCACGGCTCGCAGACCCTCGAGGTGCACCGGCCGTTGCCGACGGCGGGTGAGTTGGAGCTGACGGCGCGGGTGGCGCGGGTCTGGGACAAGACCACGGCGGCGGTCTTCGAGGTCGAGGTCACCAGCAAGGCGTTCACGGCGACCTGGGGCGTCTTCGCTCCGGGGGCCGGCGGCTTCGGCGGCGAGCGTGGGCCGGCCCGGGCGGCCGGTCCCGCGGCCGGCCCGGTGGCCCGGACCTCGATGCGGACCGCGGAGAACCAGGCCGTCCTCTACCGGTTGCTCGGCGACCGGCACCTCATCCACGTCGATCCCGAGGCAGCGGCGGGCATCGGCCAGCCGCGCCCGATCCTGCACGGCCTGGCCACCCTGGCCACCTCGGTGCTGGCCGCCGCCCGCGCTGTCGAGGCCCACCCCGCCGACCTCCGCCGGCTCGAGGGCCGGTTCGCTTCGGTGGTCTTCCCCGGGGACGAACTCGAGCTGGAGATCTGGGAGGACGGCCGGTTCACCTGCACCGGGCCGCAGGGAGTCGCGGTCGGCGGCGGCCTGGTCCGCTTCGGCTGATCGCCCTCAGTCGGCGCAGTGGACCGTGCGGCCGGCCACGACGGTGAGCCGCACGGGGTTGTCCGGGACCCTCGCCAAGGCGTCGTCCAGTGCGGTGCGGAGCAGGACCAGGTCGGCCGGTGCGCCGGGCTCGACCCGCCGCACGGGACCGCCCGGCAGCTCCGGCGGGGTGAGGTAGCCCCGCAGCGCCTCGGCCGGTGAGACCCGCTCGTGGGCCCCGACGACCCGGCCCGACCGGGTTCGACGGGTCGCCGCGGCCGCGACGACCTGCCACGGGCTCAGCGGCCCGTGTGGGGCGTCCGAGGCCCCGCAGACCGGGACGCCGGCCGCGGCGAGGCCGGCCCAGGGCCACAGCCACTGCCGCTCTGCGCCGTCGAGATCGCGCAGGTAATCGTCGCCGCGGACGGTGAGGAACGCCGGCTGGGTGACCACGCGGACACCGGCCTGCCGCAGCCGGGGAAGCAGTGCGGGTGGCACCACGCTGGCGTGCTCGATCCTGTCGCGCGGCAGCGAGCCGGCGTCGGCGAGCGCGGCCAGCGTCAGCACCAGGGCGTCGGCACCGAGGCAGTGGACGGCTACCGGCCGACCCGTCAGGTGGTGGGCGGCGACCGCCGCGGCCAGAGTCTCGACGGCGGGGAGATCGTGGTCGCGTAGGTGGATCTTGGCCGGTCCGGCCGCCAGCGTCAGTGGCAGGTCGCAGCCGTCCGCCGCGCCGAGCAGCAGCACGCGCTGCGGCAGGCGGCCGGTGCGACGGGCCTCGTCCAGCAGGGCCACCGTCTCCACGGGCAGGTCCGGGGTCGCGTCGGTGACCCCCGTGAGACCGAGCGCCGCCAGCTCGATGCCCAGAGCGGCGAGGTCGGGGGAGACACGGCCGAGTCGCGCACCGAGCTCCGCGTCGAAGCGCCGGAGCCGTCCCGTGGGCCGGCCGCCCGGCTCCCACTCCACGTCGGCGGAGCGGGGCAGGTCGCCGACCAGGTCGAGGCCGGCGCTGTTGAGCACCCACAGGGCGCCTGTATGGTCGCGCACCCGGACCGGCGTCGCCGCCCGCTCCGGGCCCAGCAGGTCATCGAGGACGTCCCGGGTGAGCCGGCCGGCCCGCCCCTCGTGGTGCCCCACCGCGCGCAGCCAGCCGGCACGCGGGGCAGCCGTCCGCAACCGGTCACCGAGCTCGTCGATCGTGCCCATGTCCGAGCAGTCGAGGGAGCCGGCCAAGGCGGCGGTCGCGAGCAGGTGGAGGTGGTGGTCGTGCAGCCCGGGGAGCAGGGCGGCCCCGCCGGCGTCGAACTCCTGCGCTCCCGTCAGCGGGGCCCGCGGCGCGACCGCGAGCACGTGGCCGTCGTGCACCGCGACGTCGACCCGCGGCCCGGCTGCGGCCAGGCGGTCGGGCCGGAGGTCCGGCAGCGTGACGCCGCGCAGAACCAGGTCGACGGTGTCAGCGGATCTCATCGACGAGACCCCAGGTCAAGGCGGTGTCGGCGTCGACGTACGCGTCGGTGAGTGCCATCCAGGCGGTCCGCCACCGGCCGATCCGCCGCGGCAGGGTGACCGTGCCGCCCGCGCCGGGCACCAGACCCAGGCCCAGTTCGGGGAGCCGGAAGCGGGTCTGCGGATCGGCGACGACCCGAGCGGCGGCGGCCGGCACCTCGATGCCGGCCCCAATGCAGAACCCGTGCAGCTCGAAGCGCAGGCCGGTGCCGAGCCGGTCGCGCAGCGCCGTGACGGCCAGCGCCCCGGAACGGGCGATCCGGATCCGGTGGGCGCTCACCACGTCCGGCGCGGTGCCGAACTCGTCGAGGTCGCCGCCGCTGCAGAACGACGGCCCGGAGCCGCGGACTACCACCTCGGTGACGGCCTCGTCCAGCCGCGCGAGGTCCAGACCGGACAGGAAGCCGTCCCGCACCTGCCGGCCCCAGGCGTTGTGACGTTCGGGGCGGTTCAGGGTGATGTCGAGCCGTCGTCCCCGTCGGGACAGGAGCACCGGCTCATCGGCCTCCTCGGGCGGTGCGGCCGGCGTGCTGTCGCGCCAGCGCCGGAACTCCGGCCCGGCCAACAGCATCGAGTACGCCAGGGACTCGAGCAGGACCCCGTCCGCGACGTCATGCTGCGTGCCCGCCTGGAGCAGCTCCGCCAGCACCCGGACCGCGCCCGGGGCCCGGGCCGCGGTGTCCAGCACGCGCGGCAGGTCGGCGGGGGAGCCGGCGCACCACGGGGCAGGGCCGTCGGCCAGCGTCACCACCAGCTGCTTGAGCACCGGACCGGCGATCGGAGGCAACGGTCTCGCCGACAGACCGACCAGAGCGGCACCCGGCGTCCCCGCTCGGCGCCGGTGGCGCAGCTCGGCCGCGAACCGGTCGACCGCGACGGCGTCGTGCCAGTCCACCGCACAGGAGTCGAGGTCCAGCACCTGCAGCGGGTCGACGTCGGGCACCGGATCTCCGAACTCAGCGGGTGTGCCGATCCCGCTCAACGGGAGGCCTGGGTCACATAAGTTGACCGCAAGCATATAACTCGGCGCACTGGAGCGCGGTCGGCGCTCGCGAGCAACGGGAGCCCATCGATGCACCTTGCGGAGACCGAGTCGCAGACCCGGATGCGTACCGAGCTGCGCGAGTACTTCGCCGGGCTGATGACTCCGCGGGTGCGTCATGCCCTGCGCGACGGCTACTACTCCGAGGGCGCCACCGCGGTCTACCGGGAGGTCGTCCGCACCTTGGGCAAGGACGGCTGGCTCGGCATCGGCTGGCCGCGGGACATCGGCGGTCAGGGACTGACCATGGTCGAGCAGGCGATCTTCAGCGACGAGGCCACCCAGGCCGGAGTGCCGCTGCCGCTGCTCACCATCAACTCCGTCGGCCCGGCCATCGCGGCCCACGGCACCGAGCGGCAGCGGGCCGAACTGGTCCCCGGCATCCTCAACGGCGAGATCCACTTCGCCATCGGCTACTCCGAGCCGTCCGCCGGCACGGACCTGGCCAGCCTCACCACCCGCGCCGTCCGCGACGGCGACGAATACGTCATTACCGGTCAGAAGCTCTGGACGGGCATGATGGAGGCCGCCGACTACATCTGGCTCGCCGTCCGGACCGATCCCGACCGACCGCGCCACCGCGGTGTCTCGGTGCTGATCGTGCCGCGCCATGCGCCGGGCATCACGTCCACCCGGATCCGCACGCTCGGCAACCACTCGGTGGCGGCGGTCTCGTTCGACGGCGTCCGGGTGCCGGTCGAGAACTGCATCGGCGGCGAAAACAACGGCTGGTCGATGATCACCGGACAGCTCAACTCCGAGCGGGTCGCGCTGGTCACCACCGCACCCGTGGAGCAGGCCCTGAGCGCCGTCCGGGAGTGGGCCCGGGTCACGGAGCGTCCCGACGGCAGCCGGGTGATCGACGACCCGACCGTGCGCCAGACCCTCGCCCGGGTGCGCGCCGAGGTCGAGTTCCAGCGGCTGCTCAACGCCCGCCTGGCGACCGCCGTCGACCGCGGGGAGCTGGAGCCCGCCGAGGCGTCCGCGGCGAAGGTGTTCGGCTCCGAGCTCGCCGGCCGCGGCCGGCGGCTGCTCATCGAGGTGCTCGGTCTCGACGCGGCGCTCCCGGCGGACGTGCCGGGTGCGGTCGCCCACGGCGCGCTGGCCCAGGCCGCCGGCCACTCCAACGTCATGACCTTCATCGGCGGTGCCAACGAGATCCAGCGCGACCTGATCGCCCAGCTCGGCCTGGGCCTGCCGCGCAGCCCCCGCTGACCCAGCCGACCCGACCCGACGAGCAGCACCGAGGAGCGTACCGGTGGACTACAGCCACGACGAGCAGGAGCAGGAGGTCGCCGGTCTCGCCGCGACCATCCTCGACGACATCGTGACGCCGGACCACCTCGCGGGTCTGGAGACGGCCGGGGCGGTGTACGACGAACGCACCTGGCGTGAGCTCGCCCGGGCGGGGCTGCTCGGCATCGCCCTGCCCGACGAGCACGGCGGCGGCGGCGCCGGACTGGTCGAGCTCGGCCTCGTCGTCGAGCACGCCGGGCGGGTCAACGCCTTCCTCTTCCTGGTGGAGACCGCGGTCGCGGCCGCCGGTGCGGTCGCCCACTACGGCAGCGAGGCCCAGCGGGCCCGCCTGCTCCCGGGCTTCGCCGCGGGACATAGCGTGCTCACCGCGGCCGTCGCCCGGCGCACCCCCAGCTCGCCCGGGTTCACCGTGGTGCGCCGGGCCGGCGACGACCTCCTGGTCAGCGGCGCCGCCGCCCATGTGCCGCTGGCCGCCGTGGCGGAGGGGATCCTGCTCCCCGTCACCGACGCGGAGGGCAACCGCGGGCTGGTGCTCGTCCCGCCCGAGGCCGACGGCGTCTCGCTGCTGGAGCACCCCTCGGTCGACCGGCAGCGCCGGTGGCGGGTCGCCGCCGACGGGGTCCGCGTCGCCGACGCGGACGTGCTCGTCGCTCCGGGCGCCGCGAGCAACAGCGCGATGTCCTGGTTCGACGTCCTCGTCACCTCATTCCGGGCCGTCCAACAGCTGGGCACCGCGCAGGGAGCGCTGGCGCTGACCGCCGACCACGTCCGGACCCGGGAGCAGTTCGGGCGCCCGATCGGTACCTTCCAGGCGGTCTCGCATGCGGTGGCGGACGCCTACATCGACGTGCAGGGGATCCGCCTGACCAGCTGGTGCGCGCTGTGGCCGCTCGCCCGCGGAGAGGTCGACGAGGAGGCCGCGGCGATCGCCGCCTGGTGGGCCGCGGACGCCCCGGTCCGGATTCTTGAGACCGCGATGCAGGTCCACGGCGGTCTCTCGGTCGACCTCGGCTACCCGCTGCACCGCTACTTCCTCGCCGGCCGTCAGGGCTCCCTGGCGCTGGGCGGACCCGGACAGACCCTGCTCGACCTCGGCGACCTGATTGCGGTGGCGTGACCATGACGAACCCGACTCTTCCCCTTGCCGGTCTGCAGGCCCTCGAGTGGTCGACCTCGATCGCCGGCGCGTACGCCGGGCGGCTGCTGGCCGACGCCGGTGCCACCGTCACCCGGCTCGGCGGCGCCGAGTCGCTGGCCCGTGGCGCCGAGCTCGACGGCTATCTGCATCTCGGGAAGGCCCGCCGCGACGACGACCTCGATGACCTGGTCGACGCCGCGGCGGACGCCCAGCTCGTCGTGCTGGAGCTCGCGGACGCCCCCGAGGCGGGTCTGCTGGACCGATTCGGCGACGCGGCAGTCGTCGTGATCACGCCATGGGGCCTCACCGGCCCGTGGGCCGGCACCGGACGTCCGTGGAGCGAGTTCACCCTCCAGCTCGAAGGTGGCGCGATGAGCGCGCGGGGCTCGATGGACTCCTACCCGGTGATGACCGGCTCGTCGGAGGCGCTGTGGGTCGCGGGCTCGATGGCCGCCGGCGCGGTGGTCACGGCGCTCCAGGGGGAGCGGGCCGGCCAGCGCATCGACATCTCGCTGCTCGACGTCACGACCTACGCCAACAACATGTTCCAGGATGTCTCGGCCACCATCGCCGGGACGCCGCGAGCCCCGATGCCGCGGATGCGGCTTACCCCCGGCGTTGAGCCGGCCTCGGACGGCTGGGTGGGGTTCAACCTTGCCTCGGCCGCCAACCATCAGGACTTCCTGGTGCTGATCGAACGCACCGACTGGCTCGCCGACGAGCAGATGAGCACCTTCCTCGGCCGCTACGCCCGCTATGCCGAGTGGGTCGAGGCGGTCCGTGCGTGGACGAGCCGGCACACCGTCGCCGAGTGCGTCGAGGCAGCCGGGCTGTTCCGGATCCCCGCCGCGCCGGTGCACAGCGGTTCCACGATCCTCGACGACGCGCAGGTGGTGGCGCGTGACTTCTACGGGACCCATCCGTCCGGCCGGTTCCGGATGCCGCGGCCGCCCTTCCTGTTCGACGGCGTGCGTCCCGAGCGCGGCACCGCGCCGATCGAGTCAGAGCACCGCCCGCCGGTCGTCACCGACGGGCTGCCGTTCGCGGGCCTGCGGGTCGTCGACCTCGGCACCTGGTGGGTCGGCGCGTACGTCGGTGCCGCGCTCGGCGCCGGCGGCGCGGACGTGGTCAAGGTGGAGAGCGCCGGCCGGATCGACGGCTCGCGCACGATGGGCTTCGTCCCCACCGAACGCGACCACTGGTGGGACCTGGGCAACATCTACCTGGGGGTGAACTTCAACAAGCGGGACGTCACTCTCGACCTCACCTCGCCCGAGGGCCGTGACCTGCTGGTGCGGCTGATCGGCGAGGCAGACGTGCTGATCGAGAACTACGCCCCGCGAGTGCTGGAGTCGATCGGGCTCGACTGGGACGCCGTGCACGCCGTCAACCCTGGTCTGGTGATGCTGCGGATGCCTGCCTTCGGCCTCACCGGTCCGCGTCGCGAGATGGTCGGCTACGCCCAGACCGTCGAGCAGTTCTCGGGCCTGTGCTGGCGCACCGGCTACCCCGGCGGCTACCCGACGAACCCGTCCGGGCCGGCCGACCCGATGGGCGCAGCCGGCGCCTTCTTCGCGCTGTCCGCCGCGCTGGTGGAGACCCGCCGCAGCGGTCGCGGGATGCTGGTCGAGGCGACGCTGGCCGAGGGCGCCATGGTGATGGCCTCCGAGCAGGTCCTCGCCTGGACCGGTCGCGGCGAGCTCCTCGGGCGCTGCGGTAACCGCTCTACCCTCGCCGACGTCCAGGGTGTCTTCGCCGTCCGGGGCACCGACGAGTGGGTCGGCCTCTCGGTCCTCGACGAGGAGCAGTGGCACGGGCTCGTCGCGGCCACCGGATTCACGCAGTGGCTGACCGACCCGGCTCTCGCGGACCGGGCCGGCCGGCAGGCCGCCGCCGACCGCCTCGAGGCGAAGCTGGCCGGGTGGCTCGCCGATCAGCAGCCGGACGAGGCGGTCGAGAAGCTGCTCGCCGCCGGCGTCCCGGCAGGGCGGCGGACCGACTGGAGGTGGGTGCACGAGCACCCCCAACTGGCCGGTCGCGGCACCTACACCGTGGTCGAGCACCCCTACGGAGGGAAGATCCCGCTGCCGGGGCTGCCGTACCAGCGGGTCGGCGCGCCCAGCTGGATCACCCGGCGTCCGCCGCTGCTCGGCGAGCACAACGAGGAAGTCCTGCGCGGCGAGCTCGGCCTGTCCGAGGACGCCTACGGGGCGCTGATCGATCAGCGGGTCATCGGCACCCGCCCGGCCGGCCAGTGACGCGGGCGACGTGGTGAGCGGACCCCTCGCCGGAGTGCGGGTCCTGGAGCTCGTGGCCCAGGGCCCGGCGCCCTTCGCCTGCATGCTGCTCGCCGACCTGGGTGCCGAGGTGATCGGCGTCGAGCGGCCCGGCACGCAGCGCTACGCCCCCGACGCCCACTCCCGCGGACGCAGATCCGTGGCGCTCGACCTGAAGCGGCCGGAGGGCCGCGACGTGGTCCTCGACCTGGTCCGGGACGTCGACGTGCTGGTCGAGGGGTTCCGGCCGGGCGTCACCGAGCGGTTAGGCATCGGTCCCGACACCTGCCACGCCGTCAACCCCGCGCTGGTCTACGGACGGATGACCGGCTGGGGCCAGGACGGGCCGCTGGCGCAGACCGCCGGCCACGACATCAACTACCTCGCGCTCACGGGGGCGCTCGCGGCGATCGGCGAGCCCGGGCGTGCACCGGTGCCGCCGCTCAACCTGGTGGCCGACTACGGCGGCGGAGCGATGCTGCTGGCCCTGGGCATCCTGGCGGCGCTCCACGAGCGCGCGGACTCGGGACGAGGGCAGGTCGTCGACGCGGCGATGGTGGACGGGGTGGGCCTGATGCTGGCGCCGTTCCACGCGATGGCCGCCCGCGGACAGTGGCGGCAGCGGGGGACCAACCTGCTCGACGGCGGGGCTCCGTTCTACCGCGTCTACCGGACCGCCGACGACCGCTGGCTCTCCGTCGGCGCGATCGAGCCCCGCTTCTACCGGTCGTTCCTCGACGTGCTGGGCCTCGACCCGGCCACCCTCGGTGACCAAATGGACCGGGCGGCGTGGCCGGCCGCGACGGCGCGGATCGCCGACGTGGTGGCCAGCCGGACCCGCGAGCAGTGGGACCGGGCCTTCGCCGGCACCGACGCCTGCGTGCAGGTCGTCCTGGAGCTGGCGGAGGCTCCGCGGCATCCGCAGCTGAGCGCCCGGGCCGGCTTCGCCGAGATCGACGGGATCCCGTACCCCGCCCCCGCACCGCGCCTGAGCCGGACGCCGGCACGGCTGCCGCCCCCCGCGGAGTCGCTGGGCGGCAGCACCGCGACGGTGCTCGCCGAGCTGGGGCGGACGCCGGAGCAGATCGCGGCGCTGCACGCGGCCGGCATCGTAGCCGTACCCGCTGAGCGGGAGCCAGGCACCGGCCGGATCGCCCGGCCGGTCGACTCAGGGTTGTCCAGCCCTGTTTCGGCCCGCACCCACCAGTCCTCCGGGAGGAGATCGCCGATGAGCCGGATCACGACCCTCGACCAGTTCGCGGAGGAGTACCGCCGGGGCATCGACCTGCCGATGCCGCCGCGCCCCTGGCGAGCGGTGACCGAGGAGTGGTTGCGCCGGCACAGCGAGGGGTCGGGCGACTACAACCCGCTGTACCGCGACCGCTGCTACGCCGACGGGGCGCGCTTCCACTCGCTGACCGGGTCGCCTTCGTTCCTGTTCTCCATCGACTTCGGCGCGAACGCCTCGATCTGGGGGCATCTGTCGAAGGCCGACGTGGCGATGAAGGACCTCAGCATCCTCTACCTCGGGGCCGACATCGAGTGGTACCGCCCGGTGTGGCTGGGCGACCGGGTCCGGTCCGTCGAGACGCCGGTCGGTGTCAAGCGGCGCGCGATGCCGCAGCTGGGCGAGGCGCTGGTCTGCTCGGGCCGCACCGACTACTACAACCACCGCGGCGAGAAGGTCGCCGCCCTGACCAACCACATGCTGCGCTTCGCCAACCCGGGCGCAGGCGTCAAGGCCTCGCCACCGGACCCGGACCGGCCGCAGGTCGCCCCGGACCCGCTGGTCTGGCGGCGAACGCGTCGCGGCGGCGAGGTCCGGCACTTCGAGGACGTCGAGGTGGGTGAGGAGCTGCCCGAGCTCCCCAAGGGCACCTACACGACCACGGAGCTCTACCTGTTCAGCCATGGGACCCTGACGATCGGTCGCTCCGCCGAGGTCGACGAAGGCACCATCGACATGGGTGCGGGCGGCCGTGCCGATCCGGAGTACGCCCGGAGGAACCGGGCTCAGGCGGCGCAGTTCGACTACGGTCCGCAGCGGATCACCTGGCTCAGCCAGGTCGTCTCCGACTGGGCCGGCGACTGGGGCGACATGGTCTCGATGAGCGCCCAGCTACGCCGCCCCAACCTGGTCGGCGACACCAACACGGTCCGCGGCCGGGTGACCGGCACGCGGGAGGTCGAAGGGCGGGGCCTCGTCGACGTGCGCGTCGCCGTGGTCAACCAGGCCGACGTCGAGACCGCCACCGCCGAGCTGACCGTGCGGCTGCCACGCCGCGACGCCGGCGAGCCCCGTGAGGTGCCGATGCTCTGGGCCGAGGCGACTACCGGAAACCCGTCCATCTACGGGTGACCCACCCAACCCGTCCAGCCACGCACCAGGAGATACCCATGCAGCTCAAGCCAGGACTCAAACTCAAGGCGCCCGGCACCACCACGGAGGTCATCGTGATCCAAGCGGCGGCCGGCGACGCCACGCTGACCTGCGGGGGTGCGCCGATGTCGCCGGACGGCGCGGGCGACGCCGGCGTCGCCGACGGAGAGGTACTGATCGGCAAGCGCTACTGCGACGCCTCCGGCACCGTCGAGCTGCTGTGCTCGGCGACCGGCGCCGGACCGCTGGCCCTGAACGGCGAGACGCTGGTCGTCATGGCGGCCAAGGCGCTGCCGTCCTCGGACTGAGCGCCGAGGATTCGAGATGAACATCGTGACCCTGCTGGACATGGTGGCCAGCGTCGACCCGGACCGGGTCATCCTCGGTGACCAGGGACGGGGCATCTCCCTGGGCACGCTCCGCGGCCTCGCGGACCGGGCCGCAGGGGTGCTCGCCGACCACCCGGGCCGGCCGCTGCTCTTCTCCGGCACCGCTTCGGAGGCGTTCCCGATCGCCCTCTTCGGCGCCGCCGTCGCCGGGCGCGCCTTCGCGCCGGTGAGCTACCGGCTGGCTGCGCGACCCTTCGCCGAGCTGGTCGCCGACCAGCTGCCGGCCACGCTGCTCGCCGTGCCCCGCAGCTCCGCCGGACTGTCGTTCGGCGCGGATCTCAGCGTCTGGACGCCGGACGCGTTCACCGACGCAGTCCGAGGCGCCGATCCTTCCGGAGCCGAGCCGGACCACGACCCCGATGCGGCGGCGGTGCTGCTGCACACCAGCGGCACGACGGGCAAGCCGAAGGTGGCTGTGCTGCGCCACCGTCACCTCACGTCCTACGTGCTCAACGGCACCGAGATGCTGGGGGCCGGCGCCGACGAGGCGGCCCTGGTGAGCGTCCCGCCTTACCACATCGCGGGCGTCGCGGGCCTGCTGACCGGTCTCTACTCAGGTCGCCGGATCGTCCAGCTGCCGAACTTCACGGCGGAGGAGTGGGTCGCGATCGCCGCCGCGCAGGACATCACCCACGCGATGGTGGTGCCGACCATGCTGGCCAGGATCGTCGAGGTGCTGGAGCGGACCGGAGAGAGGCTGCCCGGACTGCGTCACCTGTCGTACGGCGGCGGCCGGATGCCGCGACCGGTGATCGAGCGTGCTCTCGAGCTGTTGCCGCACGTCGGGTTCGTCAACGCCTACGGACTCACCGAGACCACGTCGTCGATCGCCGTCCTGGGGCCGGCGGAGCACCGCGCCGCGACCTGCTCCGACGACCCGGTCGTGCAGGCCCGGCTGGAGTCCGTCGGTCGTCCCCTGCCTAGCGTCGAGATCATCTGCCGCGGGCCGTTCGGGGAGACGCTCGATGCCGGCGTGCGCGGGGAGCTGTGGGTGCGCGGCGCCCAGGTCTCGGGCGAGTACGCCGCCGCGTCCCGCATCGAGGAGAGCGGCTGGTTCCGCACCAACGACGCCGGCTGGATCGACGCGGACGGCTTCGTCTTCGTCGAGGGCCGGCTGGACGACGTGATCATCCGGGGCGGCGAGAACCTCTCGCCCGGGGAGATCGAGAACGTCCTGCTGCAGCATCCCGGCGTCACCGACGCGGTCGTCTACGGCGCTCCGGACCAGATGTGGGGAGAGGTCGTGGTCGCCGCCGTGGTGACAGCGGCGGGACATCACGTCGACGCCGGAGAGCTACGGGAGTGGGTCGGGTCGCGCCTGCGGTCCAGCCGAGTCCCGGCGCGCATCCGGTTCGTGCCGGAGATACCCCGCAACGACATGGGCAAGGTACTGCGGCGGGTGCTGCGAGCGAACGAGGACACCACCGTTGCGGCGCACTGAAACTTTAGTTGACGAGACACATATATTTCGTCAGAGTGACTCCCCTCACACCATGCGAACCAGCTGATGACGACAGCGCGAACGGCACACCACCTACAGCGTTCTCTTCGATACGGCGGAATTCTTCGCACTTGCCCATGGCCGATGCTCGGCTGAGGGCGGCAGGACCGACCCAGCATTACTCGACTTCTGACACACAAAAGAGGGAACCATGGACTTCGCTGCGCTCACTGCGGCGTCCGCCGAGGCGGTCGCCAAGGCAACGCCGGTCACCGCGACCCAGCTCTCGGTGGGCTACTCCTGGTCGGAGATCCCCCGCTGGCACGACGGTGTCTTCCACTTCAGCGACATGTACAACCATCGGGTCCTCCGCCTCGACGAGACGGGCGCCGCGAGCACGTACATCGACGCCTCCGAGCGCAGGCCGCTCGCCCCCGAGCCGGGCAGCACGGCGACCGGTACGACCGAGGTCGTCCTGGGCGGTCTGGGCTGGCTCCCGGACGGCCGCGCGATCGTCGTCTCGATGCACGAGCGCCTGCTGCTGGTCTGGGACGGTGCGCAACTTCAGCAGTACGCCGATCTGCGCGACGTCGCCGTCTCGTCCTGCAACGACATGGTCGTCGACGCCGACGGCCGGGCCTACGTCACGCAGTTGGGCTACGACCTGTTCGCCGGCGAGGATCCCCGTGAGGCCGGGCTGATCGTGGTCGAGCCGGACGGCACCGTCCACGACGCCGGGGCCGGCACCTTCCGCGGCGCCAACGGCATCGCGCTGTCGGCCGACGGCGCGACCCTGCTCACCGCCGAGAACTATGGCTGCCGCATCAGTGCGCTGGACCGCGCGGCCGACGGCACCCTGTCCGGCCGGCGGGTCTGGGCCGAGACCCCCTGGATGCCGGACGGCATCGCCGTCGACGCGGCCGGCGGGGTTTGGGCCGGACTCCCGGGCAGCGGCTGGGTCGGCCGCTTCGAGGAGGGCGGCACCGCCACCCACGCGGTGCAGCTCCCGATGGACCGGGCCATGGGGACGGCGGTCGCCCTGGGCGGCGAGGACCGCTCGACCCTCTTCATCGCCTGCGGCATGGAGGTCTTCGACTGGGCGAAGTCCCGTGCGGAGGGCCTCGGCTCGATCTGGACCGCTCCCGCCCCGCACGGTGCCGGCACCGCCCGCCCCTGAACGGCACTGACGACGAAGGAGATACCGCCATGGAAGAACTGGACTTCAACGGTCGCACCGTGATCGTGACGGGCGGCGGCCGGGGCATCGGGCGCGCGTACGCCCTGCTGCTCGCCTCGCGTGGCGCGCAGGTCGTCGTCGCCGACCTGGGCTCCCGCACGGACGGGATGGGCGTCGAGGGTGACGACCCGGCCGCCGCCGTGGTGGCCGAGATCGAGGCCGCCGGCGGCCACGCGGTCGGCGTCCGGTCCGACGTCTCGACACCCGAGGGTGCGCAGGCGATCGTCGACGCGGCCGTGGCCGCCTACGGGGGCGTCGACGCCGTGATCAACAACGCCGGCATCGTGCGCGTGGCTGACTGGCTGGAGGTGCCGGCCGAGGAGTTCCAGCGTCACGTCGACGTGCACTACCTCGGCTCGCTAGGGCTCGCCAAGGCGGCCTGGCCGCACCTGAAGAGGTCCGGATCCGGGCGCATCGTGAACACGATCTCGCCGGCCATGCTCGGGAACCCGATGATGGTCCACTATGGCGGATCCAAGGGAGCGGTCTACGCCCTAACCCGCAACCTGGCTCTGGAGGGACTGAGCCACGGGATCAAGGTGAACGCTGTCTCGCCCGGGGCCGGCACCCGGATGGCCGAGGCCGCCGCGGACTCGCTGAGCCCCGAGATCATGGAGTACATGCGCACCGTGCTCACCCCTGAGTTGGTCGCGCCCCTCGGGGTGTACCTGGCGCACCCCGCCTGCGAGGTGACCGGCGAGGCGTTCAACGTCGCCGGCGGCATGGTGAACCGGATGGCCGTGGTCAACACCCAGGGGATCCACGACCCGGAGCTCACCGTCGAGAAGATCGCGGACTCGTTCGACCAGATCATGACCATCAACGAGGCGGCGCAGCCGCAGGTCGTGGCCGTCCCGGTCATGCCCGGTGCGTGAGGAGCACAGGATGAACCAGATCGCCACCGTCTACCCCTTCCCGCCCGTGTCGGCGGCCGACGCCGCGGAGCGCTACCGGGCCATCGCTGCGGACCGGCCGATGTCCAGGGTGACGATGCCCTTCGGCGGCGACGCCTGGGTGATCCACCGCACCGAGGCGGCTCGCGCCATGCTCGGCGACCCGCGCTTCGTGCGCGAGCCGTTCCGCACCGGCGAGCGGGTGGTGCCGTACTTCGTCGAGTTCCCCGAGTTCCTGCGCCAGACCCTGCAGTTCGAGGACCCGCCCCACCACACCAAGCTGCGCCGGCTGGTGCAGAAGGCCATCTCGCCCAAGCAGATCAAGGGGATGCGCGACTCCGCCGTCGAGTACGCCAACACGCTGATCGACGACATGGTCGCTCGCGGGGACTCAGCCAACCTCGTGCACGACTACGCTTTGCCGCTGCCGATCCAGATGCTCTGCAACCTGCTCGGAATCCCGGCTGAAGACCACGAGAAGTTCGAGAAGTGGGCATCGTCGACGCTCGCCGTGGCCGGCATGTCCGAGAACGAGATCGCCGCGAACATGGCCGAGCTCTACATGTACGTGGTCAACCTGATCCAGCTCCGCCGCGCGGAGCCGCTGGAGGACCTGATCTCCAGCCTGGCCAACGCCCGCGACAAGGACGACACCCTCACCGACGAGGAGATCCTGCCGATCGCGATGCTGCTTGTGGTCGCCGGCTTCGACAACACGGCCAACTTCATCGCCACCGGCATCGCCGGCCTGCTGCAGCATCCCGCCCAGCTCGAGCTCTTCCTGACCGACCCGGACGGGCTGGCGCCGACGGCGACCGAGGAGACCCTGCGGCACGGCCGCTTCTCTCTCGGGATCCCGGTGGCCGGCGGCGGGGCGCTGGTGCCCTTCGTCGCGACCGAGGACGTCGAGATCGACGGACAGCTCGTCGCCAAGGGCGAGGCGATCATGATCGACCCCGCTGCGACGGCCCACGACGGCATCGCGCTCGCCAACGCCGAGAAGTTCGACATCACCCGCCAGAACAACCCGCAGCTGACCCTCAGCTACGGACTGCACCACTGCCTGGGTGCGCCCCTGGCCCGGATGGAGATGCAGGTGGCCCTGGCGGAGCTGTTCAAGCGGCTCCCGCAGATCCGCCTGACGAGCGAGCCCGTCATCAACTACGACCACCTCAGCCAGCCGATCACGCGGCTCGACGCGACTTGGAGACGGGCGTAGGGCGATGCCGAAAGTCTTCTACACCCAACCCGACGGGATCGTGGTCGAGGTCGAGGGCAGCACCGGCGACTCGGTGATGGTCACGGCGGTCCGCAACGGTGTTCTGGGGGTGATCGGTCAGTGCGGCGGCTCGCTGTCGTGCGCCACCTGCCACGTGTACCTCGACGAACGCCACGCGGACGAGTTCGGCGAGGTCGGCGACGACGAGGACGAGATGCTGGACTGCACCGCGAGTGACCGGACGGGCAGCTCCCGCCTCTCCTGCCAGCTCGTCATCGCCGGGCGTGACGTGCACGTCACGGTCCCCCCGGAGCAGCTGTGAGTCGTACCGACGACGTCGTGGTGGTCGGGGCGGGACAGGCGGCCGTCCAAGTCGCCTGCTCCCTTCGCGACGCGGGGCACCTGGGTGCCGTCACGCTGGTGGGGGACGAGCCGATCCCGCCGTACCAGCGGCCCCCGCTCTCCAAGGCCTTCCTGACCGGGGCCGTCGACGTCGCCGCCCTGGCGTTCCGGGCCCCGGCCTTCTGGCGAGACCACGGCATCGACCTGGTGCTCGGCGAGACGGTCACCGAGGTCGTCCGCGGCGCGGGTGGCTCGGGCCGGGTGATCACCGCTGCCGGCCGCACGCTGCGCTTCGACCGGCTGGTGCTCGCCACGGGTGCGACCGCACGCCGGTTGGACGTCCCGGGCGGCCTCGCGGACGGGGTGATGGCGCTGCGCACCCTCGCCGACGCCGAGCGACTGCGCGGCCGCCTGGCGACGGCGCGCGACGTGGCCGTCGTCGGCGGTGGCTTCATCGGTCTCGAGGTGGCCGCGACCGCGGCGGCCCTCGGCGCCCGGGTCACGGTCCTCGAGGCCGGACCCCGGATCCTGGGCCGCGCCGTGAGCGAGTCGACCGCGCGGTACCTGACCGAGCACCACCGCGCCGCCGGCATCGAGATCCGCACCAGGGTGAAGGTCACCGAGCTCGCCACCGACGGCACCGCCGTGACCGCGGTGGTGACCAACGACGGGACGTTTCCCGCCCCGCTGGTGGTGGTCGGTGTCGGCGCGGAGCCGCGGACCGAGCTGGCCGTCGCCCTCGGTCTGGAGACGGACGGCGGCATCGTCGTGGACCAGCACGCCGTCACCTCCGACGGCAGCACCGTCGCCGTCGGAGACTGCACGGTTCTCGCGGACCCGACACCGTGGAGCGGCCAGGACGCGCGGGTCCGGCTGGAGAGCGTCGATCACGCCGTCGCGCAGGCCGGCACGGCCGTCCGCACCCTCCTCGGCGACCCGGTGCCGTACTCGGCGGTGCCATGGTTCTGGTCCGACCAGGGCACGGCCAAGCTGCAGATCGTCGGCCTGCGCCGTCCCGGCGACGACATGACCGTACGTCCCTCGGACCAGGGCCGGCACGTGGTCGGCTTCCACCGCGGCGGACGGCTGGTCGCGGCCGAGGTGGTCAGCGCGCCGGCTGACTTCGTGGCACTCCGCACCCTGTTGAGTGCGGGCCATCCGGTGCCTGTGGAGCTCTTCGCCGACGGCGACCTGGCCCTGCGACAGCTGGCCAAGGAGGTCCGCGGTGGATCCGTCACCGCGCGCTGAGTCTCGCCACGCCGTTGGGCCGGATCAACCCGTCCGAGTCGACGCGGCGGTTCAGCATTCCGTCGACGTACGCCACCACGTACGGCGTCCACAGCTCGCGCTCGGCGCGGCCCAGGTCGGTGGTCAGCAACCCGAAGCCGGTCATCTGGAACTCGAAGACGCCGTCCATCAGCTGCTTGCCCTTGCGCGAGACGCGCACCCGGGTGCTGCGGCGGTCGAACTCGTCGACCGCGCGGTTCAGGAGTCCGCCGTTGACGAGTTCGGTGATCCGCTTGCTGGCCTGGGACGGGTCGACCGCCAGCCGTTCGGCCACCTCGGTTATCGAGAGCGGACCGCTGGTGGAGATCACATGCAGCGCCAGGAAGCCGGCCTCGCTCACCGGCGCGGACGTGATGTCCAGCAGCGCCTTGAAACCGTTCGAGAGCGCCACCCAGGTGACGATGCCGATCATGGTGTGCAGGAAGAACCTCGTCGCCGAGTCGTAGTCCTTGCCGGTGAGCTCCAGCCAGCGGTCGGCCACCGCCGGCCGCGGGCTTTCTGGGAGCGCCTCGGTGAACCGGTCCAGGACCAGCGCGAACCAGTTGCCGAGCAGCTCGACCTGCTCGGGGCTCCAGGTCGAGATCACGGACAGGTAGTCCCTGCTCCAGGCGGCCAGCCAGGCGTCCATCATCGCGGCCGTCTCGTCGCTCAGGGACAGCAGCGTGCGGCGCCGGTCGGCCGGGTCGGTGGTGCGGGCCAGGTGTCCGGCCCGGTGCAGCTGGGTCGCCTGCCGGGAGGCCTGGGTGATGTCGATCCCCAGCTCACGGGCCACCACGCTGGTCGCCGCGGGCTCCCGTCCGCTGAGCAGCTCCAGGAAACGCAGGTCCGACGGCGGCAGGTCTATCCCGGTGACAGCTCTCAGTCGCCGGGAGTGGCTACGCGTGCCCGCGGTCAACGCGATTGCGTTGACCAGGCGCAGGGTCGCCGCCTCCAGGGTCGGGTCCTGGGACGTGCTCAAGACGGCACTCCTTTCGGCGGTCGGTCACGCAGACGATGCCTGACGTCTGTCAACTTTATTGTTCCGCACAAATCCTTGGAGAGGTGCCCATGGAAGCCCCTGTCGATACCGGTGAGTGGGATCACTCGATCGATGTCCTGATCGCCGGAAGCGGCGCCGGCGGCATGGTCGGCGCCATCGCCGCGCACGATCGGGGCCTGTCCGCCCTGGTGGTCGAGAAGGCGCACGGCTTCGGTGGCTCCACGGCGATGTCGGGCGGCGGCATCTGGATCCCGAACAACCCCACGCTGCGAAGGAAGGGGCTGGCCGACGACGTCGAGGACGTGCGGGCCTACCTGCACGCGGTCGTCGGTGGCCGGGTCCCGGCCGACCGCATCGACGCTTTCCTCGAGCGCGGCCCCGAGGTGATGGAGATGCTGGACCGGGTCAGCCGGTGGATGGCATTCTCACATTGCCCAGGCTACTCCGACTACCACCCGCAGCTGCCCGGTGGGCGGGCCGCGGGTCGCACCATCGAGCCCCGGCCGATCGACGGCCGCAAGCTCGGGGCCGAGGAGGGGCAGCTCCTCGGCCTCTCGGTGCCGACCCCGCTGGGACTGTGGTTCACCGGGTACGAGGCACGCAACCTGATGATGATGAAGCGCGAGTGGCGCACACGCTGGATGCTCCCGGTGGCCGGCTGGCGGGTGGTCTCCAATCTCTTCCTGCGCCGGCGCATGAAGACCTTGGGCGCCGCGCTGGTCGCCCGGTTCCGGCTCACCATGCGCGACCTGGGCCTGGAACTGTGGACCAGCACGCCGCTGATCGACCTGGTCGTCGAGAACGGGTGCGTCGTCGGCGCCGTCGTCGAGAAGGACGGCAAGCCGTACCGGATCCGCGCGCGCCACGGCGTGCTGCTGGCGACCGGTGGGTTCGAGCACGACGAGGCGATGCGCAAGCAGCACCTGCCGGAGCTGGGACAGACCGACCACAGTGCCGGCGCGCCCTCCAACACCGGTGACGGCCACCGCCTGGGTAAGGCACTGGGCGCTGACCTCGACCTGATGGACGACGCCTGGTGGATGCCGTCCATCGCGCTGCCCCGCGGCGGTGTCTTCCCGCTGGTCTCCGAGCGCTGCATCCCCGGCATGGTCATCGTGAACCGGGACGGACGCCGCTTCACCAACGAGGCGTCGCCTTATGTGAACTTCGTCCACGACCAGCTCGACGGCGGCCATGTGCCGATCTACGAGGTGTTCGATCAGAAGGCACGCAACCGCTACCAGTTCGCCGGCTGCCTGCCCGGCAGGGACTTCCCGCGCTCCTTCTACAGGTCGGGCCTCGTCCACAAGGCGGACACCCTCGCCGAGCTGGCCCGGCTCGTCGGGATCGACGGCAACAACCTCCTCGAGACCGTCAGGAGGTTCAACGGCTATGCCCGCAACGGCCGGGACGAGGAGTTCCACCGCGGCGAGAGCCCGTACGACAACTACTACGGCGACCACTCGCTGCCCAACCCGAACCTCGACACCATCGAGGAGGGTCCCTACTACGCGATCCGCCTGGAGGCCGGGGACCTGGGCACCAAGGGCGGCATCGTCACCGACGCCCAGGGCCGGGCGCTCCGCCCGGACGGCTCGCCGATCGAGGGCCTCTACGCCACGGGCAACGTCTCGGCGGCGGTGATGGGCAACGAGTACGCCGGGGCCGGCGCGACCATCGGCCCCGCCATGGTCTTCAGCTACCTGGCCATGGAGCACGCGGCCGCCGGGAGGGAGAACCGATGAGCGCCATGCCGACGAGCACAGACCTGTTCGGGCCGGTGCGGCTCGGGCCGATCACCCTGCGCAACCGGGTGATCAAGGCGGCCACGTACGAGAACGCGGCCCGTCGCGGCGAGGTCACCGACCGGCTGGTCGACTTCCACGTCCGCCATGCCCGGGGCGGCGTCGGCATGACCACCGTCGCCTACTGCGCGGTGGCGCCCGAAGGGCGCACCGACGGCCACCAGATCGTCTGGCGGGACGAAGCCATGCCCGGGCTGGTCCGGCTCACCGACGCGGTGCACGCGGAGGGGGCGGCGATCTCCGCTCAGATCGGTCACTCCGGCCCGGTCGGCGACCCGCGCGCCACGAAGATGAAGGCGCTCTCGCCGAGCCCGTACATCAACCCGCAGGCGTTCACCCGCACCAGGCAGGCCACCAAGGCCGACCTCGAACGCATCGTCGCCCAGCACGGCGCGGCGGCGGCCATGGCGGTGCAGGCCGGTTTCGACGCGGTCGAGGTGCACATCGGACATAACTACCTGGCCAGCTCATTCCTGTCGCCGAAGCTGAACAAGCGCAAGGACGAGTACGGCGGTTCGCTGGAGAACCGGGCGCGGGTGGCCCGGGACTCGCTGCGGGCGGTCCGCGACGCGGTCGGCGACCGGATCGCGATCATCGCGAAGATGAACATGACCGACGGTGTCCCGGGCGGGTTCTGGCTCGACGAGGCGATCCGAGTCGCGACCTGGATCGAGCAGGACGGCAGCGTCGACGCCTTCGAGATGACCGAGGGCAGTTCGTTACTCAATCCCATGTACCTCTTCCGCGGTGAGGCGCCGATCGCCGAGTTCGCCAAGGCGGTGGGGGAGCCGGTGGGGACGGCCGTGCGCATCGTCGGCAAGCGGTTCCTGCGCGAGTACCCCTATCGGGACCTGTACCTGCTGGAGCATGCCCGCCAGGTGCGCGCCGCCGTTCGGCTGCCGATGGTGCTGCTCGGCGGGGTCACCAGCGTTGCCGGCGTGCGGACGGCGGTCGACAACGGGTTCGAGTTCGTGGCCATGGGGCGTGCTTTGCTACGCGAGCCCGACCTGGTGGCGAAGATGGCGGCCGACGCCTCGACGCGCTCGCTCTGCATCCACTGCAACCGCTGCATAGCCACGATCTACGGCGGGACGCGGTGCGTCCTGGCGGAGCCGCGGGTGGCGCGGTGACGACGCTAGCCAAAATTAGTTGAGAAAAGTCATGTAATTGCCTACCGTGACGGCGGTCACTTTCCTAGGATCGAGGCAACTCAGCGTCGCGTTGGAGGTACCTCGGATGACCGTTCTGCTGGAGCCGGCCTCGGTGGCCGCGGTCCGCCCGCCGTCGATGGTCGAGCGGATGACCCTGATCATGGACGCCTTCGAGGGCTCCAACTCCCGGCTGCTCCTCGAGGAGATCTCCAGCCGGACCGGGCTCCCGAGGTCGACGGCGCACCGGATCCTGGAGCAGCTCATCCGGCTCCAGTGGGTGGATCACGATCGGGCGGGGTACCGGCTCGGCCGTCGGATCCAGGAGTGGGGAGCCCGCGAGCACGCCCACTCCGACCTGCGGGCGGCCGCTTCCACCTGGCTCCACGAGCTGGCCATCAGCACGGAGCTCGTGGTCCACCTGGCCGTGGCGAACGGCCCGGAGGTCGAGTACCTCGACAAGGTCGGCGGGCGCCGGGTGAACGCGGTCGCCTCTCGGGTCGGAGGCCGGGCTCCGATCCACCGCACCGCACTCGGCAAGGCGATCCTGGCCTGGATTCCGCCGGAGGAGGTCGACGCGCTGTATGTCGACGGGTTCCCGCGACCCTCGGGGAAGGGGCCGGCGACCCTGCTCGAGCTGCATCAGGAGCTGGCCCGGATCCGGCGGTCAGCCGGCGTCGCCCAGGAGAGCGACGAGTGCGTCCGCGGCGTCGCCTGCGTCGGGGTCGCGATCCGGGGACCGGAACGGCCGGTGGGGGCGATCTCGCTGGTCGGGTCATCCGACATGTCGCTGGCCCAGTTCGCCCCGCTGGTCCGCGACACCGCCCAGCGGATCACCCGGAGCCTGTTCGGCAACCGCCGCTGGACCTGACCGGCGCAGCACGTGACGGGAGGCGGCCCCCGGACGGGGGCCGCCTCCGTGCGTGGCGGGGAGACGACCCGGCTCAGAGCCAGCCGTCGCTCCACAGCTGGGCGGGCAGCGGCTCGTCCTCCCCGAGGCCGAACCGGCCCCGGAAGAACACCATGGGTGGCTCGGGAGAGTCACTGCGCTCCAGGTCGCGGACCCGGCCGACCACGATGTCGTGGTCACCGCCCGGATGCACGGCGTGCAGCTCGCAGTGCAGGCGGGCGAGCACCCCGGGCAGCGAGGGCGTGTCCCAGACGCTGCGTTCCCAGTCGAGGCCCTCGAACCGGGTGCCGAACCGGGTGCCGAACCGGGTGCAGAGGTCGTCCTGGTGCTCGGCGAGGAAGTTGACCGAGAACCTTCCGGCACTGCGGATCCGTGGCCAGGTCCGGCTCTGCGCGGTGACGCAGAAGAGCACGAGCGGCGGGTCGAGGGAGACCGACGCGAACGACTGGCACGCGAACCCGACCGGCTCGCCGCCGTCGACGGCGGCGATCACGGTGACACCGCTGGCGAACTCGGCGAGGGTGCGTCGAAACTCGGCCGCCACAGCGGCGTTCGCGGCTTGGGACTGCATGGGCCGACGCTAGAAGCGGAGCGCCGCCGCCGGCCGCGGTCTCCCGATGGCCGGGAGTGTGCCGGGCACGGACGGGTCGCCGACCTACGTTCGGTGCCATGGTCGAGTTCAACCGGGAGCAGACGCTGCGCGAGCTGGAGACCGGGTCCGGGGTGCTGCGGTACCACGACGCCGGCCAGGGCGAGCCGCTGCTCCTCCTCCACGGCTCCGGGCCGGGCGTCACCGGGTGGCGCAACTTCCACCAGAGCCTCCCGACCCTCGCGCGACACCGGCGCTGCTTGATCCTGGAGTTCCCCGGGTTCGGGGTCTCCGACGCCACCGGCCGGCATCCGATGGCCACCGCGCACGGCTCCGTCGTGACCTTCCTGCGGGCGCTCGGCCTGGACCGGGTCGACGTGATCGGCAATTCGATGGGCGGGGTCGTCGCGCTCCAGCTCGCGATCCGCAGGCCTGAGCTTTTCCGCCGCATCGTCACCGTCGGCGGCGTCGGCAAGAACCTCACCAGCTCGTTCCCCGCCGAAGGGCTGAACCTGCTGATGGACTTCACCGACGACCCCGACCGCGACGCCCTGGTGCGGTGGCTGTACTCGATGGTCCACGACCGCTCGATCGTCACCAACGAGCTCATCGAGGAACGCTGGCAGCACGCCACCGAGCCGGCCAACCTGACCTCGGCGCGGGCCATGTACGGGCGGGCCGCGATGACGGCCGCCACGGCTCACGCCGAGGCCTCACCGGAGCCGCCGTACTGGGCGATGCTGCACAAGATCACCTCCGAGGTGCTGCTCACCTGGGGACGCGAGGACCGGGTCAGCCCGCTTGACATGGCGCTGCTGCCGCTCCGCACGATCCCCCGGGCGGAACTCCACGTGTTCCCGAACTGTGGGCACTGGACGATGATCGAGGCGCGCGTGGCGTGGGAGAACGCGGTCCTGGAGTTCCTGCAGCGGCCCGGGGCCGGGTGATGGCCGCTCGGCTGAGGTGGCGGGTCGCCGACGTCGTGGTGGAGACGCCTGACACGCACTCCTTCGTGCTGGAGCCGCTCGACGACTCGCCGGTGGCGTACCGCGCCGGACAGTTCCTGACGCTGAAGGTGCCCTCGGACCGCACCGGTCACGTGGCCCGCAGCTACTCCTTCAGCAGCGCCCCGGCCACCGGCGAGCCGCCTCGGATCACGGTCCGGCGAACGGTGGAGGGGTATGCCTCGAATTGGCTGTGCGACTCCCTGAAGCCCGGCGACGAGATCGAGTCACTGGTCCCGGGGGGCGTGTTCACCCCCGCCGACCTCGCCGTCGACCTGCTCCTCATCGGCGGTGGCAGCGGCATCACGCCGGTGCTGTCGATCCTCAAGGAGGCGCTGGGGCGGGGCAGCGGTCACCTCGTGCTGTTCTACGCGAGCCGGGACGAGTCGTCGGTGATCTTCGCCGACGAGCTCCGCTCGCTACAGCGCGCCCACCCGTCGCGGCTCACGGTGCTGCACTGGCTCGAGTCGGTCCAGGGCCGCCCGGATGCCGCCGTCACCGGGCTGCTGCGGCCGTACCTGGACCGCGAGACCTGGATCTGCGGACCCGCGCCGTTCATGGAACTGCTCGAGTCCGAGCTGCGCTCCGCGGGAGCGGACCCGGCCCGGTTGAACGTCGAGCGGTTCCGGTCGCTGACCTCGGACCCGTTCAGCGACGGGCCTGGTTCCGTGGCGGCAACCGACGACGCTCCGGCGGCGGTGCTGGAGCTGACGCTCGACGGTGAGAAGCACAAGCTGAGCTGGCCGCCCGGAAAGCGGCTGCTCGACGTCGCGCTGGACGCGGGGCTGCCGGCGCCGTACTCGTGCCGCGAGGGCGCCTGCAGTGCGTGCGCCTGCCTGGTGGAGCTCGGCGAGGTGGAGATGGATCGCAACGAGGTGCTCTCCGAGGACGACCTCGCCGAGGGTCTCGTGCTCAGCTGCCAGGCCCGGGCCCTCTCGGGTCACGTCCGCGCCACCTACGACGCCTGACCGGCCCCGCCGAGGACACCGCTCAGGAGGACCCGTGCAGCACGACGAACGCCCCGGCCCCGACCACCCGGTGCCCTGCGACCGGTGCGGCCTGGAGGTGCTGGTCCGCAAGCAGAGCCTGGCCCACACGATGGTCCAGTGGCCGGCCGACCAGAGCCCGTGCACCGGAGCCACCGTGGCCGAGACTACCGGTCTGCGACTGGGCTGCCACGCCCTGCGCGACAGCATCACCGAGGCCGTACGACGGCGGGTGCTGGAGGTGCCCGACCTCGACCGCGGCCCGCTCACGACCACCGACTGAGCGAGCCGAGCTCGACGTCCCGAGGGTCCCGATGACCGGGAGCCCTCGGGTGTCCCCGCTCCGGCTGGAGCACTGTGGCCGCACCGGTCCCATCCCAGGAGGCGCCACGATGCACGAGGTCGTCAGTAGAGCGAAGGCGATCGCGCCGCAGCTCGCGCAGCACGCCGCCGAGGCCGAGACCCTCGGCCGGCTCCCGGATGCGTCGGTCGCCCTGATCAGGAAGGCCGGGGTGATGCGGATGCTGCAACCCAAGGAGCACGGAGGCCTGGCGGCGCATCCGGTGGACTTCGCGGAGGCGGTGATGGAGATCGCCCACGGGTGCGGCTCGTCGGGCTGGGTCTGCGGCGTCGGTGGCGTCCACCCCTGGGAGATGGCCCTGATGGACCGCAAGCTCCAGGACGAGGTCTGGGGCACCGACCAGAACACGTGGATCGCCTCGCCGTACATGCCCTCCGGAGTCGCGACGGAGGTCGACGGCGGGTTCGTGCTCAACGGCCACTGGCAGTTCTCCTCCGGCACCGACCACTGCGACTGGATCTTCCTGGGCGCCGTCGTCGGCGACCGGTCGGGCCGGCCGGTCAAGCCGTTCCGCGCCATGCACGTCGTCCTGCCCCGCGCCGACTACACCATCGTCGAGGACTCGTGGGACGTCATCGGCCTGCGAGGCACGGGCTCCAAGGACATCGTCGTCGACGGAGCCTTCATCCCGGCCTACCGCACCATCGGCACCGAGGAGGTGACCGAGGGCGAGCTCGCCGCGGCCCGCGCGGACCGGACCGAGACCGTCTACAAGCTGCCGTTCTGGACGATGTTCCCGCTCGGCATCACCGCTGCGGTGATCGGGATCGCCGAGGGGGCGCTGCAGGCCCACCTCGACTACCAGCGCGACCGGGTCTCGGCGTACGGCGGCAAGGTCCGGGAGGACACCGCGACCCTGAAGGTGATCGCCGAGTCCTCCACCGAGATCGCGGCCTCCCGCCTCCAGCTGCTCGACGGCATGAGCCGGATCTACGACAAGGTCGAGGCCGGTGAGGTGGTCACCTTCGCCGACCGGGCGATCCAGCGACGCAACCAGATCCGTGCCGCCTGGCGCGCCGTCGACGCCGTCGATGAGATCTTCGCGCGCTCCGGCGGCAACGCCGTGCGGCGCGACACGACGCTGCAGCGCTTCTGGCGCGACGCCCACGTCGGCCTGCAGCACGCCATCCATGCCAAGGGCACGGCATTCGACGCCGCCGCCCTGGTCGAAATGGGAGTCGAGCCCGAGGGCCCGCTCCGCGCCATGATCTGACCGCACCAGGAGATGTTGATGTCTGAGATCCGCGCCCTCGGCTATGTCCGGATCCGCGCCACCGATCTGGCGGCGTGGCGGGCGTTCGCCTTCGAGTCCATCGGGTTCGCCGCGGGGACCGGACCCGAGGCCGACGCCCTCCACCTCCGCACTGACGAGCGCCACGCCCGGCTCGTCATCGTCCCCGGCGAGGAGGACCGGGTGGACGTGGTCGGCTGGGAGGTCGGCGACCACCTGGCACTGCGCCGGGTGCGGGAGCAGGTGGTCGCGGCCGGTCTGGAGGTCGCCGACCTCGACACAGATACGGTCGACGTCCGCCGGGTCGAGGCCGGCTTCGGGTTCACCGCACCGGGCAACACGCCCGTCGAGGTGTTCCACGGGTCCAGGCTCGACCACAGTCCGGTCGTCACGCCGTACGGCAACCGCTTCGTCACCGGCGGCCTGGGCCTCGGCCACGTCGTGGTCCCCGTCGACGATCCCGACGCGGCGCAAACCTTCTACTCCGAGGTCCTGGGCTTCCGCTCCCGCGGCGCCTTCGCGTTCCCGACACCGCCCGGCGTGCCGAAGGCGCGGATCCGCTTCATGGGGGTCAACGCCCGCCACCACAGCCTGGCGATCATGCCCTCGCCGAAGCTGCGCGCCCCGGCGCTGGTCCACATCATGGTGGAGTGCGAGACGCTCGACGAGGTCGGGCGCGCGCTCGACCGGGTCACGGCGGCGGGCTACCACCTGTCGTCGACGCTGGGGCGTCACACCAACGACAAGATGATCTCCTTCTACGTCCGCACGCCCGGGGGGTGGGACCTGGAGGTCGGCTGCGAGGGCCTGCTCGTCGACGAGGGGAGCTACTCCGCGGAGGAGATCACCGCCGACTCCTACTGGGGCCACCAATGGGACTTCGGCTGAGCCACGACCGGAACCGAGGAGACATGAGCGACGTCCGCACCATCGAGAACGCCGGTTTGCCGCGGCGCTTCGCGCGCGGCTGGCACTGCGTGGGCCTGGCCGACAGCTTCCGGGACGGCACGCCGCACGCCGTCGAGGCGTTCGGCACCAAGATCGTCGTCTGGTCCGACAGTCAGGGCGAGCTGAGGGCCGTCGACGCCTACTGCCGGCACATGGGCGGCGACCTGAGCCGGGGCACGGTCAAGGGCGACGACGTCGCGTGCCCCTTTCACGACTGGCGCTGGGGCGGCAACGGCCGGTGCACGTCCATTCCGTACGCCAAGCGGGTCCCGATGCGTGCCCGGACCCGCACCTGGCACCTTCGCGAGGTCAACGGGCAGCTCTTCGTGTGGCACGACCACGAGGGCCAGGCACCGGACCAGGAGGTCCCGGTGATTCCCGGTGCCGGGGACCCGGGCTGGTCGGACTGGACCTGGAACCAGATCCTCATCGAGGACTCCAACTGCCGCGAGATCGTGGACAACGTGGTCGACATGGCCCACTTCTTCTACGTCCACTTCGCCTTCCCGACGTACTTCAAGAACGTCTTCGAGGGCGACACCGCGGCGCAGTACATGACGAGCACCAGCCGTCCCGATGTTCACCTCGGGACGAACTACTCCGGTGAGTCCGAGGGCCGCTCCGAGGCCGCCTACTACGGACCGTCGTACATGGTGAACTATCTGTGGCAGACCACCAAAGGCCGCACGATGGAGATCGTCCTGATCAACTGCCACTACCCGGTCACCCCGACCTCGTTCGTGCTGCAGTGGGGCGTCATCGTGAAGAAGCCCGAGGGCATGAGCGATGAGATCGTCGCGAAGGTCGCCGACAGCTACACCAAGGGCGTCGAGACCGGCTTCCTGCAGGACATCGAGATTTGGAAGAACAAGGCCAGGATCGACAACCCGCTGCTCTGCGAGGAGGACGGCCCGGTCTACCAGCTGCGCCGCTGGTACGACCAGTTCTACGTCGATCGCGCCCAGGTCACCGAGGAGATGACCGCGCGCTTCGAGTTCGAGATCGACACCGAGCGCGCCAACCAGTACTGGCGCTCGGAGGTCGAGGAGAACATCCGATCGGGCCGGGTGGTCCGCGCCTGAGTCCTGACCCGACGAAGCGACGCCCCCGCCGGTGCACGGCAGGGGCGTCGCTTCGTCTGCGGTCAGGAGTGCAGCAGCGCGCGGGCCTCGGCGGACCCGTCGAGGGTCCGCGCCACTCGGCGGGTGAACCGCCAGCCCTCCGGCATCCGCGCCAGCTCGATCCGGTTGGCGCCACCGCGGGAGATGACGAAGCCGTCATCGGCGCGCAGCACCAGAAGGGACTCGCATACGGCGACCGCCGTGTCCCCGGCGACCGTGACGTGGGGGGTGCCCATGAAGTGCAGGCTGCCCGAGCCGATGAAGCGCTGGTGCGGGCGCGAGAGCACCATCGACCGGACCGCCTCGCGGTCTGCCATCAGCCAGCCCTCGACGTCGTAGCTGCCGTCCTCGGTCCACAGCTCGGCGACCTCGTCGGCCGCGCCGGCATCGGCCAGCGGGCCGTAGCGGGCGATCAGCTGGGTGATCGCGACGACGTCCTCCAGTCGTTGCAGGCGCTCCGCCAGTTCTGAGGTGTCCATCTGCTCCTCCTTGGTCAGCCGAGGGTGTCGGCGATGGCCCGGGCAGCCTGGAGCTGCTCGAGGTAGTGGCCGAGGCTGTCGGCGGCGAGCTTGACCTGGACGACCGTGGCGCCGGCCCGGCGCAGCTGGTCGAACGTCTCGGTCGCGCGCCCGGGGTCACCGAGAGGGTCCAGGGGCCGGGGCGGGCCGAGGACGACCTCGAAGTCGTCCGGCAGGTCGGCGGCGTCGAGCATGTGGCGCAGCATCGCCGGCGCCAACCCGAACGGCACCCAGCCGTCGCCCAGGGCAACGGCGCGACGCAGCGAGCGGGCGGTCCGCCCTCCCACCCAGATCGGGACCCGGGGCTGAACGGCGTGCGGCTCGACGACGACGTCCGCGTAGCTGACGTGCGGGCCGTGGTGGGTGGGGGTCGGCGTCCCGAGTGCGGTGCGCAGGGCGGCGAGCTGGTCGTCGGCGATCGCGCCGCGCTGCTCGAACTGGGCACCGAGCAGGTCGAACTCGCCGGCCAGCGACCCGACACCCACTCCGAGGACCACCCGGCCGCCGCTGAGCAGGTCGAGGGTGCCGTATCGCTTGGCCAGGGCGAGCGGGTGGTGATAGCCCAGCACCAGCACCGAGGTGGCCAGCCGGATCCGCCGGGTGCCGGCGGCGAGCCAGGACAGCGTGGCCAGCGGGTCGTAGTAGACGCCGCCACGCTCGGCCGCCACCGGCGTGGGGACCGCGACGTGCTCGGAGCAGGTCAAATGGTGGTAGCCCAGGCGGTCGGCCGCGTCGGCCACCGCGGCGAGGTCGTCGGGGGTGGCGCTCGACTCCCAGGATGAGCAGGTGCCGGGCATCCGGACCACCACTGGTGTCGAGAGCCCGATCGGCAGGCTCATCCGGCGGTACCTCCGAAGGTGTCGGCCAGGGCGCGGTTCATCCTCGAGACGACCTTGGCCCGGTCGGGGTGCCAGCGGAAGCCGAGGCCGGCGAGGTTGTCGCCGGCGTAGCGGACCGGACCGGAGGCGAGCATCGCCAGCCCCTCGTACGCGACGTCGGCGGGCTCGCTGACCGGGACGTGGGGGACGTCGAAGGGGACGCCGAGACGCTCCATCGCCGGTGTGCGGGTGAGTCCCAGCACCAGCTCGAGGACGTCGACCCCCCGTCCGGCCAGCTCGGCCCACAGGCCCTCGGCGAAGACCCTGCTGAAGGCCTTGGTGGCGCCGTAGACTGCGTGATTGGCCTGGCCGGCGTCGCCGGAGAGCGACCCGGTCAGCAGGATGCCGCCCCGGCCGCGGTCCCGCATCGGGCCGCCCAGCATCCGCACCAGAGCGAGCGGCATGGTGATGTTCAGTGCGATCAGGCGCTCCACGTGGCCGGGTTCGGAGTCCAGATACGGCGCGGCCGCGGAGTCCGCGCCCGCGTTGTAGACGAGCAGGCCGACCTCCAGGTCGGCGGTCGCGGCGGCGATCCGGTCCACGGTGTCCGCAGCGGTCAGGTCCACGGCCAGGGTCCGCACCTCGGCACCGAGGTCACGGCACCGCTGGGCGGTCTCCTCGAGCGGCCCCGGCTTCCGGGCCAGCAGGACGAGATCGATGCCGGCGCCGGCGAGGAGGCGAGCGAACTCGGCGCCGACGCCCTCGGAGCCGCCGGCGATGACGGCCCAGGGCCCGTAGCCGGCCAGGTCGGGCAGGGCGTCGGGAAGCGGGGCCGGGACGTACGGCGTCGCGGACATCAGCTGGTCGTCTCCAGGTAGGTGAAGTAGCGGTCGGTGTGCTCGACGCGGGTGCGCTGAAGGATCCGGGATGCGACGAGCCACTCGTCCTCCAGGCGGTACGTCTCGACGTAGTGACCCCACCCGTGCAGGTGCTGAAGCGTCGCGCCGTCCTGCCACCAGAGCCGATCCTCCATCGACCAGATCCCCTCGGCCGTGGTCGGCGAGGTCAGCCGGAGCCGGGCAAGCTGGGCGCGGTGCACGGTAGTGACGTTGACCGGGCCGCCGAGGGCGACGCGCACCGCCGCGACCAGCGCGTCGCGCCCGACGACCGCACCGGCGCCGCCAGGGCTGGTGCCGGGGAAGTCCGACCAGGTGCGGCTGACCACGTCGGCGGTGTGGAAGCCGCCGTACCGGTCCCAGTCCTTGGTGTCCAGGCAGTGGAGGCGGCCGAGGACGAGGTCGGTGATCTCCGTCCGGACGAGAAGCTCGGTGAGCGTCATGGCCGCATGCTGGCAACCGGGCTCCGGCTCCGGTGTCGGGCTACCGGTGACCGGGAGCACCGGAATCAACCCGGACCGGGAAGGCCGAAGGCCGCGTTGTCCGCCCCACCGGCGGCAGCGGCCCCGCCGGCCGGGCGGCAGTGCGGCGCGGCAATGGCATGCCTGCCCGAGTCGGTCACGACCACCCACGTGTCGCCGTCGCGCTCCACGGCGTGCGGCGCGACGTCCCCGGCCGCGGCCTCCCGGCAGACGTGGTGCATCGAGACGTCCAGCAGGGCGCTGGTGTCCCCGGCAAGCAGCTCGACGGCAGCTGCCGCGGCGCTGACACCGGTGAGCGGGTCGGCCACGGCGTCCCCGACCGGCCAATGTCGTGAGGTGTGGAGTCCCGCGCCGAACGCCACGTCGTCGCCGAAACCGACGGCGTCGCAGGCCCGGCCGCGGGCCGTGATCGAGAGCCACGAGACGCCGGCGGCCACGAGTTCGGCGGCGTCCATGCCGAGTCGGGCCAGCGCCCGGTGCCGGGACGACTCGATGACCAGGTCGGCCGCCCCGACGAGCCTGCGCAGGACCCCGAGTTCGACGTCGTCGTCGAAGTCGATGCTGATCGAGCGATGGCCGGCGTGAAGCAGGTCGTAGAAGCCACGGGGCCCCGAGCGGGCTCCGTCGGGTCGGCCGCGGGACTCCACCTTGACCACGTCAGCCCCGCATCGGCCGAGCAGGTGGACGCAGAGCGGTCCGGCCCAGAGGCTGCTGAAGTCGACGACGAGGGGGCGCGGATCGTACTGCCGGGTCACACCGGGGGAGCGGAGCACGCCGGCGCGGGCGTCCGTACCGTCGCTCGCCGGATGCCGAACCTGTCCCGGCAGGCCCAGCAGCCGCAGCCGGGTCTCCACATCGACCGACGCGCGGCTGGCCGCCCACGCGCCGACAGCTCGCCACGGGTCCCCGCCATCGACCGGGCCTTCGACGAGGGCGGGCAGCAGGGCCAGATCGGAGTCGCGGGCGAGGGTGAGCCCGAGCATCCCGTCGACGGTCGGCACCGTGCGGAAGGCGCCGCCGCATGAGCCGGGTGCGTGGCGGCCGAGACCGGCTGCTGCCGCGCGCTCCCCGAGCAGGCGCACGTCGGGCAGGTCCGCCTCGGGGTGAACAGCGGCGATCCGGGCCAGGGCGGCGGCCACCGTGCTCGCGGGGCGCCCCGGCGCCGCCACGGGCGGACCGTCTCGTCGGCCGGTCAGGGCCATGGCCCCCGAGGCGGCCCACAGGGCGAGCTCGTCCATCGTTCAGCGAGCCTGCCAGACGGGTTCCCGCTTCTCCACGAAGGCGCGCGCACCCTCGCGGGCGTCCTCGCTCCGCATCACCCGGGCGATCTCCGCCTGTGAGCGCATCCAGTGCTCGGTGTCCGTGGTGGCGACGCCGTGCGTGACGGAGCGGGCGATCCGCTTGGTCGCCTGGACCGCCAGTGGGGCATTGCGGCCGATCCGGTCCGCGAGTGCGAGCGCCTCGGGGAGCAGCCGGTCGCTCGCGAAGACCTGGTTGACCAGCCCGAGCTCCCGTGCCCGGGTGGCGGAGATCCGCTCACCGGTGAGGAGGAGCTCCATGGCGACCGGGCGGGGCAGCTGCTCGGCGATCCGGAACGCCCCGCCGCCGCCCGCGATCAGGCCCCGCCGCACCTCGGGCAGCCCGAACTCGGCGTGTGCCGCCGCTACGACGAGGTCGCAGGCCAGGACGATCTCCCAGCCGCCGCCGAGCGCGAGCCCGTTGACGGCCGCGATGACCGGCACCGAGATTTCGTGACTGGCCACGCCGGCGAAGCCCCACGGGTCACGGATCGGGTCCGGAACGGTCCGGTAGCCGCCCTCGGCCACGGCCCGCAGGTCCGCACCCGCGCTGAACGCCCGGTCACCGGCGCCGGTGACGACCACGGCCCGGACGCCGGGATCGTGCTCCGCCCGGCACCAGGCGTCCCCGAGCGTGTCCCAGGTGTCCTGGTCGATCGCGTTGCGGGCCTCTGGCCGGTCGATGGTCACCAGCAGCGTGTGCCCGCGCGACTCCGTGGTCACCCCCATGAAGCGAATCCCCTCGCGTCGACGACGTCGGCCAGGTCGGCGCGGGTGGTCCGGAAGGCGTTCACGGGGTTCGTGTCGTCGGCGTAGCCGAAGCTGACGGCGCAGACCACGTGCCGCTCCTCGGGGAGGTCGAAGAACTCCCGGACCAGGGGCGAGTACGACGCGATCGCCGCCTGGGCGATGGTGGCGACGCCGGCGTCCGTGGCAGCCAGGACGAAGTGCGACAGCCAGGCGCCGGCGTCGACCAGCGCGTAGGGCCCGAGGTCGCGGTCGACGGTCAGCACGGCGACGTGTGGTGCGTCGAAGAAGGTGAAGTTGCGCCAGGCCTGCCGGACCCGAGCCGCCCGGTCGTCCCGGCTGATGCCCACGCTCTCGTACAGTGCAAGCCCCGATTCGCGGCGGCGATGGGCGTGCACGCCGGTGTAGGGACCGGGCGGGGGCACGTCGTAGGACGCGGTGGCGTCCGGGATCCGCTCGGTCAGGAACGAGCGCAGGGCATCGGTCTCGCCGGCGGCGGTCACGTGGACCTTCCACGGCTGCACGTTGCACCACGACGGAGCGAGCTGGGCGGTCTGCAGCAGTCCGCGGACCAGGGAGTCGGCCACTGGGCGGTCGATGAACGCCCGGCAGCTGTGCCGGGCGGCGGCCGCCTCGGCGACCGAGCGGGTGGGCGACAGGGTCACGAACGGGCTCCCTGGGTTCGACTGCGGGACCCCTACCGTGGCGCGCCCGGCACGACGGACCGGTCGCGTTCCCGGTCAGCGGGTATGCCGCCGTCGCACGGCACGTGGGCCGGTTGGCTGCGTCGATCGGGCGCACGGGCGCCCGCCGAGCAGGGGAGTGGGCATGTCGAGGTTGGCGGGGAAGGTTGCGATCGTCACCGGGGGCGCGCAGGGGCAGGGGGACGCGATCGCGCGAGCCTTCCTCGCCGAGGGGGCGCGGGTGGAGATCGCCGACGTCGACGTCGATCGCGGGGCGGCCCTGGCCGAGGAGCTCGCCGGCGTCCACGGCGCCGACCGGGTGCACTTCACCCGCCACGACGTGTCCGACGAGACGTCATGGTCCGAGCTGGTGCCCGCGGTCGACGACAGGTTCGGCCCCGTCGGCGTGCTGGCCAACAACGCCGGCATCCTGCGCTTCGGCGCACTGGACAGGATGCCCCTGGCCGAGGCCCAGCAGGTGTGGTCGGTCAACATCACCGGATGCTTCCTCGGGATGCAGGCAGTGGTGCCGACCATGAAGCGTAACGGCGGTGGGTCGATCATCAACGCCAGCTCCATCGAGGGTCTGGCCGGCATGGGTCACGTGGTGGCGTACTGCGGTTCCAAGTGGGCGATCCGGGGCATGACGAAGGCGGCGGCGCACGAGCTCGGCCGCCGCGGCATCCGGGTGAACTCGGTCCACCCCGGCATGATCGACACGCCCATGACGCGTGCCCATGGAGGGGACGAGGCGATGGCGCGCGGCGGCGCGAAGGTCGCTCTGGGCAGGGTCGGGCTGCCGGTCGACGTCGCTCCCACCTACGTCTACCTGGCGAGTGACGAGTCCAGCTACGTCACCGGGGCCGAGATCGCGGTGGACGGCGGCGCCACCGCCACCCACGTCTTCGGTGGCTGACGGCGGGGCCGGCGTCACGACCCGCGTCGGCTCACGGTGGTCAGGCGGGCTGCCCCCGCGCGGGCACCCGCCGGCGCGCTGAGGTCGAGCGCGATGTCGACGATCATGTCTTCCTGGCCTCCGACGAGCCGGCGTCGGCCCGCCTCCATCAGGATGGTGCGGACGTCCACGCCGTACCGCTCGGAGGCCGCCTCCGCGTGGCGCAGGAAGCTGGAGTAGACCCCGGCGTACCCGAGCGTCAAGGTCTCGCGGTCCACTCGGACCGGCCGGTCCTGCAGCGGCCTCACGAGATCGTCGGCGGCGTCCTGCAGGGCGAAGACGTCACATCCGTGCTGCCAGCCGTGCAGGTTCGCCACCGCGACGAACGGCTCGATAGGGCAGTTCCCGGCTCCGGCACCGTGACTGGCCAGGGAGGCATCGACGCGCGTGGTCCCGGCTTCGACCGCCACCACGGAGTTGGCGACCGAGAGTGAGAGGTTCTCGTGCGCGTGGATCCCGATCTCCGTCACGGGGTCCAGCACGTCGCGGTAGGCCCGGACCCGCTCCCTGACTCCCGCCATGGTGAGCCGCCCCCCGGAGTCGGTCACGTAGACGCAGTGGGCTCCGTAGGACTCCATGAGTGCCGCCTGCCGGGCGAGCTCGGCCGCCGGTGCCATGTGGCTCATCATGAGAAAACCGGCGACGTCCATCCCCATCTCACGCGCGGTCTGGATGTGCTGCGCGGAGACGTCGGCCTCGGTGCAGTGCGTGGCGACCCGTACCGAGCGGACTCCGAGGTCGTAGGCGCGGCGCAGGTCCGCGACCGTGCCGACGCCGGGCAGCAGCAACGTCGTGAGCCGAGCGCGACCGATGTTCTGGGCGGCCGCCTCGATCCAGTCCCAGTCGCTGTGCGATCCGGGGCCGTAGTTCACCGATCCGCCCGCCAGCCCGTCGCCGTGCGCCACCTCGATCGCATCCACACCCGCGGCATCGAGCGCGGCGACGATCCGTCCGACGTCCGTGGGCCGGATCCGGTGCCGCACGGCGTGCATCCCGTCGCGCAAGGTGACGTCCTGGATGAAGATCTGTGTGCTCACGCCGTCGTCCCTTCGGTGGCGATCCGCTCGGCGACCCGCAGCGCGGCCGAGGTCATGATGTCGAGGTTGCCGGCATAAGCGGGGAGGTAGTGCGCGGCGCCCTCGACCTCCAGGAACACCGACACCTGGTGGGTCGGTCTGGTGCGGCCAGGTTCGGCCAGGAGCGTCTCGACCGGCTGGTCGGGGAGGATCGGAGTCACCAGGATCCGCTGCTTGAGGCGGTAGCCCGGCACATAGGCCGCGACGTCGCCCACCATCTTCTCCACCGACGCGGCGATCTCGGCCTCCCGGCCCGCGGCACCGTCGACCAGGCAGAAAACGGTGTCGCGCATGATGAGCGGGGGTTCGGCCGGGTTCAGGATGATGACCGCCTTGCCACGCTCGGCACCGCCGACGGTCCGGATGGCGTGGGAGGTCGTCTCGGTGAACTCATCGATGTTCGCCCGGGTTCCGGGTCCGGCCGACCGTGAGGAGATCGACGCGACGATCTCGGCGTACGCCACGGGGACGACGCGTGAGACGGCCGCCACGATCGGAATGGTCGCCTGCCCGCCGCAGGTGACCATGTTGACGTTGGGCTCGTCGAGGTGCTCGTCGAGGTTCACGGCGGGGACGACGAACGGGCCGATCGCCGCCGGGGTCAGATCGATCATCCGCTTGCCGCGAGCGCGCAGGGCGTCGTCGTTCAGGACGTGTGCCTTGGCCGAAGTGGCGTCGAAGACGATGCCGATCTCGTCGAACCCTTCCATCGCCAGCAGCCCGGCGACACCCTCGTGAGTGGTGGGCACGCCGAGACGGGCGGCGCGGGCCAGTCCGTCGGAGCCAGGGTCGATGCCGACCATTGCCCCCATCGACAGGTGCGAGGAGTGCCGGAGCACCTTGATCATCAGGTCGGTGCCGATGTTGCCCGAGCCGATGATGGCTACCGGGACACGGGAAGTCTCGTCCACAGGCGTCACTCGCCTTCCTCCTCTTGGCCGAACACGACGGTGAGCGGGTCGAACCCGGACAGCGCAACCTCGACCCGGTCGCCGGAATTCACGGTGCACATGGGGCCGAGAGCACCGGACAGCACGAGCTGCCCCGCGAGCAGCGGAGCGCCGTAGCGGTGGGTCTGCTCCGCGAGCCAGGCGAGGGCGTTGAGCGGGTCGCCGAGACAGGCGGCCCCGTTGCCGGTGGAGACCTCGGCGCCGTTGACCCGCATCGTCATCTCGATCGCGACCGGCTCGACCTCGCTGAGCGGACGCCGCTCGCGGCCGAGGACGAACAGGCCGCTCGACGCGTTGTCCGCGACGGTGTCGGCGAAGCTGATATCCCAGCCGGCGATGCGCGAGTCGACGATCTCGACCGCCGCGAGCACCGAGGCGACGGCACGTCTGACGCGGCCGGTGTCGAAGACCCCGTCCGTCAGGTCCTCCCCGAGGATGAACGCCACCTCGGCCTCCGCCTTGGGCTGGAGCAGGCGTCCCATCGGAACAACCGGGCACGCCGAGACGTCCATGCCGGCCAGCAGGACGCCGAAGTCCGGCTGATCGACCCCGAGCTGCTGCCGGACAGCCGCGCTCGTGGCGCCGATCTTGCGACCCACCACGACGTCGCCGGAGGCCACGGCTCGGGAGACCAGCTCCTGCTGGACGGCGTATGCGCGGTCGAGGTCCGCGGCCCCGATCAGATCTCGGACGGGGGAGCAGGGCGTGCGCGTGCGGGCCGCGTCCCACAGCCGGGTTGCTGCCGCCGCGACACCTTCGTCAGGGCTGATGGTCTCGGAGGCCGTCACGCCGAGACCTGGCCGAGCGGCGACGATGCCCGCGTCGCCACAGCGACGGAACGGTGCGGCATGAGAAATCCTCCGTGCTGACGTGGGTGACAAGGAGCCGGCCTGCGACACGCGGGTGCCGGAGCAGATCCCATCGGCTTCCGCGCGCCGGACGTCGCAGGCTCCCGGTGGGCGGGAGCACACGCTGACATCACCTGGCCGTCCCGGCAGGTCCCGATCAGGGCCTCTGGACCTGGTCGGCGCTGGAGAGCCTCTGATCAAGCTATGGTGGCCACGACCGAGCCGTTGACGACGGTGTCGCCGACCGCGACGGCGATGCCGGTGACCGTGCCGGCGTGATGGGCGTGCAGCGGCTGCTCCATCTTCATGGCCTCGAGAACGGCAATCAGGTCGCCGGTCGCCACGGTCTGCCCCTCAACGACAGCGATCTTGACGATGGTGCCTTGCATCGGCGCGTTGAGGGTGTCACCGGAGGTGGTTGCCCGGTGTTCCCGGCGGCCGCTGCGCTTCGATGCGGCCTTCGGTTCGTGGGCGCGCCCGGCGGAGACCGATTCCGGGAGTACGACCTTGAGCCGCCGGCCGTCGACCTCCACCACGAAGGTCTGCCGGTCAGCTGCCGCGGGTGCCTCGCTGACCGGCGTCGCATACGGCGTGACGGTGTTGTTCCACTCGGTCTCGATCCAACCGGTGTGCACGGTGAATGGGCAGCCGGGGTCGGCCGGGGCGAACGCTTCGTCGTCGACTATCGCCCGGTGGAACGGCAGCACGGTCGGCATGCCCTCGACGGTGAACTCGGACAGCGCCCGACGCGCGCGTTGCATGGCCTCGATGCGATCGCGGCCGGTGACGATCAGCTTGGCGAGCATCGAGTCGAAGGCGCCACCGATGACGTCGCCGGCTTCGACGCCGGAGTCGACCCGGACGCCGGGGCCGGACGGTGCGCGGAAAGCGGTGATAACGCCTGGGGCAGGCAGGAAGCCTCGCCCGGCGTCCTCCCCGTTGATCCGGAATTCGAGGGAGTGCCGTGTGGGGACGGGGTCGTCGTAGTCGAGCCGCTCGCCTTCGGCGATCCGAAACTGCTCCCGTACGAGGTCGATCCCGGTGACTTCCTCACTGACCGGATGCTCGACCTGTAGCCGGGTGTTGACCTCGAGGAACGAGATGGTGCCGTCCTGTCCGATGAGGAACTCGCATGTCCCTGCGCCGTGGTAGCCGGCCTGGCGGAGGATGGCCTTCGACGCGTGGATGAGCTTCGTGTTCTGCGCTGCGGTGAGGAAGGGCGCGGGAGCCTCTTCGACCAGCTTCTGATGGCGACGCTGTAACGTGCAGTCCCGGGTGGAGACGACGACGACGTTGCCGTGGATGTCTGCGAGGCATTGGGTCTCGACGTGGCGTGGCTTGTCGAGATAGCGCTCCACGAAACATTCACCGCGCCCGAATGCCGCCACCGCTTCCCGGGTCGCGGATTCGAACAGGTCGGCGATCTCGGCCATGGTGCGGGCGACCTTCAGCCCACGACCCCCGCCGCCGAATGCCGCCTTGATGGCCACTGGAAGTCCGTGTTCCTTGGCGAACGCGATCACCTCTTCCGCATTCGCCACCGGGCCCGGCGTGCCTGGCACCAGCGGGGCGCCGGCCCGAGCCGCGATGTGCCGAGCCGTGACCTTGTCGCCGAGCGCGTCGATCGCCTCCGGAGACGGCCCGATCCAGGTAAGCCCGGCGTCGAGGACTGCCTTCGCGAACGACGCGTTCTCCGCGAGGAACCCATAACCCGGGTGTACGGCGTCAGCCCCCGACCGGCGGGCGGCGTCCAGCAATTTGTCCTGCGCGAGGTAGGACTCGGCGGCGGTGCTCCCGCGCAGGGCGAACGCCTCGTCGGCCAGCTTGACGTGCATGGCGTCGCGGTCCGGGTCGGCGTAGACGGCGACCGAGCCGAGGCCCTCGTCGCGGCACGCGCGGGCGATACGAACCGCGATCTCACCACGGTTGGCGATCAGCACTTTGCTCAGCACGGTGACTCCCTCGGGCAGCGGTCGGTGGATCAGCGGGGCAGCGCGGACGTACGCCAGCTGGGGTGTTGACGGGACCACCGACGTGGCGCCGCCCAGACGGGGCGTGCCGCGGCACGGCTCGTTTCCCGACCCGGGAGGCGCGCGACAACCACAAGCAGGGCGGCGAGTTCAGCGGGCGTGGGAGCGCCGCGCACGACGACGGTATTCACAGCGGGATGTTGCCGTGCTTCTTCGGCGGCAGGGTTTCGCGCTTCGTCCGGAGCGTCCGTAGCGCGCGGGTGACCTGGGCGCGGGTCTGGGACGGCGGGATGACCGCGTCCACGTATCCGCGTTCCGCGGCGATGTACGGGTTGGCCAGCGTGTCCTCGTACTCGTTGATCAGCTCGGTGCGCAGCGCGGCCGGGTCGTCGGCGGCGGCCAGCTCGCCGCGGTAGAGGATGTTGACCGCGCCCTGGGCGCCCATCACGGCGATCTGCGCGGTGGGCCAGGCGAAGTTCATGTCCGCGCCGAGGTGCTTCGAGCCCATGACGTCGTACGCGCCGCCGTAGGCCTTGCGGGTGATCACGGTGACCTTGGGCACGGTGGCCTCGGCGTACGCGTAGATGAGTTTGGCGCCGCGGCGGATGATGCCGTCCCACTCCTGGCCGGTGCCGGGCAGGAAGCCGGGCACGTCGACGAACGTCAGCACCGGAATGTTGAAGGCGTCGCAGGTGCGCACGAACCGGGCGGCCTTCTCGGAGGCCGCGATGTCCAGGGTGCCGGCGAAGTGCATCGGCTGGTTCGCGACGACGCCGACCGGCCGGCCCTCGACGCGACCGAAGCCGATCACGATGTTCTGGGCGTACAGGGGCTGCACTTCGAGGAAGTCCTCGACCACGGCCTCGATTACCCGGTGGATGTCGTAGGGCTGGTTCGCCGAGTCCGGGATCAGGGCGTCCAGGGCCAGGTCGTTCTCGTTGGGGTCGAGCTCGGCGGGCACGTCGAAGGTGGTGGGTTCGTCGAGGTTGTTGCTCGGCAGGTACGACAGCAGGGCGCACACGTAGTCGATCGCGTCGTCCTCGTCGGACGCCATGTAGTGGGCGTTGCCGCTGCGGCTGTTGTGGGTGCGGGCGCCGCCCAGTTCCTCCATGCCGACGTCCTCGCCGGTGACCGTGCGGATGACGTCGGGGCCGGTGATGAACATGTGTGAGGTCTGGTCGACCATCACGGTGAAGTCGGTGATGGCGGGGGAGTACACGGCGCCGCCGGCGCACGGTCCCATGATCAGCGAGATCTGCGGGATGACGCCGCTGGCCCGGACGTTGCGGAAGAAGATGTCGGCGTACAGGCCGAGCGCGACCACGCCCTCCTGGATGCGCGCGCCGCCGGAGTCGTTGATGCCGATCACCGGGCAGCCGATCTTCATGGCCAGGTCGAGCACCTTGACGATCTTCTCGCCGAAGACCTCGCCCAGCGAGCCGCCGAACACCGTGAAGTCCTGCGAGAACACGCACACCTGGCGGCCGTCGACGGTGCCGTGCCCGGTGACCACGCCGTCGCCGTACGGCCGGTTCTTCTCCAGCCCGAAGTTGGTCGACCGGTGCCGGGCCAGCTCGTCCAGCTCGACGAACGAGCCCTCGTCGAGCAGCATCGCGATCCGCTCCCGGGCGGTCTTCTTGCCCCGGGCGTGCTGCTTCTCCACCGCGCGGGCGGAACCGGCGTGTGCGGCCTCGTCCATGCGCCGTTCGAGATCGGCCAGCTTGCCCGCGGTCGTATGAATATCGAGGGTCACCCGATGTCCTCTCAGAACCGGTCCTGTGGCACGTGCACGCCCCACACGTCCCGCAACGCGTGACTGACCTCGCCGACCGTGGCACGCAGGCCGAGCGCCTCGCGCATCGGCGGCAGCACGTTGTCCGTGCCGGAAGCCGTGACTCGCAGCTCGTCGAGCGCACGGGAGACGGCCTGGTTGTCCCGCTCGCGGCGCAGCACGGTCAGCCGCTCGCGCTGGCCGGCCTCGATCGTCGGGTCGACGCGCAATGGCGTGCACGGCTCCTCCTCGTCCAGCGCGTACCGGTTGAGTCCCACCACCGTCCGGTCGTGCTGCTCGATCTCGAGAGCGACCTGGTACGCCGACCGTTCGATCTCGCTCTTCTGGAAGCCCTCTTCGATTGCCGCCACGGCGCCGCCGCGATCCTCCACCTCCTGGATGAGCTCCAGCGCGGCGGCCTCCACGGCGTCGGTCATCGACTCGATGGCGTAGGAACCCGCGAACGGGTCGACCGTCCTGGTCACGTCCGTCTCGTAGGCGATGACCTGCTGGGTGCGTAACGCCAGCCGGGCCGCTTTCTGGGTGGGCAGCGCGATCGCTTCGTCGTACGAATTGGTGTGCAGGCTCTGCGTGCCGCCCAGCACCGCGGCCAGGCCCTGCATCGCCACCCGGACGAGGTTGACCTCGGGCTGCTGGGCAGTCAGCTGCACGCCGGCGGTCTGGGTGTGGAAGCGCAGCATCTGGCTTTTCGGGTTCCGGGCGCCGAACTCTTCCCGCATGATGCGCGCCCAGATCCGGCGGGCGGCCCGAAACTTCGCCACTTCCTCCAGCAAAGTGGTGCGCGCGACGAAGAAGAACGACAACCGGGGTGCGAATTCGTCAACTTCGAGGCCGGCGGCGATGGCCGTACGGACGTATTCATTGGCGTTGGCCAGCGTGAACGCGATCTCCTGCACCGGCGTGGCGCCCGCCTCGGCCATGTGATAGCCGGAGATGGAGATCGTGTTCCAGCGCGGGAGTTCTCGGTGGCAGTAGGCGAAGATGTCGCTGATCAGCCGGAGCGAGGCGGCCGGCGGATAGATGTACGTGCCCCGGGCGATGTACTCCTTGAGCACGTCGTTCTGAATCGTGCCGGTCAGCTGATGACCGGCGATCCCGTGATCGGCTGCCACCAGCTCATAGAGCAACAGCAGCGAGGACGCCGGCGCGTTGATCGTCATCGAGGTGCTGATCCGGTCGAGGGGCAGGCCTTGGAAGAGGACGCGCATGTCGTCGAGGCAGTCGACGGCGACGCCGACCTTGCCGACCTCGCCCTGGGCGATCGGCTCGTCGGAGTCGTAGCCCATCTGGGTCGGCAGGTCGAACGCGACTGACAAGCCGCCGGTGCCGGCCTTGACGAGCTGGTGGAGCGCTCGTTGGACTGCGTGGCCGTCCCGAATCCGGCGTACTGGCGCATCGTCCAGGGCCGTTCCGTGTACATCTTGGGATAGACCCCACGAGTGAACGGATAGCTACCCGGTTCCCCCATCTGGACCCGCGGATCGAAACGGTCCAGTGAAGCCGCGTCGTAAACCGCGGCGACCGGGAGCCCGGACTCGGTGCGCGCCGGTGGGGTGGTGGCCATGCATCGAACATAGCGGCACTGAGTGCCAAAGATCAAGCACTTGATGTCAGAGGGATGGCACTGGGAGGCGACCGTGTTATGGTGGACCATGCAACAGGACGTCTCCATCACCGCACCAGCGATCCTCGAACCCGTTCGCGAGCGACTCGCGGCGGCCGCGTTCCGGCTGTTCACGGCAAAGGGATACGAGAAGACCACGATCGACGAGATCGCAGCGTCCGCGGGGGTCGGTCGCCGGACCTTCTTTCGGCACTTCTCCTCCAAAGAGGACGTCATCTTCCCCGACCACGACTCCGTGTTGGAGAAGGTGCATTGGTATCTGGGCTCCTCGGCGGCCACCGAACCGGTCTCCACGGTGGCGGAGGCGACACGGCTGATCTTCGAAACCTTCATGACAACACCGGAACGCACCATCGCCAGATACCGCCTCACTCGCGTCGTTGCCGCTCTGCGGGATCGTGAGGTCGCCAGCGTCGCCCGATACGAACGGACATTGAGCGACTACCTGCGCAGCCGACTCCCCGACACTTCGGCGGCCGCGCTAGCCGCTCATGTGGCAGCCGCATCGTTCGTCGCCGCGCACAACGAGGTGCTGCGGCGATGGTTGCGATCCGGCGGCGCGACGGACGCGCACCCAGCTCTCGACGAGGCCCTGGCAACGGTGACCGAGCTGGTGGCACCGCTGATCGCGCGTGTCGGCGACTCCTGACCTGTCCAACTGCGCACCACCTGGAGGTAATGACCGCGATGAACATCGTCGTACTGGTGAAGCAGGAGCCCGACTCGGGCGCCGAGCGCACCCTGACATCTGATTCCGTGGTGGACCGCGCGTCAGCGAGCAACGTGATCAATGAGATGGACGAGTACGCCATCGAGGAGGCGCTGAAGATCAAGGAGGCGCACGGTGGTGAGGTGACCGTCCTGACGATGGGCCCCGAGCGTGCCGCCGAGTCGATCCGTAAGGCATTGTCGATGGGTCCGGACAAGGCCGTGCACATCACCGACGAGGCGTTGCACGGCTCCTGCGCGGTCGCCACCTCCAAGGTTCTCGCCGCCGCCCTGGGCACCCTGAACGCCGATCTGATCCTGTGCGGCGCCGGCCGACCTCGTGCTGATCGGCATCGGCGCCCGCCCACGCGACGACCTCGCCCGCGCCGCCGGCCTGCAATGCCACACCGGAGTACTGGTGGACCAATGCTCGGTCGCCTCCGACGGGCACACCGTCGCGATCGGCGACTGCGCCAACCTGCCCGACCCCTCTCCGAACTCCTCCGGCACGCGGCTTCGCCTCGAAAGCGTCGACAACGCCGTCGAGCAGGCCAAAGCCGCCGCGACGACCCTCGTCGGCAAGCCCCGCTCCTACCGCAGCGTGCCGTGGTTCTGGTCCCATCAGGGCGCGCTGAAATTGCAGATCGCCGGCCTGGCCCGAGCCGGCGACGACGTGTTGGTGCGGCCCGGCAAGCGCCCAGCGCAGCACATAGCATTGCGCTACCGCGGTGAGCGCCTCGTCGCAGCCGAGTGCCTCAACGCCTCCGCGGACTTCCTGACCCTCCGGAAGCACTCGCCGACGGCGCGACCCTGCCGCGGGACAGGGCCGCAGCTACCGATGTAGCGCTGAAAGGGCTTGTGGCCCAGACGTAAGCCGACGAGCCCGTTTCATCGGGCTCGCCGATCACTGCCGGGCTTGATGGACCTGGAGGACACGAGCGCCTCGACGCCGCCGGTCTGGATTGGACGGCCGGTATGGCCTAGGGAAACCCGCGATCCATCGCACCGGCGCACCGCAGCGGAAGTGGGAAGGCCAAGCGTGCGTGAGCCGGATGTTGTGGCCCGGTTCATCCGAAAGAAGGGCCTACAGGCCTTGGCCGCGGTATTTGGCCGGCCATACACCTGACTTTCCGGGGGCGATGATGCCGTTGGGGTCGAGGGCGTCCTTGATGGTTTGGTGAAATTTCAGCAGCGCGCCGTCTCCCCAGTTATAGGTGGCCATGACGTCGTCCATCAGGGCGTTGTGGGTGCGGTATTCGCCGTATCCTTCGGCGGCGGCTTCTCGGACGAGAACCTTCGTCATGTCCAGGGTTTCCTGGCGCGCTGTCGGGTCGGCGGTGTTGTATGGGAACAGGCAGATGTGATGCATCTCCCGCAGACCGACGATGAACTGGGCGGCGTAGTCCTTGTTGTATTCGTCGGCGCGCTGCTTGACCATCTGGGCCTGGCGCAGGGCGTCTCTGCCGTCGGGGGCCGAGACGGGGGAGAAGCAGATGTGTCCGCCGTTGGGGATGAAGTCGAGCAGTGCCAGTTCGTCGAGACTGGGCACGCCGTTGTTGATTTTGTGGCGGTCCTGCAGGACGTGGCCGCCGCGATCGTTGCGGTCTTCGTTGGTGTAGAACCTCGCTCCGGGGATCTGACCAAAGGCTACCTTGATCATTCCGTAGTAGGCGTCGATGACCGGTGGAGGACCGTACAGGGTGCCGTAGAAGTTCCAGTGCCCGAGATTGAGTTCGGCCTTCATCCGCTGGATGGCCTCGGCGGGCAGCGGTCCGTCGCCGTCGTACCAGTCCGTGCGCTTGGAGACTGCCGCCGCGTCCATGATGATGTTGCGCAGCACGGGGACGTTCTGGATCGGCGCCATGTTGATGCGTAGTGGCAGCATGATGTCGACGATCTGTTCGAGATCGTTTTCGTTCTCGAATGTGATCAGGTAGGTGAGTGATGCCGGTGGACGTTGCATGAGTGCGATGCCCATCTTGGTGACGATGCCCAAGTTGGATTGGGTGAACATGCCGTCCGGGAACGGGCCGAAGCCGTACGGGAACAACTGCCAGGTGTTGCTGCCGGGCACGGCGCCCATGCCGGTGCGCATGACCTCGCCCAGGGGCAGTACGACCTCGAGTCCACTTTGCCACATGAAGTGGTCGCCGTAGGGCGTGTAGCCGACACCGCGGTCCAGGGTGTTGCCGACGACGCTGCCCCAGCCGAGGTCCGGACAGTCGAGCATGAGCGTGCTGTTGGTGTCCTCGAGATACTTGGCCAGATCGAAGTAGGTCACGCCGGGCTCCAGCAACGCGCAGCCGAACCGCTCGTTGACCTCCAAGATGCGGTTCATCCGGGCGCCGGTGTTGACCACGACGGAGCCGGGCAGCCTTGGAGAGGCACCGCCGTAGCCGTTGTTCTTGCCGGTGGATACGGGCGACAGCGGGATTCCGTACTCGTTGGCGATGCGGACGATGTCCTGCACCTGTGCGGTGTCACCGGGACAGACGACCGCGGAGGCCGCGTCCGTGGGTTCCGCGCCGACCGGGTACGGGTCGCGGAAGGCTTCCAGGGCGGTGGCTTCAGTGAGAACGTGTGCCTCGCCCACCGCTTTCCGGAATCGGGAGAGGGCTTCGTCGAACTGCTTCTCGTCGAGACTGAGCGGAAGGGTACGGGGGATGGATGCGCTGGTCATGGCTGGGGCTCCTCACCGACCGGACGTCGTTGTGACTGTGCGGTGATCGTCGGCCCGGCGGCGGGAACGCGGCAATCCGCAACACGCAGCAGAAAGCGTGGCGGAAATGAGGGGAACGAGTCTGTCGATCAGCGGTGCAGGGTGTCGGAGGGCGATTCTCCGTACGTCTGACGGTAATGTGCCGCAAACCGCCCCAGGTGGGCGAAGCCCCAGTGGTAGGCGATCTCGGTGACGCTCTCCGTTTTCCCGTCTGCTTCCAGTAGTTCCTGCCGTGTCCGGGCGAGCCGGACGTCGCGTAGGTAGTGCATGGGCGTGGTGCCCATGGCTTGCCGGAAGCCTTCCTGCAGGGCGCGAATGCCCACCCCGGCGGTGCCGGCGATGTCACCGACGGTGAGGGGTAGTTCTGGCCGGCTCTCGATGAAGTCCACCGCCCTGCGCACTGCTCCGGGCCGAGCTTGTCGCACCGGCGCCTCCAACTCGGCACGGTATTCGTGCCCGGCCGCGAAGAGCAGACCCGTGACGACGCTCTGCTCCAGCGACGCCGTCAGGAGCGCAGGGGGTGGCGCGCAGGCGGGGTCGTGCAGATGGCCTGCGAGGGCCTGGACGAGGGCCCACCAATGGCGGCCGGCGCCGGCGCTTAGGTCGAGCGGCAGGTCGAAGGCGATGGGGGCCCGCACCGGGTGCCCCAGCAGGTTCCCCAGGTGTTGGTCCAGGTACCGCCGGTCGATCCTGAGTGCGAAGTTTCGGCAGGGGGTGTCCCATCCTTGCAGGGTGTGACCCTGGTCTGCGCGGTGTACCGCCGCATGCCGGGGGGAGGCCACGATCCGCTTATCGCCGGAGTTGACCAGCAGGATGCCCTCGATGGGCACATTGACCTGGTACGCCGACTCGGGGGCGGCCGCTTTGAGCCGGACCGCGGTGTCGTACGACAGCCAGCCCACCGTGAGGGCGCCGGTGCGTACCGCTTCGATCCGCAGGGCAAAGCGAGCGCGATCTCCGTGCACATCGAGGTCGTGGGCGTGATACAGATCCGCGCCCAGGGCTCGGGCCTCGTCGATGTTGGGGATGCGCATCCCGACCGGAGCCGGCGTCGGCGTCGGGAGGCCCTGACGAGCGACGGTGCTCATGATTCACGATGATGACCCCGGCCGCGAGGATGCACAAGCTCCTGTTGCCAGTGACCCCGATCGCCGAAACGTGCCTGACCGGCGGCCGGGCGGCCCATCCGGTGCTGGCAGTGTTGGTCGGGCTATCCCCGCGGTGACCTGTTGTAGCCCGGATTGCAGTAGTTCTGCGGTCTGGCCGGGACTGTGGCAGGTTTCTCCTTGTCCGCCTCCGGCCCATGCGGGCACGACGCCGAATGTCAAAGCGGCTCAGTACGCGACTGTGCGGATCTCGGGATGCGGACGACGTTGCGTGCGCCCGATCCGGCTGGGATGAAACACGACGTGACTCATCGCTTGACGCCGCCAATGTTACGCGCGTAGATTCTGCGCAACACGTAATCTATGCGCGTAACATTCGTCGCCGCTGACGGCTCTCGTTCCAGGTCAGCGCCGGATTCGACCCCTTTCCGGAGGACACCCATGCGCCGTCTTCATGCACGCTTATCCGCCGTCTCCACGGTCGTGGCCGTCACCGCGCTTCTGCTGAGCGGGTGCGGCCGGGATTCCGAACAGACCTCCTCCTCGGCCGCCGCGACCGTCGGCGCCGGCAAGGCGAGCGGCACCATCACGATGTGGGCCCAGGGCGCTTCCGGTGACGCGCTGCCGACGCTGGTCAAGGCATTCGAGGCGGAGAACCCGGGCGTCAAGGTCAACGTCACCGGCATCCCCTGGGACGCAGCTCACCAGAAGTACCAGACCGCGATCGCGGGCGGGGTCACGCCCGACATCGCGCAGATGGGCACCACCTACATGGCCGACTTCGCGAACGCGTTCGAGACGCCCGCGAGCGATATCGACACCAGTGACATGTTCGCCGGGGCCAAGGAGGCGGCCACTGTGGACGGCAGGGCCGCGGGTGTCCCGTGGTATGTCGATACGCGAGTCATCTTCTACCGTACCGATCTGGCCAAGCGCGCCGGATACAGCACGCCGCCGACGAACCGCGATCAGTTCAAGGCCATGGCCAAGGCCATGCAGGACAAGGCCGGCGCCAAGTGGGGAGTCCGCCTGCCGACCGGCGGCACCGACTCCTTCCAGGCGTTCCTGCCCTTTGCCTGGTCGGCCGGCGCGAACCTGACGGACGCGCAGCAATCGGCCTGGACCCTCGACTCGCCGCAGATGGTCGACGCGCTCACCTACTACCAGAGCTTCTTCACCGAGGGCATCGCGGACAAGAACGCGTCGACGGCGGTCGGGGCCGCCGAGGCGGCCTTCGTCAGCGGCGACACCCCGATGCTGATCGGGCCGCCGCAGGAGATCGGTCTGCTGAACAAGGCGGGCGGCGACGGCTTCGCCGACAAATACGCCGTCATGCGGATCCCCTCGCAGTCCAGCTCGACGTCCTTCGTTGGCGGTTCCGACCTGGTCGTGTTCAAGAAGGCGAAGAACCCGGATGCCGCCCGCAAGCTGCAGAAGTGGCTCTCGCAGCCGGAAACCCAAACCGCCTTCTACGAGCTGACCGGCAATCTGCCCGCGGTGCAGAGCGCCTGGAGCGGCCCGAAGCTGGCCGACGACAGTAAGCTTGCCGTGTTCAAGGTGCAGCTGACGGACACGAAGTCGCCACCCGCGCTCAAGACCTGGACGCAGGTCGGCGCCGCCGGAGACACCCAGCTGGAGCGGGTTGTCAAGGGCGTGGCGAGACCGCCGGAGGCGGCCAAGGCCCTGCAGAGCCAGGCCGCCGGCATCGGCACGGCGAGCTGATCATGACGGCCGCGACCACTCCCGTCCGGCCGGGCGCCCGTCGCGACGCCAGGCCGGCGGGCCGGCCCGGGAGCCGGCGGCGCAGCGAGAACCTCACCGGCTGGGTGCTGGCACTACCGTTCGTGATCGCCTTCGTCTGCTTCGTGATGCTGCCCATCGTGGCGTCGTTCGTCATGTCGTTCACCGACTTCAGCAGTTCGGACACCGACACTCCGTTCGCCGTGGAGTTCGTCGGGCTCAAGCAGTACACCGCGCTCTTCCACGACCCGCAGTTCCTGCAGTCGATGAGGAACACGGCGTACTTCGTCGTCATCGGCATCCCGCTCACCATGGCCGTCGGTCTCGCACTCGCCGTCGCCCTCAACAACGCCATCAAGAGATTCCGGACTGTCTTCCGGGTCGGCTTCTACGTTCCCGTCGTGACGAGCATCGTGGCCGTGGCCGTGGTGTGGCGGTTCATCCTGCAGAACGACGGACTCCTGAACGCCGCCCTCGGGCTGGTCGGCATCGAGGGACCGGACTGGCTGAACAGCACGACCTGGTCGATGCCGTCCCTGATTCTGCTCGCCGTCTGGCGCAACGCCGGAAATCTGATGATCATCTTTCTGGCCGGTCTGCAGAGTGTGCCGGAGGAGGTCCTCGAGGCCGGCATGGTCGACGGTGCGGGGCCATGGCAGCGATTCACCCGCATCACCCTTCCGATCCTTCGCCCCACTGCTCTCGTCGGGGCGGTGCTGCTCTCGGTCGGGTATCTGCAACTGTTCGACGAGCCGTTCGTGATGACCCAGGGCGGCCCGCTCGGCTCCACCCTGTCGATCACCTACTTCACCTACAACCAGTTCGGCTTTGGCAAGTACGGCTACGCCTCCGCGGCGAGCTACGTGTTGTTCGTCGCCATCGCCCTACTCAGTTTGCTGCAGTTCCGGGCGCTCCGACGGAAGGCCTGACTCCCGTGACCGAGCTTTCCCTCTCCTCGACCCCGCGACCGCGCCGATGGCGGCCGGGTCGTTCCGCCGCCTACCTGGCCGTGACCATCGCATTCGTCCTCACCCTCGTTCCGTTCGTCTACATGCTGCTGGGTTCGTTCAAGACGCAGGGCGAGCTGCTTCGTAACCCGACCGGGCTTCTCCCCGACGCGCCGACGCTGGAGAACTACACCGCCTGGTTCAGCCAGTACGGCATCAGCCAGTTCTTCGTCAACAGCGTGGTCGTCGCGTTGTTCACCGTCGCCGGCAACGTCATCTTCTGCTCGATGATCGGCTATGCGCTCGCGAAGATCGATTTCCGGGGCAAGTCGGTGCTCTACCTGCTGGTCATGCTGACGCTGATGGTGCCCCATGTCGTGACGTTCGTTCCATTGTTCGTCCTGGTGAGCAAAGCCGGCATGATCAATACCTACTCCGCGTTGGTGCTGCCGTTCCTGACCATTCCGATCGGCGTATTCCTGATGCGGCAGTTCATGGCGGAGATTCCCACGTCCCTCATCGAGGCCGCCCGGATCGACGGGGCGAGCGAGTTCCGGATCTTCGCCCGGGTCGTCATGCCGCTGTGCGGCCCGCCGCTGGCCACGCTGAGCATCCTCACGTTCCTCATGTCCTGGAACAACTTCTTGTGGCCGCTAGTGGCCGCGCAAACGAAAGAGAAGTACACGCTGCCGGTTGCCCTCGCCCTGTACTCGCACGGGGAGAACGCGACCAACTACGGAATCCTCCTGGCCGGGTCGGTGCTGGCGATCATCCCGGTCGTCGTCTTCTTCCTCGCCCTGCAACGGTTCTTCCTGCAGAGCGTCGCCTCGGTCGGCATCAAGTGAACCCTGTCCCGCCCCCAGCCTGGAGGATCGCCGTGAAGCCCGCCGCCGCCGTAACCCCGGGCCGGACCGAACCGGATGTCGAAGAGGATCTGCGCGCGAAGCTCGCCCGCCTCGACCTCGATCAGAAGGTCGCGCTGCTGACCGGTGCGGACTTCTGGAGCACGATACCGATCCCCGCCATCGGGCTACGCGGCATGGTGCTCTCGGACGGCCCGGCTGGTGTCCGCGGGGCCGCCTGGGACGAACGCGACCCGTCGCTGAACCTTCCCAGCGGCACGGCCCTGGCCGCGACCTGGGACCCGGTGATCGCTCGGGAATACGGTGTGATCCTCGCAGGTGAGGCCCGGCGCAAGGGGGTGGACGTCGTGCTGGGCCCCACCGTCAACATGCACCGCTCACCGCGGGGCGGACGGCATTTCGAGGCATTCTCCGAGGACCCCGTCCTGTCCGGCATGATGGCCGCCGCGTACATCCAGGGCCTACAGGCCTGCGGGGTCGCCGCGGTGCCCAAGCACTACGTCGGCAACGACTCCGAGGACGAACGCTTCCACGTCAACGTCGTGGTCGACGAGACCACCCTGCGCGAGCTGTATCTGGTCCCGTTCGAGCTCGCGGTCAAGCTCGGCGGCGCGTGGGGCGTCATGTCCGCCTACAACTCGGTAAACGGCACGACGATGTCGGAAAGCCCACTGCTCGCCGAGCCGCTGAGCGGTGAGTGGCAGTTCGACGGGGTGGTCGTCTCCGACTGGACGGCGGTGCGCAGCACCGTCGCCGCCGCCCGCGCCCGGCAGGATCTCGCCATGCCCGGCCCGCGCGGTCCCTGGGGCCCCGCACTCGTGCGAGCCGTCCGCGATGGTGAAGTGTCCGAGGAAGCCATCGACGACAAGGTGCTGCGGCTGCTGCGGCTGGCGTGGCGGGTGGGCGCGCTCAAAGATCTACCACCGGGCGTGCGTCGGCCGGCATCCTCCAGCGGTGGCCGGGCCTTCGCGCGGAGGGCGGCCGGCGACGCGATGGTCCTGCTGCGCAACGAGCGGGAGCTGCCGTGGTCCCCGCCGCCGGCTACCGTCGCGGTGATCGGTGAGGCAGCCGTCCTCCCGCGGACGCAGGGCGGCGGCAGTGCTTTCGTCGTGCCCGACCGGGTCGTCAATCCCTACGACGGTCTCGTCCAGGCGCTGCCGGACAGCCGGGTCACCCACAGCCCGGGAGTCGCGGTCACCCGTGGGCTGGTGCCGTTCACAGTTCACGACCTGATCGATCCGGTCACCGAGAAGCCCGGCGTGCTAGTCCGGTTCCTCGACGCCGAAGGTCGCGAGTCGCTGGTCGAGCACCGCGTGGCCGCCCACCTGGTCTGGACCGGTGGCGTGCCCGCGAACGCGTCGGTGCTCGAGATCAGCACGATCTGGACCCCCGCGGTCACTGGCCACGTCGAACTGGGTGTCGAGACGATCGGCCGGGTGGAAGTCAGGGTCGATGGTGAGGTGCTGGTCGGCGGGAGGCTCGCCTCGGCCGACGATGTGATGGGCACCGGGCTGCTCGCGCCTCCGCGGCTGAGCGAATCGATCGCGGTGATGGAGGGGCGCCAAGTCTCCCTCACCATCACCAACGACCTCGCCAGCCGGGGGCATGTCGCCGATGCGGCATCGGTGGCGTTGGGCACCGTGGCATCGGCGGAGCGCGACGACGCCCGGATTGCCGCTGCCGTCGCCGCGGCCTCGGTGGGCGAGGGCGCGGTACTCCCGGTCGGCGCCACCACCCCGGGCGAAGGCAAAGGGTTTGGCCCCCACCCTCCTCCCCCTCCCCACCCCCCAGA
>NZ_JBVJIP010000016.1:248913-285087 GCF_055586225.1 Actinoplanes sp. NPDC051388 | reverse complement strand
CCGGTCGGTCCGACCTCGACGGCGACTTTCTTGTCTTCGATGTAGGTCTTCTTCAGGTCGTCGTGGCCCCAGTTCTCCACGATCACGTCGACCTCACCGGTTTCGAAGCCCTGCCAGGAGATCTCCTCCTTGAGGGTTTTCTTCTCGACGGTGTAGCCCAGTTCCTTCTGCAGGATGTGGGCCAGGACCGCGGCGTTGGCCTCGTAGCCGACCCAGGGGTTGATCGCGATCTTCACCGTGCCCTTGGGCGCGTCCCCGCCGGTGGATCCGCTGCCCGCGTCCGACGTCGCGCCACCACAACCGGCGACGGCGAGGCTGAGTGCGGTCGCCGCCCCGATAAAGATCCTGCGTTTCATGGCCGAAGTTCCTTCCGTTGGGAAAAGCCGTGCGTGAGACGGTCGAGGAGGATGCCCAGCAGCACGATCGCGAGGCCGGCGGCGAGGCCCTTGCCGAAGTCCTCGCGCTGCGCGAAGCCGGCCACCACGTCGTAACCCAGGGCGCCGGCGCCGACCAGGCCGCCGACCACGACCATCGCCAGCACCATCACGATGCCCTGGTTGGTGGCCAGCATCAGGCCGCCGCGGGCCATCGGGAGCTGCACCTTCCAGAGCAGTTGGCGCGGGGTCGACCCGGCCGAACGGGCCGCCTCCACCACGGTCGCCGGTACGTCCCGGATGCCGCGCTCGACCAGCCGCACCACCGGCGGGACGGCATAGATGACCGCGGCCACGATCGCGGTGAACCGGCTGGCGCCGAAGAACGCCACCGCGGGCAGCAGATAGACGAACGACGGCATCGTCTGCGCCGCGTCCAGCAGCGGGCGCAGACCGCTCGCGAAGCGGTCGTGCCGGGCGCACAGCACGCCGAGGAAGACGCCGACCAGCATGGTCAGCACGGTCGCCACCAGCACGGTGGCCAGCGTCTGCATCGAGTGCTGCCACAGACCCAGCCCGGCCAGCCCGGCGGTGGCCAGCGCGGCCAGGATCGCGTGCCGCCAGCCGCTGACCAGCGAACCGAAGACCAGCACCGCGATCACCAGCAGCCACCAGGGCGTGGTGACCAGCACGGTCTGCAGGGGGTCGAGCAGCCAGCCGCTGACGATGTTCTTCAGGCCCTCGGTGAAGTCGTACCAGTGCAGCTCGGCCCACTTGGTCGCGGTGTTCACCGGCGCGGCGAAGGAGAACCGCCAGGAGCCCGGGAACTCGTTGCTCAGCGGGATCACGGCGGCCAGCACGATCACCACGGCCAGGATCGCGACGCGGATCCGGCCGGGCGGCGGCCGCAACGCCGCCCGGGTGGTCACCCGGTCCAGCACGATGGCCAGCACCACGATCGCCAGGCCCGCGTCGAAGGCGGCGCCCACGTTCACCCGTTCCAGCGCGAAGATGATGTTCAGGCCCAGCCCCGGCGCGTCGATCAGGGCGGTCACCACCACCATCGACAGCGCCATCATGATGGTCTGGTTCACCGCCAGCACGATGGTCGGGCGAGCCATCGGCAGCCGCACCTTGAAGAGCAGCTGACGCGCGGTCGAGCCGAGCGCGGTGGCCGCCTCCACAGTGGTCTTGGACACCTCGCTGATGCCCAGTGCGGTGATCCGGATGGTCACCGGGATCGCATAGATCAGGGTCGCGATGATCGCGGCCGGCTCGCCGATCAGGAAGAGCAGCGTCATCGGCGCGAGATAGGCGAAGGTCGGCAGGATCTGCATCACGTCCAGCACCGGCCGCAGCGCCGCGCCGACCGCCGCCACCCGCGCCGCCAGCACCCCGATCGGCACGCCGATCAGCACCGCGATCAGCACCGCGGTCAGGGTCAGCACCAGCGTGTCGACGCTCTCCTGCCACAGGTCCAGCAGGCCCAGCCCGACGAAGCCACCGACCGCCAGCAGCGCCGCCCGCCACCCGGCCAGCACCAGCGCGAGCGTGCCGGCCACCGCGATCAGGCCGACCGCGCCGAGCCCGTGGAGCGCGCTCTGCACGGCGCCGACCAGCACCACCACGCCGAGACGCAGGTAGTTGAAGCCGTACAGGAAGATCGGGCTGGTGTCGCGGTTGGCGTCGACCCAGTCACGCAGGTCGGTCAGCACCCGGAAGGCCCACGCGTCCTCCGAATCCGCGGCCCCGGCGGTGCGGAAGACGAGATAGGCGACCACGGTCACCAGGATCAAGACCACGATCCCGGTACGCCGTCCCGGCCGCGTCCAGCGTGCCGGCCGCGCCGCCCCGGTCGCCGGTTCGGTGGCCGTCACCGTGGCGGTCACGCGTGCACCTGCGGTCGATGCCCGATCAGTGCGGGCACCAGCTGCTTGGCGTCCACCACCCCGAGCAGCTCGTCGCCGTCCACCACCCGGATCGGCCGGCCGGCGCCGAGGATCCGCGACACCGCATCTCGGATCACCGTGGTGGCCGGCATGGTCAGGTCCTCGAACTCCTCGCCGTCCTCGGCCGGGCGCACGATCCAGCGCAGCGTCAGCACGTCCGCCCGCGGCACCTCGCGCACGAAGTCCGACACGTAGTCGTCGGCGGGCTTGCCGACCAGATCCTCCGGCGTGCCCACCTGCACCAGGTCGCCGTCGCGCATCACCGCGATCCGGTCGCCCAGGGTCAGCGCCTCGGACAGGTCGTGGGTGATGAACACCAGGGTCTTGCCCACCTCGGCGTGCAGCCGGCGCACCTCGGCCTGCATGTCCCGGCGGATCAGCGGGTCGAGCGCGCTGAACGGCTCGTCGAACAGCAGCACCGCCGGGTCCGCGGCCAGCGCCCGGGCCAGACCCACCCGCTGCTGCATGCCGCCGGAGAGCTGATCCGGATATTGCTGCTCGTGGCCGTCCAGCCCGACCAGGTCGAGCACCTCGCCCGCGCGCCGGTGCCGTTCCGCCTTGCCGACTCCCTGGATCTCCAGCCCGTAGGCCACGTTGTCCACCACCTGCCGATGCGGCAGCAGGCCGAAGTGCTGGAACACCATCGCCACCTGGTGCCGGCGCAGCTCACGCAGCCGCTTGGGGTTCATCCGGCGAACCTGCTCGCCGTTGATCGACACCTCGCCGCTGGTCGGCTCGATCAGCCGGGTCAGGCAGCGGACCAGCGTGGACTTGCCGCTGCCGGACAGGCCCATGACGACGAACACCTCGCCGGGCGCCACCTCGAAGCTGACGTCGCGGACCGCTGCGACACAACCGGTCCTGGCGCGCAGTTCGGCCCGGGGCAGCCGGCCGAGATCCGAGTCGACGACTCGCTCGGGCTTGACGCCGAACACCTTCCAGAGATGTTCCACGGCAATCGTTGGGGTCACGTCGGTCCTCAAATTAGTTGTCGGTGGCGATCAGGTCGGCGGCCTTCTCGCCGATCATCAGCACCACGACCACCGGGTTCACCGTGGTCATGGTGGGCAGCACGGAGGCGTCCGCGATCCGCGCGTTGGCCAGGCCGCGCACCCGCAGCGCCGGGTCCACGACGGCCATCGGGTCGTCGGCCGCACCCATCCGGCAGGTCCCGGCGGGATGGTAGACCGTGTGGTGCGCGGCCCGGCCGTACGCGGAAAGCTCTTGATCGGTCTGGATCTGCGGTCCGGGGGCGATCTCGCGGCGGATCCACGACGCGAACGGCTCGGTCGCGGCCACCTCGCGGGCGATCCGGAGGCCGTCGACGATGGTCTGCTCGTCATAGCCGTCCGGGTCGGTGAAGTAGCCGAAGTCGAGCGCGGGCTTGGTCGCCGGGTCGGCGTCGACCAGCCACATCCGGCCGCTGCTGTGCGGGCGCGGGATGTTCGGTGTCATCCCGAAGCCGTGCTCCGGCACGTCGTAACCGAGGCGCTCGGTGTTGACCGTGAACGGGATCTGATAGAGGTGGAACATCAGGTCCGGGCGCTCGCCGCCGGCCCGGTTGACGAAGAGCCCGGCGTCCGAGTCCATCGCCGACTCGGCCGGCACCGGCCGGCTCGCCTCCCAGAGGATCAGCGACTCCGGGTGGTCCAGCAGATGCTCGCCCACGCCGGGCAGGTCGAGCCGCACTCCGATGCCGAGCTTCTCCAGGTCGGCGGCCGGGCCGATGCCGCTGAGCAGCAGCAGGCGCGGGGTGTCGATGGCGCCCGCGCAGAGTACGTATTCGGCGCCGCGGATCACGCCGCGGTCGGTGTGCACGCCGGTCACCCGGTCGCCCTCGGTCTCCAGCCGGAAGGCCCAGGTGTCCGTCATGATCGTCAGGTTGGGCCGGTCGAGGTGCGGGTGCAGATAGGCCACCGAGGACGACGAGCGGATCCCGGTCTCCGGGTAGTAGCCGACCGGGAAGAAACCGGTCCCGTCCCGGAACGGCGCCGCGTTGAAGTCCGGACAGGTGGGCACGCCGAGCGCCTTCGAGGCCGAGTCCACGAAATCGGCGGCGAGCTGGTTGCGCTCGACCACCGGCACGATGTTGATCGCCAGGCGGTGCCAATAAGGCAACATCTCCTGGTACGACCACCCGGCCGCGCCCGCCGCGACCCAGTCGGCGAAGTCACCGGGCGGCGGCAGGAAGCTGATCATCGTGTTGTGCGACGAGCAGCCGCCGAGCACTTTGGCCCGGGAGTGCCGGATGTGCGAGTTCCCGCGCGGCTGCGGCACGGTGCCGTAGTCGTAGTCGAACTCGGTCTCCAGCAGGCCGAGCCAGTTTCGCAGCCGCAACACCCGGTCGTCGCCCACGTCGGACGGGCCACCCTCGATCAGGCAGACCCGGACACCGGGATCGGCGGACAGCCGGGAGGCGACCACCGCACCGGCCGTGCCACCCCCGACGACCACCACGTCGAACTCGGTAGTTTCCAGCGCAGGCACCTTCCGTCGACGATTGATCACACACCAGCAGCACGCGACGTCGGCGGTCAATCGATTGCGAAGACTTTTACCTCAGTGCAACAAATCGACAGCGCTCCGCAAGCGTTGCCTATAGGTGTGCAGAGACCCTCTGCACACCTATACGCAACACCCGGCGTAGCGCGACCGACGGCGGGGTACTGAGCCTTCGTATGACTCAGTACGGCATCCACGCCTCGCACGAGCAGATCCCGCCCGCCGAGCTACTAGACGCCGTGGTCGCCGCCGAACGCGCCGGCTTCGAAGCCGCGATGTGCTCCGATCACTTCTCGCCGTGGAGCGAACGGCAGGGCGAATCCGCCTTCGCCTGGTCCTGGCTGGGCGCCGCGCTGCAGGCCACCAACCTCTCCTTCGGCGTCGTCAACGCGCCCGGCCAGCGCTACCACCCGGCGATCATCGCCCAGGCCATCGGCACTCTCGGCGCGATGTTCCCGGGCCGGTTCTGGGCCGCGCTGGGCTCCGGCGAGTTCAGCAACGAGCACATCACCGGTGGGGACTGGCCGCGCAAGGAGCTGCGCAACCAGCGCCTGCTGGAGTGCGTCGACGTGATCCGCGACCTGCTGGCCGGCGAGACGGTCACCCGGGACGGGCTGATCACCGTGGACCGCGCCAAGCTGTGGACCCGTCCGGAGTCGCCGCCGCCGCTGATCGGCGCCGCGGTCAGCGTCAAGACGGCGGCCTGGGTCGCGTCGTGGGCCGACGGCATGGTCACCGTGAACGCGCCCGAGGCCCGGCTGCGCGAGATGATCAGCGCCTTCCGGGATGCCGGCGGACGGGGGCCGGTCTGCCTGCAGGTGCACCTGAGCTGGGCGGGCAGCGAGTCCGAGGCCGAGGAGATCGCCTACGACCAGTGGCGCAGCAACGTCTTCCCGCCGCCGATCTGCTGGGACCTGGAGACCGTCGAGCACTTCGACGTCGTCTCGGAGAACGTCACGCTGGATCAGGTCCGTTCGGTGGTGAACATCTCCGCCGATCTGGAGAAGCACATCGACTGGCTGCGGGGGTACGCCGCCCTCGGCTTCGACCGCATCTACCTGCATCACGTCGGTCAGGACCTGCTGCCGTTCATCGACGCGTTCGGCGCCAAGGTGCTGCCCGCCTTGCGCTGACCTGCTTGGCTCTCAGGAATGCCACGCTTCGTGCCGTTCTTCGCCTGGATCCCGGCCGGGCTGATCCTGCCGCTGGTGCTGCTCGACGCGACGAAATACGAGGGCTACACCGCCGAGCCCGGCGAGCTGCGGACGGTCGCCTTCGTGGTGGCCGCCCTCGCCGGGCTGGTGCTCGGCTTCACCCACGGCCGCCGGCTCGGCGTGTTCATCCTGCTCGCCGAGACCGGCCTGGCCACGGCGTTCTACCTGATCCTGCACACCGTGCTCTACGGCAGCGTGATCTCGATGCCTACCATGCAGTGGTGGCCGGGAGTGGCCCTGGGCGTGGCCGGCGCCGCGGCCGGTCTGGCACTGGGCCGCCTGCGCCGCCCGTCGGAGCCCGGCCCGCCCGGCACTCGGTGGTACGCGTTCGCCCTGGCCGCGCTCTGCTTCGGTGTCGTGGCCTTTCCCTCGTTCGTGCGGATCGGCGCCGAGATGTCCACCAGCGCCTTCCAGGCCACCGGCGCCGCGACTCAGGCGCTGCCGCCCGGCCGGCACGCGGTCTATTCGCTCTGGGGCACCTGGGACTGCGACGTGACGGTGGACGGCTCACCGGTGCCGCTGGACCGGCCCGCGGTGCAGCTGACCGACAACAGCGACAGCATCGTCGCGGTGCTGGTCGGCACGTTCACGCTGGACCGCGCGGGCGCCGTGGTGGCGAACTGTCCGGAGGCGAGGCTCGGCCCGCCGCCGGTCACGAAGGAGCCCTTCGCCACCCTGATCGACCGGCCCGCACTGTGGATGTGGACCATTGCCGTCCTGCCCGGCCTGGTGATGGCGGTGTGGGTGTGGGCCGCCCGCCGCCGCGCCGCGGGTCTCAGCCGGCCAGCCGGAACCGCTCCGCGTGCACCTGCTTCTTAGGCACGCCGAGCTCGCGCAGCGCCTTGAGCACGGCGACCGCCATCGCCTCCGGCCCGCAGATGTACACGTCCCGCTCGCGGATGTCCGGCACCGCCGCCTCCAGATTGGCCGGGGCGAACGGCGTGTTCGGCGGGCTGCCCTCGCCGGTCTTGCCGGTGAGCACGTGCAGTTCGGCGCCGCGTGACCGGGCCAGGTCCTGCAGCTCGTTGATCAGCACCGCCTGCGGCATGCTGGACACCCGGTAGAGCACCGTGATCGGCCCGGTCAGCTCCTCGAGCAGCGACCGGATCGGGGTGATCCCGATGCCACCGGCGATCAGCAGGCTGGCCGCCTTCGTGCGCTGCACGCCGGTCAGCGCGCCGTACGGCCCCTCCACGATCACCCGGTTGCCGACCGGCAGGTCCCGCAGCCCGGCGCTGGTCTCGCCGACCGCCTTGGCGGTGAGCCGCAGCGACGCGCCGTTCGGAGCCGCGGAGAGCGACCACGGATTGACCTGCCACCACGGGTTGTGGCCGGGGAAGCGCCACAGCATGAACTGCCCGGCCCGGGCCGGCAGCTTGTCCAGATGTTTGCCGGTGACGTGCACCGACACCACGCCGTCCGCCTCCGGCACCACCGCGGCGACCCGGAACTGATGCCGCGCGTTGCGGATCACCGGCACGATCACCCGGAAGGTCAGCAGCGACCCGAGCGCCAGCGCCCACAACAGCCACCAGTACGCCCGGGACAACGACGACGCGGTGAACGTGGTGATCTCGAACAATTGATGAATGAGCGCGAAAACGATCACCATGTAAAGCAGGATGTGCATGGCGTGCCACGTCTCGTAGGAAAGGCGTCGCCGGGCGTATCGGGCGGACGAGATCGCGATCACCGTGATGAAGATGAACGCCACCATGCCGAGCAGCACCGGGAACGATCCGGCGAGGCTGACGAGCTGCCTCGGCACCGTGTTGCCGTCGAGTTCGGCGAAGCCGAGCACGATGAAGGTCACGTGCAGCAGCAGCGTCCAGAAGAGGGTGAAGCCGGTCCACCGGTGCAGCGCGGTCAGCTGATCCATGCCGAGCCGCCGGTCCAGCCACGGGATCCGCGCGATCAGCGTGAGCTGGAAGATCATCACCAGCGCCACGTGCAGCCCGAAGAACTTCCCCACCGTGATCAGCGTGTTCTTCTCCGGAACGTCCGAGGTGAAGAACATGAACCAGACGAAAAGCAGGTTGGCGCCGAGCACCGTCCACAGGACGAATCGTGCGGCGGTCGCGGGGTGTATCACGGAACGGGTAGGGGCTTGACTGGTGGCCGTCATGGACATCTCCTGTCCGGGGCGCCGGTGCGTGTCGACATTGTGCCAGCGTGTACAGCACGGGTGGCGGGCCGGTTCAGTTTCCGGCGCGTCAGGCTCCGGACCAGCGGAAATGTCCGGAACTTGACGGGCGCGGCGGGGTGAACCCGTGACATCGGCCGAACGGATGATGCTGGCGGTTCGGCGTACCTCCCATATTTCTTCTTTAATTGCCGCTCAAGAAGGGCTCAATTCTCATCCGGAAATTGGCTTTCCGAACTGCGGGCTCCTAGCCTCCCTGTGTCAGCTCAAATGTATTTGGGGAATCGCTGAACCAGAGGTATCTCGCATGCGTAGGTCCGCCAGCCGCCGAGCAGCACCTTCACCGAACAGCCGCCGCAACCGCCTGATCGGCGTGGCCGGCGCCCTCGTCGTCTTCGGGGGCATCATCGGCGCCGCCCAGCTCTCGTTCGCCGACGACGACGCCGGGGCGAAGGCCGAGACCAAGCTCACCTCGCCGAGCGGTCTCGAGATCCTCACCAACACCTGCGACGACAGCGAGCTCGACCCGCACGACGGATTCCAGGTCGGCAACCGCTGCGTCTCCACCGAGTTCGGCGAGGTCGGCACGGCGGAGAACAACCCGACCCTGCTGATCACCGAGGCGCCGAAGTCGGTCACCGTGGGCCAGCCGTTCACCATCAAAGTCAGCACGCGCAACCTGATCCGGGACCGCTTCCTCGCGGCCGGGCAGGGCGGCTACTACGTGGAGAGCTCGGTTCTGCAGGACAACATCGTGCGCGGCCACTTCCACACCGCCTGCCGCGATCTGAACAGCTCGGCCGAGGCGCCCGACCCGGCGCCGGTGCCGCAGTTCTTCGTGGCCACCGAGGACCGCAAGGGCGGCGCGGCGCCGGACGTCGTCTCGGTGCAGGTGCCCGGGCTGCCGAACGCGGGCGATGTGCAGTGCTCCTCGTGGGCGGGTGACGGTTCGCACCGCATCCCGATGATGCAGCGCGCCAACCAGACCCCGGCCTTCGACTCGGTGCGCGTGAAGGTGAACGCCGCCGAGGAGCAGCCGCCGGCCGAGGAGGAGCCGCCGGCCGAGGAGGAGCCCCCGGCGGAGGAGCAGCCGCCCGCTGAGGAGGAGCCGCCGGCCGAGGAGGAGCCCCCGGCCCAGGAGCAGCCGCCCGCGGACGACAACGGTGGCGACAACGGCGACAACGGCGGGGACAACGGCGACAACGGCGGGGACAACGGCGACAACGGTGGCGACGACCAGTCGGCGCCGCCGGTCGCCCCCGGGCAGCCGCAGACCGACTCCGGCACCGTCAACCAGCCTCCGACGAAGAAGCCGACCACCCCGGCCAAGCCCGCCGACAGCTCGTCGGACAACGACCAGGCCGACACCGAGGAGTCCGGCAGCGACGAGTCCGCCGGCGACGACACGGATTACGACGCGGCTCCGGTGCAGGAGCTGACCGGCGACAACAACAAGATCAAGCCCGAGTCGGCCGACAAGAAGAACGACAAGGCCGAGTCCGGCTCCGGCGACAAGGCCACCGGTGACGCGGTGGCGGGCAACACGGACGATGGCGCGCCGGACCCCGACCCGACCAACGCCGCCGTGGCCGCGGCGAACAACAAGGACGACGACGGCGGGCTGGCCCTGACCGGCGCCAACACGGTGGCGATCATCGGTGGCGGCGTGGTGGTCATCCTGATCGGCTTCGTGATCCTCAGCGCCACGCGGCGCCGGCGCCCCCGGACGCACTGGCACTGATCGACCTCCCCACCGGCCGCCGGGCACCCACCGAGGGTGCCCGGCGGTCGTGTGTCCAGGGTCGTGCATCAGACGAACTGCTAACCGATCGCGTACACCGGGCCGTTCACCAGGCGAACCGGCGGCCAACTACGACGACGCGGTCTCGTCCACCCGGCCGCTGCCGAACAACCGCCTGTGCCGCCTCAGGCCCAGAAGGGCACCCACCACTGCCAGTCGTCCGGGGCCGGCTCCCAGCTCGGGTCGGGTCGCCAGCCCGGTGGGGGAGTCCAGCCGGTCGGCGGCTGCGGCCAGCCGGACGGCACCACGAAACGGATGCCGTTCGGGCGAGGCGGGATCGGGCCGTGCTGCCGCGGGCGGTCGGCCTGGGTAGCGGGTTGCGGCGCGCCGAGCCAGCTCTCCGGAAGCTCGTGTGCTCGAAGCACGTAGAGCGCCGCCTCCGTCCTGATGCTGTTGCCCTTGATGATCGCCCGGCCGGCGCAGACGACTCCGGCGTTCGCGAGGTGGCGCACCGCGGGCAGCAGATCGCCGCTCATCTTCGGGGTCAGCTGGCCGATCCGCGAACCATCGAGGCGCACTTCCACCACGGTTCGCGAGGTTCGGGCCAGCTGTTCGACGATCTCGTGGAGGGTGACGTAGGTCCAGCACTCGCCCTCGGGCCGAACGAACGGGGCCAGCGTCTCGCCGTGCTTCTCCTCGCCGGTGACCTGGATCGCGTGGCCCACCGGAAGGAGGCGATGCTCGGTGCTCGGCGGCAGGTTGGCGGGCACGACCATGTGCGGCTCGGCGAGATCCAGCCGGATGGATCCGCGGAAGTTCCGGCGGCCGCTGTCGTACTCATCCCACTCCGAGCCCCACACACGGGCGGTGACCTGAGGCGACCAGCCCTGCGACGTCAGCCGGGACAAGATCGGCGCATAGCGCGGCGCTTCCTCCCTCGGCAGGAAGCCGACCCTCCTGCCGTCCACCCATACGCCGACGGCGTGACGATCGTGCTTGTTGGTCGGATCAGGTGTGAGCGTGGCCGTGGTGGTGACCTCGGAACCCTCGGCCTTGAAGTCGTTGCCGAAGACCTGCCGGATCGCTGTCGCATAGTGCGACTCGCCGACCACGTCGAAGCCTGGATATCCGCGTTGACCCCAGAGTTCGAAGGGGATTGTCATCGACCGAAAGTAGCGCTTCCGACACGTCCTGACCGTCAGCCATCGGGGTGGTCTCTACAGTGATCCACATGTCTGCCGCGCTCGAGGCTGTTGCCGGGATCTCGCACGAAGTCGTCCGGCATGGGCCGGTCGGCAGTCTCGAGGAGGCGGCCCGCAGTCAGGGCGTCGAGGTTCGCGACGTGGTCAAGACTCTGGTCGTGCGGCGGGCCGACGGTGACTTTCTCTTCGCACTCGTGCCCGGCGATCGGGTGATCTCGTGGCCCAAACTGCGCGCCCTGCTCGGGGTGAGCCGGCTGTCCATGCCGGATGCCGCCACCGCCAAGGAGGTCACCGGCTACGAGCGCGGCACGATCACGCCGTTCGGGTCGGCCACCGCCTGGCCGGTCTATGCCGACGAGCGGATCCGTGGGCGCACCATCAGCCTGGGTGCGGGGGAGCGCGGGGTGGCCGTGCGGCTCGCCGCGGACGATGCGGTCGCCGCGTTGTCGGCGACCTACGTGGATCTCTCGGAGTCGGTTTCCTGAGCAAAACGGTTTGAGCATGGCATGAATGTCCGGCGGGAGCGCTCCCGCAGATGGCACAACAACTTCCATCTGGGAAACAGATGGCACACCATCCGAGTGACGCTTCTCTTCTGGGTGCTGGTCAGGCGTAACGTCGCGAACGTCGCGTGCCGGGAGCGCGAATGTGATGTCGTCCTATGCGGAGACTCGTTGACGTGCAACTTGCACACTCATAGTGTCCAGTGCGTGACGGCGGGTATATGTAACGGATCCAGGCCGGGCGGCCGGGAGGAGTCTCGGTGAGCGTCGCGATCGGCATCAATGGATTCGGGCGGATCGGACGGTGCCTGACCCGCATCGTCTCGACGGCTCCGGACCCGGGCGTACACATCGTCGCGGTGAACGACATCGCCAGCCCGGATCGGCTGGCATACGGTCTGCGGCGGGACAGCATCCGCGGCGCGTTCCCGGGCACGGTGACCGCCCGCCAGGGACAGATCGTGGTGAACGACCGGGCCATCCGGGTCTTCAACCAGGCCCAGCCCGAGCGGATCCGGTGGGCCGAGGCGGGCGTGGACGTGGTGATCGAGGCGACCGGCCGGTTCCGCTCCGGCGACCTGGCCCGGCGGCACATCACCCACGGCGGCGCGCGCAAGGTGGTGATCAGCGCCTCCGCCGACGATCCGGACGCGTTCCTGGTGATCGGCGCCAACCAGGGCACCTACGACGCGGAGCGCCACGACGTCATCTCGCCCGCGTCCTGCGGCGTGAACGCGCTGACCATCATGGCCAAGGTGCTGCTCGATCGGTTCGGGCTGCAGTCGGTGAGCACCTCGGTGGTGCTGGCCGTGCAGGGCTGGCAGAAGGTGCACGACGGCCTGGTCGGCGCCTCGCGCAACGACCCGCGGCTCGGTCGGGGCTCGCTGGAGAGCATCATTCCGCACAACTACGTGGTCGGTGACCTGGTGCGGCACATCCTGCCCGGCATCGGCGAGATGATGTTCAGCTACTACTGCGTGCCGACGCCGGTGGGCTCGCTGGCCGAACTCGCCGGGCGCACCGATCAGCCGGTCTCGGTCGAGGATGTCAACCGCGCGATGGCCGAGGCCGCGGCCGGCCCACTGCGCGGCATCCTCGGCTACGACCCCGATCCGACCGTCTCCGTGGACGTCAAGAACAACCCGGCGTCGGTGCTGCTCGACCCGTCCGGCACCCAGGTCACCCCGGACGGCGGGGTGCGGGTGCGCGGCTGGTTCGACAACGAGTGGGGTTTCTCGCACCGGCTGCTCGACCTGGCCCGGTTGGTGGGCGATCGCCGATCAGAGACGACGCTCACCGGCGGCCACACGTCCTGGAGCATCGCTTGAAGACTAAAATCCAAGGCGATGATCACACCCATTGAGGTACGCGCCGCGGGACAGCTCATCGCCGGCCGGATCCGGCAGACCCCGCTGCTGCGGGCGGCGGAGTCGACCTGGTTCAAGCTGGAGTTCGCCCAGGTCTCCGGGTCGTTCAAGGCGCGCGGCATGTTCCACCAGATCATGGCGGCCGGCCGGCTCCCCGCGGCCGGCATCGTCGCGGCCTCCGGTGGCAACGCCGGTCTGGCCGCCGCCTATGCGGCTCGTGAGCTGGGCGTGCCGGCCGAGGTCTACGTGCCGGTGAACGCCCCGCCGGTCAAGGTCGCCAAGCTGACCAAGCTCGGCGCCCGGGTCACCCAGGTGGGCCGGGAATACGCGGAGGCCTACGCCGCGGCGGTGGTGCACGCCGAACAGGTCGGCGCCAAGTTCTGCCACGCCTACGACGACCCGGACATGGTGGCCGGCAACGGGACCCTCGGCCTCGAACTGGCCGGCGAGGTGGAGTTCGACACGGTGCTGGTCGCGGTCGGCGGCGGCGGGTTGCTGGCCGGGATGGCGGCCGCGTTGCCGGACAAGCGGATCGTCGCGGTGGAGCCGCACGCGTGCCCGACGCTGCGGACGGCGCTCGAGCAGGGCGGGCCGGTGGACGTGCCGGTCTCCGGGGTGGCCGCCGACTCCCTCGGGGCGCGGCGGGTGGGCGTTCTCCCGTACGAGATGGCTTTGCGCAGTGGGGTTGAATCGCTTCTCGTGGACGACACCGCGATCGTCGAGGCCCGACGCCGGCTGTGGGACGACTGCCGTCTCGTGGTGGAGCATGGGACGGCTGCGGCCTATGCGGCGCTGGCCAGCGGTGTCTTCAAGCCGGCCGACGGCGAGCGGGTGGTGGTGCTGCTCTGCGGCGCGAACACCGATCCCAGCGATCTGGCCTGACTTTCCGGGGCGCGACTCAGTCTCCGGGCGGTTGCGCCGATGGGCTTGAACGTGGGCATCGAGGGAGTCGGCGGGCGCATCGCCGACATTCAGAGCCGGATCATCGCGCTGCAGACGCAGGCCGCGGGGACGACCACCAAGCCGGCGTCGGCCACATCGGCCGCATCCGGCTCGGAGTTCGCGTCCTACCTCAACGACGCGGTGGCCCAGACCGGCGCGGCGAACAAGACCTACAAGCTGAACAGCAAGGGCATCCCGGAGGATCTCGTCGCCTACGGCAACGGCAAGATCCCGGCGAACGCGCTGGGCGAGGTCGGCAGCACCGGGCACAAACTGTGGGCGCCGGCCGCCGAGTCGCTGACCAAGATGATCGCCGACGCGAAGAGGGACGGCGTGACGATCGGCATCACCGACTCCTACCGGTCGTATGACGAGCAGGTGGACGTGGCGCGGCGCAAGGGGCTGTATTCGCAGGGCGGGCTCGCCGCGCAGCCGGGCACCAGCGAACACGGCTGGGGCATGGCCACGGACCTGGACCTGAACGCCAAGGCGCTGACCTGGATGCGTGCCAACGCCGAGAAGTACGGTTTCGACGAGAACGTGCCCCGCGAGACGTGGCACTGGGCCTACAAGCCGAACGGCTGACGCCGGGGTGTTGCGTATGGGTAGGCAGAACGGCTCTGCACACCTGGAGTAAACACCCGCGCGGGTGCGCGGCGGGTCAGGCCTGGCAGAGCAGTTCCCCGTGCAGGATCGAGAGCCAGCCGTCCGGGTCGGCGGCCCAGGTGCGCCAGGCCTCCGAGATCCGTTGCAGGTCCTCCTGGGTCGCGGCGCCCGTCGCCACGGCCGTGCGGGCCATGTCCGAGCTCAGCACCCGCTCCGCCCACATGCCGCCCCACCAGTCGCGGTCCGCGTCGTCGGCGAAGCACCACGTGCTCGACGATGCGGTCACCTCGGTGAAGCCGGCCGCGTGCGCCCAGCTCAGCAATCGCCGCCCGGCGTCCGGCTCGCCGCCGTTGCCGCGGGCCACCCGCTGGTAGAGGTCCAGCCACTCGTCCAGGCCGGGCAACCGGGGAAACCAGGTGAACGCCGCATAGTCGCTGTCGCGCACCGCCACCACCCCGCCGGGCCGGGTCACTCGCCGCATCTCGCGCAGCGCCGCCACCGGGTCGCCGACGTGCTGCAGCACCTGGTGCGCGTGCACCACGTCGAAGGTGTCGTCCGGGAAGCCCAGCGCGTGCACGTCGCCGACGGCGAAGTCGACGTTGTCGCGGGAGATCTCCGCGCGGGCCAGGCCGAGCGCCGCCTCGCTGATCTCCAGCGCCGTCACCCGTCCGGGTGCGACCAGCGTCGCCAGGTCGGCGGTGATCGTGCCGGGCCCGCATCCGACGTCGAGCACCGTGACACCGGAAGTCAGCCGGGGCAGGAGATAACCCGCCGAATTCTCTGCGGTGCGCCAGCGGTGCGACCGCAGAACCGACTCGTGATGCCCATGCGTGTAGGTCGCCATGGCCCTGACGCTAACCCCGTTGTCCGAACATGTGGGACGACAATCCCACCATCCGGTAAGAGCGGGAGGGCAAAACGAGGTCGGGCCGTAGTTTGTAGGCCATGAGGATCGGCATCGTAGGCGCGACGGGACAGGTCGGCGGCGTCATGCGCCGCATTCTGTCCGAGCGCGATCTCCCCGTGGACCAGCTTCGTCTCTTCGCCTCGGCCCGGTCGGCCGGACGCACCCTGCCGTGGGGCGACGGCGAGGTGACCGTGGAGGACGCGTCGACCGCGGACTACAGCGGCCTCGACATCGTCCTGTTCTCCGCGGGCAAGGGCAGTTCCAAGGAGCTGGCGCCGCGGGTCGCCGAGGCCGGCGCCGTGGTGATCGACAACTCGTCGGCCTGGCGGATGGACCCGGACGTGCCGCTGGTGGTCGCCGAGGTGAACCCGCGCGCGATCGCCGGGCGGCCCAAAGGCATCATCGCGAACCCGAACTGCACGACGATGGCCGCGATGCCGGTGCTGCGGCCGCTGCACGACGAGGCCGAGCTGGTCGGCATGGTCGCCACCACCTATCAGGCGGTGTCCGGCGCCGGGCTGGCCGGTGTGGCGGAGCTCGCCGAGCAGGTGCAGAAGGTGGCGGATCGCGCGGCCGAGCTGACCCACGACGGCGACGCGGTGGAGTTCCCGGAGCCCAAGGTCTTCGTCCGGCCGATCGCGTTCAACGTGCTACCGCTGGCCGGCGCGATCGTCGACGACGGCAGCGACGAGACCGACGAGGAGCAGAAGCTGCGCAACGAGAGCCGGAAGATCCTCGACATCCCGGGGCTCAAGGTTTCCGGCACGTGCGTGCGGGTGCCCGTCTTCACCGGCCACTCGTTGCAGGTGAACGCCCGCTTCGCCCGGCCGCTGAGCCCGGATCGCGCGCGTGAGTTGCTCGCCGGCGCGCCCGGAGTCGAACTGTCCGACGTTCCGACGCCGTTGCAGGCGGCCGGTCGTGACCCGACCTTCGTCGGCCGGATCCGCGCCGACGAGACGGTGGACAACGGCCTCGCGCTGTTCCTCTCCAACGACAATCTGCGCAAGGGCGCGGCGCTCAACGCGGTGCAGATCGCGGAGTTGGTGGCCGCCGAACTCGGCTGACCCGACCACTACACAAAACCCGCCCGGAGGCCAGCTCCGGGCGGGTTTTGTCGCTGGATCGGGGAGACATTGCCTCAATCCACAATGGAAATTCTGGACTTTTTGCCCGAATCGGTAGCGCATGGTCGGTTTGAGGTGCACAGTGATTTCATGAACGACAGTGGGCCTGGCGGGGGCGGCTATTTCTGGTGCCTCCGACACAACCGGGTCGAGTCCGGGGACGACGTGTGTCCCGCGCAGTTCCGACTCGGCCCGTATGCCTCCGCTGACGACGCCACGCGGGCACTCGAGACGGTCGAGAAGCGCAATGCGGCGTGGGATGCCGAGGATGCTCGCTGGACAGGGGAGGAAAGCTAGGCCGGCGCCGACTCCTGTGTCCAAGCCGGAATCTCTGCAGTCTCCACGCGGAGACGAGCCCGCAGTCATTCGCAAGGAGGAACTTCCCCATGGCCGCTGCCACGAAGGCCACGACCAAGAGCAAAACCGATTCGGGTACGCGAACCGCCAAGCCGGCCGCGACCCGTTCGACCGCAGCCAAGTCGACCGCGGCTAAGCCGACCGCCGCCCGATCGACCGCCGCCCGATCGACCACGGCCCGATCGACCACGGCCCGATCGACCACGGCCCGATCGACCACGGCCCGGCCGACCACAGCCAAGTCTGGCGCTGCCAAGCCGACCGCCACCCGGTCTGCCGCCGCCAAGACCACCGGCGCCCGGTCGACGGCGACGAAGACCGCCACCAAGCCGGCGACGGCGCGCAAGACCACCGCGAGCAAGGCCACCACCACCGCTCGCAAGCCGGCCACCGCGACCGAGGCCACCACGGCGCGGAAGACCACGGCTGCCCAGACCGCAGCTGCCAAGACCGCGGCTGCCAAGACCGGCACGGCTCGGAAGCCCGCGGTAGGCAAGACCACCGCGACCAAGGCGACCACCGCGCGCAAGACCACGGCGACCAAGGCAACGACCGCGCGCAAGCCGGCCGCGACCAAGGCGACCGCGACCAAGGCGACCGCGACCAAGGCGACCGCGACCAAGGCGACCGCGACCAAGGCGACCGCGACCAAGGCGACCGCGGCCAAGGCGACGACGGCGCGCCAGACGACGGCCACCAAGCCGGCCACTGCGCGCAAGACCACGGCGACCAAGGCCACCACGGCTCGGAAGTCGGCCGCCACCAAGGCCAAGAGCAGCACCGCGCGCAAGGCGGCGGCCAGCCGTCCGACCGCGGCCAAGGCCGGTTCGCCGCGGCCGTCGAGCAAGATGACCGCGTCCCGCACCGGCGCCAAGGCCGGCGCGCCGCGGACCGCCGCCAAGCGGACCAGTGCGGCGGAGTCCACCGGTGCCAAGGCGACCATGGTCCGGGCCACTACGGAGACGCCGGCCACCACCGGCACGGTCGCCGCCACCTCGGCCCCGGCCAAGAAGGCGACCCGCAGCACGGTGCCGGCGGCCAAGAAGACGACCGCCACCAAGTCGGCGGCCGCAAAGAAGACCGTCGCCAAGAAGGCGCCGGCCAAGAAGACCACGACCGCCAAGAAGACGACGACCGCGAAGAAGACAACGACCGCGAAGAAGACAACGGCGGCCAAGAAGACAACGGCGGCCAAGAAGACAACGGCGGCCACGAAGGCGACCGCGGCCAAGAAGGCGCCGGCGAAGAAGGTCACGGCGACCAAGACGGCGGCCAAGAAGGCGCCGGCGAAGAAGGTCACCGCGACGAAGACGGCGGCCAAGAAGGCCCCGGCCAAGAAGGTCGCGGCCACCAAGACCGCCGCCACCAAGACCGCCGCCACCAAGACCGCCGCCACCAAGGCGCCGGCCAAGAAGACCGCGACCGCCTCGAAGGCGACCGCGGCCAAGAAGGCGCCGGCGAAGAAGGCCACCGCGACCAAGACGGCGGCCGCCAAGAAGACCGCGGCGAAGAAGGCTCCGGCCCGCAACGCCCGGCCCGCCACGACCGCCGCCAAGTCGGGCAACACCGCCCGCTCGGGGCGCACGGTCAAGACCTCGGCCACGAACGCCGGCCGGGTCAAGTCACCGTCGTCGGCCGCTGCCTCGCGCACGGCTTCGGCGGGCAACGCGCGTACCGGAGCGAAGAAGGTCGCCGCCCGCCGCGCGTGAGCGAAAGACGGAATTTCCGGGGTCGCGCCGATCTGGCGCGGCCCCGGCGTCTTTTCCGCTGGTGCGTGGGGTAGGAAGGACGCGTGCCGAGCAAACGGGTGGTAGCGCCGCGGATCGACTTCTCCGTGCTGCGGAAAGAGCTGAAGTTGCCGGGCGAGTTCCCGGCGGAGGCGCTGGCCGAGGCGACGCGGGCGGCCAAGGACACGCCGCTGCCCGCCACCGATCTGACCGATGTGCCGTTCGTGACGATCGACCCGGCCACCTCCCGCGACCTCGACCAGGCCATGCACCTGAGCCGGCAAGGTGAGGGCTACCGGGTGCGCTACGCGATCGCGGACGTCGCGACCTATGTGCGGCCGGGCGGCCCGCTGGAGGCCGAGACGTGGCTGCGCGGGCAGACCATCTATCTGCCGGACGGGCGCATCCCGTTGCATCCGCCGGTGCTCAGCGAGGACGCGGTGAGTCTGTTCCCGGACGTGGAGCGGGCCGCCGTGGTGTGGACCATCGACCTGGACGGCGACGGCGCGGTCACCGGCGCGCGGCTGGAACGCGCGCGGGTGCGCAGCCGGGCCAAGCTGGACTACGTCGGGGTGCAGGCCGAGGTGGACGCCGGCACGGCCGGGGAGCCCTATGCGCTGCTGCCCGAGCTCGGCGAGCTGCTCGCGCGGCGGGCCGCCGACCGGGGCGCGATCAACCTGCCGCTGCCCGAGCAGGAGGTCGAGCCGGACGGCGCCGGGTGGCGGCTGGTGTTGCGCGCGCCGCTCGCGGTCGAGGAGCACAACGCGCAGATCTCGCTGCTCACCGGCATGGTGGCCGCGGACCTGATGCTGCGCGGCGGGCTGGGCCTGCTGCGCACGATGCCGCCGCCGCGCGCCGACGCGGTGACCAAGCTGCGGGCGGCCGCGCGTTCGCTGGGGGTGTCCTGGCCGGCGGACGCCTCGGTCGGGGCCGTCGTGGCGACGGTGGACCCGGGACAGCCGCGCGGCGCGGCCTTCCTGGACGCGGCCGCGGAGCTGCTGCGCGGTGCGGCGTATACGGCGTTCGACGGGACGCCGCCGGAGGAGACCGGGCACGGCGGGGTCGGCGCGCCGTACGCGCACGTGACGGCGCCGCTGCGCCGCCTGGCCGACCGCTATGCCACCGAGGCCTGCCTGGCGCTGCACGACGGCCGGGAGGTGCCGGAGTGGGCCCGGGAGGCGCTGCCGAAGCTGCCCAAGGCGATGGGCGCCACCGACCGGCTGTCATCGGCGGCCGGCCGCGGCGCGATCGCGCTGACCGAGGCGGTGCTGCTGCACGGCCGGGTCGGCGAGGTCTTCGACGCCGGCGTGCTGGATCTCGACGACAACCCGAAACGGCCGCCGGGCGGGACGATCGCGCTGGACGATCCGGCGGTGCTGGCCCGCTGCGCCGGGACGTTGCCGCTGGGCGAGCGGATCCGGGCCGAGCTGGTCACGGCGGATCCGGTGACCCGTACGATCGAATTCAAGGAAGCTGGGGGATCCCGTCCGGAGTGAGCGGGAAACCGGGGTTGAAGGTGATCTCCCAGAGGTGGCCGTCGAGGTCGGCGAAGTAGCCGAGGTAGCCACCCCAGTCGGCCGTGGTGCCGGCCTTGACCAGCGTCGCCCCGGCCTGCACCGCGGAGCGCAGCGCCTCGTCGACGGCGGCCGGGCTCTCCACGTTGATCGCCAGCATGACGCCGCGGAAGTCCGCCGAGGTGCGCGGCGGCAGGCCCGCGTCACCGCTGATGTCGTCGGTCTTGACCAGCGACAGCAGCCCGCCGGCGGTCTGGAAGAAGCTGACCATGGCGGGCACCGAGGCGGGCGAGAGCCGCCACCCCAGGGACTCGTAGAACTCGGTGGAGCGGGCGACGTCGGCGACGCCGAGGGTGACCAGGCTGACTCGGGGCGGGACGGACATGACCGAGATCATGCCACTCGCGCGCACGGCCCCGAGTCGGCCCGATCCTTACTCGAACGTGTGCTCGGCGGCGGGGAACTCGCCGCCGCGCACCTCGTCGGCGAACGCGCGGGTGGCCTCGCCGAGGGCGCCGGCCAGGTCGGCGTAACGCTTCACGAAGCGCGGCGCCTTGCCGGTGCGCAGGCCGGCCATGTCCTGCCAGACCAGCACCTGCGCGTCGGTGTCCGGGCCCGCGCCGATGCCCACGGTCGGGATGCTGAGCTCCTTGGTGACCGTCTTGGCGACCTCGCCCGGCACCATCTCGAGGACCACCGCGAACGCGCCCGCCTCGGCCACCGCCTTGGCGTCGGCCACCACCTCGGCGCCCTCATTTTCGCGGCCCTGCACCAGGTAACCGCCGATGTTGTGCTCGCTCTGCGGGGTGAAGCCGATGTGCGCCATCACCGGGATGCCGGCGTTGGTGATCGCCGCGATCTGCTTGGCGACGCGGCGGCCGCCCTCGAGCTTGACGGCGTGCGCGCCGCCCTCCTTCATGAACCGCACGGCGGTCCGCAGCGCCTGCTTCGGACCCTCCTCGTACGAGCCGAAGGGCATGTCGGCGACGATCAGCGCGGTTTTGGTGGCCCGCACCACGCCGCGGACCAGCGGAAGAAGCTCGTCGGTGGTGATCGGCACGGTGGTCTCGTAGCCGTAGACGTTGTTCGCCGCCGAGTCGCCGACCAGCAGCACCGGGATGCCGGCCTGGTCGAAGATCGCGGCCGTGTACTGGTCGTAGGACGTCAGCATCGGCCAGCGGTCGCCACGGGTCTTGGCGGCGATCAGGTCGCGGGTGCGCACTCGCCGGGTGGGCGGGCCGCCGTACAGCGTGGGTACCTCAGACATCTCGATCTCCTTCCCTCGAGGCCGCCCTCGCGGTCCCCGGGTCCGTGGAAATCGTCGCACCGCGACAAGCCCCCCTGTCAGGGTGCAGTGCAATGTTTCACATACTCTCCCGAAACCTGTTCGTAATCGGGAGACGGCGGTCACGGCCGAAGGCCTTGATGGAGATCTTGGTGCCGGGGGCGGACTGCCGGCGCTTGTACTCCGCGATGTCGACCATGCGCAGCACCTTGTCCACCAGCTGCTCGTCGTGCCCGGCCGCGACCAGGTCGTCGCGGCCCTGGTCGCCGTCGATGTAGCCGATCAGGATCGCGTCCAGCACCTCGTAGTCCGGCAGCGAGTCGGTGTCCACCTGGCCGGGGCGCAGCTCGGCACTCGGCGGCTTGGTGATCGAGTTCTCCGGGATCGGCGGCTCGGTGCCCAGCCGGGCGGCCTCCGCGTTGCGCCACCGGGCCAGCTTCCAGACCAGCGTCTTCGGCACGTCCTTGAGCGGGTTGAAACCGCCCACCGAGTCGCCGTAGAGCGTGGAGTAACCGACCGCGAGCTCACTCTTGTTGCCGGTGGTGAGGACGAGGTGGCCCTCCTGGTTCGACAGCGCCATCAGGATCACGCCGCGTACCCGGGCCTGGAGATTTTCCACCGCCAGGCCGGAGAGCGACATGTTCGACAGGAACGCGTCGACCATCGGCTGGATCGGCTCGATGCGGTAGTCCAGGCCGGTGCGCTTGGCCAGGTCGGCCGCGTCGTCCTTGGAGTGGCTGGAGCTGTACCCGCTGGGCATCGAGATGGCGGTGACCCGGTCCGGGCCGAGCGCGTCGACCGCGATGGCCGCGACCACGGCCGAGTCGATGCCGCCGGACAGGCCGAACACCACCGAGCGGAAGCCGTTCTTGGTCACGTAGTCGTGCAGACCCAGGACCAGCGCCTCCCAGATCTCCGCCTCGTCGGTGATCCGGTCGGCGATGCCGCCCACCGCCGGGCCGTCGGCCAGCGGACGTGGCGGCTGCGCGATCTCGACGCGGCGGATGCCCATCCCGTCCGGCCCGGGCTGGTAGTCGTCCTGCGCGGAGCCGGGCAGCTCGAGGTCGTGGATCAGCAGCTCGTCGCTGAACTGGCCGGCCCGGGTGAGCAGGTCGCCCTGGGCGGTCACGATCATCGAGTCGCCGTCGAAGACCAGGTCGTCCTGGCCGCCGATGAGGTTCACATAGGCGATCGTCGCGCCCGCCTCGGCCGCCCGGCGACGGACCAGCGGCAGGCGGACGTCGTCCTTGTCCAGCTCGTACGGTGAGGCGTTGATGTTGACCACCAGCCCGACGCCGGCCCGCCGGGCCGCGGCGAACGGCCCGCCGGCCTGCCAGAGGTCCTCGCAGACGGTGAGCGCGATGTCGACGCCGCCGAACCGGACCACGGTCAGCGTGTCGCCCGGCTCGAAGTAGCGGTCCTCGTCGAAGACGCCGTAATTGGGCAGGTGATGTTTGTAATAGGTGGCCTGGATCTCGCCGCCCAGCAGCAGCGCGGACGCGTCCCGGCGGCCGCTGCCCGGCACCGCGTCGGCACTGGTCGGGGCCGGGCCGTCGGCGTCCACATAACCCACCACCACGGCCAGGTCGCCCAGCCCGTCGGCGGCCAGGTCGGCGGCCAGCCGGGCCAGCGCGCGCTGCGATGCGGCCACGAAGGAGTCGCGGAAGACCAGGTCCTCGATGGGGTAGCCGGTGAGCATCATCTCGGGGAAGGCGACAAGTTGGGCGCCGGAGTCGGCCGCGGCACGTGCCGACTCGCGCACTGACGCGGCGTTGCCGGGCAGGTCACCGACCGTGGAGTTCACCTGGGCAAGCGCGATCCGCAGCGTGGGCATGCTCCCCATTGTTCCGCACCCAATGCCTCGATCCACTCGACGGTCGGCGTAATCTCTGCGTAACGGGGCGGCGGGAGACTGACCCGCCAGGCTTGACAAGCTCGAGGGGTGGACGTGGACCGACAGCAGGAGTTCGTGCTTCGTACGCTCGAGGAGCGCGACATCCGTTTTGTCCGGCTTTGGTTCACCGACGTGCTGGGCACCCTGAAAAGCGTGTCGGTGGCGCCCGCCGAGCTGGAGTCCGCCTTCGAAGAGGGCATGGGCATCGACGGCTCGGCGATCGAGGGATTCGCCCGGGTCTACGAGTCCGACATGGTCGCGATGCCCGACCCGACCACGTTTCAGGTGTTCCCGTTCGAGGGCGGGGTGAGCGGCGAGAGCGCCCGGATGTTCTGCGACATCCTGCTGCCCGACGGCAGCGCGGCCTGGGCCGACCCGCGGCACGTGCTGCGCCGGATGCTGGCCAAGGCGGCGGAGAAGGGCTTCACCTTCTACACCCACCCCGAGGTCGAGTTCTTCCTGATCCAGGACGGCCCGCTGGACGGCAGCCTGCCGATCCCGGTGGACACCGGCGGCTACTTCGACCACACCACGCACTCGGTGGCCCGCGACTTCCGCCGCCAGGCCGTGCTCGCGCTGGAGCGGATCGGCATCTCGGTCGAGTTCAGCCACCACGAGGTCGCGCCCGGCCAGCAGGAGATCGACCTGCGTTATGCGGACGCGCTGACCACGGCGGACAACATCATGACGTTCCGGCACGTGGTCAAGGAGGTGGCGCTCTCCCAGGGGGTGCGCGCGACCTTCATGCCGAAGCCGTACACGGACCAGCCCGGCAGCGGCATGCACACGCACCTGTCGCTGTTCGAGGGCGAGCGGAACGCGTTCTTCGACGGCGACGACCCGCTCAAGCTCTCCAAGACCGCGCGGGCGTTCATCGCCGGCCTGCTGGTGCACGCGCGGGAGTACACCGCCGTCACGAACCAGTGGGTCAACTCCTACAAGCGGCTCTTCCCGATGCAGCTGCCGGACCGGATCACCGAGTCGCCGGCGTTTGTGAGCTGGGGACACCTCAACCGCTCGGCCCTGGTGCGCGTGCCGGCCTTCGGCAAGTCCAACTCGGCCCGGGTCGAGGTCCGGTCGATCGACTCGGCCACCAACCCCTACCTGGCTTTCGCGGTGATGCTCGGCGCCGGCCTCAAAGGCATCGAGGAGGGGTACGAGCTCCCGCCCGGCGCCGAGGACGACGTCTGGGGCCTCTCCCCGGCCGAGCGCAAGGCGATGGGATACGAGGCGCTGCCGGAGAACCTGTCCGAGGCGATCGACGTGATGGAGAAGTCCGAACTGGTCCCCGAGGTCCTCGGCGAGCACGTCTTCGACTTCTTCCTGCGGAACAAACGGGCCGAATGGGAGCAGTACCGGCGCGAGGTGACCCCGTACGAGCGGCAGAGATATCTCGGCGCGCTTTAATTTTCGGCCCTCGGTGGATCACGTATTCGCGCAGGTCCGATACGGTGCCTGTCGAATCAAAGTGACGAGGGGGAAGTCGTGCTGGAAGATCTGCTCAACGGCGCCGGTCGCAGTGTCGTTTTCGGACTCATCGGGATCGGGCTGATGGCGCTCGGCTTCGTGATGGTCGACCTGCTGACGCCGGGCAAGCTCAAGGACCTGATCTGGCGCGAGAAGAACCCGAACGCGGCGCTGCTGCTGGCGGCGAACCAACTGGGCATCGCGGTCATCGTGTTCACCGCGATCTTCACCAGCTACGACTCGTTCGGGCAGGGCCTGGCGTCCACGGTGATCTTCGGCATCATCGGCATCGCGATCATGGGCTTCGGCTTCATCGTGCTGGACTGGCTGACCCCCGGAAAGCTGGGCGAGGTCATCTGCACCCAGGAGCGCCACCCGGGCGCCACGGTCAGCGCGGCCGCCCACTTCGGCGCCGCCCTGATCGTCGCCGCCTGCATCGCCTGACGCGCTCTACCGCTCGGAGGAGGCGGTTCTGCCGAAGTTGCTGATCTCGGTGGAGCCGCCGGCCCGGCGGATCCGGGGCAGGTCCTCGATGATCGCGGCGCCGAACATGATCAGCGGGAGCGCGGCGAGCTGCAGGACGGCCAGCTGGTGGCCGACCGGGATGACCGCGAGCACCGCGACCGCGGCGATCACCCGGTGCCGCACGCCGGGGAGGCCGAGCCGGGCCAGGAAGCCGGCGTGGCCGAGCAGGTAGATCGCGGCGCCGCCGCTCAGCATGATCGCCTCGCCCCAGTGCAGGGGTTCGAAGGCGTGGCCGACCGTCTTCTTGATGCCGGCCGAGAGCACCACGACGCCGAGCAGCATCGGGAAGTGCGCGTAGCCCCAGGCGTCCAGCGCCAGCCGGGCCCGGCGCTGTGGTTCGGCATGCGCCAGCACGTGCTCGGCGCGCTCGTCGTCGCCGGCGAAATAGAGCCACCACAGGTAATAGGCGATGCACAGGCCGAGGACCGCGACCAGGATCGCGCCCACGCCGAGGTCGACGCCGCGGAAACCGAGCCCGATCGCGATGATCGACTCGCCGATCGCGATGATCATCACCAGTCCGTGCCGCTCGGCGAAGTGCCCGGCGCTGATCGCGTGCATCTCCACCTTGTGCACGTAACCGGCAGTGACCTGCACCAGCGGCGCCAGCACCCAGGCCACGTGCCGCCACGGCTCGGGCAGGATGCCGCCGGCCAGCACCAGCAGGGCGGCCAGGATGTTCATCGGGGTCAGCACGCGGATCGCCGCCCGCGCGGCGGATCCGGCCTGCCGGAACAGCAGCGCGTGCACCACGTTGACGACCAGGTAGCTGATCCCGAAGATCCAGCCGTGGTCGGTGAACGCCTCTGGGATGGCCAGCGCCATCACCAGGAAGCCGGCCATCCCGGCGAGCAGCAGGGTGCGCCGGCCGGTGCTGTTCGGCGCGACCGCGTTGGTCAGCCAGGCGTAGCCCGAATACATCCACCAGACCACGGCCAGGATCAGCACCACGTCGCCGAAGGTGGCCATCGTCGGGTGATCGGTCAGCGTCTCGGTCAGCTGGGTGATCGTGAAGACGAAGACGAGATCGAAGAACAGCTCGAGCGTGGACACCCGCACCGTGGTCTGGGGCGCCTCTGCGCTGGTCGACATGATCGGCAGGATAACTGTCGTACCCCGGTCGTAGGGTCCTCGATGTGAACCGGACCGATCGGCTCTATGCCATCGTCGAGGAGCTGCGCGCGGTGGCGCCGCGCCCGCGCAGCTCAGGGTGGCTGGCGGAGCGTTTCGAGGTGAGCCGGCGCACGGTCGAGCGAGACATCTCGGCGCTGCAGCAGTCCGGCACGCCGATCTATGCCGAGGCCGGGCGCACCGGGGGTTATTGCCTGGACAAGGCGCACACGCTGCCGCCGGTGAACCTCACGCCGGGCGAGGCGGTGGCGATGGCGCTGGCCCTGCAGCGGCTGGCCGGCAGCCCGTTCGCCGCCACCGCGAGGTCGGCGCTGCGCAAGCTGGTCGCGGCGATGCGGGCCGACGACGCGACCGCCGCGCGCGAGCTGGCCGGCAAGGTCCGGTTGATCGACCGGCCGACGGCGCCCGAGCCGGTGCCGCGGCTGATCGCCGGCGCGCTCGAGGCCGGCCGGGTGCTGCGGATCGGTTATGCCGACCGGGCCGGCGTGGTCAGCGAGCGCGAGATCGAGCCGCTCAGCCACGTCGGCGGGTTCGATCATTGGTACCTGGTGGCCTGGTGCCGCCTGCGTGCGGGTGTCCGGGCCTTCCGGGTCGACCGGATCACCCGGGTGACGGTGACCGCCGAGACGCCGCCGCCGCGGGAGCTGCGGGCCGACGATCTCAACGTGCCACCACACCTGCTGCACCAGCTGCAGCTCTAACCCCGCGGCGGCGTGAAGAGGCCGAAGCGGTTGCCCTCCGGATCGAGCACCTGGGCCGAGATCAGGCCGCTCGGCGAGGTCTGGGTCGGCACCAGCACCTTGCCGCCCGCGGCCTCGACCTTCGCACACATCGCCGCGGTGTCCTCGACGACGAGGTAAAAGGTCGCATAGCCCGGTTCGCCGGCCTGACCCGCCACCCCGCCGCTCGGCCCCTCGCCGGCGCCGGTGCTGACCAGACGATAGGGCTGCCCGTCGGGAGCCGTGGACACGTCGTCGCCGAAGGTCCAGCCGAACACCTCGCCATAGAAGCGCTCGGCGCCCGCACGGTCCGCCGTGCCGATCTCGAACCAGGCGTTGCCGTTGATCCCCATGATCTTTCCCCTCTCTCGGTTGAACACCCCGAACCTTGCCGGGGTCCGGCGACACCCTCCTGTCGGTGTTTCCACGGCATTACCGGTTAGCCTCGGGGAGTGAGCACCGCGCTTGTCGTCGAGAACGATCCGTCCGACCCGCCCGCCCGCCTGGCCGAGTGGCTCAGCGAGGCGGAGCTGCCGCTGACCATCGTGCGGCCGCACGCCGGTGACGAGCTGCCCGAGACCCTGGACGACCACCTCGCGCTGGTGGTGCTGGGCGGCGATCAGGACGCGTACGCGGCCGCCGACGGCACTCCCGGGGCACCCTGGTTTCCGCGCCTCGAGGGGCTGCTGCGCAAGGCGGTGCGCGGGCGCGTACCCACGCTCGGGGTCTGCCTGGGTGGGCAGTTGCTCGCATCGGCGCACGGTGGCCTGGTCGAACGCAGCACCTCGGGCCCGGAGATCGGGCCCGGCCTGGTCGGCAAGCGCGACGCCTCGGACACCGACCCGCTCTTCAAGTGGGTGCCGCTGTTGCCCGACGTGATCCAGTGGCATCGCGACGAGATCACCGAGTTGCCGCTGAGCGCGGTGCTGCTGGCCGCGTCGAGCCGCTACCCGAACCAGGCGTTCCGGCTCGGCGACCGAGCCTGGGGCGTGCAGTTCCACATCGAGTGCGACCTGCCGATGATCGAGGCCTGGGTGGAGTCCGACGCGGCGACGCTCGACGAGTTGGGCTACCACCCGGACGCGGTGATCGCCGCCTGCGCGGCGGCCCTGGCCGACGTCGAGGAGGTGTGGCAGCCGTTCGCCGCCCGGTTCGCCGCGCTGGCGCTGGGCACGTTGCCGGACGCGGACATCCCCAACCCGGGCACCGGGCGGACGCTGCCCCTGCTGGGTCACTGACGTGACCAGGCCCAGCCGGCTCGCCCGCTACGGCTTCGCGGACAACGGAGCCCGCGCCGCCGACCTGCTCGGGCCGGAGGGCCTGCGGTTGTGGGACGCCGAGTCGCAGGGGCCGGTGGACTCCGACGCGGCCGAGCTGATCCACGCGCTGTCCCGGGCCGCCGATCCGAACCTGGCGCTGCGTCAGATGCACCGGATGATCGAGTCGGCCGAGCGGGCCTCGGCGCGGGCCAACGGCGGCCCGGCGATCACCGCGATCCTCGACGCGCTCTATCGCGATCAGGGCCTGCGGCGGCGGCTGGTGGCGATCCTCGGCGCCTCGTCGGCGCTCGGCGACCACCTGGTGGCCAACCCGGACGAGTGGCGGGTGCTGGCCACCGGCAAGACCGGGCTGCCGCCGAACGCCGAGGGGCATCTGGAGTTCGAGAATTCCATGGGGGACGTCGCGCCTTCGGTGCCGGCGTTGCGGAAGGCCTATCGGGTGAGCCTGCTGCGGATCGCGGCGGCCGACCTGACCGGTGGCCGGGGGCTGGAGCCGACCATGGGGGCGCTGTCCCGGCTGGCCGACGAGACGCTCGGGGCGGCGTACGCGATGGCGGTGTCCGCCCTGCCCGCCGAGCCCAGCCTCGCGGTCGTCGCGATGGGCAAGTGCGGCGGCTATGAACTGAACTATGTGTCCGATGTGGACGTCATCTTCATCACCCGGGACGACGAGGACCTCAACGCCGCCACCACGGTCGCCGCCCGGATCATCGAGATCTGCGGTCAGGTGGCCTGGCCGGTGGACGCCTCGCTGCGTCCGGAGGGCAGCCGTGGCCCGCTGGTCCGCACGCTCGCCTCGCATCAGGCATATTACCGGCGCTGGGCGCGCACCTGGGAGTTTCAGGCGCTGCTCAAGGCCCGCCCGGCGGCCGGCGACCAGGAACTGGCCCAGGAGTGGATCGACGACCTGGCGCCGCTGGTCTGGCATGCGGCCGAGCGGCCCGAGGCGGTGGCCGACGTCCGGGACATGCGCCGCAAGATCATCGAGAACGTGCCGCCGGACAAGGTGGACCGCGAGGTCAAGCGCGGGCCGGGCGGATTGCGGGACATCGAGTTCGCGGTGCAGCTGCTGCAGCTCGTGCACGGCCGGATCGACGAGACGCTGCGCGAGCCGGGCACGCTGCCGGCGTTGCGCGCGCTGGTCGCCGGGGGATATGTGGGCCGGCAGGACGGCGAGACGCTGCTGCGGGGGTACCGCTTCCTGCGCAGCATCGAGCACCGGCTGCAACTGCAGCAGTTGCGGCGCACGCACACCGTGCCGGACGACCCCAAGGGCGAGCGGTGGCTGGCGATGGCCCTCGGTTACGTGGCGCTGCCCGGCCGGGACGCGGTCGAGGCGTTCCGCTCGGACTGGGTCGGGCACGCCGCCAACGTCCGCCGCCTGCACGTGAAACTGCTCTATCGGCCGCTGCTCGAGGCGGTCGCCCGGGTGCCCGCCGAGGCGCTGCGGATGACCACCGAGTCGGCCGGCAAGCGGCTCGAGGTGCTGGGCTTCGCCGACCCGGCCGGCGCGCTGCGCCACCTGCAGGCGCTGACCGGCGGCGTGACCCGCACCGCGGCGATCCAGCGCACCCTGCTGCCGATGCTGCTGCAGGAGTTCTCGGATGCGCCCGAGCCGGATCGGGGCCTGCTCAACTACCGGCACGTGTCGGACAAGCTGGGCAGCACGCCGTGGTACCTGCGGCTGCTCCGCGACGGCGGCCCGGTGGCCCGCCGCCTGGCCCACGTGATCAGCCTCTCCCGATATGCGACCGACCTGCTGATCCGCGACCCCGAGGCGCTGCGCCTGCTGGCCAACGACGCCGAGCTGCAGCCGCGCCCGCGGGAGAACCTGATCGAGGGGTTCGCCGCCGCGGCCGACCGGCACACCGACGACCCGGAGAAGGCCATCGCCGCGGTCCGGGCCCAGCGCCGCCGCGAGCTGTTCCGGATCGCCTGCGCCGACATCCTCAGCCGGGCCGGTGATCTCGCCCCCGCGCATCCGCTGGACGTGGACCAGGTCGGCATCGCGCTCTCCGACGTCACCGACGCGACCCTCAACGCGGCGTTGCGGGTGGCCCGCCGCAGCCGTCCCGCCCCGGACGGCATGCAGTTCGCGGTGATCGGCATGGGCCGGCTCGGCGGATACGAGATGAGCTACCCCTCCGACGCCGACGTGCTGTTCGTCTTCACGCCGCCGGAGGGCATGCCGGACAACGAGGCATCGGCCCCCGCGCACCAGATCGCCGAGGAGATGCGCCGGCTGCTCAATTCGCCCGCCCCCGACCCGGCGCTGGGCATCGACGCCGACCTGCGTCCGGAGGGCCGGCAGGGTCCGCTGGTGCGCAGCCTGAACGCGTACGCGCAGTACTACGCCCGCTGGTCCAAGGTCTGGGAGTCGCAGGCGCTGCTCCGGGCCCGGGCGGTGGCCGGTGACCGCGAGCTCGGGCTGCGCTTCGAGGAGCTGGCGGACGGCATGCGCTATCCGCGCGGCGGCCTGAGCCGGGACCAGGTGATCGAGATCCGCCGGCTGAAGGCGCGGGTGGAGACCGAGCGGATGCCGCGTGGCGCCGACCCGAACACGCACACCAAGCTGGGCCGCGGGGGTCTGGCCGATGTGGAGTGGGCGGTGCAGCTGCTGCAGTTGCGGCATGCATATGCGGTGCCCGAGCTGCGCCTCACCCGCACCCTGGAGGCGCTCACCGCGGAACGGTCGGCGGGCCTGATCGCCAAGGCCGACGCGTCCGCGATGGCGGCCGGCTGGACCCTGGCCGCCCGGGTCCGCAACGCGCTCACCCTGGTCCGCGGCCGCCCGACCGATCAGCTGCCCCGGCACGGCGTCGAGCTGGCCGGTGTCGTGCAGCTGCTCGGCGGCGACGACCCGGGCGAGTTCGTGGACACCTACCTGCGGGTGGCCCGCCGGTCACGTGCCGCGATGGAACGCGTTCTCGAGTCGTAACCCGTTGCCAGTCGTTACATCGTGGTATTGCGTAGCGTTACTTGGATCGCCAAGATTTGCGCAAACCTACGCTGCGACATCGAGGACACCTGTGCTGTCATCCGAACTGGCCCCCGGGGTCCGGCTACGGAGAGAGAAGTTCGGCGCGATCGCCTACGTGCCGCAGCGTGACCACTTCTACGCTCTGGACCGGGCGCACACCCGCGCACTGCTCGCCGGGGGCCCGCGCGAGACGGTCGAGGCGATGGCCTCGGCCGGCCTCTGCGTGACCACGCCGCACACGCCGGAGCGGGCCTTCTACGGCCGGTCCCAGTTCGGCGAGTTCCCGGACGGGTTGCCCGGCACCCGGCTGCCGCTGGTGGTCAACTGCTTCACCACCGCGCACTGCCCGCTGCGCTGCGTCTATTGCCACGCCGACGACCTGATGACCGGCTACCGCGAGGCGGACGCCCCGGAGTGGCTCGACGAGGTGATCCGGGTGGCCCGGGCGACGCCCGCGATGGTCGGCGTGATCACCGGCGGCGAGCCGCTGTCCCGCCCGGATCGGGCCGCGCGGCTGCTCGGTGAGCTGGCCCGCGACAAGGCGGTGGTGCTGGACACCTCGGGGGTCGGCGACCTGCGCGGCCTGGTGCCGCTGCTGCGCGCGCACGGCGTGCACGTGCGGATTTCGCTGGACAGCGCGGACGCCGTGGTCAACGACCGGCTGCGCCCGATCAACCGGCGCTACCTGCCGCTCGGCGCGAGCTCGTTCCGCTCGGCCTGGGCGGCCGTGCGGCTGGCCCGCGGTGAGGGCCTGGCGTGCAGCGTGCAGACCGTCGTGACCGCCCGCAACGCCGAGCCGGCGCCGTTGCTGGCCCTGCGCGACGAGCTGGTCGCGGCCGGTGTGCGCACCTGGACCCTGCACGTGGTGGTGCCGGCCGGCAAGGCCGCCGACCGCCCGCGCGGCCTGCTGACCGGCGAGGGCGCGGTCGCGACCCTGGTGCGGGTCGTGGCCGACACCGCGGCCGCGGGTCTGCCGATCGACATCCGGATCACGAGTACGCACCGCGCCCCCAATTCGACGCTGCTGATCAGCGCCCGGGGCGAGCTGGCCGTGCAGCGTGGCGACGGCACCGGCAAGGACGTGATCGAGGTGGGCCGGTTCCGCGCCCGGGGAAGCGTGCTGCACCACTTCCGCCGCCGCATCGACCCGGCCGGCCACGCCAGCCGCTATCTCAACGGCACGCTCGACCTGAACCCGGCCGCCGGCCCCCTCACCCCGATGCTTGCGTCCTAGCCGGCGGCTAGGTTCGAGCGATGCACACCGGGACAAGGGATCGCGAGGTGATCGCCGCGATCAACCGGCACGCCGGGGTCGCGTTGACCGTCGTCGGCCGCGCGCAATACGGCGAACTCGGCGGCGCGATCTACGTCGCCTGGCCGGACGGCCGACCGGCGGTCGTGACCCGATTCCTGGGCCCGATCGCCGAGGCGAGGCGCACCGCCGAGGTGCTGGCCCATGTCCGCGATCGGGGGTTGCCGGTGCCGCGGCACGACCTCGTCGTCGAACTGGACGACGGCGTGGCATTCGTACAGGAGCGGCTGCCCTCCGGGCCGTCCCGGCGCCTGACCGCGGCCCGGGTCGACGCGCTGGTCGAGATCAACGACCGGTTCGCCGACGCGCTGGCGGACCGATCGGACGTGCCCACGCCGGTGCTGGGTGTGGGCGACGGCGTCGGGGTGCGGGGCGGGCGTGCTCGTGAGCTGATCGCCGAACTCCGCCGCATCGCCGAGCCGCTCGACCTGACCGGCGGCGACCTGGTGCACGTGGACCTGACTGCGGCGAACGTGCTGTTCGACGAGCACGACCGCGCCACCGCGGTGGTCGACTGGAACCTCGGCGCCTATCGCGGTGATCGTCTCTTCGCCCTGGTCAAGACCCGCTTCGATCGGGAGTGGTTCGTCCGGTCACCGGACGCCGATCCGGTGGAGACCGCGGCCGCCGCGCACCTCGACGAGATCCTCGCCGACCGGATCGCGCCGGACACCCTGCGGCGCTACTGGGCCCGCTGGATGCTTTTTCAGCTGAGCTGGACGGTGCCGGCCGGCGCCGTCGGGTGGCACCTCGACCTGGCCGAGTCCCGGATCAGCTGATCGGGAGCGTCCGGCTCCGGCCATGGTGGAATGGACCGCGTGACAGTCCTTGCGTACGGGATCTTCTCGCGGCCCGGTGAGCCGCCGCGGGCCGGTGTGGCCGTCGGCGACCAGGTCGTGGACCTGAGCGCCCTGCCGCTGGCCGACGCCGCCGACTTCGCCCGCCCGTCGCTCAATGCGTTCCTGGCGCGTGGCCGCGCCGCCTGGGAGGAGAACCACGCGGCGGTGTCCGCGCTGGTCGCGGACGCGGACCGGATTCCGCGGGCGGAGGTGCGGATGCATCTGCCGTTCGAGGTGGCGGACTACGTGGACTTCTATTCCTCGGAGCACCACGCGACCAACGTCGGGCGGATCTTCCGGCCGGACGGCGAGCCGTTGACGAAGAACTGGCGGCACCAGCCGATCGGCTATCACGGCCGGGCCGGCACCGTGGTCGTCTCCGGCACGCCGATCCGCCGCCCGGAGGGGCAGCTCGCGGCCGGCGTCTTCGGCCCGTCTCAGCGCCTCGACATCGAGGCCGAGGTGGGCTTCGTGGTCGGTCTCCCGGAACCGGGCGGCCGGGTCGGCACCGCGCGGTTCGCCGAGCACGTGTTCGGCGTGGTGCTGCTCAACGACTGGAGCGCCAGAGACATTCAAAGCTTCGAGTACGTGCCACTCGGCCCGTTCCTCGGCAAGTCGTTCGCCACCTCCATCTCGCCGTGGGTGGTGCCGCTGTCCGCCCTGGAGCACGCGCGTGTCGCCCCGCCGGCACAGCGGCCGGAGCCGTTGCCCTACCTGCGCGAGACCGAGCCGTGGGGACTCGACATCGAGCTCACCGTCACGCTGAACGGCACGGTGCTGTCCCGCCCGCCGTTCCGGGAGATGTACTGGACCGCGGCGCAGCAGCTCGCCCATCTCACGGTGAACGGCGCTTCCCTGCGTACCGGAGATCTCTTCGCCTCCGGGACCGTCTCCGGGCCCGAGCCGGACCAGCGGGGTTGCCTCCTGGAGCTGACCTGGAACGGCCAGGAGCCGGTGAAGCTCGCGGACGGCTCGCTGCGCGGTTTCCTGGCGGACGGCGACGAGGTGGTGATCAGCGCCCGCGCCGGGGACGTGGACCTGGGTGAGGTCAGCGGGCGCATCGTCGGGGCCGGCCGGTGAACCGGCTCCTGGAGGTGGGCGGGCGGACCGTGGCCACCTATGTCGTCGATCCGCCGCTGGACATCCGGATCGGCCCGCGGCCCTATCTGCATCCGGTGCGGACGCTGGCCGGCGTCACGGTCACCGACACGCTCTGCTTCGACCACCCCTGGCATCTGGGCGCGTCGCTGAGCATGGCCGACGTGAACGGCGTCAACCTGTGGGGCGGGCGCACCTTCGTGCGCGACGAGGGCTACGTCTGGCGGGACGACCACGGGCGGATCACCCACGACGCCTGGATGCCCGAGTTCGGCGAGCGGCTGCGGTGGACCGACGGCGACGGCGGGCTGCTGCTGACCGAGGAGCGGCGGATCTCGGCCGAGGCGGCGCCCGGCGGGTGGCGGCTCACGTTCGCCTACCGGCTGACCCCCGACGACCAAGACGTGACGCTCGGCAGCCCGGCGACGAACGGACGCACCGGCGGCGCGGGGTACGGCGGGTTCTTCTGGCGGGCGGCGCCGGGCCCGGCGGCCGCCTTCACGCCGAGCCTGGCGGGTGACGTCAACGGATCGGCCGAGCCGTGGGTCGCGCTGGTCGTCGCCGATCGGTCCACATTGGTCTTCGAGGGCCTGCGGGACGCGGACCGCTGGTTCGTGCGCACCGGGGAGTATGCCGGGGTGTGCGCCGCGCTGGCCTTCCGCGATCCGGTCGTCATCCCGGCCGGTGGCTCGCTGTCACGGGAGATCCGGGTGCTGGTGGCCGACGGCGTCCTCACCCGCGAGGACGCCGCCGGCCTGGTGCTCGGCTAGGGCCTGTTTTAAAAGGGATGGCCGGGCTGCGGCGTGGCCCAGCCGCCGCCTGGCCGCACGTCGCGAACACCCAGATACAACACCGGTATCTGGGCGCCCACGCCGCACACCCAGACGACACCTGGACCTCGCCTCACTCCGACCCCCCTTTTAAAACAGACCCTAGGCCGACAGCCGCGGGTTCGGGCCGTACTTGCTGGGGTCCTTGGCCGGCAGCACGGTGAGGACGAGGATCACGAAGCTGCCGAGCGGGATGAAGCCGACCAGCTGCAGCCAGCCGGAGAAGCCCGCGTCGTGCAGGCGCCGTGCGGTCACGGCCAGGATCGGCAGCAGGGCGGCGAGCAGGTAGACGCCCAGAGCGATGCCGAAGATGGTCTGGTCCACAGTGGCCAGCAGCAGGCCCAGCACGACATAGATGATCACGTGGAAAAGCATGAAGTACCAGTACTCGGCGCGGGTGGCGCGACCGGTGAAGGTCGCGTATTTGCGGAATGCCAACGGGTAGTAACCCAGCACGTTGGTGGTCGCCGCGGTGTCGGTGCTCATATGTGGTCCTCCGTGGACTTTTCGTCGAGTGGAGGAGCATAGAGCACAGGCGGTGGGGGGGGGGGGGGGGGGGGGGGGGGGGGGGGCCGGGGGGGGGGGGGGGGGGGGGGGGGGGGGGGGGGGGGGGGGGGGGGATGGGGGAGGGGCCCCCCGCCA
>NZ_JBVJIP010000016.1:0-248903 GCF_055586225.1 Actinoplanes sp. NPDC051388 | reverse complement strand
GCCCTTTTGTGGGGGGGGAAAAGAAGAAAAACGAGCGGGCCCCCCCTCCCCCCCCTCCCCCCCCCCCCCCCCCCGGCCGGTGGGGGACGGGTGGGGATCGGGGGTCAGACGGTGATCCGGCCGGCGCCGGCTCCCGCGGTCACGATGGACTTGACGCTGGACGCCGAGTCCGGGGTGTAGGAGTAGGGGATCGACGCGACGCTGCCGCCGGTCTGGCCGGAGCCCGAGTTCACCAGCAGGTTGTTGCGGGCCACCAGGGTGCCCGGGCCGGAGCTGCCCTCACCCAGGTGGAAGGGGTCCTCGACGTTCTCGAACGAGTTGGCCTCGACCAGCACGCCGGCGCCCTCGGTGGACGCCACGCCGTAGCCGCTGTTGCGGACGTAGTAGTTGTTGTAGACGTGCACCGGGTTGCCGAACCGGACCCGCGGGTGCCGCTGGGTGGAACCGTCGAACCAGTTGTGGTGATAGGTCACCCGCAGGTGGCCGACGTCCTGCGAGGCGTTGTCGTCGCTGTGCCCGAGCAGCATCGACTTGTCGTGGTCGAAAACCCGGTTCCAGGACACCGTGACGAAGTCCGAACCGCGCTTGATGTCGACCGCGCCGTCATATCCGTTGCTGAACGAATTGTGGTCGATCCAGACGTTCAGCGCCGATTGTTCGACGTTGATCGCGTCGTCGTCCCAGTCGCGGAAGGACAGATTGCGGATGATGATGTTCCGGCCGCCGCTGATGGTGAATCCGCAGCCGACGATCGCCGCGCCGGAGTTGCCGAGGATGGTCTTGTTCGACTGCACCCGCAGCATGCCGGAGCAGGAGATGGTGCCGGAGACCCGGATCACCGCGGCGCTGGTCGAGGACAGCGCGCTGGTCAGGGCCGACGCGGACGACACGGTGGTGGTGCCGGCGCTGCCGCCGCCGGTGGTGCCGCCGTTCTGGGTGGCCCAGCCGACCAGTCCGGTCTGGGTGGGCGGCGGGTCGGTCGGCGGGTCGGTCGGGTCGGTGGGCGGATCGGTGGGGTCGGTCGGCGGGTCGGTCGGGTCCGAGCCGCCGGCGCCGTCCACGGTCACGTCGTCGAAGCGCGCGCTGGCATACGAGGTGACCAGCGCGAGCCGCCCGGAGCCGAAGGTGGCGTTGCTGCCCGCCCCGATCTGGGTGCCGTTGACCAGCCCGCGGATCGAGCTGCCGCCGGCCTCCAGGCGCAGCGTGTACCAGGTGCCGGTGGAGACGGTGAGCGACGCCGAGCCGAGCACGGTGATCGAGCTGCCGTTCACCACCTGCAGTTCGGCGCGGTTGGCGTTGGTCAGCGCCAGGCGGTACATCTTGGTCGCGCTGGACGAGCGGGACGCGATGGCCACGACGCGGTTCGAGCCGCTGAACGAGAGCGGCTTGACCCGGGCCTGCACCGCGTAGTCGGTCCAGCTCGTGTTTCCGGCGAACTCGCGGGCCAGCTCACTGCTCGCGTTGCCCTGCTGGAAGGCGGGCGTGCCGTCGGTGACGACCGACCAGTCGCCGCCGGACTTGGACCAGCCGCCGGCATTGCCGTCGTTGAAGTCGTCGGCGAACAGCGACTCCGCCCGGGCGGTGCCGGTCATGCCCAGGACCAGGGCGCTGACGAGGACTCCGGCGCCGGCCGCGGCGAGCGGCGCACGTTTTCGAAGCATCATGGGGGAGAACTCCTTCAATGGCGGGGATTCGGTGGCGAGCCCGTGCTTTGAAGGTAAAATTCATATCTATTAATTTCAATATCTAAAATGTGCAGTTATGTTGCAGTGAAATGGCGCGGGGTGATTCCTCTCGACCGGATTAACGGTCGGGACCGGACATTCTGTGCGGTTGTCAGCGGACAGTTTGCAGCCGACTTTCGATGCGGGCCGCGCGGGCCCACGAAACGCCTAGCTCGGACGGCAGTGCGGTGCGTTCCGCGGCCCTGCGCAGCACGTCGTTGATGCCGGTGATGGTGCGCACGCGCGCCGGTCCGGCGCCGTGGTCGAGCAGTTCGCCGTCGTCCAGCAGGACCGGCGCCGGCCCGGCCACGAGCGCGGTCGCCAGCCGGGTGAAGCCGAGGGTGCGCTCGAGCGGCGCGATGAGCGGCACGCCCGCCGGGTCCCGGCGGTGCGCGAGCAGGTTGGTCAGCAGGTCGGTGCGGCCGGGCACCTCGCGTGGCTCGGCGTCACCGGGCAGTGCGAGCCGATCGGTCGGATATTCCAGCACCGCCCGCCCGCTGGTGCCCGTGACGATCACCTCGCCGGCAATGAAGTCCTCCCCGGCGAGCGTGACGGCGGCGAGCAGGCGCAGCCCGCCGCGGAAGGTGATCCGCGCGAACGCGGTGTCGTCGGTGCCGATCGGCCGGGTGCGGTACCGCTCGGCCTCCAGCCGCACCGGGTCGCCGGCGCCGGCCGCCTGCGCGATCGCGAGGCTCTGCATCAGCGCGTGGGCCAGCGGGTTGACCAGCGCGCCGTCGAACATCGCCTGCCGCCCGGCCCAGGCCGCCCGGCCGTAATAGGCGTCGTCGCGCTGCCAGGACGCGACCGTGGCGAGCCCGGTGACGGCGCCCAGCCGGCCGTCCGCGATCGCCCCGGTCAGCCGGGTCAGCGCGGCCGAGCCGAGCGCCTGAAAGCCGACCTGGCAGGCGCGTCCGCTGCGGCCCAGCCCGTGCAGCAGCAGTTCGTGGTCGTCGACCGACACCACCGGCGGCTTCTCCAGCAGCAGGTCGCAGCCGGCCGCCAGGGCGTCCAGCGCGATCGCCAGGTGGGTGTGCGGCGGGGTGCAGATCACCACCACGTCCAGGGGTACGCGAGCCAGCATCTCCCGATGGTCGGTGAAGACCGGCGTGCCCGGCGGCACCGGAGGGTCCCCGCCGATCGGGGCCGGGTCGGCCATCGCCGCCAGGTCGGCCCGCTGTCTCCGGTGCCAGCGACCGTGGCCGTTGGCGCCGATCAGACCCACCCGCGCGGTCATGCCGCACCGGCGACCGTGGCCGCCACCCCGTGCTTGTCCATTGCGGACAGCCAGTCCGAGATGAGCTCGCGCACCACCTCGTCCTCGGCGAGCTCGCGCGGGAAGACCGCCCGCAGGCCGAGCAGATCGGACTGCCGGGCGCGGATCTCACCGGCCAGCGGATCGTCCAGCGGCAACGGCGCGCCGGCGTCGGAGGTGCCGGCGGTGTAGCGCATCCAGGCCGCCACCATCAGCGCGCCCCAGCGTGGCGAGGCGCCGGCCGCCCGGCGGCCCGCGATGGTGTGCAGCAGCCGCTGTGGCAGCTTCTGCGAGCCGTCCTTGGCGATCTGCACGGTGCGGTGCGCCATCGCGGGATCGGCGAAGCGGTCCAGCGCCGACTCGCCGTAGCCCACCACCGAGATGCCGGGCGGCGGCGTCAGGCTGCCGGCCACGTCCTCGGCGATGAACCGGCGCATCACCTCGCGCATGCCGGGCATCTCCAGCGCGGCCGAGACGGTGGCACAGCCGGCCACCGCGCCAAGATAGGCGATGCCCGAGTGCACCCCGTTCAGCGCCCGCAACTTGAGCCGCTCCCACGGGCCGACGTCGGTGGTGAGCTCCGCGCCGGCCAGGTCCCAGGCCGGTCGCCCGCCCGGGAAGTCGTCCTCGATCACCCACTGCGAGTAGGGCTCGGCGCGTACCGCGGCCAGATCCCGCACGCCCAGCGCGCGTTCCGCGCCGGCCAGGGTCTCCGCGTCGCCGGCCGGCACGATGCGGTCCACCATCGTGCCGGGGAAGGTGACGTTCGCGGCGATCCACCCGCTCAGCGCGTCCCCGCCGGGCAACAGGCGCAGCGCCTGCTCGACCAGGCTGCAGGTGCGGGGCCCGTTCGACGGCAGGTTGTCGCAGCTGACGATGGCGATCGGGCCGGCGTCCGCCCGGCAGCGCGCGGCCAGCCCGCGGACCAGCAGGCCGGGCACGGTCACCGGAGCCCGGCTCTCGGCCAGGTCGGCGGAGACGTCGTCGTCGACCATCAGCCGGCCGGTCACCGGATCGAGCCGGTAGCCCTTCTCGGTGATGGTCAGCGTGATCACCCGGACCGCCGGGTCGGCGATCCGGGCCAGCACCGCCGCCGGGTCGGCGATCGCGCGGCGCACCTCGGAGAACGCTCCGATCACCCGGGTCGTGCTGCTGTGCGCGGCCAGCGAGGTGACGCTGAAGAGGCGGTCCTGGGCGGTCAGCGCGTCCACCACGTCGGCCGACCGCGGCGCGACCGCGGCGATGCCCCAGTCGCCGCCGGACCGGGCCATCGCGTCCTCGGTGTAGACCGCCTGATGGGCCCGGTGGAACGCGCCCAGCCCGAGGTGGACGATGCCGGTGCGGACGTCGCCGGGGTCGATCCGGGGGCGGGCCGCGGCCGGGATCCGGCTCAGCTGCGCCCGGGTCAGAAGCGCCATGCCGGCCCGCCCGGAAAGGTGAACTCGGCGATCGACTCGGGCCGCATGGTGGCGCTGTAGCCGGGTTCCTCGGGCAGCACGTAACGGCCCTGCCGGGTGCGTACCGGATCGGTGAAGTGCTCGTGCAGGTGGTCGACGTACTCCACCATCCGGCCGTCCAGCGACGTGCCGACGCGCAGGAAGTCGAACGCGAAGAGGTGCTGGACCAGCTCGCACAGCCCGACACCGCCGGAGTGCGGGCACACCGGCACCCCGAACTTGGCCGCCAGCAACAGCTCCGCGAGCACCTCGGGCACGCCGCCGACCCGGCAGGCGTCCACCTGCATCACGCCGATCGCCTCGGCCTGCAGCAGCTGTTTGAAGATCACCCGGTTGGCCGCCATCTCGCCGGTGGCCACCCGGATCGGCGCCACCGCCCGCTGGATCCGGGCGTGCCCGAGCACGTCGTCCGGGTGCGTCGGCTCCTCGATCCAATAGGGGTCGGCGTCCTTGAGCAGGGCCATGTTGGCGATCGCCTCGTCCACGTCCCAGACCTGGTTCGCGTCCATCATCAGCAGCGTGTCCGGCCCGATCTCGGCCCGGATCAGGTGTGCGCGCCGGACGTCGTCCTCGATCGGGCCGCCGACCTTCATCTTCATCGCCCGCCAGCCGTCGGTGTAGGCCTGCCGGGCGAGCGTGCGCACCTTCTCGTCGGAATAGCCGAGCCAGCCCACGCTGGTGGTGTAGGACGGCAGTCCGTCGCTGCGCAGCACGGCCAGCCGGTCGGCGAGCCCGACCTGGCCCTTGTCCAGGATCGCCGCCGCCTCCGCCGGGGTCAGCGCGTCCGCGATGTGCCGGAAGTTGATGCAGGCCACCAGATCCGCGGTCGGCATCTCGGCGAGCAGCTGCCACAGCGGCCGGCCGGCCTCCTTGGCCCGCAGGTCCCAGACCGCGTTCACCAGCGCGGCGGTGGCCAGGTGGATGACCCCCTTCTCCGGGCCCAGCCAGCGCAGCTGCGGATCCGCGGTGAGCGTGCGCGAGAACGTCAGCGGGTCGGCGAGCAGGTCGCTCAGGGCGCGGCCGGTCAGGTGCGGAGCGAGCGCGCGGATGGCCGCGCAGACGACCTCGTTCCCGCGCCCGTTGGTGAACGTGAACCCGGCGCCGGTGTGCCGCCCGTCGGTGTGCAGCTCGACGTAGGCCGCCGAGTAGTCGCCGCGGTTGATGGCGTCCGACCCGTCGCCGGTGGCCGCGGTGGGAAACCGGACGTCGTGCACGGAGATGGCCTCGATGCGCGTCATGAGTCGCTTTCCTTGTCGAGCCGGAAGATCTTCTTCGGCAGGTGGTAGGCCAGGTCCGCGATCGTCTCCGCGGCCTCGTCGAAGGGCAGCCGGCCCTGGTCGACCAGGGTGGCGAGATAGGCGGCGTCGACCATCCGGGCGACGTCGTGCCGGACCGGGATCGAGCAGAACGCCCGGGTGTCGTCCACGAATCCGGCGGTGTTGTAGAAGCCGGCCGAGTCGGTCACCGCCTCGCGGAACCGGCGCAGCCCGTCCGGCGTGTCCAGGAACCACCACGGCGCGCCCAGGAACAGCGCGGCATAGCCGCCGGCCAGCGGCGCCAGCTCCCGCGAGTACGCGTCCTCGTCCAGCGTGTAGAGCACCACCCGCAGACGCGGATCGTTGCCATACGCGTCCAGCAACGGCATCAGCGCGTGCACGTAGTCGATGGCCTGTGGGATGTCGCCGCCGGTGTCCCGCCCGTGCGCGCTGTGCAGCCACCGGTTGTGGTTGCGCACCGCGCCCGGGTGCAGCTGCATGACCAGCCCGTCGTCGATCGACATCCGGGCGAACTCGAGCAGCATGTGCGCCCGGAACACCTCGGCGTCCCGCGCCGACGCCTGCCCGGCCAGCCCGCGCCGATAGAGCTCGCGCGCCTCGGCCGGGGTGAGCGAGACGGTCGACGCGGTCGGGTGGCCGTGGTCCGAGCTGGTGGCGCCGGCGGCCACGAAGTCCGCGCGCCGGCGTCGCAGCGCGTCCAGGTATCCCTCGTAGCGTCCGGTGTCCTCGCCGGTCACCTTGCCGAGCTCGGCCACCGAGTCGGCCCAGCCGTCGAACTCCATGTCCACCACGTTGTCCGGGCGGAAGGTGGTGATCACCCGGCGGCCCCAGCCGTCCGCCGCCAGCTTGGCGTGCTCGTGCAGATCGTCCAGTGGCGACTCGGTGGTGGCCAGCACCTCGATGCCGAACTTCTCGAACAGCGCCCGCGGCCGGAAGGACGGTTCGGCCAGTTTGGCGGCGATCGCGTCGTAGATCTCGTCCGCGGTGCCCGCGCTCAGCGTGGTGTGCACGTCGAAGACCTCGGCGAGGCTGCGTTCCAGCCAGAGCCGGGACGGGGTGCCGCGGAACAGCTTCCAGTTCAGCGCGAGCAGCCGCCAGATGGTCCGGCCATCCTGCTCGACGGGCTCGCCGGTCCTCGAGGGCACGCCGAGCCGGGCCGGCGGGATGCCCTGGCTGAGCAGCATCCGGGTCACGTAGTGGTCGGGCACCACGAGCAGCCGCGCCGGGTCCGGGAACGGCTCGTCGTCGGCCAGGATCCGCGGATCCACATGCCCGTGCGGGCAGATCAGCGGCAGCTCGGCGGCGACTGCGTGCAGCTCGCGGGCGATGTCGCGCTCCCGCTCACCACTCGCGAAGGTCAGGTCGGGCACGATCACTCCTAGCTGGTCGTCAAGAGCCAGTGGTAGCTCATGCGTGCATCCGCGCCCCGAACGCACGCGTGGGCTACCACTGGGTGGGGGTTAGCAGGTCGGCGACGCGGACCGGCGCGCCGGTGTCCAGCGAGCGGTTCGCGGCCAGGCCGGTGAGCAGGGCGTTGGCGCCGTCGCGGGCGGTGGCCGAGCGGTCCAGCGGGTCGGTGGTCGCGCCGAGCAGCACCGCCAGCATCCGGCCGTCCGCGCCGCCGTGCCCGGTCCGGGTCCGCTCCGGCAGCTCGACGTCCTGCGGCGGCGCCCAGAACGGCCGCACCCGCAGCGTGGCCCAGCCCTTCTCCGCCGACGCGGCCACGCCGTGCACGGCAGCGCCCTTGAGTCCGGCCGCGTCGGCGGGGCTGACGTGGTCGCTCTCCACCACCTCGAGCTCCAGCCGGCCCTTGCTGCCGTTGAACATCACGCGATAGCCCTCCCACGGCGCATAGGCCGTGAGGTGGTACGTCATGGTGGCGCCGGTGTCATAGCGGACCAGCACCGCCATGTCGTCCTGGATGGTGACGCCGGGCGCGAACACGTTCTGGTCGCGGTGGTAGCCGTCGGCCGGCTCGGCGTCGAGATAGAGCTCGCGCAGCCGGTCGTTGTCCTCGAGCCGCAGCGCGAACGGGTCGTCCGCGGCCGCCGGGCTGCCGTGCGCCCGCTCGTAGTCGCGCGCGAAGCCGTGCCGCTTGCCGCCCTCGTCGCCGTAGAAGAACAGCCGGCCGGCCGCGAACACCTCCACCGGCTGCCCGCCCAGCCACCAGTTCACCAGGTCGAAGTGGTGCCCGGACTTGTGCACCAGCAGGCCGCCGGAGTTGGCCCGGTCGCGGTGCCAGCGCCGGAAGTAGTCGGCGCCGTGCCGCACGTCGAGCAGCCACTCGAAGTGCACCGACCCGATCTCGCCGATCGCGCCTTCGGCGAGCAGCGTGCGCACCCGCTCGTGCACCGGGTTGAACCGGTAGTTGAAGGTGACCGACACGTGCCGCCCGGTGCGCCGCTGGGCGTCCAGCACCGCCCGGCAGCCCTCCGCGTCGGTGGTCATCGGCTTTTCGGTGAGCACGTCGCAGCCGGCTTCGAGGCCGGTCACGATGTGCCCGGCGTGGGTGCGGTCGACGCTGGTCACGACCAGTGTGTCGACCCGCTCGCGGGCCAGCATCTCGCCGATCAGCTCGACCGGATAGGCCGCGACGGCGGGATGCCCGGCCTCGGCCAGCCACCGCTGGTGCGCCTCGACGCGCACCGGGTTCGGGTCGCACAGGGCCACCAGCTCGGCCCGGTCGGCGTGCTCCCGGGTCAAGCCTCGGACGAACATCTCGGCGCGTGCGCCCGTGCCGACGATTGCATAGCGTCGTCGCGGCTCGCCGTTGCCACCGGACATCCGGGGACCCCCGTTCGGATTGCAAACCTTTGCAGCGGAGGCTAGGCACATCGACATGTTTGAGTCAATGAACCGTACCCTATCGTACTAGAAAAGGTGTTTTTCGCCTGGTTCATCGAAATGAGTTCGAAACAGATTGGCAGTTATTTCGCGTTGACAGGGCTGCAACCCCTTGCATTAATGGCATCCCGGACACAGCACGACGCATTGTCGCGAGTGGATGTCCAAGGAGGAGGCGGGAAGCATGCCGGCCACGATCCGTGATGTTGCTCAGGCTTCCGGCGTGCACATCTCCACGGTCTCCCGCACGTTCTCCGCGCCGCATCTGGTGAACGCCGAGACCCGGAGCCGGGTGCAGGCCTGCGCCGACCAGCTCGGCTACCGGCCGAACCGCGCCGCCCGCGCGCTGATCACCGGCCGCACCTACAACATCGGTCTGATCGTCGCGGACATCGCGAACCCCTTCTTCCCACCGCTGATCAAGGCGGCGGAGAGCCAGGCACGCCGGCACGACCACCACATCTTCGTCGCGGACACCAATGAGGACGCGCTCGTCGAGGAGGAGCTGGTGCGCGCGCTGGCCAAGCAGGTGGACGGCGTGCTGCTGTGCAGCCCGCGGATGAGCAACAGCCTGATCGAGCAGCTCAGCCGCGAGGTGCCGCTGGTGGTGGTGAACCGGCGGATCGCGGGGTTGCCCGCGGTCGTGATGGATGTGGCTCAGGGCGCCCGGTCGGCCCTGGAGCACCTGACCGGCCTCGGGCACCGATCGATCGCGCTGGTCACCGGCCCGCGCGGGTCCTGGACCAGCCGCGAGATCCGGCGTTCGGCCGAGTCCGCGGCCCGCACCGGGCGCTTCGCCCTCACCGTGCTGGGTCCCAACCAGCCGACCGAGGACGGCGGCCTCGCGGTCGCCGAGCACATCCACCGCGCCGGCGTCACCGCCGTGCTGGCCTACAACGACCTGATGGCCATCGGCCTGATGGAAGGACTGCACGCCCTGGGCCTGCGGGTGCCCGAGGACGTGAGCGTGACCGGGATCGACGACATCACGCTCAGCCGCCTGACCCGCCCCAAGCTGACCACGGTGGCCACACCCACCGCCGCCGCCGGTCGGGCGGCCGTCGACATGCTTCTCGCGCACGGCGACGACCGCCGCACCACCGCTCAAGCCACGCTGCGCACCGAACTCATCATTCGCGACTCGACCGGACCGGTCCCCGCCTCCGCGACGGTCGCTTCCTAGCCGAAAAGAGAAGAACGCCATGCACCCCGAGCCGATTCACCGGCCGGGTGCGCGGATCCCGCGCGCCCGGAAACGACTCTCCCGCCTGCTGGCCGCCACGCTGACCCTGCCGCTCATCCTCGGCGCCGCCGCGTGCGGTGGCGACGACGGCGAGTCCGCGGACGGCAAGGTCGAGCTCTCCATCTTCTGGTGGGGCGGCGACACCCGCGCCCAGCTCACCGAGAAGGCGCTCGCGCTCTACGAGTCCAAGCACCCCGGGGTCACCTTCAAGAAGACCTGGCAGGCCAACCAGGGCTACTTCGACAAGCTCGCCACGCTCACCGCCGGCGGCGACCCGCCGGACATCTTCCAGATCGACGACAACTTCCTTTCCGAGTACGCGGAACGCAAGGTCACCCTGGACCTGACGCCCTATCAGACGGACAAGCGCCTGGACACGACCAAGTTCCCGGAGCCGCTGTGGAAGTACGGCGTGGTGGACGGCAAGATGGCCGGCCTGTCGTTCGGGGAGAACACCCAGGGCCTGGTCTACGACAAGACGCTGCTGGACAAGTTCAAGCTGCCCGAGCCGGTCACCGCGAGCTGGCCGGAGTACATCGACTGGGCGGCCCAGGTGTCGAAGACCGCCAAGGTGCCCGGCACCCAGGACCCGAGCGCCGACTTCAAGGCGTTCTGGGTCTGGCTGCGGCAGAAGGACAAGGACCTCTACAACGGCAAGCAGCTCGGGTTCACCGAGGCGGACGTGACCGAGTGGTTCGAGCTGTGGAAGGGCGCGCGGGCCAAGGGCGCCACCCCGACGCCGGACGTGATCCACGAGGGCAACGTCACCGACATCACCAAGCAGCTCGTCGCCACCGGCAAGGCCGCGACCAGCTGGGTGTGGGTCAACCAGATGCCCGAGCTGAAGAAGAACGTCAAGGGTGAGCTGGGCGTCAAGGCGTACCCGGGCAAGGCCGGCTCGCAGTGGCCGCGCGCCTCGATGTTCTTCTCCGTCTATCGCGGCAGCAAGCACGCCGACACCGCGGTCGACGTGCTCAACTTCCTGGCCAACGACCCGGAGGCCGGCGCGATCCTGGGCACCGAGCGAGGTCTGCCGTCCAACCTGGACATTCGCAAGCAGGTCGCGGAGACCACCGACAACCCGGCGATGAAGCAGTCGATCACCGTGCAGAACGAGATCGGCAAGACCTTCGGCGCGGCGCCGTCGGTGCCGCCGGCCGGGCACAGCGAGGTCAAGAACGAGCTGATCAAGGCGGCCGAGGAAGTGGTCTTCGACCGGCAGACGCCGGCCGCCGCGGCCAAGCAGTTCCTCACCGCCGCCACCGCTGCGATCGGCAAGGGCTGACCGAAGTGGCCACCGCACCTCCGGCATCGCCGCTGATCGCGGCCGCGCCACGGCCGGACCCCGCCTCTCACCGGCGGGGTCCGGTCCGCGCCCGCCGCTCGCAGAACGGCCCCGGCTACGTGTTCCTCAGCCCGTGGCTGCTCGGCCTGCTGCTGATCACCGCGGTCCCGATGCTGCTCTCGCTCTATCTGAGCTTCACGGACTACGACGTGCTGACGCCGTTCACCGAGGCGCAGTGGGTCGGGCTGGACAACTACCGGGAGATGTTCAGCAACGACCCGTCGTACTGGCACGCGGTGCGGGTCACGGTCACCTTCGCGCTGATCGCGGTGCCGCTCAAGCTGGCCGTGGCGCTCGGCGTGGCGCTGCTGCTGAACCGCGCCTTCCGCGGCGTCGGCCTGTTCCGCGGGCTGTTCTATCTGCCGTCGCTGCTCGGCGGCAGCGTCGCGCTGGCGATCGTGTGGACTTCCATGTTCAACCGGGACGGCGCGTTCAACTCGCTGCTCGGCTTCTTCGGCGTCGAGGGCCAGCCGTGGGTCAGTGACCCGCGATTCGCGCTGGAGACGTTGATGCTGCTGGCGATCTGGCAGTTCGGCGCGCCCATGGTGATCTTCCTGGCCGGCCTGAAGCAGGTGCCGGTCGAGCTCTACGAGGCCGCGGAGGTGGACGGCGCCAACCCGGTCCGGCGGTTCTGGCACATCACCGTGCCGATGCTCTCCCCGGTCATCTTCTTCAACCTGGTGCTCGAGACGATCAACGGCTTCCAGGGCTTCACCGCGGCCTTCGTGCTCAGCAACGGCGAGGGCGGCCCGGTCGACTCCACGCTGATGTACACCCTGAACCTCTACATCAACGGCTTCGTCAAGCTGGACATGGGTTACGCGTCCGCGATGGCCTGGGTGTTCCTGGTGGCCATCGGCCTGATCACCGTGGTGCTCTTCCGCACCGGCCGGTTCTGGGTGCACTACTCCGACGATGGGCACAACTGATGCGCCGGTTCCTGCGAGTGTTCCTGCTGATCGCGATCCTGGCGATCGTGCTCTATCCGCTGGCCTGGATGATCGGCACATCGTTCAAGGCGCCCGAGGAGATCGTCAACAACGTCGGGCTGATCCCGGAGACGTTCACGCCGGGCAACTTCACCGACGGCTGGCAGAACTTCGACCTCAGCTTCGGGCGGTTCTTCCTGAACAGCGCGGTGGTGGCCGGGCTGACCGTGCTCGGCAACGTGATCTCCTGCCTGCTCGCCGCCTATGCGCTGGGGCGCTTGAAGTTCCGGCTGCGCGGCTTCTGGTTCGCCTTGATGATCGGGACGCTGTTGCTGCCCGGGCACGTGCTGATCATCCCGCAGTACATCCTGTTCCGGTCCCTGGGCTGGGTCGGCGGCGACTTCCCCTATCTGCCGCTGCTGGTGCCGCAGTTCCTGGCCACCGAGGCGTTCTTCGTCTTCCTCATGGTGCAGTTCATGCGCGGCATCCCGCGGGAGCTCGACGAGGCCGCCACGATCGACGGCGCGAACGCGTACGCGGTGTTCCGGTACGTGATCCTGCCGCTGAGCCGGCCGGCGCTGGTCACCACCGCGATCTTCTCGTTCATCTGGGCCTGGAACGACTTCTTCCGGCAACTCGTGTTCCTGTCCGACCTGCAGGACTACACGGTGCCGGTGGCGCTGACCCTGTTCATCGACTCGACCAGCGAGAGCGCGGTCGGCCCGATGTTCGCCATGTCGCTGCTGTCGCTGGTGCCGGTGTTCCTCTTCTTCGTCGCCTTCCAGCGCATGCTCGTCGAAGGCATCAACACCAGCGGCCTGAAAGGATGAGCCGGAATGCGACCTGGCTGGCGTGACGCCATACAGGCTGCGGCAGACCTGGCGTTGGTGGGTTTCGCCACGACCCTCGCCGCCCTGCCGATCGTGACGGCCGGCGGCGCGGTGCTGACCGCGAGCCGGGCGGTCGACCACTACCTGGAACACGACGCCTGGCCGTCCGCGCGGGAGTGCTGGGCGATGTTCCGCCGCAATTTCGTGCCCGGGCTGACCGGTTCGCTGATCGTCGCGGTGGCCGCCGGTCTGCTCACCGCCGACCTGCTCGCGCTGCGCTCGGGCCGGGCCCCCGGCGGTCCGGCCGCGATCGCCGCCGTCGCCACGATCGGCCTGCTGCTGGCCGGGCTCGCCGGCCTGGCGCTGGTCACCGGCCCACGGTCCGCAATGCGAGTGGCCGCCGCCCGGCCCGGCCTGCTCGCCGCATCCTCCGGAGTGGTCGGTGTCGCGCTGACGCTGGCGGTGCTGATCCACCCGGTGCTCATCCCCGTGCTCCTCGGCCACACGGTCTTCGCCCTCCACGTCCTGGGGAGGCGAAGACCGCTTACCGAAAGGTTCTGATCCCCATGTCCCAGCGGTGGATATCCCTCCTGGCCGGCTCCGTGCTCGGCCTGGCCCCGCTCACGTTCGTCCCCCAGGAAGCGCAGTCGGCCCCGCAGGGGCCCGGGTTCTCCGCCAGGGCCGGAGGCACCCCGGCCGGTAGCAGCAGAGCCCCGGCCTGTGGCAGCGGCACCGTCACCACCGAGGCGGTCCAGAGTGGAAGCACCTGGACCGCCCGTCGCGGCGGCACCACCCTCTATTCCGGCACCGACCTGCGCGCCGCGGCGCAGGCCGCGATCGGCGGGCTGACCGCCGGGCGCACCAGCAAGGAACGCGTCGTGGTGCGCGGCTCCGGCAGCATCGGCGCCGGCGTCCGGATCAGCCTGCCGTCCTACACCGCCATCGACGTCTGCGGCACGATCAACGTGACCGGCAGCGGCTCCGGCGACTACGCCCCGATCTACTCCCGGGGCACCACCCAGGTCGAGGTGCGGCATCTGACGGTCACCGGCTCCCCGGTCTACGGCATCTTCATGCGCAACGTGAACAACCTGTCGCTTGGCCAGATCACCATGAACCTGTCCCGCGGCCTCGGCGTGCGCATCGACAACCGCGGCGACACCAGCCAGTGGAGCCGCAACGTCAGCATCGAGACCGTGTACGTGTCCGGCGCCTCCTCGCACGCGGTGGAGACCTACGGCGTGGACGGCCTGACCATCGGCACCGTGACCGCCCGCAACGTGGGGGAGTCGGGGCTGCTGCTGAACCAGACCATCAACGCCACCATCGGCACCGTGGACGCGGAGAATGCGGGCGCCGGCACCGGCTACGCGGCCTTCCGGATGGCCAATCGCAACGGCCGGATCGGCAGCTCCTATCCGGTGAACGTGCGGGTCGGGCTGGTCAAGGCGCGCGGCGGCGGCCGGGGCCTCTTCTGCGTCTCGGAGAGCGGCGGCGCGAGCATCGACCGGGTGGACATCGCGAACACCGGCAACAACGCGGTGCTGCTGGAGAACTGTTACGGCGTCACGATCGCGGCGCAGAGCGGCACGATCAGCGGCGGCGGCGACATCCGGCTGGCCGAGCGCACCGAGTTCCCCGGCACCCGGGACATCACCCTGCAGAACCTGACGGTGACCAACAACCGGATCGTCGAGAACCCCTGTGTGGACAACCTGACGATCCGGAACATCACTCTGGTCAACGCCTCGATCGTGCGGTGCTGAGTCCGATCCGTCCGAATGATCGAACTCTGTAGATCCGTCCGGGCGGCTAGAACCTGACCGGTTCACAAATAGAGTCCCGGTCAATCTCTCAGGGGCACACGCAGGTCGGCAGCGTGAACCACGAGATGCCGGCCGGCGAATTCTCCGGCAAGTTCTCCGAGTTCGATTGGTCGAGGGTTTATCTCCGCAATTAGCACTGTTTGATGCGTGGGCCGGTGCGGGGCGCGTGGCCGGTCGACGCGCGGTAAGCGACGGTTAAGTGACCTGCGGCGGAACTCTTGGGGCGGTCAGTCGTCCCCACTTCCGCCCGGGGCGAGCGCCGCCTGACGATGCGGGTGTGACCGAGACAGGCGTGATCCTCGCCCTGGTGATTGTCACCGCGCTGGCGTTCGACTTCACCAACGGGTTCCACGACACCGCGAACGCGATGGCCACCTCCATCGCCACCAAGGCGCTGCGGCCCAAGGCCGCCGTGGCGCTCTCCGGCATCCTCAACCTCATCGGCGCGTTCCTGTCGGTCGAGGTGGCCCTGACGGTCACCAACGCCGTGGTGCGCATCCAGGACAAGACCGGTGCGCCACGGGCCGAACTGCTCGGCAACGGCGGCTTCGACCTGCTCCTGATCGTGCTGGCCGGCCTGGTCGGCGGCATCGTCTGGAACCTGCTCACCTGGCTGCTCGGCCTGCCCTCGAGCTCGTCGCACGCGCTCTTCGGCGGCCTGGTCGGCGCCACCATCGCCGGTCTGGGCTTCTCCGGGGTCAACTGGAACGGCGACGGCAGCAAGCTCGACGGCGTGGTCGGCAAGGTGTTGCTGCCGGCCGTGATGTCGCCGGTGATCGCCGGTGTGGTCGCGGCGGTCGGCACCTGGCTGATCTACAAGGTGACCGTCGGGGTGGCGCAACGCTTCACCGACAACGGCTTCCGCTGGGGGCAGATCGGCAGCGCCTCGCTGGTCTCGCTGGCCCACGGCACGAACGACGCGCAGAAGACGATGGGCGTGATCACGCTCGCGCTGATCGCGGCGGGGGACTGGACCGACACCGGGGCGGTGCCGTTCTGGGTCAAGGCGTCCTGTGCGATCGCCATCGGGCTGGGCACCTATCTGGGCGGCTGGCGGATCATCCGTACCCTCGGGAAGGGTCTCGTGGAGATCGCGCCGCCGCAGGGAATGGCCGCGGAGACCGCCTCGGCCGCGGTGATCCTGGCCTCCAGCCACCTCGGCTTCGCGCTCTCCACGACGCACGTCGCCACCGGCTCGATCCTGGGCAGCGGCGTCGGCAAGCCGGGCGCGCGGGTGCGCTGGCGGGTGGCCGGCCGGATGATCGCGGCGTGGCTGATCACGCTGCCCGCGGCCGGTGTGGTCGGCGCGGTGATGTGGTGGATCGGGCACCTGATCGGCGGTCTGTTCGGCGCCCTGGTGGTGTTCGTGCTGCTGGTCCTGCTGGCCGGCTTCATGTGGCTGCGGTCGCGGCGCGAGCCGGTCGACCACAGCAACGTCAACGACGAGTGGGACGCCGAGACGGCGCCCGCGAAGCGCGTTCCGGAGGGGGTCTGAGCATGCACAACTTCGGATTCGCGCTGGAGGGCGCGTGGCAGGTGCTCGTCGCCGGGCTGGTCCTCGGCGCCGGTCTGCCGCTGCTGTTCGCGCTCGGCATCCGCTCGCTGGCCTACGGCGCCGGCGGCGAGGCCGAGGTGCACGAGACCGGCGTGACCGGTCCGAAGCCGCATCCGGCCGGCACCGTGCTGGCCTGGGTGCTGTTCGCGATCGTGCTGGCCATCGTGATCCTCGGCATCACGTTCATCGTGGCGTCCGGCTTCGGCAAGGCGCTCAGCTTCGAGAACATCATCCCGACCATCGTCGACAAGTGAGGCCGGCTCGATGACCGATTCGCGTTCCAGCTTCATGAGCCGGGCCCTCGAGTGGCTGCGGCAGGGATATCCGGCCGGGGTGCCGCGGCAGGACTACGTGGCGCTGCTCGGGCTGTTGCAGCGCAAACTCACCGAGGAGGAGGTCCGCAAGATCGCCCAGGACCTCGCCGACCAGGCCATCCTCAACGACCAGCCGGTGACCCCGGCGGACATCGAGGAGATGATCCGCGACTCGGTGCTGAAGCCGGCCGACCCGGAGGACGTGGCCCGGGTCTCCGGTCGCCTGGCGGCCGGCGGCTGGCCGCTGGCCGATCCACCGCTGGACGTCAACCGCTAGACCGCAGCGCGGCGACCTCGGACGCGGGCAGCGGCGCAGCGCCGCGGCCACCGTCGCGGCCAGCCCGGCTGGCGGGATATACCGTTCATCGGTATATTCTCCTGCCATGGTGCACGAACTCGAGGTTCGCTACCGCCGGCTGATGGCGGCCTATCCCTGGCGCTACCGGCGGGAGTATGAGGAGGAGATGGTGGGCGTGCTCATGTCCGAGGCTGATCCGGGTCAGATCCGGCCGAGCCTGCGGGACCGCGCCGACCTGCTGTTCAACGCGTTCGCGGTGCGGCTGCGCGGGGTCGGCGGCGGGCTGCGCGATGAGCAGTGGCGCCGTGCGGCCGCCGTGATGCAGTTGGTCGGCGCGATGTTCCTGCTGGCCGTGACCCTGCGCCGCGGGTTCCTCGGCTTTCTCTTCGGCCAGCACTGGGAGATCCTCGACGTCGCCCGCCCGGCCGCCTGGGCGGTCACCCTGACTCTCGCGCTCTGCGGGCTGCGCCGGCTGACCGTGGCGTTCGCGGCGATCGCGGCCGCGGTCGAGATCGTCCACGTGGCGGGGTGGTACACGTTCTCGCCGAGCCAGGTGCTGATGGAGAGCTGGCTCGTGGTGACCGCGCTGGTCGTGCTGGCCGCCTCGGTGTGGCGGGCGGCCGGCGCGCCGGTGCCACGGCCGCGCGGACTGCTCTGGTTCGGCTCGGCCTTCCTGCTGGCCGCCGGCGCGACGGTGACCGACCACCTGCAGGACGGCTACTTCGTCGGCGGCTTCGCCTACGGCGTGACCATGGACGGCGTCTTCATCTTCCGGATCGGCGCACCGATCTTCCTGGTCGCGGCGGCGCTGTTGGTCTGGGCCTGGTGGCGGCAGGGCGGCCCGGTGCGCCGCCGGATGGTCGCCCTGGCCGCGCCGATCGCCGCGATCGTGGCGATGGTCTATGGGGGCTTCGGCGGCTTCATGTACTCGAGCCAGCGCTTCAACACGCCGGTCTATCTGCGCGGCTTCCAGTGGGTCATCCTGGCGGTCACGCCGGTGCTGGCGTTCGCGCTGGCCGCCCTGATCCTGGACCGCTACGAGCGGATCACCCACCTGGTCGCGCTGGGCCGCCGCGCCGAAGCCTGATCTGGTGAAGGAAGCGGCCGGGACACCGTTGTCCCGGCCGCTTCCTCCGTGCGAACTAGGCCAATGCCCGCCTGAGGGCGTCGATCCGCAGCGCCCACGTCCGCTTCGACAGCGCCGCGTCCGCGGCGAAGGTCTCGGAGGCGTGGTAGCTGCCCGGGTGGATGTGCAGCTCGGTGGGCACGCCGGCCTGCATCAGCCGGCGGGCGAACTCGATGTCCTCGTCGCGGAAGAGGTCGACCGTGCCGACGTCGATGAAGGCCGGCGGCAGCCCGGAGAGGTCCTGCGCCCGGGTCGGAGCCGCATATTGGTCGGCCGGCTTGCCGCCCAGATACCAGGCCCACGCCTCGATGTTGCCGGCCCGGTCCCAGATGCCGATGTCGGTGATCTCGTGGCTGGACGCCGACTCGTTGGTGTCGTCCACCATCGGATAGATCGGCATCATGAACTTCAGCGCCGGACCGCCGCGGTCCCGGGCCAGCAACGCGGTCGCGATGGTCAGGCCGCCCCCGGCGCTGGCGCCGTAGATGGCCAGCCGGTCCGGGTCGAAGCCGAGCTCGGTCGCGTTCTTAGCCATCCACACCAGGCCGGCATAGCAGTCCTCGACCGGCGCCGGGTGCGGGTTCTCGGGGGAGAGGCGGTACTCCACCGAGACCACGATCGCGTTCACCTGGTCGCAGATCGTCGTCGCGACCGGGTCCTCGCCCTGCACGTTGCCGAGCACCATGCCGCCGCCGTGGATGAAGTAGATGCCGGGCACGTTCTGTGTTGCCGGGTCCGCATGGACCGGGCGATAGATCCGCACCGTGATGTCCGGCTCGCCCTCCGGGCCGGGCACCGTGCTGTCCTCCCTGCTGACGTTCGGGTTGTCCGGCACCTCGATGCCGGCCAGCATCGCCTCGACGGTGGCGCGGCGCTGCACGATATCCGGAATGGCGTTGAAGCCCCCCGGCAGCGCTTCCAGCAGCGCGTCCAGCGGCTCGCGGGCCTCGGGGTCGATCAGGTCACGACGGGACATCAGCGATTCTCCTTAGACAGTGAGGGCGAAGCCCTCGTAACCCTTGGCTGCGACTTCGTCGCACTTCTTGCGGTACTCCCCGACGCCGCCCGCGTACGGCATGAAGACCCGTGGCTTGCCCGGCACGTTGGCGCCCATGTACCAGGAGTTCGCCTTGGGGTAGAGGGTGTAGCTGGCGATCAGGTTCACGTGGTCGACCCACTCGTCCTGGGCCTGGCGGGTCGGCTCGATGACGCGCAGGCCCTGCTTGTCCAGGTGCTCGATGACGTCCGTGACCCAGTCCACGTGCTGCTCGATCGAGACCACCATGTTGCTGAGCACGGAGGGACTGCCCGGCCCGGTGATCATGAACAGGTTGGGGAACCCCGCGGAGCCGATCCCGAGGTACGTGCGCGGCCCGGCACTCCAGGTCTCCTTGAGCGAGAGCCCGTCGCGGCCGCGAATGTCCACGTTGGTCAGTGCGCCGGTCATCGCGTCGAACCCGGTGGCATAGACGATGGCGTCGAACTCGTACTCCCGGGCGGCCGTCCGGATGCCCTTGTCGGTGACCTCGACCAGCGGCTCGCGGTGGATGTTCACCAGGTGCACGTTCGGCCGGTTCCAGGTCTCGTAGTAGTTCGTGTCCAGGCACGGCCGCTTGGTGCCGACCGGGTATTCCGGGCACAGGTCGGCGGCCGTCTGCCGGTCCTGCACGATCGCCTTGATCTTGCGGTGCACCCACGCCTTGGCGATGTCGTTGGCCTCCTGGTCGGTGGCCAGATCGGTGTACGCGAGCAGCAGGTTGACCAGGCTCCCGCTCTCCCAAGCCACCTCGAACGCCGCGTCCCGCTCGTCCTCCGGCACCTCCAGCGCGGACTTGGTCGGCAACGCCACCGGCACGCCGAACCCGGACTCCCGCTGCGCCTTGCGGTACGCGCGGTAGTTCTCCTTCATGTCGGCGATCTCTTCCGCGCGCAGCCGCCGGTTGCGGGCCGGCAGCGAATAGGCCGGGGTCCGCTGGAACACGGTCAGGTCGGCGGCCTGCTCGGCGATCACCGGGATGGACTGCACGCCGGACGAGCCGGTGCCGATCAGCCCGACCTTCTGGCCGGTGAAGTCGACGCCTTCGTGCGGCCAGTGCGCGGTGTGATAGGTCGCGCCCTTGAAGGTGTCCAGGCCGGGGATCTCCGGCATCTTCGAGGACGAGAGGCAGCCGGTGGCCATCACCAGGAACCGGGCCCGGACGGCGTCCTCGTGCTCCGTGCGTACCCGCCAGGTCTTGTCCTGCTCCTCCCAGGTGGCCGCGGTGACCTTCGTCCGGAAGACGATGTCGCGGCGCAGGTCGAAGCGGTCGGCGACGTGCTGGGCGTAACGGAGGATCTCGGGCTGGGTCGGGTAGCGCTCCTCCCACTCGTAGTCCTGCTCGAGCTCCTCGGAGAACGAGTACGAGTAGGCGAGGCTCTCCACGTCGACGCGGGCGCCGGGGTAGCGGTTCCAGTACCAGGTGCCGCCGACGTCGGTGCCGGCCTCGAAGACGACCGCGGTCAGGCCGAGCCGGCGCAGGCGATGCAGCAGATACATGCCGGAGAAGCCGGCGCCGACGACGACCACGTCGACTGTGGTGGGAACTGAACGGGACATTCTGCCTCCCGGGGGTGAAGCGGGCGCCTCTGTGGGCGTGGTGCAGCGCCGCACGACCCGACCGGGTTCGTGCGCAGGAGTTGAGTTGTGGGTCAGACGGAGGGTCGATCGAGGTACACCGGGTGAACCTCCGATCGCAGCCTGCACAGGTGACCTGGCCCACAAGCTACAAATGCATCCTGCACTGTGTCAATGTTTCGCGGTTATTACTGGCCGATGACGCGAGTCGCGCTCATCGGCACGGGTCGGGCATGATGTCGCGGCGGCCCATGGGGGAGGGTGAAAATGCTGCAGCCCGGAATGAAGCTCGGTGCGCGCTATCGCCTGGAATCCCGCGTCGGCGCCGGTGGCATGGGTGAGGTCTGGCGCTCGGTGGACGAGGTGCTGGGCCGCACCGTCGCGGTCAAGGCGATGCTCCCCGAGGTGGCCGGCCAGCAGGACTTCGCGCGCCGGTTCGTGGCCGAGGCCCAGGCGATGGCCGGGGTCAGCCACAGCGCGGTCGCCTCGATCCACGACTACGGGCACGACGGCAGCGTCACGTTCCTGGTGATGGAGTTCATCGACGGCGAGTCGCTGGCCCAAGCGGTGGCGCGGCTCGGCCGGATCCGCCCGGCGGACTCGATGCGGATGATCGCTCAGGCCGCCGAGGCGCTGCAGGCCGTGCACGACACCGGCATCGTGCACCGGGACGTCAAGCCGGCCAACCTGCTGGTGCGGCGCAACGGCGCGGTGGTGCTGACCGATTTCGGCATCTCGCGGGCCGACGACGCCACCGGGCTCACGCTCTCCGGCGCGGTGCTGGGCACTCCGACGTACCTGTCGCCGGAGCAGGTGCTGGGCCATCCGGCGACGCCGCTCTCCGACGTCTATTCGCTCGGGGTGGCGGCGTACGAATGCCTGTCCGGGCGCAAGCCGTTCGCCGGCGACAACCCTTATGCGGTGGCGCTGGCCCGGGTGCAGTCCGCGCCGCCACCGCTGCCGCCGGACGTGCCGCCCGCGGTGGCGGCGGTGGTCGAGCGGGCGATGGCGCCGGATCCGGCGCAGCGCTGGCCGTCGGCGATCGCGATGGCCGAGGCGGCCCGGCACGCCGCCGACGGGGGGCCGGTCACCCCGCCGCCGGCGTCCTTCTCCGGCCGGCCGTTCTCGGCGCCGCCGGCCGCATCCACGTCCGGGGCGTTCGCCCATGCCCAGGCCTCGTCCGGCCCGCCGGCCTACCAGCAGCCGATGACCCCGTGGCCGCAGCAGCAACAGCCGCAGACGCCGTGGCCGGGGCAGACCCCGTGGCCGGGCCAGGCTCCGGTGAAACGTCCGAAGTGGCCGATCGTCATGGCGGCGGTCTCGGTGCTGGCGGTGCTCGCGGCCGGCGTCGTGGTGTGGCAGGTGGTCGGCTCGGACCGCACGGACTCCCCGACTGTCCCGGGCGCCGCCGACAGCCGCGGCGCCGACAGCGGCGGCTCCGACCTGCCGTCGGGCTTCGAGAAGTGCGACCCGAACTACTGCCCCACCGAGCCGCTCTGCTGGGGCGGGCTGCTCTCGATCAGCGGCCGGGCCCAGCCGCCGGCGCAGGTGGCCTGCACCGAGGAGCACTCCTGGGAGACCTACGTGGCGATCCCGGCCACCGCCGACATGCTCCGCGGCCGGCAGGACGAGCTGCTCAAGCGGCCGGACGTGGCCACCGCGTGCTCGGCGGACGTGATGCTCTCCCGCACCACCAACCGCAAGGTGACCAAGGGCTGGACCCGCGACGCCTGGCCGATTCAGATCAACGGCTCGACCGACGTGCTGATCCACTGCATCGCGTCCAACCCGAGCGGCGTCGACTCGGGAGAGTCGGTGTTCTCCTGAGACGGGCCCGTCGTCGTACATAATCTGCCCGTGACGGCCGGGAAGATCTACCTCGAGACAGAGCGGATGATCCTGCGGGAGTTCACCGCGGACGACGTCGACCGGATCGTCGAGCTGGACAGCGACCCGGAGGTCATGTTCTTCATCACCGGGGGGAGCGCCACTCCGCTCGCCGAGGTGCGCGACGACGTCCTGCCGTTCTGGATGGCGTTCTACGACCGGCCGGGCGGCTTCGGCTTCTGGGCCGCCGAGGATCGCGCCGACGGCCGCTTCCTCGGCTGGTTCCACCTGCGGCCCAGCTCGGATCGCCCGGCGAGCGACGGCGCCGAGCTCGGCTACCGGCTGCGCCGCGCCGAGTGGGGACGCGGCTACGCCACCGAGGGCACCAGTGCGCTGATCGAGAAGAGCTTCGCCGAGCTCGGCCTGGATCGGGTCTTCGCCGAGACCATGGCGGTCAACGTCGCGTCCCGCCGGGTGATGGAGAAGGCCGGCCTGCGCTACCTGCGGACCTTCCACGCGGACTGGCCCTACCAGATTCCCGGCGACGAGCACGGCGACGTCGAGTACGCGTTGACCCGTGCCCAGTGGCTCAATTCCTGATCCATTTAAAGAGCCCCTAATGAGTTCTTGAATCTGCTCATTCGGACCCATCCGCCGTTCGGATGCCCTGCGTAGGGCCGATCTGGTGAAGACATGTCAAATGTCATATAGAACGTGAGAATCAGTCACGTTCGGCATGACATTTGCAACTGTGATTGGCCCTGGCGCGGCTGCGACCCTTTTTGGGAAGCCGCCGTGAACGGGGGAGACCGTGTATCAAATCGCCACGCTGGTCCGATGGGGACGCAACACCGGCAAGCGCGCACCGGCCCTGACCGAGTGCCCGTCCATGCCGCTGCCGGTGCCCGTCGTGCCGGTCCGCGCCGCTGCCGCGGGCATCGGCGAGGGCTGCGCGCTGCTCACTCTCGACGTGCTCTCGATCGTCGCGGTCTCCCTGCTGGCCGGTGCCGGCGGAGTGGCCATCGCGATCCGCGCCACCGCCCTGGTCGTCGCGCTCGCCGCCGCCGGGCTGTACCGGGCCCGGATGCACTTCTCGGTCCTCGACGACCTGCCCCGCATCGCGGTCGCCACCGCCGTGGTGGTGGCCGCCGGCGCGCTGCTGGCCCGGCCGACCGGCCCGGCGCCGCGGGAGCTGGTGGTGATCCCGTGGCTGTGGGCGGCCGCTCTGCTCGGTGGCGTCGTGGCCGCGCGTACGGTCGGCTATCGGCTGGTCCGGCGGCATCGCCGGCGCCGTCCCGGTCGCGCCGCGATCGTGGTGGGCAGCGGTGACTTCGCGGTCCGGGTGGCCGACGCGCTGCGCGAGGACCGGTCCTACGGCATCGCCCCGGTCGGCTTCGTCGGCCCGCCCACCCTGACCCAGCCGACGCTGCCGGTGCTCGCCCCGGCCGCCGACCTGGAGAAGGCGGTGGCCCGCTACAAGCCGCTGCACCTGATCGTCGCGTTTCCCGCGATCCCGGACGCCGACCTGGTGCAGACGCTGCGCCGCTGCCGCCGCTACGGGGTGACCGTGCACGTCGTGCCGCGGCTGTTCGAGCTGGCCGTCGGGTGTGGACGCACCGAGATGGTGCGCGGCATCCCGCTGGCCCGGCTGCGGCCCGAGCCCGCACAGCTGCGCCGCTGGGCGGTCAAGCGCCTGGTCGACATCGTCGGCGCGCTGCTCGGCCTGATGCTGCTGGCGCCGGTCTTCGCGATGTGCGCGCTGGCCGTGCTCTTCGAGTCGGGCCGGCACGGCATTCTCTTCCGGCAGGAGCGGGTGACCCGCGACGGCAAGAAGTTCACCATCATGAAGTTCCGCTCGCTGACCCCGGCCACCGCCCTGGAGTCGCAGGTCAAGTGGAACATCAACGAGGATTCGCGGGTCGGGCCGGTGGGCCGGGTGCTGCGGGTCAGCTCGCTGGACGAGCTGCCGCAGCTGGTGAACGTGCTGCGCGGCGACATGTCCCTGGTCGGGCCGCGCCCGGAGCGGCAGTACTTCGTGGACCAGTTCCAGCGCACCTACTCCGGCTATGCCGACCGGCACCGGGTGCCGACCGGGATCACCGGCTGGGCGCAGATCCACGGGCTGCGCGGCGACACCTCGATCGAGGAGCGGGTGCGCTTCGACAACCACTACATCGAGCACTGGTCGCTGGGTCTGGACATCAAGATCATCCTGCGTACGGTCGGCTCGATGCTCAGCATCCACCGGGTCTGACATGGCAGCCGTATCCACACCCCTCGCCGACCTGTTCGACGCACCCGTCGAGCCTCGTCGCAGCCCGCGCCTGCGGCCGGTGGCAACCGGCCCCCTCCGGGTCGCGCTCGCACCGATGGCCGCCGCGCTCGCCGCCGTCGATGCGGTGATCCGCCGGCCCAGCATCCTGGTCGTCGCCAGCATCCTGGCGGTCATCCTGCCCAGCAACATCAGTGACTTCACCGGTTCCGGCCGGATCTTCGTCGCCGACGTGGTGGCCGCCCTGACCGTGGCGGTGCTCGCGATCCGCCTCCTCACCCGGGGAGAACGGATCACCTCCCGGCGCGGCTGGCTGGCCTTCGCCTTCGCGCTGTTCTCCTTCGCGCTGGCCACGGTCACCGCCTCGGACGTCACCACCAGCGCGGTCGGCTTCATCCGTTACACCCAGATCTTCGTGCTGGTGCCGGTCGCCGTGGCGATGGCCCTGCGCGACCGGCTCGACGTGCTGCTGGTGGCCGGCGCGATCATCGCGGTCACCATTTTCGAGGGCGCGTTCGGCGTCTACCAATATCTGACCGGCACCGGCGCCTCCTACGGCGGACAGTTCGTCCGTGCGGTCGGCACCTTCGGCCCGGAGCAGATCATGGCGCTCGCCGCGCTCATCGGTTACGGCCTGGTGGTCACCCTCGCGCTCGGGCTGGCGCTGCACGGCCGCCCCCGCGTCGGCCTGCTCGCGGTGTCCGGCTTCCTGGTGCTGGCGCTGGGCTTCACGCTGAGCCGCGGCGCCTGGATCGCCACCGCCGCCGCCGTGCTGGTGCTCATCTTCGTCGCCAACTGGCGGGTCGCGGCGATGCTCTGCGCGATGGCGGCCCTCGGGGTCGCCTTTCTTGTGTGGTCGGCGAGCGGCACCACGAGCGACCCGTCCTCGGGCCGCGTCGACCAGCGCATCACCAGCATCTTCTCCTCGGGCAGCGCGCCCGACCAATCGGTCAAGGACCGGTACGCGCTCTGGCACGCCGCCCGCGCCATCTGGGCCGACCACCCGGTGATCGGCGTCGGCATGAAGGACTTCGTGTCCTATCGGGACAGTTACGCCTCGGTCGAGCTGTCCGCCGGCAGCGACGTCGGCGACCTCTCCTCGGGAGTCAGCCGGCAGGCCCTGATGTCCCCGCACAACCAATATCTGATGGTGCTCAGCGAGCAGGGCACGGTCGGCATCCTGGCGTTCGGCGGCCTGCTCGCCACGATCATGGTGGGCGCCGTCCGCAAGAACCGCCCGCGCCTGCTCCCGCCCGCCGAGGAGCGCTTCCTCGACCTGGCCGCGCCGGCCCTCATGGTCTGGACGCTGATCGACTGGATGTACGGCGACATCGGCGCCGGACCCAGCACGGTGCTGATGGCCACGCTGCTCGGCATCGTGGCCCGCCGCGGCGTGATCATCCCCCTGGAAAGGAAGCTCTCGTGACCGCCGCGCAGTCGTTGCGAAAGACCACGCTCGTCCGAGCCACCATGATCACGCTGATCGTGACGCTCTCCGGCTCGCTGCTCGGCTTCTTCCGCGACCTGTTCCTGGCCCGGTTCTTCGGCGCCGACGGAGGCACCGACGCCTTCCTGGTGGCCTGGACGGTGCCGGAGACCGCGTTCGCGGTGGTCGTCGAGGGCGGCATGTCGCTGCTGATGATCCCGCTGTTCTCCAAGGCGGTGGCGGACGCCCAGGGCGGCGACGTGGGCGCGGCGACCCGGCGCGCGGTGGCGGCGACCATGCCGCGCATCGTGGTGGTGCTGGTCGGGCTGTCCGCGGCCACCTTCCTGTTCGCGCCGTTCCTGGTGCACGCGATCGCGCCCGGCCTGGCCGATCCCGCCCTCGCGATCACCTGCACCCGGCTGACCTCGATCACCGTGCTCACCTTCGGGCTGGCCGGCTATCTGAGCGCCGCCCTGCGCGCCAACCACGTGTTCGGCGCGCCGGCCGCGATCCACCTGGCCTACAACGTCGGGATCCTGAGCCTGATGTGGGCGCTGCACGGGCCGCTCGGGGTGGTCAGCGCGGCCGCCGGGGTGGCGCTGGGCAGCGTGTTCATGGTGCTGGTGCAGCTGCCCAGCTTCCTGCGCAACGTCGGCATCCCGCGCGAGTGGCGGTCCACCGGCGCCGCCATCGCGCTCGGCGCCTTCCTGCCGATCACGCTGTTCACCCTGGCCCGGCAAGCGCAGGTGTTCGTCGAGCGGTTCCTCGGCTCGTCGCTGGCCGCGGGCACCATCTCGCACCTGAACTACGCGCAGAAGGTCGCCCAGATCCCGATGCTGGTGGCGCTGCTGATCTGCACGGTCACCTTCCCCACGCTGGCCCGGTCGATGGCCGCGGGCGAGGCGGACGTGGCCCGCAAGCGGATGGAGGGCGACCTGCGCACGGTCACCGCCCTGATCTTCGTGGCCACGGCGTATCTGGTGGTCTTCGCCCCGCACATCGTGCACGTGCTGCTCGAGCACGGCGAGTTCACCGCCGCGGACACCGCCGCCACCGCCGGGATCATGCGCATCTACGCGCTCGGCCTGCTCGGCCACGTGCTGGTCACCGCGTTGTCCCGCCCGTTCTACGCCGGCGAGACGCGCAACTGGTACCCGTTCCTGGCGATGGGCGCCGGACTGGTGGTGACCGCGGTGGTCGCGGCCATCGGGGTGCCGCACTTCGGCGCATCTGCCATCGCGGGCGCCAACGGCATCGGCATCACCACCGCTGCCGTACTGCTGCTCTTCGGCCTGCGGGACCAGATCGTCGCGGTCTCGCTGCCCGGGATCGGGATGGCCGTGCTGCGGCTGGGCGCGGCGGCAGCCGGCGCCGGCGCGGCGGGCTGGACGGTCGAGCGGCTGATCGGCGATTGGCCCGCGCCGGTGGTCGTGGTGGCCGGTGGCCTGGTGGTGCTGATCGTGTTCGCCGGGCTGGCCCGGCTGGCCGGAGTCGACGAGGCCACCGAGGTGGCCGCACAGCTGAAGCGGAGGATCCGACATGGACGTTGAGCTCACCCCGATGCCTCTGGTGCTGATGTACCACTCGGTCCAGCCCTACGAGACCGATCCCTACCAGGTCACCGTCAGCCCGAGCCGGTTCTCCCGGCAGATGCGCTGGCTGCGCAAGCGTGGCCTGCGTGGGGTGTCGATGCGCGAGCTGCTCGCCGGCCGGCGAGCCGGTCGCCGCGGGCTGGTCGGCCTGACCTTCGACGACGGGTACGCGAACTTCATCACCGAGGTCATGCCGATCCTCGACAACAACGGCTTCACCGCCACGGTGTACGTGGTCGCGGGCTCGCTCGGCGGACACAACGCCTGGGACGAGCCGGGTCCGCGGATGGAGCTGATGACCAAGTCCGCCGTCAAGCACGCCGCCGACTCGGGCATCGAGATCGGCTCGCACAGCCTGGCGCACGTGCGGCTGCCGGAGATCGGCGGCGACGAGCTGGCCGAGAACGTGGGGCTCAGCCGGGACATCCTCGCCGACGTGTGCGGCCAGGAGGTGACCGGCTTCTGCTACCCGTACGGCGCGGTCGGCGCCCGCGAGGTCGAGGCGGTGCAGGCGGCCGGGTACGAGTACGCGTGCGCGGTGCGGTCCACCCCGGTCATCGGCCGGCACGCCATCCCGCGCACCTTCGTCGGCGACAAGGACGCGTCCGCCCGGCTCTACGCGAAGATGGCCCGGCACCGGCTCACCGTGGGCAGGGCCGCCTGATGCGCGTGCTGCACGTCATCACCGGGCTGGCCGCGGGCGGCGCCGAGCACCAGCTGCGGCTGCTGCTGCGCCGGCTGCCGCAGGACTGCGAGGTCGTCACGCTCTCCAACGCCGGGTCGGTGGCCGAGGCGATCCGGGCGGACGGCACCACCGTGCACGAGGTGTCCATGTCCAGCAACCACGACCTGCGCGCGGTGATCAAGTTGCGCCGGCTGATGCGGGCCGGCCGCTACGACGTGGTGCACACCCACCTCTACCGGGCCTGCCTCTTCGGGCGGGTGGCCGCGCGGCTGGCCGGGGTGCCCACCATCGTGGCGACCGAGCATTCGCTGGGCGACGGCGTGATCGAGGGCCGGCGCACCTCGGCCGGGGTCCGCGCGCTCTACGCCGGCGCCGAGAAGCTCGGCCAGAACACCATCGCGGTGTCCGAGTCGGTGGCCGTCCGGTTGCGCCGCTGGGGCGTGCCGGAGCAGCGGATCAGCGTGGTGCCGAACGGGATCGACCCGGGCGAGTTCACCTTCGACCCGCGGCTGCGCTGGGCGGCCCGGGCCAAGCTGGGCATCGCCCAGGACGCGGTGGTGGTCGGCGGGGTCGGGCGGCTGGAGCGGACCAAGCGCTTCGACCGGTTGATCCGCGCGGTCAGCGAGGTGCCGGACGTGACCCTGCTGCTGGTCGGCCACGGCCCGGCGCGGGCGGCCCTGGAGCAGGTGGCAGAGCTGCACGGGGTCGGGCACCGGGTGGTGTTCGCCGGGGCGGTCGGGCATGCCCGCGAGATGTTGTGCGCGATGGACGTGTTCGCGTCACCGTCCGATTCGGAGACGTTCGGGCTGGCCGTGATCGAGGCGCTGGCCTGTGGGCTGCCGGCGCTCTATGCGGTCTGCCCGCCGCTGGACGAGCTGACCCCGCCCGGAGGGCACGGGCCACCGGACACCCCGGGCGCGCGGCGGCTGTCCGCGTATCCCGAGTCGCTGCAGCGGACCCTGCGCGCCGAACTGGCGAGCCTGTCCGAGCGGCACGGCGACCGGCTGCCGGTGCCGGAGGTCGTGTCCCGGTTCGACACCACCCGGCTGGCCTCGTCGGTCGGCCGGCTGTACGAGCGTCTCGCCGCCCGGCCGCGGCGGCGCCCACTGCACCCCCAGGTACAGATCAAAGGAGCACGCGGGTGAAATCACGGGAGATCCTGCGGAGGCTGGTCCGCCGCTTCGGATTGTTGCTGCTGCTCACGCTGCTCGGTGGCGTGGCCGGTGCGATCTACGCGGCGGTCAAGACTCCGACCTACACGGCGAAGGCCTTCGTGGTGACGATCGGCTCGGGGCAGGGCGAGGCGATCACCGCGCTCAACTACGCCCAGGCGTACGGCCGGATCGCCACCACCGGCCCGATCCTGGCCGGCGCCGGCGCGAAGCTCGGCGCCGACCGCAGTGGCCTCAACCAGGTCACCGCGTCCACCTCGCCGGACGCGCCGGTCATCGAGATCACCGCCACCGGCTCGTCCGCGTCGCACACCGCGAACGTGGCGAACGCGGTGGCCGGCTCGCTGATCGCCCTGGGCGACACCCGCAAGGCGGAGACCAAGGTGGGCCTGGCGATCCTGGCCTCGGCCACCCCGCCGGCCAAGCCGACCTCGCCGAAGCCGCCGATGGAGCTGGCCGTGGGCGCGGCCGGCGGCCTGCTGATCGGCGGGCTGGCGGTGCTGGCCGGGGTGGGCCGGCCCGGCGCCGCCCGCCAGGAGGAGGCCGAGGAGCGGGCCGAGGAGGCGACCGCCACCAAGGCCGAGCCCACCCGCTACGACGTGACCACCGACGACGAGGACGACCGTCCCGTCGCGATCGAGCGCTACATGGGCGTCTGGCGCGCCAAGAAGCCGCAGGAGCTCACCGCGGTGCCAGAGGAGCCCGCGGAACAGCTCGAGGACGCGCCCGAGTCCGAGGAGCCGGCGAAAGAGCCGGTCAAGCAGTCCGAAACCGTCAACGGCCGGATCGTCGGCCGCGCCGTCGTCTTCCGCGTGGAGGAGAAATGACCGCAGTACTTGTCGAGGCGTGGACGTCGGAGACCCGCCGCAGAGACGATGCCCTCGACGGCCTGGCCGCCGAGTGGGACGACCTGTTCGGCCGCTGCGCCGGGGCGTCACCCTTCCAGGCGTACGCCTGGGTGCACTCCTGGTGGCGGTCCTACGGCGTGCCCGGGCGCCTCCGGGTGCATCTGGTCCGGCATCGCGGCCGGTTGGTCGCCGCGGCCGCCTTCCAGCTGCGGTGGCGGGCCGGCTGCCCGGTGCTGACCCCGCTCGGCGGCGATCTCGCCGACTTCACCGACGTGCTGCTCGACGACGAGGACGCGGCGGCCGCCGTGCAGGTGCTGGCCACCACCATGGTCCAGGACCGCGGCTGGCAGGCGATCGACTTCCCGGAGTCGCGCCCCGGTTCGGTCACCGGTTCGCTGGCCGGCGTGTGGCCCGGCGCCCGCCACGAGACGCCCGGCTCGCTCTGTCTCGAGCTGGCCGCGAGCCCGATGGACGAACTGGTCCGGGCCCTGCCCGCGCACACCCGCAAAACCGTCAAGAGCCGCCTCAGCAAGCTGCGGAAGGCCCAGCCCGACGTGCGCGAGGTCGCCCCGGACGATGCCGGCCGGGCGGTCGCCGACCTGATCCGGCTGCACCGGCTTCAGTGGCAGGGCCGCGGCGGCAACCCGCACCACTTCACGCCCGAGTTCGCCGCGCACCTGACCCGCTCGATGCGCGTGATGATCGCCGCCGGGCAGGCCACGATCTTCGAGTACCGCTTCGACGGCGAACTGCTCGCCTCGTCCCTGATCCTGATCGGACGCGACCTGGTCGGCGGCTACTTCTTCGGGGTGGACCCGGCGTTGCGCGGCCGGGTGGACGTGACCACCATGCTGCTCGCCGACGCGCTGCCCCTGGCTCACCGGCTCGGCCGGCCGACGATGAGCATGCTGCGCGGCGCCGAGGCGCACAAGTCCACCTGGCGGCCGGTCGAGGCGGGCAACCGCCGGATCATGCTGGTCCGCCCGGGCAGCCTGCGCGGGGCCGGTTACGCCCGCGGCATCCTCGGCCTGCGGCGCGCGGTCGCGCTGGCCAAGGAGAGGGCACCCTGGGTCAAGGCGGTCCGGGACCGGCTGCGGTGGCGGCGATGACCACCGTCCTGCACGTGGCGCAGCCCCGCGAGGGCGGCGTGGCCGGCTACGTCGTGGCCGCCTGCCTCGACCAACTCGCCCGCGGCTGGAACGTGACCGTGGCCTGCCCGGACGGCGGCCGCCTGGCGGAGGACCTGAGCCGGGCCGGCATCCCGCGGCTGCGCTGGCCGGCGGTGCGCAGCCCGGGCCCCGACGCGGTGGCCGAGATGCTGCGGCTGCGCGCCATCGTGGACCGGGTGCGGCCGGACGCCCTGCACCTGCACGCGTCCAAGGCCGGGCTGGCCGGCCGGATGCGGCTGGGCCGCCGGATCCCGGTGCTGTTCCAGCCGCACGGCTGGTCCTGGCTGGCGGCCGAGGGCCGGTTGCGCTCGGCGAGCCTGGCCTGGGAGCGGATGGCCGCCCGGTGGACCGACCTGTTCCTCTGCGTGGGCGACGCGGAGGCCGCCGAGGGCCGCGCCCGTGGCGTCCGAGGCCGGTACGCGGTGGTCCGCAACGGCGTCGACCTGAGCCACTTCACCCCGTCCGGTGACCGCGAACGCGCCGCCGCCCGGCTCCAGCTGGGCCTCGACCGGGACGCGCCGCTGGTGGTCTGCGTCGGGCGGGTGACCCGGCAGAAGGGCCAGGACGTGCTGCTGTCGGCCTGGCCGGAGATCCGGCGGCGGTGCCCGGACGCGCGGCTCGCGCTGGTCGGCGACGGCGATCTGCTGCCCGCGGTGCGCTCGCACGCGTTCCCCGGCGTGATCTGCGCCGGCGCCAGCACCGACGTCCGCCCGTGGCTGGCCGCGGCCGACATCACGGTGTTCCCGTCCCGCTGGGAAGGACTGTCGCTGACCGTGCTGGAGGCGTTCGCGATGGGCCGCGGCGTGGTCGTCAGCGACATTCCCGGACTGGCCGAAGTGGTCACCCCCGAGGTCGGCGCCCGGGTGCCGGCCGATCGGCCGGAGGCGCTCGCGAACGCGGTCGCCGAGCGCCTGCTGCACCCGACCCTGGCCGTCCGCGAGGGCAGTGCCGCCGCCCGGCACGCCGTCCGCTTCGACCACCGGCTCACCTTCGACCAGCTCGCGGCGGAGACCCTCGCCGTCCTGCACGACCGGAAGGAACTCGCGACATGGTGACCGCGATGCGCCGCGTCCCCGGCAATGCCAATCGAGACCAGCCCTGGGACCTCGCCGATCCCTCGTTCTGGCACCGCCCGGAGGCCGAGCGGCTGGAGGCCTTCCGCAAGCTGCGGTCACTGGACGTCCCGGTGCGGTTCGGTGACGCGGTCAATGGTTTCCACGCGCTGGTCAAGCACCGCGACGTGATCGAGGCGAGTCGCAAACCCGAGATCTTCACCAGCGGTACGGGTGTCACGACGCCCCGCCCGCCGAGGTGGGTCCGGAAGGCGTTCGGCGACTCGATGGTGAACCTGGACGACCCGCGGCACAGCCGGCTGCGCGGCGTGGTCAGCAAGGCGTTCACGCCGAGGGTGGTCGCGAAGATCGCGGAGAACGTCACCCGGATCGCCACCGGGATCGCCGACGACGTCATCCGGGACCGGCCGGACGACTTCGTGTCCGCGGTCGCCGGGCGGCTTCCGTTCGAGGTCATCTGCGACATGATGGGCATTCCCGAGGCGTACCGGCCGGAGGTGCTGGCGCAGGTCGATCACAGCACCGAGCGCGGGGGCGGGCGGGTGCGCGTACCCGGGAAGAACCTGAGGGCACTCGCCCGCCTGCACCGCGTGGTCGGCAAGGTGGCGCGGGAGCGCCGCCGCGAGCCGGCCGACGACCTGATCTCCGCGCTGGCCAACGCCGACGTCGACGGCAAGCACCTGAACTCGCGCGAGCTGGGCTCGTTCTTCTCGCTGCTGCTGGTGGCCGGCGTGGAGACCACCCGGAACACCGTCGCGCACGGCCTGCACCTGCTGACCGAGAACCCGGACCAGCGGGCGCTGCTGGTCGGCGACTTCGACAAGCACATCGCCGGGTTCGTCGAGGAGGTGGTGCGCTACTCCTCGCCGATCATCCAGTTCCGCCGCACCGTCGCCGCCGACTACGACCTGCACTCCCACCAGCTCCGGGCGGGTGACGACGTGGTCCTGTTCTACACGTCGGCGAACCGGGACGAGACCGTGTTCGACGCACCGGACACCTTCGACATCACCCGCAAGCCGAACCCGCACGTGGGATTCGGCGGCGGCGGGCCGCACTTCTGCCTGGGCACGTCGTTGGCCCGGCAGGAGGTGACGGTGCTGTTCCGCGAGTTGCTGACCCGGATGCCGGAGATCCGGTCGGCCGGCGAGCCGCGGATCGCGCCGTCCAGCTTCGACAACCGCATCGCCCGCCTGCCGTTCACGTTCTGAGCCCTCGCGTTTTGAGTCCTCGCGTTTTGAGCCCCTGGGAAGTGCCATGAGCCGTCCGAACCGTTTCGCCGTCGCCCTCGCCGCGCTGCTGTTCGTGCCGGCTCTGGCCTCCTGCACCCGCAACGCGGTCGAGGAGCCGCCGATCGAGACCGGCGCGGCGCCCGTCTCGCCGCCGTCGGCCGAGGCGCCGCCACCGGAGGACGAGGGCCCGCCGATGCCGGTGGGCCAGCGCGACGGCTGGGAGCTGGTCTTCAGCGACGAGTTCGAGGGCACGACGCTGGACCTCAAGCGCTGGGCCGACAAGTCGTCGGCCGAGCCGGACCTGGGCCACGGCAACCCGGGCAACCAGCAGCTCGAGTGGAATCACGCGGCGAACTGTCAGGTCACCGGCGACGAGCTGGTGATGACCGCCAAGCGGCAGGCGTTCACCGCGCCGTCCGGCACCAAGTACGGCTGGACGTCCTGCCTGATCACCACGACCCCGTCCTACGACTTCCAGTACGGCTACATCGAGGAGCGCTCGATCCTGCCGCCGGAGCGCGGCTTCTGGCCGGCCTTCTGGACCTGGCAGGCGCGCGGCGTCGACCAGCACACCGAGACCGACGTCTACGAGTTCTACTCGGACAACCACCGCCGGCTCTACGGCACGCAGTATTCCGGCCCGCGCGCCCGCTGCGACCTGAAGCCGACGTTCAACCCGACCGACGGCTGGCACACCTACGGCGCCGCGATCGAGCCCTCCGGCACCACCTGGTATCTCGACGGGATGCAGGTGTGCACGTCGCCGGCCACCTCGGACGGCTCCACGAACATCGTGTCGAACCTGGCCGTCTATTCGAAGATCCCGCCGGACGACATGGTCTCCTCCGCCACCAAGCGCGTCGACTACATCCGGGCCTGGCAACGGCCCTCTTAGTGCAGCCAGCCGTTCTTGCGGACGATGCGGATCGCGTCGAGGCGGTTGCGGGCGCCGGTCTTCATGATCACCGTGGACAGGTAGTTGCGGACCGTGCCGCCGGAGAGGTAGAGGCGGTCGGCGATGTCGGCCACCGAGTCGCCCTCGGCGGCCAGCCCGAGCACCTCGAGCTCGCGGGTGCTCAGCTCACGGTCGGTGTTCAGCGAGGCGGTCTGCAGCCGCGGGTGGACGATCCGCTCACCCGCGGCCAGCCGGCGCACCGAGTCGGCGAGCAGGGTGTCGGACGCGTCCTTGAGCAGGAAGCTGAGGTCGCGGGCCCGGCGCCGGGGCGGCAGCATGCCGCGCTTGCTGGGGTCGCAGAGCATCAGGACCGAGCAGGACGGCACCTTGGCGCGCAGCTCGGCGGCCACCGGGAGCACCTGGCTCACCATGTATTCGGTGTCGATGACGATGACCTGCGGCGTCAGCGTGGCCGCCTTGTCCACCATCGTCGCGTCGAACGGGACGGTGCCGAGAACCTCGATGTCGGGCTGGGCGTTGAGGAGCTGGCGGATCGGAACGCCGAAATAACCGGTGTCCCGCACTATCAGGAGCCCGATCAACTAGATCACCTCGCCCGATCGACGGCCTTCCTGCTTCGAGAGGTTAGTAGGTCTGGACACGTCTCGCACAGTCCACCGGAAGAGCGGCACGGATCTCACTTTCACATCGTGACCGTACGGTGATCATCCGCATACCCGCAGGTCAATGCTCATTAGTGAGGTTCGATGCCCGGGCCCCGGCCGGATTGGTGTCGGTGGTGGACGATCAACATCTCCGTCTCGTATCCGATATGTCCGGTAAACCCTGGCCGAACGACCGACGGAGTTCTGTCGTAGTGACCCTCAGGCAACTCCCTGTGTGGTTCCTGAATGCGTCAGCTCAGCCCGTTGTGCCCTTGAACCACGGCACGATCAGCCGTTCGAGGATCGCGATCGCATAGAAGAGCACGATGCTCATCACGGCCAGCAGGGTGATCGAGGCGAACGACATGCTGGAGTCCGAGCCGGCGTTCTGGATCACGAAGCCGAGCCCCTCGGTCGCGCCGAACAGCTCGCCGACCAGCGCGCCGATCACCGCCAGCGGCATCGCCACCTTGAGCCCGACGAAGATCTGCGGCAGCGCGCCGGGCAGCCGGATGCGGCTGAACATCTGCCAGCGCGAAGCGGACAGCGAACGGGCCATCTCGGCCAGGTCGGCCGGCGTGGAGATCAGGCCGGCCGTGGTGGACAGCACGATCGGGAAGCAGCACATCAGCACGACCAGCACCACCTTGGGGCCGGGGCCGAAGCCCATCCAGGCCACCAGCAGCGGCGCGAAGGCGAGCTTGGGCACCGCGTTCAGCGCCACCAGGGTCGGCATGAAGGTCTGCTCGACCAGCCGGGAGCTGGCCAGCAGGGCGCCGAGGCTGATGCCGATGAGCACCGCCAGGCCAAAGCCCTGCAGCGTCTCGAGCAGCGTGACCAGGGCGTTGTCCAGCAGGAACGCGGGGTCGTCGAGAAGGGCGGTGACGACCTGCGGCGGGGTCGGCGCCAGGAACGACTCGATCCCGAAGACGATCATCGCCAGCCACCAGGCGCCGACGAAGAGGATGGCGCCGAGGATGCCGAGCAGCACCGCGGACGGTGCGCCGCGTCCCTTGGGCTCGGCGGCCCGCGCCGGCTCGGTGGCGGTCGTGGTGGTCATGGCCTGCTCCTCAAAAGTCAAAGACAGCGCGCCCGGCACCTGAGTCGGGGCCGGGCGCGCTGCTGAAGACTGTAGGCGGAAAGGGGTCAGCTCTTCGCCACGTAGTCGAAGGCGATGATGTCCTTGGGGTTGATCGCCGCCGGGATCGCACCGGCCCCCTGGAGGACGGCGATGTTGCGGGTGACGCGCTGCTCGTCCAGCGTGCCGATCGGGCCACCGGTCACCTTCGCGTAGGGCACCATCAGCGTCATCTCGGCGGCCGCCACCGGCTCGGGCTGGGTCTTGTTGTACTTCGCGAAGATCTTGCCGGCCTCGGCCGGGTTGTCAATCGCGTACTGCAGGCCCTTGAGCAGCGCGGCGTTGAAGCGCCTGACCCGGTCGGGGTCGGCCTTGAGGTCCTTGTTGCTGACCCCGACGCCGTTGCCGTAGAGGTCGACCAGCTGGTCACTGAAGGGGAGCACGACCGCGGTCTTGCCCTTCGCCTTGCCGACCGCGTCGATGCCCGGCTTGCCCACCACGAACTGGGTGGCCGCGTCGATCGAGCCGGCCGCGAGGCCCTTGCCCATCTCCTGCGGCGGCATGATGACCCACTTGACCGTGCTGGCGTCCACCTGGGCCAGCTTCGCGTAGGTGTCGAACAGCGTCTTCACGATGCCGCCCGGGATGTACGCGATCCGCTTGTTCTCCAGGTCCTTCGGCGTCGAGATGCCGCTGCCGCTGAGCGCCATGAAGCACGCCAGGTTGCGCTGCTGGAGGGCGCTGACGATGGTGAAGTCCTTGTGCGTGCCCTTGCCGTACGCGATCAGGCCGGCGGTGATGTCGACGACCGCGAAGTCGGCCTGGCCGGCCTGCAGGATGCCGAGGTTCTTCTCGGTGCCGAGACCGGGCTTGACCTCGACCTCGAACCCGGCCTCCTTGAAGAAGCCCTTGTCGATGGCCACGTGCACGTAGGACTCGCGTCCCTGCACACCGAGACCGGTCAGGTAGGTGACCTTCTCCAACGTGCCGGTCTTGGTGTCGCCACCGGCCGGGTCGTCGTCATCGCCGGTGCAACCGGCAGCGAGGATCAGGGCGGCGGTGGCGGCCACGGCGCCGATCAGTCGGGCAGTTCGTCTCACGGAAAAATCTCCTCTGGGGGTGGTACGCATGATGTCCACTGTGCGGTTCAGCCCTTGCGCCCGGTGGTGGAGAGCAAGAGCATGCCGCGAAGCACCAGGGCCGGATCCATGGCCAGGCGCCGCATGGTCTCGAGATCCTCGGCGGCCATGCCGGCCGCGACGAGCCTGTCGTGCAGCTCGGTCGATCCCTCGTACGCGAGCAGACACATCCCGGTGCCGCCACTCCAGGAGGACTGCCACGCCTCGGTGTTCACATCGGCCAGTGCGATGTCCCGCATGGCCTGGTGCACCCCGCGGCACCAGGTCGGGTCGTTGCCGCTCTTCACCAGCACGGTGGCCAGCGCCTTCTCGTAGTCCGCGAAGATCTCCTGGGCCCGCGGGTCCGGAGTGGCCAGCACCGCGGCGGACCAGCGCGACTCCAGCTCCTCGATGATCACCGCGCCGCCCGGGCGCAGCGCGCCGGCCAGCCGGGCCAGCACCTCACGTCGCTCCGGCAGGTGCTGCAGCACGGCCCGCGCGTGGATGATGTCGAACTCGCCGGCGGGCAGATCGTCCACCGTGATGTTGTGCTGGACGACGGTCACGCCCGGGTGGGGACGGACGTGCTGCGGCTTGATGTCGGTGGCGATGACCTCACCCGACGGCCCGACCTCGTCGGCCATGAAGGCGGCGATGGTGCCGGCCCCGGCGCCGATCTCGAGGCACCGCGACCCGGCGGTCAGCCCGGCCTGGCGCAGGCGGATCCGGGTGAAGCTGTCGAGCATCGTGCTCAGCGCGTCGAGCAGGCCGGAGGCGGTGGGCTTGTCGTTGTTGAACGCATAGGGACTAGCGGGACCCTTGGTGGCCGCGGTCATCCAAGATCTCCTGGAGGGGGAAGGGCGTGACCAGGCATAGGGAAGGGTCGATAGTCACGCCGAGCGATGATCATATATGCGTGTTGCAGGGTAGCGGGCGAATGTCTTGATCGGAACCGGTACCGTCCGCTGTGTCCGCTCAGCCGTCGCCGGCCTGTAGCGCGGCGTAGAGCCCGGCGGCGTGGTCCGAGGTGAACAGTCGTTCCAGCCGCGCGCGGGCGATCTTGTGGCGGAACTCGCCCGCGGTCGCCGGGTCGCCGGAGTCGTGCAGCATCTCGGTCATCCAGAGCGAGAACTCCTGGTAGTTCCAGGTCCGTGCCAGGCAGGTGGCGGAGTAGTCGCGCAGCGGCTGCTCGTCGCCGTCGCGCACCGCCGAGCGCACCGCCTTGGCCAGCGCCTCGGCGTCGAAGACGGCCAGGTTCATGCCCTTGCCGCCCATCGGCGTGATGATGTGCGCGGCGTCGCCGACCAGGAAGAGCCGGCCGTAGGACATCGGGTCGGTGACGAAGCTGCGCATCTCGATGACCGACTTCTCCAGCACTGGGCCGGCCGGCAGGTCCGGCTCCCCGGTGCGCAACCGCAGCTGCTCGAAGATCCGCTCGTCGGTCCAGGCGGAGAGGTCCTCGTCCGGCGCGATCTGCAGATAGAAACGGCTGCTCTTGGGCCCGCGGGGGAAGTACGCGGCGAACCCGTGGACGCTCACCGCGAACATCGGGTGGCGCGGCGGCGGGATGTCGGCCAGCACGGTGAACCAGCCGATGCCGTGGTCGTACGTGTAAGTCGTCAGCGCACCCTCGGGGGCACTACGCCGGGTGACGCCGTGGAATCCGTCACATCCGGCCACGTAGTCGCACTCGAGCTGCCGCAACGCACCGGAAGCATCCCGATATGTGACGGTCGGGCGCTCGCTGTCCAGCTTGTCCAGCTGCACGTCGGCGCAGTCGAAGCGGACGTCGCCCTTGTCCTCGAGGAACGCGGCGATCAGCCGCTGCACCAGGAACTGCTGCGGCAGGATCCGGGCGAACCTGTCGCCGGCCAGCGCGGCGACCGGCAGGATGTGCGGCACGCCGTCGATGCGGAAGTCCTGCATGCCGTCCACCCGGGAGTCCTGCAGCACCCGGTCGGCCAGCCCCCACTCCTCGAACATGGTGGCCGCGCGCCACTCCAGCACCCCGGCGCGCTGCCGCTGCTCCACATAGGTGCGGCTCTGCCGTTCGATCACCACGCACTCGATGCCCGCCGAGCGGAGCAGATTTGCCAGCGTCATGCCGGACGGACCGGCCCCGACGATCGCGACCGTGGTCGTCTCGTGCACCGCTTCAGGCATTCATGCTCCTCGTTCGCCCGTGCCCCGCTCAGACCATAGGAGATGACCTATGGAAGGTGTGCGGCGGCCCACCCGGCAGATGGCTCGGTAACCGGTTACAGTGACCTCTGAGTCGATTCCGACAGGGGGAGCGCCGTGAGCAACGAGGCCCGGGCGGGGTGGAAAGCGCACTACCGGCACCGTGGCGGCAGGCTCGCTGCCGACGTCACGCCCGACCTGCCCCCGCCGTCCGGACTGCGCGCCACCCCCGGCGCCGGGCACGTCCTGCTGACCTGGGACCCGGTCGACGACGCCGTCGGATACCAGGTGCATCGCGACGGCGTTCCGGTCGATCACCAGGGCGGCGACGTGCTCGCGGTGCCCGACTGCTGGTATGTGGACACCACCGGCGAGCCCGGCCGCGACGGTCGCTATGCCGTCTCGGCGATCGCCGAGGTCACCGTGCCCGGCCGGACCGGCGCGGAGGTGGTGGCGGCGGCACTGCCGGCCGCCGCGGAGCCGCCGTCGGTCACGGTTCGGATCCGAACCGAGGTGCCGGGCGTGCCGCTGGCGAAACCGTGGCAGCCGATGATCGGTTCCGAGCGCCTGTCCCAGCTGCTCAGCCCGGATCTCTCCGGCGGGCGCCCGATCGGCGCCGAGCTCTTCGACGCGCTGCGCCGGGCCCGCGGCGAGCTGGGCGTGGAAGCGGTCCGGGCGCACGCGATCCTGCACGACGACCTCGGGGTCTATCGCGAGGACGAGGGCGAGCCGCGGTTCGACTTCGGCACCGTGGACCGGGTCTACGACCGGCTGCTCGGCATCGGCCTGCGCCCGGTGGTGGAGATCGGCTTCATGCCCCGCGCGCTGGCCGCCGAGACCGTCCGCACGGTCTTCAACTACCAGGGCCACATCTCCCCGCCGGTCGATTGGGACAGGTGGGCCGCGCTGGTCCGCGCGCTGGTCGAGCACCTCCTCGAGCGTTATGGCGAGCAGGTCCTGGACTGGGATTTCGAGGTCTGGAACGAGGCCAACCTCGAGGTCTTCTGGACCGGCACGCAGGACGAGTGGATGCGGCTCTACGACGTCACGGCGGCGGCGGTGAAGGCGGTGGACGAGCGGATCCAGGTCGGCGGGCCGTCGTCGGCGGCCGCGGGCTGGGTCGACGACCTGCTGCTGCACGTGCGCGAGTCCGGTGCGCCGGTGGACTTCGTCTCCACCCACACCTATGGCAGTCCGCCGCTCGACCTGCGCCCGACGCTGCGCCGGCTCGGCTTCGAGGGGCGGCGGATCCTGTGGACCGAGTGGGGCGTCACGCCCACGCACTTCAACCCGGTCAACGACGGCACGTTCGCGGCCACCTTCCTGCTCTCCGGCATGCGCTCGGCGGCCGGCCGGCTGGAGGCGTTGTCCTACTGGGTGGCCAGCGACCACTTCGAGGAGCTGGGCCGGCCGCCGCGGCTGCTGCACGGCGGCTTCGGCCTGATCACGGTCGGCGGCATCGCCAAGCCGCGCTACCACGCGTTGCGCCTGCTCAGCCGGCTCGGCGACGTCGAGCTGCCGGTCACCGTCGAGGGCGACGGCGCGGGCGGGCTGGTGCAGACCTGGGCCGGCCGCCGGGCCGACGGCAGCGTGGCGGTGCTGGCCTGGGTCTCCACCCTGGACCAGTCGAAGCGCGACGGCGATCCGGCCCTGGCCCGCCGGCTCCGCTTCGCCCCCAAGCCCGGTGCGCTTGTCACCCGGCTGGACCGCGACCACGGCGATGTCACCACGCTCGCCGCCGAGCTGGGCGTCGGCGAGTGGCCCGACGAGAAGCAGTGGAAGGCGCTGGCGGTGGCCGACGCGCTGAGGGCCGAACCGCTGCCGGACAGCGGCGAGGTGCTGGTCCCGCAGCCCGGGGCGGTGCTGGTCGAGTTCCCGGCGCGATGAGCCCGTGGTGGGCCGAGGCGGTCGTCCAGGAGATCTACGTGCGGTCGTTCGCGGACGCGGACGGCGACGGCATCGGTGACCTCGACGGCGTGCGGTCGCGTCTCGGCCATGTCCGTGACCTGGGCGTGGACGCGATCTGGCTGACCCCGTTCTATCCCACCGCCGACCGCGACGCCGGCTACGACGTCATCGATCACCGGGCGGTCGACCCGCGACTGGGCACCCTCGACGGGTTCGACGCGCTGCTGCGCCGCGTACACGACGAGGGTTTGAAATTGATCGTCGACCTGGTGCTGAACCATGTGTCGAGCGAGCACCCCTGGTTCCGGCAGGGGCGGCGCGAGCTCTTCCACGTGCGGCCGGGGCGGGGGGATCGGCCGCCGTCCAACTGGCAGTCGATCTTCGGCGGGCCGGCCTGGACCCGGTTCGGCGACGGCGACGAGTGGTACCTGCACCTGTTCGATACCGGTCAGCCGGACCTGAACTTCGGTCACCCGGAGGTGCTTGCCGACGCCGAGCGGACGCTGCGGTTCTGGCTGGACCGCGGGGTGGACGGCGTGCGTTTCGACGCGGCCGGCTCGATCGTCAAGGCATCCGGCTATCCGGACCTGCCCCTTGGCTGGCGATCCGGCGATCCGGCGCCGTTCTCCGACCAGCCGGGCGTGCACGACGTCTATCGGCGCTGGGCGCGGGTGCTGGCCGACTATCCGGGTGACCGGCTCGGCGTCGCCGAGACGTGGGGCCGGACCGAAGACCTCTCCCCTTACGTACGCCCGGACGAGCTGCACCAGGCCTTCGCGATGCAGCCGCTGTTCTGGCCCCTCACCGCCGACGCGTGGCGCACCGGCATCGACGACCTGCTCGCCGCCACCACCCCGCACGGCCGCCTGCCCACCTGGGTGCACGGCAACCACGACGTGAGCCGGGCGGCGACCCGCTGGGGCCTCGACGGCAGCGCGATGATGCTGCTCCTGCTGCTGGCCCTGCCCGGCTCGGTCTATCTCTACGCGGGCGATGAGCTCGGCCTGCCGGACGTGCCGCTCGACCTGCCGGACAAGCGGCTGGCCGCCCGGATCCCGGTGCCGTGGAAGCGATCCCCGCCGCCGTACGGCTTCGGGCCGGACGGCGCCCGCACCTGGCTGCCGCAGCCCGCGGGCTGGGGCCGGCACGCCGGCTCGCCCCGGCTGCTGTCCGCCGCGCTGGCCCTGCGCAAGGCGGCCTGGCACGGCCCGCTCGCCTGGCTGGACGCCCCGCCCGGCGCGCTCGCCTTCCGCCGCGACACCGGCTGGGAGTGCGTCGTCAACTTCGGCGCCGAACCGCTGTCCTGGCACGGTCAGGCGGTGGCGCCGCGCTCGACCGCCTGGGTGTCGCCGAACGGGTTGGGGATCGAGTCGAGCAGCAGCTTCGTGTAGTCCTCCCGCGGCGATCCGATCACTCGAGCGGTCGGGCCGCTCTCCACCAGCCTTCCCTGGTAGAGCACCAGCACCTCGTCCGCGAGCAGCCGCGCGCTGAGCAGGTCGTGGGTGATGTAGAGCATGGCCAGGCGGCGCTCGGCCACCAGCGTGGCGAGCAGTTGCAGGATCTCCGCCCGGATCGACACGTCCAACATGGACACCGGCTCGTCGGCGATCAGGATCTCCGGGTCCGGAGCCAGCGCGCGGGCAGTCACGACCCGTTGCCGCTGGCCGCCGGAGAGCTGGTGCGGCAGCTTGTCCAGGAACTGGCCGGCCGGCGAGAGGCCGACGCTCTCCAGCAGCTCGGCCGACTTCTCCCGGATTTCCGCGCCGCGCAGGCCGCGATAGTTGATCAGCGGGCGGGACAGGGCGTAGGCGATCGTGCGGGTCGGGTTGAGCGCGCTGAACGGGTCCTGGAAAACCATCTGCACGTGGCCGCGGAACTGCCGGAGGCCGCGGCCGTGCAACTTGTCGACCCGTAGGTCGCCGAAGCCGACGGTGCCGCCGGTCGGCTTCTCCACGCCGGTGACCAGCTTGGCGATCGTGCTCTTGCCGCTGCCGGACTGGCCGACCAGCGCGGTCACCCGGCCTCGGCGCAGTTCCAGGCTGACGTCGTCGACGGCCAGGTTGCTGGTCGTCCGCAGACCGCGGCGGCTGTGGTAGCGCTTGGTCGCGTTTCGGACGCTGAGGACCGGCTTGCCCTGCGGCCCGCCGGCCCGGGGTGCGAGGAGCGGGAAGACGCCGTCGCGGTGCCGGGGCAGGCGGCCTTCCTGGAAGACCAGGCAGCGGACGTTCTCGACCAGCTCCGGGTGGGTGGTCCGGCACTGGTCCTCGACGTACGGGCAGCGCGGCGCGAACAGGCAGCCCTCGTGCTGCACGGTCAGATCCGGCGGCCGGCCGGGCAGGTAACTGACCTTGGGAGCCGGCGCCCGCGGGTCGGCATAGGAGGCCAGCAGCGCGCGGGCATAGGGGTGTCGCGGGTCGCGGAGCAGGTCGCCGGCCGGGCGGTCCTCGACGAGCTCGCCGGCGTACATCACCAGCGCGCGGTCCGCGAGATCCAGCACCGTGCCCAGGTCGTGGCTGACGAACAGCACCGCGAAGCCGAGCTCGGCGCGCAACCGGCGCAGCTCGATGAGGATGTCGTGCTGCACCACCACGTCCAGGCCGGTGGTCGGCTCGTCCAGCACCACCAGCTTGGGCCGCAGTGCCAGCGCCAGGGCCAGGGCGACCCGCTGCCGCATGCCGCCGGAGAGCTCGTGCGCATAGGAGTCCAGCACGGCCGGTTCCAGCGACACCATCCGCAGCAACTCGGTGGCCCGCTCGTCGGCCTTGTCCGTGACGCCGTGCGCGGCGAACGTGTCGGCGAACTGCGCCCGGATCCGGATCACCGGGTTCAGCGAGTTCATGCTGCTCTGGAACACCGTGGACAGCTTCACCCAGCGGAGTTGGCGCAGCTCCTCGTCGCCGATCGAGGCGACGTCGACACCCTCGAAGGAGACCGTGCCGCCGACGATCCGGGCGGGCGGGGTGAGCAGCCGCAGGATCGCGTTGCCCAGCGTGGACTTGCCGCAGCCGGACTCGCCGATCAGCCCGACGAACTCGCCGTCGGCGATCGCGAAGGACACGTCGTGCACGGCCGGCACCGCGGCGCCGTCCCGCGGCAGATAGCTGACGCTGACGTTCTCGACATCGAGCAGTGCCATGTCAGTCCTCCCGCAGCGTCGGGTTGCTGAGCGCGTCGATGCCGAAGTTGATCAACGCGAACGAGGTGATCAGCAGGGCCAGGGCCAGGCCCGGCGCGATCAGCCAGGCATAGAGGCCGGTGACCAGGGCGCCGCCCAGGCTGGCCTGGTTGAGCATCGCGCCCCAGCTGATCGAGTTCGGGTCGCCGAGCCCGAGGAAGGCCAGGCCGGCCTCGCCGCCGATCGCGCCGAGCGCCGCGCCCATGAAGCTGACCACGATCAGCGAGGTCATGTTCGGCACGATCTCACGCCAGATGATCCGGGCGGTGCCGTCGCCGGCCAGCCGCGCCGCGGTGATGTAGTCGCGGTTGCGCAGGGTGAGCACCTGCGCCCGCTTGATCCGCGCGCCGAACGCCCACCCGGTGATGCTGATGACCACGATGATCAGCGTCAGCCCGTGCACCGGCGAGTACGCCGCCAGCGTGATGATCAGCGGCAGCACCGGGACCACCAGGCCCAGGTTGATGAAGAACGACAGCACCTCGTCGACCCAGCCGCCCAGATAGCCGGCGGTCAGCCCGATCGCGAGGCCGATCAGGGTGGCCAGGGTGCCGGCCACGAACCCGACGATCAGCGAGATCCGGGCGCCATAGATGAGCTGGGAGAAGACGTCCTCGCCCTGGTTCGTGGTGCCCAGCCAGTGCGCGCCGGACGGTCCGGTCGCGGTGTCGAAGGAGGCGTCCCGGGGGTCGTAGGGCGCGATCAGCGGCGCGAAGACCGCCACCACGATGAACGCCGCCAGCATGATCAGGCCGGCCCGGCACTTGCCGTTGCGCAGCAGGATCAGCGCCCAGCCGGGCAGTTTCGAGGTGCGCCCGGCCTTGATGGCCTCGGCCTGCAGAACCTCGGTCATGACGCCCTCCGCACTCGCGGGTCCAGGAAGCCGTAGAGCACGTCGGCCAGCAGGTTCGCGATCAGAACACCGACCGTGATGAACAGGAAGATCGCCTGCATCAGCGGGTAGTCGCGGTTGGACACCGACTCGACCAGCAACCGGCCCATGCCGGGGTAGTTGAACACCGTCTCGACCAGCACGGTGCCGCCGAGCATCGCGCCCAGCGAGATGGCGAAGCCGGTCACGTTCGGCAGGATGGCCAGCCGCGCGCCGTAGGTCAGCGCGATCCTCCGGTCCGGCAACCCGCGGGCCTTGGCCAGCCGGGCGTGGTCCTCGCCGAGCTCCTGCACCATGTTGTTGCGCATCCCGATGATCCAGCCCACCGGGCCGGTGATCAGCAGCGTCACGGCCGGCAGCACGCTGTGCTGGAACGCGTCCGAGAAGAAGATCCAGCTCCAGCCCGGCGAGCTGCCGCCGCCGTAGCCGCCGCCGTCCGGGAACCAGCGCAGCACGAACGCGAACACGTAGATGAACAGCAGCGCCAGCCAGAAGAACGGCAGCGCGCCGATGAAGGTCGAGCCCAGCGTGATCACCGAGTCGATCCGGCCGTTGCGGCGGTAGGCGGCCCAGGCGCCGAGCAGCGTGCCGACCACGAACGAGATGACCTGGGTGACCCCGACCAGCACCACGGTCCAGATCAGGGTCTGCCCGATCATGTGCGTCACGGTGTAGGGGAAATAGGTGTACGAGACCCCGAAGTCGCCGCGCACCAGGTCCGACAGGTAGTCCACGTACTGTGTGAGGAGGTTCCCGCCGGGCGCGCCCAGCATGTGCCGGACCGCCTCCACCTGGGCCGGGTCGACGGCCTGGGACTTGCCGGCGAGGCGGCTGACCATCGCCTCGGCCGGGTCGCCCGGCTGGAGCCGGGGGATCAGGAAGTTGAGGGTCACGGCGGCCCACAGCGTGGCGACGAAGAACAGGAACCGTCTGACGAAGTAGGCCACCGCGATCAGCTCGCCGGCTTGAGGTGGGTGATGATCAGCAGGTTGTCGCTCGGCATGCCGTACGGGTCCTGCTCGTTCGGCCAGCCGGCGGCCCGCTTGGTGCTGTACTGGAACCAGACCGCGCCGTACCAGACGGTCACCATCGGCACCTGGTCGTACATCACCTTGGCGATCTGCCCGATCAGCGCCTTCTTCTGGTTCTCGTCGGTGGCCGCCGCGATCTGCGCCAGGATCTGGTCGGTCGCCGGGTCCTGGAAGCGGATCCGGTTGGTCTCGGTCTTCGTGCCGATCGGCTTGGTCTTGCTGCTCGCCAGCAGGTTCAGGAAGTTGTCGTACGTGTTGCACGAGTTGCCGATCACGTCGATCGCGGTGTCGAAGCTGCCGATGCCGAGATCGTTGTAGTACGTGGTCGGGTCCGGCTTGTCCTGCTCGACGGTGAGGCCGAGCGCGGTCAGGTTGGCCACCATGATGCGGGCCGCCGCCACCCAGTCGTCGAAGGCGCCGGGCACCGCGAACTTGAACTTCACCGGCTTGCCGTCCTTGCCCAGGCGCTTGCCCTCGGCGTTCTTGGCGTATCCGGCCGCGGTCAGGGCAGCGTCCGCCTTGGCCGGGTCGTAGCCGATCAGCCCCTGGTCCGGGATGTCGGCCGGCACCAGGTCCGCCTGTCCGGGCACCACCAGGCCGGTCTGGCTCGCCTCTTTCACGTACCCCAGTTGGGCTTTTTCGACGATCTGCTTCTTGTCGAAGGCGGTCGTCAGAGCCTTGCGGAAGGCGACGTCGTTGAACGGCGCCTTCGTCAGGTTCATGGCCAGGCTGACCGCGCCGCCCGGCGGATACCAGTAGTGGTTGTGCTCGGGATCGCGGTCCACATAGGTCTTCTTGATGTCCTGCACGAACATCGCGTTGGTGTCGTATTCACCGCGGCTGAGCTTGAGCTGGTCGACGTCACCGCTGCTGTTCGGGGTGTGGAACCGGATCTCCTCGACGTTGACCTTGTCGGCCTGCCAGTAGTCCGGGTTGCGCGCGATGGTGAGCTGCTGCGGGTTGAACGCTTTCACGGTCATCGGGCCGGTGCCGATCGGGTTCTCCGCGTTGGGGAACTTGACCGGGTCGGCGATGGTCGACCAGATGTGCTTGGGCACGATCCGGATGTTCTGGAACAGCGGGATGGTGAACGCGCCCGGCTGCTTGAACGTCATGGTGACCGTCTTCGGATCGGTCGTGGTGACCGCGTCCAGGTGGTTCCAGATGCCGGTGGAGTCGAACGCCTCGTTCTTCTTCAGCAGGTCGAAGGTGAACGTGACGTCGTCGGCGGTGAACGGCTTGCCGTCGGTGAACTTCACGCCGTCACGCAGCGTCCAGACCAACGTCCTGGGATCGGTCCACTTGTATCCCGTGGACAGCCAGGGCACCTCTTTGCAGGCGTAGTTGTCGAAGGTGATCAGCGGCTCGTAGACGTAGAAGACGGCCTGCAGCATGTCGGTGGTCAGGAACGGGTTGTAGTTCGCCTGCGGGTTGGTGCCGCCGCCGAAGCCCGCGTAGTCCAGGAAGGCGATCCGGCCGGACGAGGTGGTCCCGCCGCCGGTCCGGCCTTCGGTGCCGGTGCAGCCCGCGGCGAGCAGCATCGTGGTGGCGGCCGCGGCGGCGATCCATTTCCTTCTCACGAGGGGGTACCTCCGGTCTCTGCCGGGCATCCGCAACTGCGGCGGATGACCAGCTCGGTGGGGAGCACGATCTGCGGTGGCGCGGCGTCGGCCTCGCGTGGCGCCATCAACATCGCGGCGGAGCGCGCGGCCAGCTCACGGACGGGCTGGCGCACGGTGGTGAGCGGAGGATTGACCAGCGCCGACATCGGCGCGTCGTCAAACCCCGTGATGACCAGATCCTGGGGTACGCGCAACCCGCGGCCGAGCGTGGCCACCAGCGCGCCGAACGCGGTCTCGTCGTTCGCGCAGACCATCGCGCTGGGCGGGGTGGCGCGGTCCAGCAGTTGCTCGGCGGCCAGCACGCCGTCCCGGCCCTCGAGCGCGACTCGCAGCGGATCCGCCGGGCTCAGGCCGAGGTTGTGATGCGCCTGGGCGAAGCCGGCCCACCGCTCGGCCACGTCGGGGGAGCCCTCCGGGGTGCCGACGAACACCAGGTCGGGCAGCTTGTGGTGGACCAGCAGGTGCTCGGTGAGCGCGGCCATCGCGGTGCGGTTCTCGGTGCGGATCGACGCCGCCTTCTCCGGGCCGCGGCCGGCAATCACCACCACCGGCACCAGGTCGGCCAGCTTGATCAGCGCCGCGTCGTCCACCGTGCCGCCGAGCACGGCCACGCCGTCCACCCGCCGGGCCATCTCGATCACCTGGGACTCGGAGTCGTCCCGCATGTGCGTGCAGAGGATGTGCACGGCGATCCGGGAGCGCACCGCCTCGGACTCGAAGCCCTGGATCAACTCGCCGAAGTAGGGGCCGGACATGCCCGGGAAGACCAGTCCGACGGCGCCGTGCCGGCCGGCCGCGAGCGCCTTGCCGAGCGGGTCGGGGCGGTAGCCGGTGGCCTCGATCGCGTCGAGCACCTTCTGCCGCGTCTCCGGTGCCACCTGACCCACGCCGTTGTAGACACGGGACACCGTCGCCACCGAGACTCCCGCGAGACGGGCGATCTCGCGTACGGTCATCCGGCTGTTGCTCAAGGCGGCCTCTTTCCCTAACGTGGCTGACGGTAACCGGTAACAGTAACCGGTTACCGGGCACCTTAAGCAGGTGCTTTCGGGGGCGCAACATTTAACGGATTCCGTGGAGGGAACGTCCGGTATGTCGAGAGTCGAGCTACGCGGCGGACGCATCGTCATCGATGGACAACCGCAACTCGTGCTGGCCGGCGAGGTGCACTACTTCCGGCTGGACCCGGCGGACTGGGCCGAGCGGCTGCGCGCCCTGCGGGCCGCGAACTGCGACACCGTGGCGACCTACGTGCCGTGGATCTGGCACGAGCTGCCGGACGGCACGATCGACCTGACCGGCGCCTCGGACCCGCGGCGGGACGTGGCCGGGTTCCTCGACCTCGCGCACTCGCTGGGGCTGCGCGCGATCGTCCGGCCGGGGCCGTACGTGATGGCCGAGCTCAAGAACGAGGGCGTCCCGTACCGGCTCTTCGAGAACCCGGACCTGGTGCCGCGGACCTGGGACGGCTCGCCGGTGCCGAACGCGACGCTCGACTACTCGGCGCCCGGCTTCCTGGCCGAAGTGGACGGCTGGTACGCCTCGGTGATGCCGATCTTCGCCGAGCGCCTGATCGACCGGGGCGGGCCGATCATCGCGGTGCAACTCGACAACGAGGTCGGCATGCTCTCCTGGGTCACCAACGCGCCACCGAACGGCAAGCCGTCGTCGCTGGCCGAGCACGACGAGTTCGCGCGGTCGCTGCGTGCGCAGTACGCGGAGTACTTCACCGCTCTGCGCACGTCGGCCGAGCTCTACGGGGTGCGGGACGTGCCGTTCCTGATCAATGTGCACGGCACCGGGGAGGGGCGCGGGCGGACCTATCCGATCGGGCTCAGTCAGCTGCGGGACGCGTACCACGGGGTGCCTGGTCTTGCCTCCGGGACCGATCTCTATCTGGGTGATCTGACCGTGGCCAATGCGCCCGACCTCTATGTCGCGAACGCGTTCACGGCCGCCACGAACGGCCCGGACCAGCCGCTGACCTCGCTGGAGTTCGAGTGCGGCAGCGGCGACTACAGCGAGGACTTCGCGACGCTGATCCCGCCGGAGGCGATCGACCTGAAGACCCGGCTGGCGGTCGCGCAGGGCAATCGGCTGCTGAACTACTACCTGTTCGCCGGCGGCCGCAATCCGGAGTTGGGTGCGCACGGGGACGGGACGTCGCTGATCGCGATCACCGGGGAGCGGCACGGGTTCGCCGCGCCGATCGACCCGGAAGGACGGCTGACGCCGGGCTACCACGCGATCGCCGCGGTGGCCGGGGCGTTGCGGCCGTTCGCGGCGGTGCTCGCCGACTCGACGCCGGTGCACGACGATCTGGCGCTCGGGCTGGTCCGCGATCACTACCTGACCGAGTATCGGAATCCGTCATCCGTGGAGCGCGCCGAGCAGGTCGCCGATCTGGAGCGATTCCGGGGGATGGGCCCGCGGGACGTGCTCGCCAAGGCGCTGGTGCTCGGCGGGTTCTCGTTTCCGGCGGTGGATCTGCAGACCTCCGCCGTGCTGCCGCACGTGGTGGCGCTCGGGAGTCCGCGCACGCTCGGAGCGGACGTGCAGCGGCGGCTGGCCGAACACGTGCTCGGCGGGGGAAGTCTGCTGCTGCACGGGGTGCTGCCGGACCGGGACTTCGACGGGTCGCCGTGCACGATCCTGGCCGACGCGCTGGGAGTGCGGGGCGGGCGGTTCGTGCCGGCGACGCACGGCTATTTCACGTCGGTGGCCGGGGGTGGTGGGCCGGAGGTGCGGGTCGGCTATGCCCAGCTCCTCAGCTCTTCCGCTGATCCGCTCCTCACCGAGGTCGGTTCCGGGGAGGCGTGTGCTTTCGCCGTTTCGGCCGGTGCGGGCCGTGCCGTGATCATCGCGGCCGACTACCCCTGCCACCTCGACTTCTGGCGCGCCCGGCTGGCGTGGCTCGGGGTGACGCCGCAGCTGGTGATCGAACCGGACAATCCGGGCGTCATCGCCCTGAGCACTTCCGACTCCACCGGCCACCGCCTGCTGCACCTGATCAACGTGGCGCCCAGCCTCGCGGAGTTCTCAGTGCTCGGCCGCTTCTTCCGGCTGCCGGCCCGCTCCGGCCTGATCATTGAGCTGTAATTCGTGCGGACGCGAAGCCTCCAGCTGCTCGACACGGTGGACGTGCTCTATCTGGGCCGCCTACCCGCCGCTCACCATCGGCCTCTGCCGCCTCACCTCGGGACCACCGCCCGCGCAGCGCGAACGGCCTGATCGACGTGACGGCGGTGGCCGAGGGTGTGGAGACCGCGGAGCAGGGGGCCGAGCTGCCCCGCCCTGCCGCCAGCCGACCGCGATCAGCGGGATGCCAGCCACCGACCGTCCACGGTGTCCCGTTCAATGCGGGCGCCGACCAGCCCGAACGGGGCCGGAGTCACCCCACGTCGCCCATCCCACACCTCGAGCGCGTCGGGCACGAACCGCAGCACCACGAACCCCTGCTGGCCCTTTGCTCTGCTTCCTCTGAGGAAGCGATCGCCATCCATCGGGCCGCCCGGACTTGCTCCGCCCGCTGCGCCTCCGCGACGCTTCCCGCTCTCCTCACCATCCGAGCCGGATCGGTGCAGCGTGCGTGCCGCACCTTCGGAGCTCGGTTCTGCCTCACCACCCGAGCCGGATCGGTGCATCGTGTCTGCCGCACCTACCTCGCCATCCCGGCTGAGTCGGGCTTCTCGCTCTCCTCAACCCGGGGATCGGATCCCTCCGGGCGGGATTCGTGGTCCGCGCACTTCCCACTCTCCGGGGCTGTCGGGCCGTCCGGCCAGAAGGCGTGCCAGATGGGCATGAACCAGCGGCGGCGGGACTCGGGGTCGTCGAGGATCTCGGCCGTGCAGTGGGCGACCACGCAGGCCGCGTCGCGGTCTCGCTGGTAGACCAGCAGCGCTCGCCCGGTCTCCTGGATCTCGGCGACCTTGCGCGATGCCGGTGACGTGCCGACGTGCACCGCCAGGGTGTCCCGGTGCGGCCGGAACGGCTGCACCACCCGGGCGTTCGTGCCCGCCTCGGTGGTGGTCACCAACAGGCAGTAGCGCTTTGCCCGCATCACCGCGAGCGCCGCGCCCAGCACGTGTTCCGGCGTCTCGCGCGCTCGCCGCACCCCGATCGCACGGACCGCCCGGCCCACCCACATGCCGTCCCCTAACCGCCGTGCCGCACCTTGGTGAAGAACGCCGCCATGTCCGCGGCCATCATCTCGGGCGCCTCCATCGCCGCGAAGTGGTGCCGCGCATTGTTGTGCTCCGGCCAGTGCACGATCCGGTTGGTCCGCTCGGCGAACCGGCGGATCCCGGGCGGCCCGGTGAACACCCCGGTCGGCGCGGCGGTCTGCCCGGCCGGCCAGGCGAAGCCGGTGGCGTCGTACATCGGCCACGACGACGTGCCGAACGTGCGGGTGAACCAATAGACGCTCAGGTTGGTCAGCAGCGCATCGCGGTCGAGCACCTGCTCCAGCGGCTCGGGCGCGGTGCTGAACTCCTTGAACTTCTGGGTCATCCAGGCCAGCGCCGCCACCGGCGAGTCGTGCCAGCCATAGGCGAACGTCTGCGGCGCTGCCCGAAGCAACGCGTGATGGTCCACGCCGGACATCCAGTCCATCTTCTGCATCTCGGCGAAGGCGGCCCGCTCCTCGTCGGTCATCTCCGGCAGGTCCGCCTCGGTGGGAAAGCCCAGCCCGGCGATCACATAAACCCCGGCGACGTGGTCCGGCGCCACCTTCGCCACCTCGGGCGCCACGTAGGCACCCAGGTCGCCGCCCTGCACGCCGTAGCGCTCATATCCCAGCTCGCGCATCAGCCCGGCCCACAGCCGGGCGACATCTCCCGTGGTGAACCCCGCCTCGCGTGGCGGCGCGGAGAATCCGAAGCCGGGCACGGACGGGACCACCACGTCGAAACCGCGCTCGGTCAGCGGCCCGATCAGGTCGCGGAACTCCACGAACGAGTTCGGCCACCCGTGCGTGAGGATGATCGGAAAGGCGTCCGGGTGCGGGGAGCGCGCCCGGAGGAAGTGGATCGCTTGACCGTCGATCTCGGTCGTGAACTGCGGGAACTCGTTGAGCCGCCGCTCCTGAGCGCGCCAGTCGAAGCCGTCGCGCCAGTGCTCGGCCAGCTCGCGCAGGTGGTCCAGCGGCACGCCGCGCCGCCACGGATCGCCGGGCAGCTGCGGCGTCCATCTCGTGCGGGCGAGGCGGTCGCGCAGGTCGTCGAGGTCGGTCTGCGGAACATCGATGCGGAAAGGCTTCATGCGGACACGCTAGAAACCATTGCGGTCAGTTTCCGTCCGGATAGGTGCGCGGGGTGTAGACGAAGGTGGACCCGTCGGCCCGGCCGACCGCACGGGTGCGGCTGGACCCGATGATCAGCAGGCAGCGCATGTCGACGGTGGCCGGGTCGAGTTCGGCCAGCGTGGTGACCAGCAGCGACTCGGCGGGGCCGCCGACGTCGCGGCCGACCACCACCGGCGTCTCCGGTGCGCGGTGACCGAGCAGCAGTTCGCGCGCCTCGGCGAGCTGGGTGATGCGGCTGCGCGAGGCCGGGTTGTAGATCGCGATCACCAGGTCGGCGCTCGCCGCGGCGGTCAGCCGGGCCGCGATCACACTCCACGGTTTGAGCCGGTCGGAGAGCGACAACACACAGAAGTCGTGCCCGAGCGGCGCGCCGGCCCTGCTCGCCACCGCGTGCGCGGCGGTCAGGCCCGGCACGATCCGAACCGGCACATCCTTCCACTGTGGATCCTCGGCGGTCTCGAGCACCGCGGCGGCCATGGCGAAGACGCCCGGATCGCCGGACGACACCACCGCCACCCGGCGTCCCTGCTTCGCCAGATCGAGCGCGAACGCGGCCCGCTCCGCCTCGACCCGGTTGTCCGAGGAGTGCCGCCGCTGCCGCGGGTGCGGCGGAACGCGATCGACATAAGGCCCATAGCCGACCACGTCGTCGGCGTCGGCCAGTGCGGCTGACGCCTCTGGAGTGAGCCATCGCGGATCGCCCGGCCCGAGCCCGAGAACCGTGACGCCGCCCTCGCCCGCCCGCGCTTCCTCCGAGCTCTTTCCTGGCTGCTGAGCGCCACCGGTCGGGGAACGGCTGGGCAGCAGTGCCAGGGAGAAATACGGCACGGTCGCCGGATCGACGTCGGCGACCCGGGCGGTGCGCTCGCGGTCGGTGGTGGCGCGCTCGACATACCACGCCTCGTCGAGCCGGCCGGCCCGGTCGAGTGCCTCGCGGACGCCGTCGAACGTGCGCCCGAGCTTCATCACGGCGGCCGAGTCGGTCGCCGCCAGACGGGCCGCCAGCTCGGCCGGCGGCAGCGTGCCGGGCAGCACGGTGAACACCTCGTCGCGCTCCACCAGCGGGCGGCCGAGCACCGCGGCCGCGGCGCTCACCGAGGTCACCCCGGGCACCACGACCGTCTCGTAGCGATCCGACAGCCGCTTGTGCATGTGCATGTAGGACCCGTAGAAGAACGGATCGCCCTCGGCCAGCACCACCACGTCGCGCCCGGCATCCAGGTGGGCGGCCAGCCGCGCCGCGCTCCGCGCATAGAACTCGTCGATCGCGCCCTGGTAACCGCCGGGATGGTCGGTGGTCTCGGTGGTGACCGGGTAGATCAGCGCCTCCTCGATCTGGCCGGCCCGCAGGTATGGCTCCGCGATGGCGCGCGCGTTGCTGCGCCCGTGCCGGGCCGCGTGGTAGGCCACCACCTCGGCCGCTGTGATCAGGCGCGCGGCCTTGACCGTCACCAGTTCCGGATCGCCGGGGCCGAGCCCGACGCCGAACAGCCGGCCGGTCACTCCCGCTCCGAAGCGAGGGCGTTGACCGCGGCGGCGGTGATCGCGCTGCCGCCGCGCCGGCCGCGCACGATCAGATAATCCAGATCGGAGGCGGCGAGGGCGTCCTTGGACTCGGCCGCACCGATGAAGCCGACCGGGATGCCGAGCACCGCGGCCGGCCGCGGCGCACCCGCCGCCACCATTTCCAGCAGCCGGAACAACGCCGTCGGCGCGTTTCCGATCGCCACCACCGAGCCCTCCAGCCGGTCGCCCCACAGTTCGAGCGCGGCCGCGCTGCGAGTGGTGCCCAGTCGCGCGGCCAGGTCGGGCACGGCGGGATGCCGCAGCGTGCAGATCACCTCGTTGTCCGCGGGCAACCGCTTGCGGGTGACCCCGGCGGCGACCATCTCGGCGTCGCAGAAGACCGGCGCGCCGGCCCGCAACGCCCGGCGCGCGGCGGGCACCACACCCTGGCTGAAGCCCAGATCGTCGACCAGGTCGACCATGCCGCACGCGTGGATCATGCGGACCGCCACCGGCGCCACGTCGAACGGCAACCGGTCGAGCCCGGCCTCGGCGCGGATCGTGGCGAACGACCGCCGATAGATCTCCGCGCCATCGCGCACATATTCCATCACGCTCTCCTCGCCGCTGTGACCACGTCGCCTGCCCTCTCCACCGCAATCTCGGCGGTGGCGTGCGGCGAGATCACCTGATAACCCCCGTCGACGGCCTCGACCCGCACGTGCGGGCCGGCCGGGCTCCCGCAGCCGCGCCCGCAACCGATCCAGTGCACCGGCAGCCCCTCGGCGAACCGGGTGCTCGCGGCGGCATCGCGCCGCACGTCGGCCAGCGCGCTCGCGCACCGGGGACGGCCCGCGCACGCCGTCACGCCGGACCAGCGCGAGCCCGGCACGACGTCGAGCCCGTCGCCGCCGAGCCGCCGGAGCCAGACCTCGGCCGCCTCCCGGGACAGGTCGGGCAGGACGATGCCGCGCCACGGCGTCACGACCAGCTGCGCCGCCTCCGCCAGGGTCGTCAGCTGGTCGGCGTCGAGGCAGCCCAGGGGCACGAGGGCGGCCGCGGCGAACCGGCCGCCGGGCTGCTCGATCAGGCCGAGCGGCTCGACCGGTGACTCCGGCCGCGGCGGCTCCTGCGCAGTGAGCTCGGCGCCGATCGCCGCGGCGGTCCGCCGGGCGACGCGGGCCGGGCCGTCGGACAGCTCACGCAGTCGCCAGGCCATGCTCGCCTGCTCGTCGCGCTCGGTCAGGAAGGCGTGTGCCGCAGCCAGCAGGGTCGGCACAACCATGGCCGGAGTGACGCGCAGACCCTGGTCACGGCCGGCGAAGAGGATGGCGATGCCGCCCGGGGCCGCGATCGCGGACAGGTCGGCCGCGGTGGGCGACGGGCCCAGCCCGAACAGGAAGCGGCCGGGCAGGGCGGCCAGCGCCGGATCCGCGCAGAGGGCACGGTCGAGGGCGCGGACCTCGGGTCGCACGTCCCACTGCCCGGGGATCGTTTCGGCCGCTATGTTGCGTACCAATTCATGGGTCTCGGACGGCAGCAGGCCGGCCGCCCGCAGCTCCTCGGCCAGCGCCTCGGCCGGGGCTTTGATCAGAGCACGAAGCTGGACATTTGCCCTCGAGGTCAGCTCGACGTGGCCGTCGCCCCAGCGCGTCGCGAGGTCACGGACGACCCGCACCTGCGTGCCGGTGAGCAGACCGCCGGGCAGCCGGACGCGCGCCAGCGGCCCGTCGGCGGCGGCGTGCAACCGCAGCGCCCCGGGACAGGCATCGACATCCGAACGGCGTTCACTCACGGGCCGGACACTACCGATCCGCTACGACAAGAACGCAGTGCCGGGTCACGAGCGTCACACCGCCGATCGCGGCTTGACTCCGGCGTCAGCGGGCGGCAAGGGTTGGAGACCTCTTCGACGCGGGGTGCGGCCCCCGATGGGAGCGCCTGTGTTTCTGCTGCTGTCCACCTCCGACACCGACCTCCTCAGCGCCCGGGCCAGCGGTTCGGCGTTCCGCCCGGCCAACCCGGCGCGCACCGCCGTGAGCGACCTGCCGCGCCTGCTCGACGGGGTGGAGCTCGTGGTGGTCCGGTTGCTCGGCGGCCGTCGCGCCTGGCCCGAGGGCCTCGACGCGCTGCTCGCCGGTCCGGTGCCGGTGGTCGTGCTGGGCGGCGAGCAGGCGCCGGACGCAGAGCTGATGAAGCTCTCCACGGTGCCGGCCGGGGTGGCCGCCGAGGCGCACGGATATCTGGCCTACGGCGGCGCGGCCAACCTGGCCGCCCTGCACGACTTCCTCTCCGACACGATCCTGCTGACCGGGCACGGGTTCGCGCCCGCCGCCGAGGCGCCCGACTGGGGGGTGCTCGAGCGGACCGCCGCCGACGTCTCCGGGCCGGTCGTCGCGATCCTCTATTACCGCGCACACCACATGGCCGGCAACACCGCGTTCGTCGAGACCCTGTGCCGGGCCGTGGAGGCGACCGGCGCCCGGCCGCTGCCGATCTTCACCGCCTCGCTGCGCCGCATCAGCCCCGAGCTGCTGACCGAGCTGCGCAAGGCGGACACCCTGGTGGTGACCGTGCTGGCGGCCGGTGGCACGCAGCCCGCCACGGCCGGCGCGGGCGGCGACGACGAGGCCTGGGACGTCGGCGTGCTGGCCCGGCTCGACGTGCCGATCCTGCAGGCGCTGTGCCTCACCAGCAGCCGCGAGACCTGGGCGGCGAGCGACGACGGCCTGTCCCCGCTCGACGCGGCGACCCAGGTGGCGATCCCGGAGTTCGACGGCCGCATCATCACGGTGCCGTTCTCGTTCAAGGAGATCGACCCCGACGGGTTGTCGGTCTATGTGGCCGATCCCGAGCGCGCCGCGCGGGTGGCCGGCATCGCGGCGCGGCACGCGCGGCTGCGGCACATCCCGCCGGCCGAGCGTCGCGTGGTGGTGATGCTGTCGGCATACCCGACCAAGCATTCGCGCATCGGCAACGCGGTCGGCCTGGACACCCCCGCCTCGGTGGTCCGTCTGCTGGCCGCGATGAAGGCGGCGGGTTACCGGATCGGCGAGTTCGACGAATACGACGGCGACGGCCTGATCCACGCCCTGATCGCGGCCGGTGGGCAGGATCCCGACTGGCTCACCGAGGAACAGCTGGCGGGCAATCCGGTGCGGATCAACGGCGCGGGTTACGCACGCTGGTTCGCGACGCTGCCGGCCGAGTTGCGGGCCAAGATCGAGGAGCACTGGGGCCCGCCGCCCGGCGAGCTCTATGTCGACCAGGGCGACATCGTGCTCGCCGCGATGCGCGACGAGAACGTGGTCGTGATGGTGCAGCCGCCGCGCGGATTCGGCGCCAACCCGGTCGCCATCTACCACGATCCCGACCTGCCGCCGAGCCATCACTACCTGGCGGCCTACCGCTGGGTGGCGGACGAGTTCGGCGCCGACGCCATGGTGCACGTCGGCAAGCACGGCAACCTGGAGTGGCTGCCCGGCAAAAATGTCGGCATGTCCGCCGCGGACGGCACCGATGCCGCGCTGGGCGACCTGCCGCTGATCTATCCGTTCCTGGTGAACGACCCGGGCGAGGGCACGCAGGCCAAACGCCGCGCCCACGCGACGCTGGTCGACCACCTGATCCCGCCGATGGCCAGGGCCGAGTCCTATGGCGACATCGCCCGCCTGGAGCAACTGCTCGACGAGCACGCCAGCATCGCCACACTCGACCCGGCAAAGCTGCCCGCGATCCGGGCGCAGATCTGGACGCTCATCCAGGCGGCCCGGCTCGACCACGACCTGGGCCTGGCCGACCGGCCCGGCGACGAGGAGTTCGACGAGTTCATCCTGCACGTGGACGGGTGGCTCTGCGAGGTCAAGGACGTGCAGATCCGCGACGGGCTGCACATCCTCGGTGCGGCGCCGCAGGGCGAGGCCCGGGTCAACCTGGTGCTCGCCATGCTGCGCGCCCGGCAGATGTGGGGCGGCCAGGTCGCCGCTCTGCCCGGTCTGCGCGAGGCGCTCGGCCTGGTCGACGACGCGCCGATGCAGCAGGTCGACCGGGTCGAAGCCGAGGCCAAGGCGCTGGTCCAGGCCATGGAGGACGCCGGCTGGCCGCGCTCGGCCGCGGCGGTGACCGACGACGAGCAGGTGCGCCGGGTGCTCGAGTTCGCCGCCGCCGAGATCGTCCCGCGGCTCGACCGCACCACCGACGAGCTGACCAACACCCTGCACGCGCTCGACGGCGGTTACGTCCCGGCCGGTCCGAGCGGCTCCCCGCTGCGCGGCCTGATCAACGTGCTGCCGACCGGGCGCAACTTCTACTCGGTGGACCCCAAGGCCATTCCCAGCGCGCTGGCCTGGGAGACCGGGCAGGCGATGGCTGATTCGCTGCTCGCCCGCTACCGCCAGGACCACGGCGATTGGCCGCGGTCGGTGGGTCTGTCGGCCTGGGGGACGAGCGCGATGCGTACGGCCGGCGACGACATCGCCGAGATCCTGGCACTGCTCGGGGTGCGACCGATCTGGGATCAGGCGTCCCGCCGCGTCACCGGCATCGAGCCGATCGCCCTGGATGAGCTGGCCAGGCCGCGGATCGACGTGACGGTCCGCATCTCCGGCTTCTTCCGGGACGCGTTCCCGCACGTGGTGACGCTGCTCGACGACGCGGTGCGGCTGGTCGCCGAGCTCGACGAGCCGGCCGAGCACAATTACGTCCGCGCGCACGCCGTCGCCGACCGTGAGCAGCACGGCGACTGGCGGCGGGCCACCACCCGCATCTTCGGGTCGGCGCCGGGGGCGTATGGCGCCGGGATCCTGCCGCTGATCGACAGCCGGAACTGGCGGGACGACGCCGACCTGGCCGAGGTCTATGCGGTGTGGGGCGGGTTCGCCTATGGGCGCGATCTGGACGGTGTGGCCGCCCGGCCGGACATGGAGTCGGCCTATCGGCGGATCGAGATCGCGGCCAAGAACATCGACACCCGCGAGCACGACATCGCGGACTCGGACGACTACTTCCAATATCACGGCGGCATGATCGCCACGGTGCGGGCGCTGACCGGGAAGGCGCCGGCCGCGTACATCGGGGACTCCACCAACCCGGACGCGACGCGGACCCGCAGCCTGACCGAGGAGACCGCGCGGATCTTCCGGGCCCGGGTGGTCAACCCACGGTGGATCGCCGCGATGCGGCGGCACGGCTACAAGGGTGCGTTCGAGCTGGCTGCGACCGTCGACTACCTCTTCGGGTACGACGCGACCGCCGGCGTGGTGGCCGACTGGATGTATGAGCAGCTCGCCGCGTCCTACGTGCTCGACCCGGAGAATCAGGCGTTCATGACCAAGTCGAATCCCTGGGCGCTGCACGGCATCACCGAGCGACTGCTCGAGGCGGCTGACCGAAAATTGTGGGATTCGCCTGATCCGGATACGTTGTCAGCACTGCGGGAGGTCTATCTGGCTACCGAGGGTGATCTCGAGGAGGGATGACACCTGCTGGGATGTCGGCCGTCAGGAGTGGTCTGTAGTCAGCTGAGTTGTGACGTGACTGTGGCCCTAACGTCGTTGTGTGTTTGGTTTTACGGTCGCTGGGCCGCAGCTTGCCGTGCGCGGCGGGCGGTGCAGGCCGTGCTTGGGGATTTGGTGTGAAGACGGTTCAGGCGTATCGGTTCGCCCTGGATCTCACTGCGGGGCAGCAACGTCAGGTTCTGGCGCATGCTGGGGCTGCGCGGGTTGCGCATAACTGGGCGTTGGCCCGGGTGAAGGCGGTGATGGGCCAGCGCATCGCCGAGCGCTCTTATGGGGTGCCGGAGGATCAGCTGACCGCGTCGATGTCGTGGTCGCTGCCCGCGTTGCGCAAGCGGTGGAACTCGGCGAAAGCCGAGGTGGCGCCGTGGTGGCCGGAAGTCTCCAAAGAAGCGTTCAACACCGGCCTCGACGCTGTGGCGCGCGGGTTGAAGAACTGGGCCGACTCCCGCACGGGTAGCCGGGCGGGGCGGCCGGTCGGGTTTCCCCGGTTCAAGTCGCGGCGTCGGAGCACGCCGAGTGTGCGGTTCACCACCGGTGCTATCCGGGTCGAACCGGACCGCATGCACGTGGTTCTGCCGAGGCTGGGGCGGTTGAAGCTGCACGAGTCCGCCCGCAAACTCGCTCGCCGTCTCGGCAACCGGACGGCGCGGATCTTGTCCGCGACCGTGCGCTATGCCGGTGGGCGCTGGCAGGTGTCGTTCACCGTGGAGGTGGAACGCGGCGACCGGCAACCGGCACAGCCCGAGGCTGTGGTCGGCGTCGACGTCGGGATCAAACACCTGGCGGTCCTTTCCACCGGCGAGCTGGTCGACAACCCGCGGCACCTCGCCGCCGCCCAGGCCAGGCTCCGTGCGCTGAGCCGGGCACTGTCCCGTAAGACCGGCCCGGACCGGCTCACCGGGCGGTGCCCGTCAAAGCGCTGGCAGCGGGCGTCGGCTCGGCTCGGCCGCGCGCATGCCCGGGTGGCGAATCTGCGCCGGGACGGTCTGCACAAGCTCACCACCCGGTTGACCCGCGAGCGCGGCACGGTCGTGGTGGAAGACCTCAACGTGACCGGCATGCTGGCCAACCGCAGACTGGCCCGGCACATCGCCGACGCCGGATTCGCCGAGATCCGCCGGCAACTCGCCTACAAGACCGGCTGGAACGGCGGCCGGCTGGTCGTGGCCGACCGCTGGTATCCGTCCTCGAAAACCTGCTCGGGCTGCGGCACGGTGAAAACCAAGCTCGCCCTGTCCGAACGTGAATACACCTGTGAAGCATGCGGCCTGCACATCGACCGCGATTACAATGCTGCGCTCAACCTGGCCGCTCTCGCGACCAGGGTCGACACTGCCGGGAGTGGCCCGGTGGCTGGACGTGGAGCCGACCAGAAGACCCGTCCACGCGGGCAGGTGGCTGTGAAACGTCAACCCGGCACGGCACCCGCCGGTCAGACCGGGACCGTCCCACCGCAAGGCAGGACTACCGACCATGCGCTCACCAAAGCACACTGGAAGGTAACGGATGAGGACTGAAGGCCTTGGGGGTTGGGGTTGGTTCGCGAGCTGGGCGATCGTCGGGGCCGCGTATTCGCTCAGCGTGCTGGGCGCGCTCAGCATCGGCATCTTCGTCCTGCCGGTGGCCCTCGCGGGCACGATCTATCTGTTGCGCCGCCCGTCGGCGCGGCCGTTCGCGACCGGCGTGCTCTCCGGCATCGGGCTCCCGCTGCTGTATGTGGCGTTCCTCAACCGCGGCGGCCCCGGCACGGTCTGCGCGGAGACGTCCTGCGCCGAGCAACTGAGCCCCTGGCCGTGGCTGCTCGCCGGCGTCCTCTTCCTGCTGCTCGGCGCCGCCGCCCACCTGCTGCGCACCGTCCGCGGCCAGACGGCCGCTCAGCTGTCCCGGCGCAGCAGATAGGTGTCCATGATCCAGCCGTGCCGCTCGCGGGCCTCGGCACGCACCCGGGCGATCTCGTCCTTGACCTCGTCCACCGGCCCGGAGATCAGGATCTCGTCGGCCGTCCCGACATAGGCTCCCCAAAAGATCTCCGCGTCGGTCACCTGGGTGAACGTCTGCCCGGCGTCGAGCATCACCACGAGATCGTCGACGTCCTCCGGCCACCCTTCACCGAGCCGCCGCCCGGTGGTGATCTGCACCGGCCGCCCGACCCGGTTGAGCGGGACCCGATGCTTGGCGGTCAGCGCCGACACGCTGCTGATGCCCGGAATCACCTCGTAGTCGAAGGCGATCGCCCCACGCGCCAGGATCTCGTCGAGGATGGCGATGGTCGAGTCGTAGAGAGTGGGGTCGCCCCAGACCAGGAACGCGCCGGTCTCGTCATCCAGCAGATGCTCGGTGATCAGCGCCTCGGTCACGGCGGACCGCCGGCTGCGCCAGTCGGCCACGGTGCCTTCGTAGTCGTCGGGCTTGCGATCCCGCTCGGGGTCACGCCCCTCGGCGATCCGGCGGCTCGGCCGGGCATAGGCCTTGAGCATCCGCCGCCGCAGCTCGATCATGCTTTCCTTGGCTTCGCCCTTGTCCATCAGGAAGAACACGTCGGTCCGCCCGATGGCCTTGGCCGCCTGCAGGGTCAAATGATCCGGGTCGCCCGCACCGATCCCGATGACATAGATCTTCCGCACGGCCCCACTATGACGGACGCCGCCGCAACGACCCGCCCCACCCGTCCGTCCGTCTGGCGGCCCGGTGCGTTGCGTGCGGTGGCCGTGGCCTGGTTCAGGGCCCGTGCCGGATCATACGGCTGGATCGCACGTGATGCGTGCGGTGGGGTTGGTCTGGTCGGGGCGGTTTGGCTTCGTCCAGTGCACCTGCCGGCTCGTCCCTCGGGAGGCCGACACGATGGGCGCCATGGCGGTGTCGGCTCGTCCAGGTGAGTGCCCGGTCCGTTTGGTGCGGTGCGCGGTCATCGCGAGCGCCCTGGACCGTGTTGCCTGGTCCAGGGCGCTCCGATGCCGGTCAGGGGTGCCGGTCAGGTGGTTCGGTGTCGGCCGCGGTGGCGCCGGGGTTTCCGCTCGCCGCCGCGCAGCGCGTGGTTGGCGGCCTGACGGAGAAGCTCCTCGTGCCGCAGCTTGTTGGTCTGGATGGCGATGTAAAGGCCGCTGTTCATGGCGGGTTGCTCCTCTGTCCGTCGCTAGCGGTCGTTCCGCTCGCATGAACAGAGTCACCGGCCCCGCTTGCCCGGCGCTTGCAGCCGACTTGCAGGCGTTGAGGGAGCGATTGCGGTTGCCGCCGCGGTTACGGGGCGATGGCGGTTGCCCGGGCTTGTTCGAGGGCCATCTGGATCGCGCCCTGGAGGGGTGCGTCGTTGCCGAGGGCGCCGTGTGCGACTCGGGTCGCGCCGGGGAAGTTCAGGAGCCTGCGGACCTTGGGCAGCAGGGCCGGGTGGCTGCCCACCGGGCCGCCGAGCAGGAACAACGCCGGGTCCACCACAGCCGCGACCGACGTGATGGCCCGGGCGACCGCCTCGGCCAGCTGGTCCGCCTCGGCGGACGCGGTGCGGTCCAGCAGGGCGAGCACCGCGCCCACGTCGGTGGACGGGGCGTCCCGGCGGCCGAAGCCGCCGGCCTGCAGTTCGCCGGACAGGGTGAGGGAGACGATGCCGGGCAGGTAGCCGATCTCGCCGGCCAGCCCGTGGGCGCCGCGAATCAGCTGGCCGCCCACATAGAGGCCGACGCCCATCCCGGCGCCGATGTAGACGTAGGCGAAGCTGGATTCCCCACCGGCCCGCCCGAGACGGTGCTCGGCGAGCGCGGCCAGGTTGACATCGTTGTCGACGAGCACCGGCGCGGACGTCAGGTCGCCGATCATCTCCGCCGGGCTGAGCAGGCCCTCCGGGAACGGCGTCCCGACCAGCGGCACCACCGACTTCGACACCGGATCGACCGGGTTGGCGATGGAGATCCCGATCGCCCGCAGCGGGCTGCCGCTGTCCGCCGCACCGGGAATCCCGGCCGCACCCATCGACTGGACCATGCGGCGGATCGAAGACACCAGCGACGGCGCGTCGCCCGGGTCGGTGGGTGGGTGCGCGTCCTCGCGGAGGATCTGGCCGGCCAGGTCGGTGGCTCTGGCCCGTACGCCGGATTGGGAGATCTCCAGACCGAGCACCCACCCGGCGCGGGCGCCCAGCGCATAGAAAGTGCCGACTCGGCCGCGTTTTCCGGTCTCCTTGAGACCGATCGCGTCCAGCAGACCGTGGGACACGAGCCTGCGCACCGCCTCGGAGACCGTCGGGCGGGAATAGCCGGTCACCTCGGCCAGCTCGGCCCTGGTCGTGCGGCCGCGGTGGATCGTCTCGTCGAGGAGCCTGCGGTCGGTGGCCTCACGCAGCACCGTCTGCGGCAGCGCGCGCCCGGCAGCGGCCAACGTGCGCCCCCTCTTGATCTTCGTCCGTGGGTTTCTACAGTAGATCAACGGACGAACGCGCAGCCCACGGCCGAGTGCGCGCGGGCACGAAGGGCTGCCCGAGATGGTCTGGTCAGTCCGAGAGAATCGGCACCGACGGGGACAAATCGTGATGCAGGGACGCGGCGCGTTTCACCGCGCTGTTGCCGAATCGGTCGCGGACCGCGTCGAGGGCGCCGTCCAGCCGATCCTCGTCATGCAGCGTCTCGAAGGGCAGCTCCAGCTGGACGTTTCCGTCGCCGTCGAGGTTGCTGACCGCCACCCCGATCAGGGTCAGGCCCCGCTCGGCGATCAGCGGCCGGTTTTCCGCGAGCAGCTCGCGTGCCGTGCGCAGGATGGCGGTGGTCTGCATGGTCGCCTTCAGCATGCTGCGTGACCTGGTCGCCCGGGTGAAGTCGCCGAATCGGAACCGCAGCGTCACCGTGCGCCCGGCCCGCCGCCCGGACCGCATCCGCCTGGTCACGCGGTCGACCAGGGCCGCCAGCGTGGCGTCGACCTCGGCGAACGGCCGCTCGCGCCGGCCCAGCGCGCACTGCGAGCCGATCGAGCCGCGCCGCACACCCACCCGGACCCGGCGTGGGTCGTGGTTGTGCGCGAGCGCGTGCAGATGGCGCCCGGCGTGCGCGCCCAGCATCGTGACCAGGGCGGCCTCGCCGATCCGCGCGACGTGCCCGACCGTGTGGATCTGCCGCTCGCGCAGCTTGCCGGCGGTCACCGGGCCGACGCCCCACAGCCGCTCGATCGGCAGCGGGTGGAGGAAGGCCAGCTCCTGACCCGGCGGCACCTCCAGCAGGCCGTCCGGTTTGCCGACGCCGCTCGCCACCTTGGCCAGGAACTTGGTGCGCGCCACCCCGACCGTGATCGGCAGCCCGACCCGCTCCTTCACCTCCGCCCGCAGCCGCGCCGCGATCTCCCGCGGCGTCCCGCGGATCTTCAAAAGTCCGCCCACCTCGAGAAACGCCTCGTCGATCGAGATGCCCTCGACGATCGGCGTGGTGTCGCGGAACACGGCGAACACCGCCTTGCTCGCCGTCGTGTAAGCCGACATCCGCGGCGGCACCACCACCGCGCGCGGACACAACCGCCGGGCCTGCGTCAGACCCATCGGCGTCTTCACCCCACATGCCTTCGCCTCATAACTCGCCGCCAGCACGACACCCATGCCGACCAGCACCGGACGATCCCTGAGCTGGGGATCGTCGCGCTGCTCGACCGACGCATAGAACGAGTCCAGGTCGGCGTGCAGGATGGTCGCCTGATCGAGCACCGGGTCATATTAGAACACATGTTCGAACAATGATAGTGTCCTGGCCATGACCCGCCCGCCCCTCGCCGAGCAGTTCGATCTCCAGCCGCACCCTGAGGGCGGCTGGTTCCGTGAGACCTTCCGATCCAAGATCAAGATCAAACCTGATGGGTACGCGGGACCGCGCGCCGCCGCGACCGCGATCTACTTCGTCCTCCACCCCGGCGAGCAGTCCGCGTGGCACGTGGTCCGCTCCGACGAGCTGTGGTTCTGGCATTCCGGCGGCTCGCTGGAGCTGCGACTGGGCGGAAACGGTGACAAGCCCGGCACCCCGCAGGCGACCGTGCTGGGCGTCACGCAGCCCCAGGTGCTCGTCCCGGCGGGCGTCTGGCAGAGCGCTGTTCCCGCAGGTCAGGAGCCTGTGATGGTGAGCTGCGTGGTGTCTCCGGGCTTCGATTTCGAGGACTTCCGGATGGAATAGCCGACCCCCTCCTCCCGTTGTGCCGTCGCGGGTCCACAAGACCCGGTCATGCACTTCGGAGGAACCACCCATGTTTCCGAGCAACGCCAGCAAGCTGGACCTCGAGCGACTCACGACGCGCGTCTTCGACACCGCCCGCGCCGGCTGCCGCCTGGAGACCTACCGTGACGGCGACACCTACAACATCGACATCGACCTGCCCGGCGTCGACCCGGCCGACATCGACGTCAACGTCGAACGCAACGTCCTGACGGTCCGCGCCGCCCGCCACCCCGCGCCCGCAAGCCTCAAGCCCGCCGCCCAGCCCGGCCCGGCCGCCCAGCCCGGCCCGGCCGCCCAGCCCGGCCCGGCGACTGGCCAGCGCGGCCTCGCGGCGGCGGAGTTCATGCCCAAGGCGGAGAAGCCCGTGGCGGGCGAATGTACCCGCCAGGTCACCCTCTCCGACCGGCTGGACACCGACGAGCTGGAGGCCCGCTACGACAGCGGCGTGCTGACCCTGCGCATCCCGATCGTCGACCCCGCCGACCTGGGCGATCTCGCCAAGGCCGCCTGACACCGAGCCCGCCCGGCCCCGCACCAGGGGCTGGGCGTTGCGGCTGAGCGTTGCTTGGCTCAGCGCCCGCGCTGGGCGTCCCGCTCAGCCCAGTCTGGACGTTGACCCCAAGCTGAGCTTTGCCGTCTGACCCCGCGCCCGGGTCGGCTGCGGTCCCAACCGTCATCGGCGGAACGTCACCCAATTGAGGTTGAGGAAGTCGTCCGGGGCGTCGTTTCCGAACGTCACATAGACCGTGTGCAGCCCGGTCACCTCGCCCATCGGGGTCGTCTCCGTGCGCCAGCTCTGCCAGCCTCCGGTCCGCGACGTGTTCAGCGTCGCCAGCGGCGGCGACGTCGCGCTGTCGATGCGGATCTCCGCCCGCCCGTCGGCGCCCGAGTCCGACGCCACCCGCAGATTCACCGCCGTGGGCGACGCCGCACCGAAGTTCACCTCGTCGAACCGCAGGTAGTCGCCGCCGTTGATCCACCCGGCGTTCCGCCCGCCGCCCTCGTCCCCGGTGTCCTGCATTTCCATCCCGGACGCCTCGGCCGCATCCTCCACCTGCAAGGGCAGGTAGGCGTCGATCCCACCGACCGGCGCGGGCGGGGGAGCGGACGAAACGACGACCACCGGCGCGGACGAGGCAACGACCGGAGGGGGCGACGACGAGGGCTCGGGCGACGACGAGCGGCCGATGATCCAACCCACCAGGACCAGCACCACCACCCCGGCCGCGATCAGCAGCCGGGTCCGGAGGGCGCGGGAACGCGATCGGTAAACCGTGGCGGACACGGCTCAGGCCGAGTCCTGTCGACCAGCACGAGCCGCGGAAGTCCCAACGGCCGACGCCGGACGACCCAGAGCCACGGCTCAGACCTCGGCCACGATCGACTCGGTCGGCGGCTCCGCGAAGTGGCACGCCACCCGCTGGTTCGGGGCGCGCTCGACGAGCGGCGGGTCCACCTCGGCGCAGATCTCCTCGGCCTTCCAGCACCGGGTGCGGAAGCGGCAGCCGGACGGCGGGTCGACCGGGCTCGGCACGTCGCCGACCAGGCGGATCCGGCTCTTCGGCGGCACGCCGCGCACGACCCCGATGTCCGGCACCGCGGAGAGCAGCGCCTGCGTGTAGGGGTGCTGCGGCTTCTGGTAGAGCGAGTCGCGCGGCCCCTCCTCGACCACCCGGCCGAGATACATCACCGCGACCCGGTCGCAGAAGTGCCGTACCACGCCCAGGTCGTGGGCGATGAACACGAACGCGATGCCGAGTTCGCTGCGCAGATTTTCCAGCAGGTTCATGACCTGGGCCTGGATCGACACGTCCAGCGCGCTGACCGGCTCGTCGGCCACGATGATCTTCGGCTGGGTGGCCAGCGCGCGGGCGATGCCGATGCGCTGACGCTGACCGCCGGAGAACTCGTGCGGGTAGCGGTTGTAGTGCTCGGGGTTGAGCCCGACCAGCTCGAGCAGCTCCTGCACCCGCGGCAGCTCGCCCTTTTTCTCAACCATTCCATGGGTACGCAGGGCGGTGCCCACGATCGCGCCCACGGTGTGCCGCGGGTTCAGCGACGAGTACGGGTCCTGGAAGATCAGCTGGATCTCCCGGCGATAGGGCAGCAGCTTGCGGTCGGACAGCCCCGCGATGTCGTGCCCCTGATAGAGGATCCGGCCGTGGGTCGGCTTGAGCAGCCGGGTGATCAGCTTGGCCGTGGTCGACTTGCCGCAGCCGGACTCGCCGACCAGGCCGAGCGTCTCGCCGGCCTGGACGGTCAGGTCGACCCCGTCGACGGCCTGCACCCATTTGGTGCCGCGTGCGAGGAACCCGTCGCCGGACGTCTTGAAGTGCATCTTCAGGTCGTCCAGCTGCAGCAGGGGAGCGCCCTCGACCCGAGGGATCCCGCTGCTCGAGGGGCTGGGCGCGGTGGCTGTGCTCATGATCGTGGTTCCTTACGGCAGCCGGGGCAGGACGTCGGTCTCGAACACCCGGTCGGGGTCCTTGAGGTGGCAGCGCGAGGAGCGGCCCTGGTCGGCGGTCCGCGGAATCAGCTCGGGCCGCAGCGTGGAGCACAGGTCGCCGGGCACCCGGTCGCGGAACTCGCAGCGCGGGTGGAAGGCGCAGCCGCTGGGCACGGCGAGCAGGCTGGGTGGTGAGCCGGGGATCGGGTGCAACGGCTGCGGCTCGCCGGTCAGCGCCGGGATGCTTTCCAGCAGACCCCAGGTGTACGGGTGCAGCGGGCTGCCCAGGATCTTGTCCACCGGCCCGTGCTCGATGGCGTTGCCGGCGTACATCACCAGGATGTCGTCGGCGATCTCGGCCACCACGCCCAGGTCATGGGTGATGAAGACGACCGCGGAGCCGAAGTCGCGCTGCAGGTCCGCGATCAGGTCGAGGATCTGCGCCTGCACGGTCACGTCGAGCGCCGTGGTGGGCTCGTCGGCGATGAGCAGCTTGGGGTCGTTGACCAGGGCCATCGCGATCATCGCGCGCTGCCGCATGCCGCCGGAGAACTCGTGCGGGTAGTTGTCGACGCGGCGCTTCGGGTTCGGGATGCCGACCCGGGCGAGCATGTCGATCGCGCGGTCCTTCGCCTTGCGCTTGGAGACGTTGTTGTGCGCCCGGTACGACTCCATGATCTGGTCGCCGATGGTGAAGTACGGGTGCAGCGACGACTGCGGGTCCTGGAAGATCATCGCGGCGTCCCGCCCGCGGTAACTCTCCAGGTCCTTCTCGCCCATCCCGACGATCTGCTTGCCGGCCACCTTGATCGAGCCGGAGATGCGCGCGGTCTTGGCGTCGTGCAGGCCCATCACGGCCATGCTCGAGACGCTCTTGCCGGATCCGGACTCGCCGACGATCGCCAGGGTGCGCCGCAGCGGCAGCGAGTAGCTCAGGCCCTGCACGGCCTTGACCATGCCGTCCGCCGTCGGGAACTGCACCTGCAGGTCGGTGACCTCCAGGTACGCCTCCTCGTTCTCGCCGCGGGCCCGCTGCGTGCGGGTCACCGTGTGCGGTGCGCGGATGCTCTGCTCGCTCATTGTGCCGCCTTCGTGCGTACGTTCTGGATCATCCGAGCCGGACCCGCGGGTCCAGGAAGGTGTAGGCGATGTCCACGATCAGGTTCATGGCGACCAGCACGATGGAGCCGACGAGGACGCCGCCCATCAGCACCGGCAGGTCGTACTGGCCGAATGCCCGCAGCGTCAGCAGCCCGATCCCGGGCAGTCCGAAGATGCTCTCGGTGAAGATCGCGCCGGTCAGCTGGAAGGCCAGGTCGATGCCGAAGATGGTGGCCACCGGGGTGAGCGCCGCGCGCAGGCCGTGGCGGTAGACGACGCGGTTGCGCGAGATGCCCTTCGACCGCGCGGTCCGCACGAAGTCCTGACCCAGGGCTTCGATCATGGAGGCGCGGGAGTATCGCGTATAGGAGGCGGCGTTGGTGACGCCCACGCACAGCCAGGCGGCGAGCAGGCCGCTCGCCCACGCCACCGGACTTTCGAAGATCGACGTGTACCCCGACTCCGGCAGGAAGGTCGCGTAGAGCGCGACCAGCAGGGCGAAGACGAAGTACGGGAAGGAGCCGACGACCAGCGTCGAGCCGACCGTCAGCTTGTCCAGCGGCGTGCCTCTGACCTGGGCCGCGATGGTGCCGGCCAGGATGCCGATGAACAGATAGACGACGGCGCCGCCGAGCACGATCGAGAGGGTCACCGGCAGCGCCTGGGCGATCAGCGTGGTGACCGGCTGGCCGAGCGTGTACGAGTACCCCAGGCAGGGCGCCGCGCAGTCGCGCACGGTGCCGCCGGACTCGAACTCGCGCCCGACGACGATGCCCTTCATGTACAGGCCGATCTGGGTGATCGCCGGTTCGTCGAGGTCCAGGCTCTTCTCGATGTTGGCGAGCCGCTCGGGGGTGCACCGGGTCCCGCACATGACGCCGGCCGGATCGGTGGGGGCGAGGAAGAACAGCGCGAAGCTGGCCACCAGCGTGACGATCACGACGGAGATTGCGCTCACGACGCGTCGGAGGATGTAGAGCAGCACAGCTCGCTCCTGCGGTCCGTTCCAGGGGGTTGGTCTGACTTACACCCGTGGTGGCCCGGCCGCCGTGAAGCGGACCGGACCACCACGGGTCCAGCTAGCTGAGAAAGGTCAGCTCTTCAGGTACATGTCGGCGAAGACCGGGAGGCCCGTGGTCGGGTCACCCTTGGTCGTGCCGATGTTCGTACCCTGGACGTTCGCCATCTTGTCGTAGTAACGCGGGATGGCGATGTACATCTCCATGATCTTCTTGTCCAGAGCGGCCCACTTGGAAGTGGACTCCTCGGCGGGCAAGTTGGCGATCGTGTCGATCTCGGCGTCCAGCGCCTTGTCCGACAGCATGCCCCAACTCTGGCCGTCGGTGATGCTGTGCGACTGGAAGAGCACGGGGAACCACGAACCACCGGCGGGCCAGTCGGAGCACCAGCCGGCCGGGCTCTGGCCGATGTTGACCGGGGCGTCGTAGTCGCCGACCTTGGCACGCAGGTCCGCGGTGGCCACACCGATCGGCTTGACCTTGAAGCCGGCCGCGGTCAGCGCCTCCGAACGCACCTGGGTGAGCTGCTGCGGGATCGGCTTGGTGTTGTCGTAGTACCAGCTCAGCTCGAAGCCGGTCTTGCCGGCGGCCTCCAGCATCGCCTTCGCGCCGGCCGGGTCGCCCGCGCCGGAGCCGGTGAGGTCCGGAACCGGGGCGTACTTCTCGTAGCCGGGGACGGACGGCGGCAGGATGGTGCTGGCTCGCTCGGCGACGTAGTCGTTGAGACCGGCCGCCTTCCAGATCGCGTCGTACGGCCACGCCTTGGCGATCGCCTTGCGAACCTCCAGCGGGATCTTCCGGGTGTCCATCTGCACCACGATCGTGCAGGGGCTCTCACCCTGGACCAGCTGCGCCTGCTTGCCGGCGGTGATCTGCGGGATCAGCGACGCGTCGAGCACGTCGTAGTTCATCGCGTTGGCGTCCGAACCGTTGCTGTTCAGCACCGCGGTCTGGCTCTTGACCAGGTCGACACCCCAGTTGAAGTTCCACGCATCCGGGTAGTTGTGCCGTGCCGGGTCGGTGTCCGCCACCCAGTTCGGGTTGCGCTTCAGCGTGAGCTTGGTGCCGGCCTGGTACTGGTCGAACATGTACGGGCCGGTGGCGATCGGGTGGTTCTTGTAGTCCTGCTTGTTGTCCTTGGCCTTCTGGATGGGTGTGAACATCGGGAAGGTCATGTAGAACGGCAGGTCCTGGAACGGCTTCGCCAGGTGGACGATCAGGGTGTCGGTGCCCTGGGTCTCCACGCCGGAGTAGGTGTCGCCGCTCGCGTACGGGCCCTTGTACTTGTCGCCGTCCTTGAAGAACTGCAGCTGGTAGGTCGGGCCGTTCGCGTAGACGTCGTGCGCGAAGGAGCGCTTGATCGCGTACGCCAGGTCCTCGACCTTGACCTCGGTGCCGTCCTCGTACTTGATGCCCGGCTGCATCTTGAAGGTCCAGGTCAGCTTGTCCGCCGACACGGTGCCCAGGTCGGTCAGGTCAGGGACCAGGGTGGGCTTGCCGTCGCGGATGTCGAACTGCGTCGGCGTGCGGAACAGCAGCTTCGCGATCGCGTTCGAGTCCACGTAGTAGATGTCGGTCGGGTCGAACGTGTTCGGCGTGGTCTCCGCCTGAACCTCGATCGTGCCGCCCTGCTTCGCGCCCTCGATCGGCTTCGCCGGTCCCTTGGCGCTGGCGTCGATCGCGTTCGCCTGCTGCGTGATCTTGCCGGAGTCGGTGTTGCCACCGCCACCCTCGTTGTTCTCCGACGGGCTGCTGCAGCCGGTCAGAACGAGGGCAACAGCGGCGGTCGCCGCCACGGCCACATTAAATCGCCTTGCCATTTCTCCTCTTCTCATTACTGGGTCGTGACGTGACGTCACCGTCGTGTGCGGGGGTCGAAAGCGTCTCGTACGGCGTCGCCGAGAAGGCTGAGGCTGAGCACGAGAACCGTGATCGCAAGGACGGGGATCCACAGGTACAGCGGATCGGCCCGGTAGTAGTTCTGCGCGGCGGCGATGGTCACGCCCCACGATGGGGTCGGCTCGGTCAGGCCGACGCCAAGAAAGGTCAGGCCGGCCTCCACAACGATGTAGCTCGGTAGAGCCATCGAGACCGAGATGACGATGGGCGCCACCAGGTTGGGCAGCAGCTCCTTGAACAGCACCTTGCGGGTCGGCACACCGAGAACCTTTGCCGCCGCGACGAACTCACGCTCGCGCAGGGACAGCACCTCACCGCGGATCAGTCGGGCCAGCGTGGCCCAGCCGAAGAAGGACAGCACGAAGATCAGGGAATAGAACCGCACCTCGGCCACCTCGGTGGCGGACGCGCCCTCCGCGTTGCCGACGAACATCGCCAGCAGGACCGCCGGGACGGCGATCGCGAAGAGCAGGTAGGGCAGGCTCAGGACGAAGTCGATGATCCAGGAGAGGATCCGGTCGGTCCAGCCGCCGGCGAAGCCGGCCAGCAGGCCGACCACGACGCCGATGATGGTGGTGAGCACGGTGACCGAGCCGGCCACGATCAGCGACGGGCGGGCGCCGTAGACGAAGCGCGCGAACAGGTCGCGGCCCAGTCGGGGCTCGACGCCGAGCCAGTGCTCGGAGGTCAGCCCGATGGTCGGGAAGCCGTAGTCGTCGATCAGGTCCTGGTGCAGCGTGGAGATGTCCTGCCCCTCGAGCCTCGCGAGCAGCGGCGCGAAGATGGCGATCAGCACGAAGAACATGAAGACGCAGAAGCAGGTGACCGCGACCTTGTCCTTGCGGAGGCGCTCGAAGGCGATCTGGGTGGGGGACTTACCCCGCGTCCTGACCTTCTTCGCCGGCGTGGCCGGGGTCGGGTTGATCGCATCTGTCGAAGCGCCGGCCCGGTTGAGGTCGGCCTCCTCGATCAGCGGTTCCACGCGTAGTCACCTCCCATGGGCGCGACTCCCCCACGTGCGTCTTGCGTGAGAGGTATTCGGGTGCTGCCGGTTGGGAACGTATCCCGTGATTCGCCTGTAGGAAATGAGTTGACGCATCGAATGAATAACGCATTGCCCTATGACCCAGGTCACAAACCCGTCCGTTCACCTGCTTCAAGCGGGACTCCATTGTGCAAAACCGGCATAAAGGTACGACGTTTCGCCCCATTGGCGTGGGATGCCACTACCTTAGGCAATCGACGTTGTACGCACGGTCAACCCCTCGAAAGTCAGCCGATTGTTACGCCCGGGTTTCCGGTCCACGGTCCCTCGCGTCGGCCGGGGCCGCTTGGCCTGCACAGACAGTCGCCGCCGGACGGGAAGATCTGCGGCGGGACGGCCCCGGCGCCTTGACAATTCCGGTCGTCGGACGCTCTCGGGGGCGGCCTTGTGGCGTGACCCTCCGGGTGATCGTCGGTCACGTATCGTCGACAATCCATTCGTGCGCGCACTCCCCGATGCGTATCGAGAATGATGGATGAATGCCGCCGCGAGCCAAGGTCATCACCTCGCACGACACCGTTCAGCATTGACGAGTTGACATCTGTCTAACTCGTGACCATGATCCGTGAGAGCGCTCTCACAGCCGAGGCGGACACTGGCTCGGCGCTGCGGAGCGTGACGGCCAGGGCGCACCCCCAAACTTGTCCGCCCCCGACGCGACCCTGACCGGATGCCATCCCCAACCCGGAGACACCGCCGGGTGGCGTCGAAGAGGGGGACGACCGTGGAGTGCCTATGCGATTCCATCGCAAACTGCTGACCGGGCTGGCCTTCGCCGCGGCGGCGATCCCGTCCGCCGTGGCCACCGTGCCGAACGCCTTCGCCGCAGGCCCCGACCTGCTGCCGCTCACCGTCACCAACGACTCCGGCCGGAGTGAGGCGGTGCACCTCTACATCCTCGGCGTCTCGGGGGACCGGCTCGGCTATGTGAACGAGGCCGGCGCCTTCACCCCGTGGACCGGCGGCACGAACCCGCCGACGCCCGCGCCGGACGTCGCGATCGACGGCCCGGGTCCGGGCGCCAGCAAGACCATCCAGGTGCCCAAGGGTCTGTCGGGCCGGATGTACATGTCGTTCGGCGACAAGCTCGACTTCAAGCTCAGTCAGGACGGCCTGGTGCAACCGGCGCCGTGGGCCGGCGGCGACGCCAACGCGAACCTCCTCTTCGACTGGAGCGAGTTCACCTACAACGACAGTGGCGTGTTCCTGAACAGCTCGCAGGTCGACATGTTCGCGGTGCCGCACTCGGTGAGCGTGACCGGGTCGGACGGGCAGACTCAGACCACCGGGCTGCTCGAGCCGGGCGGCCGGGCCGCGGTGATCGACGGCATCAACGCCGACCCGGTCTTCTCCCGCCTGGTGCAGACCCGCGACGACGGAACGGTGCTGCGGGTGCTGTCCCCGGGCAAGGGCGCGGACGCCGGTGGCTTCCCGGCGGACTACCTGGACGGGTTCATCGACTCGGCCTGGGCGGCCTACGCGAACACCGACCTGACCGTGCAGCCGTTCGGCGACCAGCCGGACAACCTGTTCCGCGGGCGCACCTCCGGCGACGTGATGACGTTCCGGGACGCCTCGGGCGCGGAGGTCGCCACCTTCACCAAGCCCAGCACGGCCAACGTGTGGGGCTGCGACGGCAACCTGGGCGCGCCGAACGACCTGGTGGTCGGCCCGATCGCGCGCAGCCTGTGCGCGGCGTTGCAGCGCGGCACGCTCGGCACGCAGGCGGTGGAGCCGTCCACCGACCCGGCGACCTTCTATCGGAGCGAGCCGGTCAACCTCTACAACAAGCTGATCCACGACCACATGGTCGACGGCAAGGCCTATGCCTTCGCCTTCGACGACGTGGCCAACCAGGAGTCGCTCGTGCACAGCGGCGACCCCACCTCGATCGGCATCACGCTGACCGCGTTCTGATCGCACGCCTTGCTCTGCTTCCTCAGAGGGAGCGCTTCCTCTCGGGAAGCAGAGCAAAGGCGGCGCGGCGTTCCCTCTTGGGAAGGCGCTTCCTCTGAGGAAGCAGAGCAAAGGGGGCGCGGCGTTCCCTCTGGGAAGGCGCTTCCTCTGAGGAAGCAGAGCAAAGGGGGCGCGGCGTTCCCTCTGGGAAGGCGCTTCCTCTGAGGAAGCAGAGCAAAGGCGGCGCGGCGTTCCCTCTGGGAAGGCGCTTCCTCTCGGGAAGCAGAGCAAAGGGCGTCAGATCTTCGGCAGCAGGACCTCGACGATCTGGGTCGCCTTGACCAGATTCTTCTCGTCGCTGTCGCCGCGGGAGTACACGTCGAGCTGGACGGTCCCATAGAGGACATACAGGTGGCCGGCCAGCAGGAACGCCCGGTCGCCGAGATCGTTCACCGGCGTGGCCTCCTTGATCACCACCTCGTAGTCGGACAGCGTGGTGCGGGACAGGAAGACGGCGAGCTGCCCGCCCGGCTGTTGCCACTGGCAGAAGCGGGTGGTGCTGCCCGGGGCGGCGCCGTCCTCGTCCCGCTGGGTGATCTCCCGCCCGGTCAGCTCGACCACCTGGTCGTCGGTGAGCAGCGTGCACGGGTCGGGAAGGTCACCGGCGTCCTTGACCGAACCCAGCCCGCCGGTCGCGGCCGGAGTGGAAGCGGACGGCGCCGCCTCGGAAGCGGACGGCGCCGCCTCGGAAGCGGACGGCGCCGCCTCGGAAGCAGACTCAGCCGGCGAGCCGGACGACCCGCATCCGATCACGGACAACGCGAAGGCGGCGGCGACGGCGACGAGCGGGCGGCGGTTCAAGCTGACTCCCTGGAACGAACTGGTTCGAAACGCGTCCGATAAGACTGCAGCTCAGGGCGCCGGCCGCGACAGGCCGCGGTCGGGTGATGGGAGATCTTCAGCCGTTCGTGCGGCCCGGTGCCAGGGCGGTGAGGATCTCCTCGGCCCGCTCGCCGGCCACCCTCGGGTCGGCGTCCGGCGAGCCGATCAGCGGATCCCAGTTCAGGTCGTAGAACAGCTCGGTGACGCCGGCCTGGGCGTACAGCTCGGCGTTGGCGCGGATCTGGGCCCAGTCGCCGGAGAGCGGCACCGCGTCGTCGCGGCGGCCGGCCTGCACCACGCCGCGCACCACGATGCGCACCTGGTCGGGGTCGCGGCCGGACTCCTCGGCGGAGCGCCGCACGATCTGCGCGCCGCGCTGGATGTCCGCGAAGCTGGCCCGGCTGCTGCTCACCCAGCCGGCCGCGATCCGGCCGGCCCGGCGCAGCGCCGACTCCGCGGTGCCGCCGAGCAGGATCGGCGGGCCGCCCGGCTGCACCGGCTTGGGCGCCATGGTGCTCGGCGGCACCCGGTAGAACTCGCCCTCGAACGACGCCACGTCCTGGGTGAACAGTGCGCGGAGCACGGACAGGTATTCCTCGGTGCGCGGGCCGCGCGGGTTCGGGTCGGAGCCGGTCGCGGCGAACTCGACCGCCGACCAGCCGGTGCCCAGCCCGAGGTCGGCCCGGCCGCCGGAGAGCACATCGAGGGTGGCGGCCTGCTTGGCCAGATAGGTCGGCGACAGGTAGGGCAGGTTGATCACCGCCACGCCGAGCCGGATCGTGGTGGTGCGGGCGGCGGCATAGGTCAGCGCGAGCATCGGGTCGAGCACGCTGTGATAGACCGGCGCCATCTCCTCGCCGGCCCCGACCAGCAGCCGCTGGAAACTCCACAACCCGTGGTAGCCGAGCTCCTCGGCACGCATCGCGAATCCGGTCACCGACAGCGGGTCGGCCCACACCCCGGCGACCGGGCAGCCACAGCTGATCAACATGAGGCTCAGCCTAGGGCGGTCAGTTCGTGAACGCTCGCTGCATGTTGGCCACGCCGCCGGCCAGGGTGGTCAGCAGGCGGGCCTCGGCGGAGCCGGCCGGCGACAGCGTCAGCAGGCGCTCGATCCGGGCGGCCAGCGCGGCCAGCGACGAGCGGAAGCTGCTGCGGTCGGCCGGGCAGCGCAACGCCTGGTCGGCGTAGTGCCGCACGAACGCGTCGTAGTCCACCAGGCAGGCGCAGGCGGCGGCCATCCGGTCGGTGGTGGCCCGGCGCTCGGTCAGCGCGTGCAGCCGGCGCTCGACGGCGTCGGAGAGGTAGTCGCACTCCAGTCGCAGCTCCGGGTCGGCCGAAGCGCGCAGCAACAGCGGGATCGCCTGGCGCAGGCACCGGTCGGCCCGCTGCAGGTGCGCGGAGACCGAGCGGCGGGGGTCGTTGCGGTGCGGCGCTTCCGCGTTTCCACTCGGTTTTCCGCCGCGGGTCGGCTCAGTGGTCAGGCCGGTGAAGTCGGCCGGCCCGATCGCGTCCGGCCCCTCGGCCCGCACGTCGGCCGCGCCCACCTCGGCGGCTCTGGCCAGCGACTTCTGTGCGGCTCGGTGCAGCGCGGTGGCGTGCAGCAGGGCCGCCTTGTTGCCGCGCGGGTCGATCTTGTCGGCGGCGATCACGAAGCGCGCCGCGGCGAACGGCCGGTCCGCGGCGAGGGCCCGGTCGGCCGCCTCCAGCTCCTCGCGGGTCACCCACGCGATCGCGCGCTGCAGCACTGCCGGCTGCAGCGCGGTGCGGCCGTTTCCGGTCAGGCGATCCTGGGCGTACGCCCACCGCTCGGTCAGTGGCGCGTCGTCGATGCGGTCCAACTGCCGTGCCCGCACGCACCGATCGAGCAGCTGAGCGGCCTCGAGGCGGTAGCCCCGGCGCAACCGCACCCGGGCCACCTCGACCGCGTCGTCGACCGGCGCGCGCACCGGCTCGGGTCTGCGCTGCGGCGGCCGCTGCCGGGGGACCGGTTGATGGCTGGGAGCGACAGTACGAGGGAATTCCGCGAGCACGCCGACCAAACTAACACCGGATGTCACCGTGAGGATACTCATGGTGATCTTTGGCTCATTCCCTAGGCGGCGAGCAGGCGGCCGACCTCGGGTGCGCGATCGCCCAGCGCCCGCTTCAGCGCCATGCCGGCCACGACCAGCTCGGCGACCCGCTCCGGCTCGTCCTGGGCGGCCTTCTTCAGCAGGTCGAGCATCTCGCCGAAGAGCACGTTGTGCGTCGAGTTGCCGGTGCGGCCCACGGTCTGCTGCCAGGCCGCCTGACGCAGGGCGACGCGTTGCGGGTTCTCCCGAGCGGTCGACGCCATCCGGGCGGACCACCACGCGTCCATCCGCGCGTTGAAGTCGGTCTGGGTGATCGTGGCCATGTCGTCGTCCTCGGCTTCCAGTAGTCCCCAGTGGCGGGTGTCGCTCTCCTGGGCGGTGGTGTAGCGCGCGGAGAAGTGCGCATGCTTGTCGTGCGGGTTGGCCCCGGTGTACGTGCGGGCGGTCCAGCCCCACGAGGCCGACCAGATGCGCCGGTTCCAGATCACGTTCTGCAGGCGCTGGTCGAGCCGGTTCCGGTGCCGCCGCACGATGATCTCGACGGCCTTGTCCATGGACCAGCCGGCCCTGCGCAGGTCCTTGTCCACATCGATCGCGTGCACCTCGTTGATCGAGTCCGCGTCCTCAGTGGGCGTCGCCCCGGTCTCGTCGGGATTGTGGTCGCTGGAGCTCCCGGCATGCGCGGCGTCGCCGATCGAGCCGTCGCTCGCCCCGGTCGCGCCCGGGGCTCAGCGTGTTGAACTCATTCCTGAGGGTCACCAGGCACGGGACCAGGATCCAGTTCGCCATCGGGCGACTCCTCCCAGGGGTCGGGGACAGGGCCGCCGGCGTACTGCTCCGGGGGTCCCGGATCGTGCGGCTCGGCGTACTGCTCGCCGTCGGCGACGTCCTCGGCGGACAGCGGGAACTGCTGCCGGGGCACGGAAGGATCGGTCATTCGGCTCTCCCGTTCACAAATCATCACTCGGACCGCGGGACGCGAAGATACCCCCGTCGAGTGACATCCATCCCGGCTTCAAGCGTCTATCGCCAAGATCTGAAGAGTCGCGTCAGTTGCTGTAGACCCTTGTCGGCGTGATCAGGACGGCGGTGCGGCGCTGGTCGACCATCGTGCGGTCGTACTCCGGCCAGTCGTCGTGGGTGCCGCCGGCCGCGGTGAAGATCTGGCGCAGCAGCAGGCGCAGGGACTCCGGGTCGAGCCACGGGCGCGGGTCGTCCGGACCGGCCAGCTCGGCCGCGCCCTCCACGGCGGCCCACTGCCAGCCGTTGCGGAACGTCGCGGTCACCTGGGGACGGGCTCGGAGATTCGAGAGCTTCACCCTTCCGTACGTGACGAAGGCTAGCACCCGCTCGCCGGTGGCCGGATGGTCGATCGGGCCGGCGTTGACCAGCGACGACTGGATGCTCTGGTCGGCGCGCAGCGTGGCGACGACGACCAGGCCGCTGTCCGAGCTGCTCAGGCTCCACGCCTCGTCGACGGTGGTCACGCGGTCAGCTCCCGGAGGGCGGCGGCGATCGGGGTGTCGCCGGCGAACAGCTCGAACGTCACGCCGACGGTGGCCGGCTCGGTCAGCACGGCGGCCAGCGTCGCGGCCACGTCGTCGCGGGTCACCGGCCCGCGGTCGCCGAGCTTGGTGGACGCCCGGATCAGGCCGGTGCCCGGGTCGTCGGTCAGCGAGCCCGGCCGCACGATCGTCCAGTCCAGGTCGGCGGCCCGCACGTACTCGTCGGCCTCGGCCTTGGCCTCCAGATAGGGCCGCATCGACTCGCCCGCGGACTCCGGCGCCTGGGCGCCGATCGACGACACCAGCACGTAACGGCGTACGCCGGTGGCTCGCGCAGCGTCGGCGAGCTTGACCGCACCGCCCAGATCGACCGTCCGCTTCCGGGCGGCCCCGCTGCCCGGCCCGGCTCCGGCGGCGAACACCACCGCGTCCGCGCCGCGCACGTATTCGTCCAGCGTTTCGTCGTTCTCCAGGTCGCCGAGCACCGGCACGGCGCCCACCGCCTCGAGATCGGCGGCGTGCGCGGCCGAGCGGATCAGCCCGCGCGCCGTGTGCCCCTGTTCGGCCAGAAGCTTGAGCAGCCGGAGCGCGACCTTGCCGTGCCCGCCGGCAACAAGAATGTCCATGCTCCAGCTATACCCCTAGACCCTAAGCGCTGTCGCGGATCACCAGGGTGGGCTGAAAGGTCACCGAGCGCGGCAGGCGGCCGGGCGCGGCGATCTGGGCGAGCAGCACCTCGGCCATCTCGGCGGCCATCTCCTCGACCGGCTGCCGGATGGTGGTGAGCAGCGGCCGGCAGTCGAGCGCCGCGCTGCTGTCGTCGAAGCCGACCACCGCCACGTCGTCCGGCACGCGGTGGCCCAGGTCCTGCACCGCGCGCAACGCGCCCTCGGACATCAGGTCGCTGGCCACGAACAGGCCGTCCACGTCCGGGTGGGCCTCGAGCAGCCGCCGCGCGCACTCCTCGCCGCCGGCCCGGGTGAAGTCGCCCTCCACCGACGGGACGTCGGCGAAGCCGCGGTTCGCCAGGTAGGACCGGAAGCCGTCGAGCCGGTCCAGCCCCGCCGGGATGTCCAGCGGCCCGCTTATCGTGGCCAGCCGCCGGCACCCCCGGGCCAGCAGGTGCTCGGCCGCCAGCCGGGCGCCCAGCCGCTGGTCCACGTCGACGAAGCTGGCCGCGATCGGCTGCGCCGGGCGGGCCGACACCACCGCGGGGATGCCCAGGTCGTGCACCTGCCGGGGGAGCGGGTCCTGCTCGTGGCTGCTGATCAGCAGCACCCCGTCGACGTGGCCCTGCTTCAGGTAGCGGATCACGTGATGATGGTCGCCGGAGTCGGTCGGGATGATCACCAGGTGCACGTCGTGCGGGCGCAGCGCGTCGGTCGCGCCGGCCGTGATGCGCCCGAAATAGGGGTCGGTGAACACCCGGTTGAGGAACGAGTCGTCGCCCGGGCGCTCGGGCTCCGAGATCACCAAGGCCACCGAGTTGGTGCGCCGGGTCACCAGGGTGCGGGCCGCGAGGTTGGGCACATATCCGGTGTCGGCGATGGCTCGCTCGACCATCTCGCGGATCTTGGCGTCCACGCTCGGCGCGCCGTTGATCACCCGGGACACGGTGGCCCGCGAAACCCCGGCCGCCTCCGCGACCTGGTCCATGGTGGGGTTGTGCCCACCGCGAGCGGGCCTCGGCGTCATGGCGTCTGTTATAGCACCGGCCCTGGTAGGGCCCGTTAGAGCGCTTCCGCCGGGGCCGCGGCGGGCCCCGGCGGAGGTGCTCATCTCACGGCCGGCCATTCGTGCCGCACTTGACGATGATCCGGATGCAGTCGTTGACCCGGCGGGCCATCTCGTCCACCGGCCAGGCGTTGAAGAAGTCGCCGTGCATCGTGTAGCCGGCCCCGGACGCCAGCCGGAAGTTGGCCGGGTTGCCGTTCACCGGGTAGCGCATGACCTGCCGCAGCTTCGGCACCACCACCGGGTGGCTGGCCGGGCAGGCGGCGTTGACCGGATAGGCCATGTGGCTCTTGTGGTCGGCCGAGTCCAGGTCGACGCCGTTCCAGCACTGCGGGAAGTCCAGGTACGACTCCAGCATCGTGCCGGCCGGGCAGGTGACGAAGTCGTGCGACGAGCCGACGTCGCCGGCGTGCAGGCAGGACCAGCGCGAGATGGTGTTGTCGCCCGGCCCGGTGGCGCGGGCGTTGCCGGCCACGATCCGCAACCCCAGGGGCAGCGGCTGGGTGGTGGCGATCAGGTCGTCCCGGACGCCCTCACCGAGGTAGTAGAAGATGCCGGTGACCGGCTCGACCGGCACGTTGTTGTTGTAGAACGTGGGAATCCAGTAGGACGACTTGTCGATCGACGGGTTGCAGTTGCTGTTCGCGTTGAGCAGGTCGTTCACCGTCGTGTGCGCGTTGGTCACCACGCTGCCGAAGAAGCTGTGCATGTGCGACGCGCCGGGCATGTTCGGGAACACGATCGGGTCGTCCGGCAGCCGGTGGCTGTAGGGGCAGTCGGCCAGGAACTCGGCCACCCGCACGGCGCCCGGCGGGATGGTCGGCGGCGGGGTGCTGCCACCGCCGCTGCCGTACACCTCGAACTCCTTGAGCGAGACACCCCACTGGGTGGCGCGGACGGTAGTCTCCACCCGCACGTACCGGCCGGTGCCGTTGACCGCGAGGGTCTGCCGGCCGCCGGGGCCGTTGGTGATCGTGCTGAGCGTGGTCCAGGCGCTGCCGTTGGCGGACGCCTTGACGGTGAAGTTGCGGGCGAAGGCCGCCTCCCAGTCGAGCACGACCGAGCTGATCGTGGCGCTGCCGCCCAGGTCGACCTGCAGCCATTGCGGGTCGCTGAACGCGCTGGACCAGCGGGTGCCCTGGTTGCCGTCGACCGCGGCGGAGGCCGGGAAAGCGGCGGACTCGGTGGAGGAGGCGGTGGCCGGGCGGTTGAGCGAGAGCAGGCCGTCGGCGGCGCTGGCGCTGGTGGCGGTGACGATCAGGCCGGCGCCGACCAGTGCGGCGGCCGCGGCCGCGAACCATCTTCTTCTTGAAGCCATGGGGAGAGCTCCCTTTGAAAGTGGGGACGCCGGAGCGGGGATGGGGGCCCCGCTCCGGCGTTACTGCCGAGCCGGTCAGGTCACTGGTAGACGCGGACGTAGTCGACCAGCATCTGTGACGGGAACGGCGTGGTGGCGTCGATGGGGCCGGGGAAGTCCCCGCCGACGGCCAGGTTGAGGATCACGTAGAACGGGTGGTCGTAGATCCATGGGCCGCGGGTGTCCTCGACGGTGGCCTTGCTGGCGTTGAAGACCAGCTGGTTGTCGAGGAAGAACCGGATGCCCTTGCTGTCCCACTCGGCCGCGTACACGTGGTAGGCCAGCGACAGGTCCGCCGAGGCGGTGTTCTTCTGGCCGTATCCGCCGCCGCCGTTGTAGGCCGGAGCGTGCAGCGTCGTGTACATCTCGTTGGTGTTGCGGCCGAGGACCTCCATGATGTCGATCTCGCCGTTGTAGGGCCACGGGCGGCCCTGCAGGAAGTCGGCGCCCATCATCCAGAACGCCGGCCACAGCCCGTTGCCCTTGGGCACCTTGACGCGGGCCTCGACCCGGCCGTACTGCGCGTGGAACTTGTTGCCGGTGTTCATCCGCGCCGAGGTGTACTGCCGGCCCTGGTAGTCCTGCCGGCGGGCCTCGATGACCAGGCTGCCCTGGCCGTTCATCTGCGCGTTCTCGCTGTTCGGCGTGTAGTACTGGATTTCGCCGTTCTGCGGCACGCCCGGGTCGTAGGTCCACTTCGCCGTGCTCGGCTTGGTGCCGGCCGGGTCGTTGAACTCGTCCTGGAAGACCAGGCGGGTGGCCGGGAAGATCGGGTCGGCCGGTTGCGCCGGCGGGGCCTGCGGAGCGCCGCCGGTGCCGTAGATGCTGAACTCCCACAGCGAGTAGCCGTAGGCGCTGGCCCGGGCGGTGCCGTACATCCGGACGTAGCGGCCGGTGCCGGTGGCGTTGATGACGTCCTTGAGCCCGTTGCCGGTGGTGGTGGAGAAGATCGGCGTCCAGTTGTTGCCGTCACCGGACACCTGGATCTGGTACGCGGTCGCGTACGCCGGGTCCCACTGCAGCACCACCTGGCTGATCTGCGCGGTGGCGCCCAGGTCGACCGAGATCCAGCCCGGGTCCACCCAGCCGTTGGTGGAGCTGGTCGCCCACCGGCTGGCCGGGTCGGCGTCGAACGCCTTGTCCGGGGTGCAGGGGTTGCAGTTCACGTCGTTCTGCGAGGTGGAGGCCTGAGCCGGCTTGTTGTACGACAGCAGCCGGGTGCCGCCGGTCGGTGGGTCGGTGGGCGGATCGCTCGGCGGCGTGGTGCCACCGGAGAACACCTGGAACTCCCAGAACGAGTAGCCGTAGATCTCCAGCGCCCGCTGGGTCAGGTTGATCCGCACGTAGCGGGCGGTGCCGGACACCGGGATGCTCTGCTGGCCGCCGGCGCCGGTGGTGGTCGAGTACGCCTGCGTGTAGCTCGATCCGTTGGTGGAGAACTGGATGGTGAAGGCCCGCGCGTACGCGCCCTCCCAGTTGATCGCGATCCGGCTGACCGAGGTGGCCGTGCCGAGGTCGACCTGGAACCACTGGGTGGCGGCGAACGCGCTGGACCAGCGGGTGCCGGTGTTGCCGTCGACCGCGGCGGCGGCCGGGGTGCCCGCCCACTCGACCGACGATGCGGTGACCGGCTTGCCCTGGGACACCACCACCTCGGCGGCGGAGGCGGCGGTCGAGGTCACGGCCACGTAGGTCGCGAGAAGGCCGAGCAGTGCGGCGCCGAGCACGGCGACACGCTTGCGGCTTCGTCTGAAGACGCCAGACGTCATGGGATCTCCTTGCGGGGAATCAAGGTGACGGATGGGGATGGGGATGTGACAGAGCGGTTACGGGGATGTAAGAAAGCGCTCTTTGAAAGCACACTCTGAACCCGTGTTTCACGCGTGTCAATGCCTGGTGAACGCTCGGGAAGCGCTTTCTCGCGCGTGCCCGAACGGGCAAACGGGGCATCGATCATCGTTGTTGCAGGTGAGCCGCTCGACGTGGGGCGGAGGGCGGGCGGCGGCGTCCACGGTTCCGGAACCGCCACCGGTGGCCTTCCCCCCCGGCCGCCGCGCCGGCGCCGTCAGTCGCGGCTGTGCAACTCCACGACCGGCGCCTGGAGCGTCACGCTGCCGCCGGCCTCCAGCAGCTGCCGGTAGACGCCGGTGGTGCGGAGCGCGTACTCCTCCAGGGCGGCGTCCAGGGTGATCCAGGCGTCACCGATGTCCGGCTTTTCGGCGTAGCGGACCGCGGCGCCTCGTGCCGCGCCGGCGACCACGATGGTCTCCAGCCCTTTCCCGGGCGGGGACCCGATCACGCCGGCCGTCACGATGATCGCATCGCCGTCGGTGGTGCCGTCGTAGGTGAGAACGATGTCCCGGGCCTGCGGCAGGCGCTCACGCAGGGCGGCCATCAGTCGGCCGGCGGCCTCGCCGATCTCGGACTCGTCCGTCACGGTTTCCTGCAGGCCCGCGAGCTCGAGCGCGGGCAGCGCGGAAAGTTCGAGAGTCTTCATGATGATGTGGTGTCCCTCCTCGATGGATCGCAGGCGCGTCCGCACCTCTTCCAGACGTGCCGAGGCGTCGGTGATCTGCTGGGACAGTTCCGCCGCGCGGGCTTCGAGCAGCTCGACGAGACGCTGCTCGGTCAATCCCGAGGCGAGGAGGTCACCGATGGCGTCCAGTCCGAAATCGACGGCCCGCAAGGCGGCGATCGCCCGTACCCGGCCCGTTTGCTGGGGCGCGTAGCGGCGATGACCGGTCCACGGATCGACCTCGGCCGGAACCAGCAGCCCGACCTCTTCCCAATGCCGCAGCATCCGGCGGGACACTCCCGTCCGATGCGCGAACTCACCGATGCTCAACATGTCCCGACCACCGGACCCCTTCACACGGTGTCAACTGCAACCTCGACGATCAGGCCGGTTCCCGGAACCGGGCGGGTACCGGGCCGCAGGGCATCGGGCAGCGCGGTGAACGCCGCCTCCGGCAGATCAACCTCGAGCACACCGTCGCCCGGCTGCCGGGCGGCGAAGACTTCGGCGGGGCGCAGCAGCATCCGCACGTCGCCGCCGTCGAGCCACAGTTCGCGCCCGTGCGGCAGCCGGTCGCGCACCGCCTGCGCCACCATCGGCGTGGTGATGGCCTTGAACCGCAGACGAACCACGTCCTCGTCGGCGGCGGCCCAGCCGAAGCCGGCCACCATGAGCAGTCCGGTCGAGGAGCCGTCGCGGGTCCGTCCAGCCTCGATCGCGGCGCGCACGGCCGGGTCGTCGGTGATCGGCGGGCGGTCCAGGTCGGTGATCAGCAGCGGCTGCCGCTCGGCGAGCAGGCCTAGCACCCCGTCGGTGTCCCACTGCCGCACGGCCGCGTACTCATCGCCGGTCAGCCCGACCACCTGCAGAAACCGCACCTGGCCGTGCGGGGTGCCGATGCTGCCCAGCTCAGGATCCTCGGCGAAGGCCAGCGCGGTCATCGCGGTCGGGTGATCCTGCCGGATCGGGCCGTTGGCGTTCATGTGATGGCCGGGCTCGAACCAGTTGCCGCTGGAGAACACATAGCGCGCGAGGTTCTGCAGCAGGTTCGCCGCCCACATCGGAGGCGCGGTGTCGCCGGCGGCACGAGCCGGGCGGAAGGTGAACTCGAAGCCCCAGCCCGACTCATCGGCATTCGAGGTCTCCTTGGCGTAGAGCTCGCTCATGCCGTAGCCGACGATGTGCCAGTGCGGCGCCGGCTCGTCCCGCGGATAGAAGCTGACCCCGTCGAGCGGGTCCGGGCCGCCCAGAGCGAACCGGTGCAGCGTGCCGAAGTGCTGCGGCTCGACGGCGGGATAGAGCTCGGCGAGGCGCGCGTCGATGGCGTCCCACCCCGGGGCGTCAGAGGTCATGGCAGCATCTTTCCCTGTGACGCTGAACGTCTACGTCTTTCACCTCGATGCGAGCGGCGGAGTGGTCGTGCTCGACACCCCGGCGGAGGTCTCCGATCTGGCGGGCTTCGAGAGATATCGGGAGCTGGTCTGGGGCTCCGACGCCGTCCGGCAGTTGGGCGCCCGGTTCTTCCCGCAGTTGAACGGCGGCAATCTCTTCGTCTTTCCGGAGGAGCTGGCGGAGTTTCGCCGGGAGTGCGCGCTGCTCCGCGCGAATCTCGACGTGATAGCGCCGCCGGACGAGGCCGGCCGCTCGCGGGGCGACACGGTGGCGGAGCGTCTGGACAACATCGAGGCCGCCGCTGACCGGGCCGAGAGCCTCGGCGGCGGTGTGCTGATCTGGTAGTCCGTCGTCAGCCGGGGCTCTCGTCCGCGCGGATGCGGGCGTGCAGGTGCATGTCGTGCCGGCCGTCGGAGTGCACGGCTTCGCTGCGTTTGGTGCCTTCCAGCAGGAAGCCGGACTTGAGCGCGACGCGGCAGGACGCCTGGTTGCGGGTCGAGTGGCTGAGCTGCAGGCGGTGGAATCCGGCGGTGCCGAAGGCCCACGCGCTGACCGCGCGCAGCGCGCGAGGAGCCACCTCGGCTCCCCGCGCCGCCGGAAGCACCCAGTAGGCGCACCCCGCGACGCCGTCGTCCAGGTTCATGCCGCCGATCGCGATGCGGCCCAGCACTTCGCCGCCGCTGGTCACCGCCCAGTGCGCGCCGGTCTCGTGGGCCCAGTCCCGGCGGTAGCGTTCGAACCACTCGAGAACCGCTTCCTCGGACCCGGGCTGTCGCGTGTGCCAGTGCCGGATCGCCGGATCCTGGTAGGCGCTCAGGAACACCGGCGCGTCGACCGGCTCCCAGGGCCGCAGGAGCAGGCCGCCGGAGGCGGTGATCAGTGGTTGCGGGCCGGCGGAGAGCACCCCGCCCGCGATGGCGGCCGGCGTCGAAAGGCTTGACCTCACGGTTCATCCTCCCCGAGCACCGAGCGTCCCTGTCAAGTCGCGACACGCGCCGCGGCGGCCGGTGCGAGGATGCGGCGGTGACAGAAACCGGTGTGCGGCTCGCCTACGACACGGTGGCCGAGAACTACGCGTCCCACTTCCCGGACACCGCGGCCGAGGCGCCGGACGACCTCGCGATGATCGACGCGTTCGCGGCGGCGGTGACGGCCGGGGACGATCGCCGGGTGCTCGACGCCGGCTGCGGGACCGGCCGGATCAGCCGCTACCTGGCCGGCCGCGACTGTCTGATGGCGGGCATCGACCTGTCGCCGAGCATGGTCGCCGTGGCCCGCCGCGAACAGCCCGGCGTGACCTTCGCCGTGGGCTCGCTGACCGAGCTGCCCTTTCCGGACCGGCACTTCCCCGGCGTCCTGCTCTGGTATTCGATCATCCACACGCCGCCCGCAGGCCAGGCGTGCATCTTCGACGAGGCGGTCCGGGTGCTCGCGCCGGGTGGTCATCTGCTGGTCGGATTCCAGGCCGGCGAGGGCGTCCGCGACGTCGCCCCGGCCTACCGCCGGTTCGGCCAGGAGATCGAGCTCGAGCGTCATCTCTACCCGCCGGACCAGGTCGCCGCCGAGCTCACCACCCGCGGGCTGGACGTGCTCCGCCGGATGGTGCGCCCGGCACGCGAGAACGAGCGCGACGATCACGCGGCGCTGTTGGCCAGGTCCGCCTGAGCGGGTCGTTCTCCATTGACATCGGTCGCTGGCTGGTGACAACGTTGTCACGAGAAGATGACGTTGTTCACCCGGAGGTTCGCCGATGATCCGCCGCTCGCTGGTGGTCGCCCTGTTGCTGCCGTTCGCGCTCGCCACCCATCCCGGCGCGGCCGGCGCCGCGGAGCCGGAATCGGTGGATCTCGTCCATCCGTTCGTGGGCACGCAGAACTTCGGCAACACCTTCCCCGGCGCCGCGGCGCCGTTCGGCATGGTGCAGGTCAGCCCGGACACCGGTGGCCAGGGCGGATACGACTACACCCAGGACGCGATCTACGGCTTCAGCCAGACGCATCTCTCCGGGGTCGGCTGCGGGGTGGCCGGCGAGCTGCCGATCATGCCCACCACGGGCGCGGTCAGCAGCACCGACCACAACGCGTACAAGTCGGCCTTCAGCCACGACGACGAGGACGCCGAGCCGGGCTACTACCGGGTCGGGCTGTCCCGCTACGGCATCGGCGCCGAGCTGACCGCGACCGCGCGCACCGGCTGGCAGCGTTACTCGTTCCCCGCGACGAACGCGGCGAACGTCCTGTTCAACACCGGCAAGGCGAACCAGAACGTGTTCGGCTCGGAGATCCACGTGGTCGGTGACCGCACGGTCGAGGGCCGGGTCAACGCCGGGAACTTCTGCGCCGGGCAGGACAACCACACCGTCTATTTCACGGCGAGCTTCGACCGGCCGTTCGCGGCGTTCGGCACCTGGCGCGGCTCCGACATCACCGCGGGCAGCCGGGATGCGGCCGGTTCGGGCGGCAACGGCGCCTACGTCACCTTCGACGCCGCCGCGGATCGCGACGTCGTGGTCAAGGTCGGTCTGTCCTACACCGGCCCGGAGGGCGCGCGGAAGAACCTCGCCGCGGAGACCGCGGACGGCTACGACTTCGACCGGGTGCGTGCCGCACTGCGCGCCCAGTGGGTGGACGAGCTCGACCGGATCAAGATCGACGGGGGTACGCCCGAGCGCCGCAGCGCGTTCTACACCGCCCTCTACCACTCCCTGCTGCACCCCAACCTGGCCGGCGACGTGGACGGCGCCTACGTCGGCTTCGACCGCCAGGTGCACGTGGCACAGGGCTACACGCCCTACCAGAACCTCTCGTTGTGGGACACCTACCGTCCGCAGAACCAGTTGCTCGAACTGCTCGCTCCGGACGTCGCCCGGAACGTGGCGCTGTCCGTGGTCGCGATCGGGCGGGACGGCGGCTGGCTGCCGCGCTGGGCGCTGGCGAACAGCGAGACCAACATCATGACCGGTGACCCGGTCACCCCGTTCCTGGTCGAGGCCTGGTCGAAGGGGCTGCTGGCCGGGCACGAGGAGGAGGCGTACGCGCTGCTGCGGGCGAACGCCACGTCGCAGCCGCCGGCCGGCTCGCCGTACAACGGGCGGACCGGGCAGGACTACTACGCGGACCGCGGCTACATCCCGTCCGGGCTGCGGCTGGGCACCGACTGCGTGGCCAAGGGCGGCGACAACGACTGCGACCACCCGGCCTCCGCGACACTCGAATACGCGGCCGCCGACGCCTCGCTCGCGCTGATGGCCCAGGGACTCGGCAAGACCGCGGACGCGGCGCTCTTCGCCGGGCGCGGCCAGTGGTACCGCAACCTGTGGGACCGCGGCACCAAGCAGTTCCGTCCGCGGACCGTGGACGGCACCTGGCTGACGCCGTACGACCCGGTGGCCGCGGCCGAGCAGTTCCACGAGGGCGGCGCCTATCAGTATCAGTGGCTGGTGCCGCAGGACCCGGCCGGCCTGGTCAAGCTGATGGGCGGGCGGAAGAAGACCGAGCAGCGGCTGGACGACTTCTTCGTCTACGACAAGCTGCTCACCGACCCCGCCCGCACCGCCCGCGAGGACTGGATCGCGGCGCCCTACGACTACTACGCCAAACCGACCTACAACCCGAACAACGAGCCCGACCTGCTGGCGCCCTACCTGTATCACTGGGCCGGCGACCCGGCGAAGGCGGCGACCGTGGTGCGCGCCGCGATGACCCTCTTCACCACCGGCCCGGACGGCATGACCGGCAACGACGACCTGGGCACGATGAGCGCCTGGTACGTGTTCTCCTCGCTCGGCCTCTATCCGACGATGAGCGGCGCGAACTTCCTCGCCGTGTCCAGCCCGCAGTTCCCCGGCGCGACCGTGCGGACGCCGGGCGGCGGCACCCTGCGGATCACCGCGCCCGGCGCGACCGACGAGAACCGCTACATCCAGCGGGTCTCGCTGAACGGCACCAACCTCTCGAAGAACTGGGTGAGCTGGTCGGACGTGGCCGGCGGCGGGACGCTGTCGCACACCGTGGGCGCCACGCCGTCGTCCTGGGGGACCGGCGTGAACGCCGAGCCGCCGTCGGTGAACCAGGCGCCGCAGGATCCGCGCCGGCACGTGGACGCGTCGCTGCGGCCGGCCTCCGCCGCGCTGCCGCCGGGCGGCTCGACCGTGTTCACGGTGGACGTGGTGGCCCAGTCGCCGACCTCGATCCGGCCCACGCTGTCGGCGACCGGGCCGGCCGGGTGGACGGTCGCGGTCAAGCCGCGGCAGCTGCCCTATCTCACTTCGAATCATCTGCCCACCTCGCAGTCGGCGACGGTCACGGTCACCGCGCCGGCCGGGGCGGCGGACGGGGCGTACCCGATCGAGGTGACCGTGGGGGGTGCGAACACCGTGACCCGCACCGCGACGGTGACGGTCCGCCCGGCCCTGGAATGTGCGACGGCCGCGGCCGGCGCCTGCGCGGTCGATCTGACCGCCGAGCTGAGCAAGGACGGCACCGCGACGGTGGCCGCGCCGGGCGAGGGCGACTTCGACGGCGGCGGCTGGAGCTACGACGCCGACCTGCTGCCCGCGGCCGGGCCGGTGACCTGGAACGGCGTCACCTACCAGGCGCCGGATCCGACCGGCACGGCGAAGAACTTCCTGCCCGCCACCGGCCAGTCCCTGCTGCTGCCCACCGGTGACCACGGCTCGCTCGCGCTGGTGGCCACCACGCACAACGGCCCGGTGACCGGCGCGATCACCATCGGCTACGCGGACGGCACCACCGAGGCCAGGGCGGTCACGGTGGCCGACTGGTGCAACCCGCTGCCGGGCGGCACCACGCTGCTCGCCATGCCGCACCGGATCAAGGCGGGCCAGGGCGTGGACGGCCCGCCGGTGAACCTCTTCGGCGTCACCCTGCCGCTGACCGCGGGCAAGCAGATCCGCTCGATCACCCTGCCGAACGACCCACGCCTGCACCTCTACGCGATGACGCTCGACTAGGGCGCAACTGACGGAGCAGCCCTGGCTGATCCGTCAAATGCGCCCTAGCGATACTTGCCGGATGACCATCGACGTGGCCGGCTATCTGCGGCGCCTCGGTTTCGACCCGGAGGCGCCGCGGAGGCCGAGCGTGGCCGAGCTGCACGCGTTGCATCGGGCGCACGCCGAGCGGGTGCCCTATGAGTGCCTGGAGATCTGGCTCGGCCGTCCGACCACCGTGGAGCCGGCCGAGTCGGTCGAGCGCATCCTGCGCGGCCGCGGCGGCTACTGCTACCACTTGAACGGCGCGTTCTCGGAGCTCCTGCGTGCGCTCGGCTATCGGGTGACCCGGCACGTCGGCGGCGTGCAGGGCGGCGCGGCCCAACCGCCCGGCGCCACCGGCAACCACCTGGTGCTCACCGTCTCGGGACTGCCCTCCGAGGCGGCGCCCGACGGCCACTGGCTCGTCGATCTCGGCACCGGCGACGGCCTGCACGAGCCGCTGCCGTTGACGGCCGGCGAGCATCGGCAGGGCCCGTTCCGTTATCTGCTGTGGCCGTCCGAGGCCGAGCCCGGCGGCTGGCGGTTCGACCACGACCCGCGCGGCTCGTCCTCGGCATGGACTTCCGGGCCGAGGCCACCGGCATGTCCGCCTTCGCCGACCAGCACCGGCACCTCTCCACCTCGCCGGAGTCCGGCTTCGTGCGGGTGGCCACCGTGCAGCGCCGCGACGCCGGCGGCGCCGACATTCTGCGCGGGCTGGTGCTCACCCGGGTCGGGGACACCGCGGCCGAGGCGCGCGTCCTGGCGGAGCGCAACGACTACTTCGCCGTGCTGGGCGACGTCTTCGGCCTCACCCTCGCGGACGTCACACCGGCCGAGCGCGCGGCGCTCTGGGACCGCGTGGCCGCGGCCCACCAGCAGTGGGCCGACCGCTGACCGTGCCGCCCAGCAGTGGCTCCAGGCCGTCGAGGAGGCGTTGCAGGCCGAACTCGAGCAGCGTGTCCAGGCCGAAGGCGCGGTCGTCGCTGCCGATGAAGCGGGCCATCATCGGCAGCTTCCCGGTGCCCAGCACGGCGATGAACCGGTCCTGCTGGCGCTGCATCCACTCCACATCGGTGATGCCGGTCTCCTGCTCGGCCTGCGCCTCCTCCTCGAGGTTGACCGCCGTGCCGCGCACGTAGTTGGCGACCGTCACCGCCGCCCAGAACTGGGTGTTGGGGTCGAGGCCGCGCTTGTCGATGGCCCGCATCGTCCATTCGGTGTGCGCCATCGCGTTCGGCGCCAGCAGCGGCCGGGTGAACGAGACCGCCTGGGCGAGCCAGGTGTGCCGGCGGTACATCGCCCACTGCAGCCGGGCGAGCGCCTCGACGCAGGCCCGCCAGCCGTCCGTCTCGGGGGAGAGGTCCGGCGGTGGCGGGTTCTCCGCCATCACCCGGTCCATCATCAGCAGCACGAGCTCTTCCTTGTCGGCCACCCGGCGATAGAGCGACATCGTCGGGATGCCCAGTTCGCCGGCCAGCCGCCGCATGGACAGGCCGGCCAGCCCTTCCGCGTCGGCGATGGTGACGGCGGCGCGCACCACCCGGTCGCGGTCCGGGGCAGTGCCGACCGGCCCGGCGTCGGCGACCACCGTGCCGACCCCGGGCACCGCCCGCACCAGGCCGCGATGGCGCAGCTCGGCGAGGGCCTTCGTCGCCGTCGCCATCGCGACGCCGTAGTGCGCGGTGATCTGCCGGGTGGACATGACGCGGGCGCCGGGCGCCAGCTCACCCGAGGCGATCCGGGCGGCGATCTCCGAGGCGATCTCGTGCGAGGCCATGCACTAGTGCACCACACCGGTGCACTAGCCCGCCAATCGGGGTGGTAGCACTACTTCACCCCGCAATAGTGCACCAATACGGTGTACGCATGACTGACGCGGTACGCATCGAAGCGCTCTACAAGACCTACGACGACACGGTGACCGCCCTCGACGGCATCACCACCACGTTCGCCGCCGGCAGCTTCACGGCGGTGATGGGCCCGTCCGGCTCCGGCAAGAGCACGCTGCTGCAGTGCGTGGCGGGACTCGACCGGCCCAGCGCCGGCCGGGTGTTCATCGACGGCACCGAGCTGACCGCCACGAAGGACACCGCGATGACGAAGTTCCGCCGCCGACGGGTCGGTTTCGTCTTCCAGGACTACAACCTGCTGCCGTCGCTGACCGTGGAGCAGAACGTGCTGCTGCCACTGCGCCTGGCCGGCCGGCGCGCCGATCGCGGGCGCTGCCAGGCCGTTCTGGAGCAGCTCGGGCTCGGCGACCGGCGGCACGACCTGCCGGAACGGCTCTCCGGCGGGCAGCGGCAGCGGGTGGCGGTGGCCCGGGCGCTGGTGACCGAACCGGCCGTCATCTTCGCCGACGAGCCGACCGGCGCGCTGGACATGCGCAGCGCCCGCGAGGTGCTCGGCCTGCTGCGCGCGGTGGTGCACGAGCACGGCGGCACGGTCGTGATGGTCACCCACGATCCGGTCGCGGCGGCGTACGCCGACTCGGTGCTCTTCCTCGCCGACGGCCGCCTGGCCGGCTCGCTGAGCGCGCCCACCGCGGACGCCGTCGCCGAGCGCCTCGCCCACCTGGGCGACCTGGGCGATCTGGGCGCCGCGCTCCAGAGCGGAGTCCCGGCATGATCGCCGTCGCCCTGCGCAATCTGCGGCACCGCCCCGGCGGCTTCGTCGCGACCTTCCTCTCCGCCTTCCTCGGCGCGACGCTGCTGATGGCCTTCGCGTCCCTGCTGGACACCGCGGCCGGCGCCGACCCGGCGAGCGCCGAATCGCTGAGCACCACCGCCGCGGTCGGCGGCGGATGGTGCCTGGTCATCGTGGCGTTCGCCGTCACCTCGACGCTCAGCCTGGCGGTGCGCCAGCGCGCCGAGCAGGTGGCCCTGCTGCGCCGGATCGGCGCGACCGGGCCGCAACTGCGCCGGATGATCGTCGGCGAGGCGGTCGTGGTCGCGTTCGTCGCGTCGGCGGTGGCCGTGCCGTTCGGGATGCTGCTCGGCGGCGTGCTGCTCGACCTGATGCGCGACACCGGTCAGGTGGCGGGTTCGGTGGCAGGCGTGTTCGGGCCGGTCGCGCTGGGCGTCGGCTTCGGTGTCACGCTGCTCGGATCGATCGCCGCGGGCATGGCGACCGCCCGGCGTACCTCGCGTGGCGACCGGCCGGCCCGGCCGCGGGCCCGGCGGATCGCCGCGGTGGTGTTCCTGCTGATCGGCGCGAACTGCGCGGTGCTGACCGCGACCCTGATGGACGGCAAGGGCATCGACGCCATGCAGACCGCCGGCCAGGCCGGCATCTGGGCGTCGATCGGCTTCGCCCTGCTCGCGCCGGAACTGCTGCGGCTGGTCGCCGCGATCCTGAGTGGACCGGTACGCGCGCTCGGCCGCGCCCCCGGCGACCTGGCCCTGCTCGGCGTGCGCACCCGGGCCCGCCGGATGGCCGGTGCGGTGATGCCGGTCGTGCTGTTCACCGGCATCGCCACCGGCACGGTCTACATGCAGGGCATCGAGGACCGGGCGTCCGAGGGCCGGATCCAGCCGGAGTACGCGCAGGACATCCAGACCCTGAACTACGTGGTCGTCGGCATGATCACGCTGTTCGTCGCGGTGATGCTGGTGAACACCCTGATCGCGGCCACCGTGCACCGGCGCCGGGAGTTCGCCCAGCACCGTCTGGCCGGCGCCACCCGCGGCCAGCTGACCGTGCTGGTCGCGCTGGAGGGTCTGCTGGTGACGGTCACCGGCGTGCTCGGCGGCGCGCTCGCCTCGCTGTTCACCATCCTGCCGTTCGGCTCGGCCCGGGCCGGCCGGGTCTGGCCGGACGCGACGCCGGTCGCCTTCGCGGTGGTCGTGGCGATCGCCGTCACGCTCACCGCGGCGGCCATGATCGGCACCGCCCGCCGGGCGATCCGCGGCCCGGCCATCGCGGCGGTGCGAGCCTGACGGCGCCCGCGGCGCGGCTCCGTGATCCGTAATCTGTCGGGATGTCTCATGCGGATATGGCCCGATGGTGTTCGCGGATCGCGGAGTCGCGCGCGTTCGAGGTGCTCATCGTCATCGTGATCGGCGCGAACGCGGTGCTGCTGTGCGTCGAGACCTATCCGCATCCGGAGTCGATCGTGCCGATGCTGCACGGGCTCGAGTGGTCGTTCCGGGTGGTGTTCGTCGCCGAGATCCTGATCCGGATCCTCGCGCACGGGCGCCGGCCGCAGGACTTCTTCAAGCACGGCTGGAACGTCTTCGACTTCGTCGTGATCGCCGCGGTGTTCCTGCCCGGGCTGCACGGCGACACCGCCGCCCTGCGGGTGATCCGGATCGCCCGGGTGGTGCGGCTGGTCCGCTTCTCGCCCGGCCTGCGCACCATCGTCACCGCGCTGCTGAACATCCTGATCGCGGTCATCGTGAACTCGATGGAGGAGGCGCGCCGGCTGGAGATGACCGAGGCGATCGGCACCGACGACGACGGCGACGGGGTGCCGGACGAGATCGACCGGATCATGATCAGCCAGCGCCTGGACGACCTCCGCTCGACGATCGCGGAGCTGGAACGAGAACTGAAGGTCGACCGGGTCAAACCTTGAGAACCGCCGATAGAGTGGCCCTCGAGTGTGTCCTATGAGGAGGACGAGATGCGCGGTCGCACGTCGGGTCTCGTTTGCCTGCTGGTGCTCCTGCTGTCCGGCTGCAGTGTCGGCGTCGGATACGAGCGCGAGGAGCCGGACTATTCGCAGTTGCTGCCGCTGGCCGAGGCGGACTGCATCTCGCAGACCGGCGGGAGCTGGCACCGGGTGGACTGTGCCGCACCCGACGCCGAGGCGAAGGTGACCAAGGTCAGCCAGGCGCAGGGCAACCAGCGGTTCACCGCGCGGCCCGACTGTCCGCCACAGACGGATCTGGCGCTGGCGCAGCCGGGCTCGTCGTCACTGGGTTACATCTGCGCCCGCAACATCGACCCGCCGCACCCGGGCGACCCGGGCATGGGCGGCGGCACCGTGGACGTCGGCGACTGTGTGCACGCCGAGGGCGAGACCCTCGACGAGGTGCCGTGCGACGGCTCAGGCGACACCCCGCAGTTCAAGATCAGCCAAATCGCCCGGACACCGTGCCCGGCGGGCACGACGTCCTTCTCGCTGGGCGCCACCGACTTGTCCGGCACTCCCGAGGGCGGCTTCGCCTGCGCGACGAAGGTCTAGTTTTAGTCCTTGAGCAGACAGAACTCGTTGCCCTCGGGATCCTGCAGCGTGGTCCAGCCGGGGAACTCGGCGACCACCTCGGCGCCGAGCCCGACCAGCCGCGCGAGGTCGTCGTCGCGCAGGTCCAGGTGGAGGCGGTTCTTGACGGTCTTGGGCTCGGGCACCCGGACGAAGAAGAAGCGCGGCCCGCCCCCGGGCCCCTCCACCAGCACGGTCGGGTCGTCCTCGGGGTCGTTGATGCCCCGCTCGCGGAGCCGGGCCAGCTCCGCCTCGTCATAGGGCGCGACCGCGTAGCCGTCCAGGATCGCCGCCCAGAAGCGGGCCAGCGAGGCCGGATGCGCGCAGTCCACCACGATGTCGCCGATGCGGGCCATCAGGGCTCCATGAACCAGCCGTAGACGCGCTCGACGTCCAGTCGCAGCACGACCCGGCCGTCCGCGACCATCGCGCGGCGGTAGTCCGCCCAGTCCGGATGCTCCTCCTCGCGGACCAGCCGGTAGACCTCGATCAGCTCCTCGACCGTGGCGTCCTTCTCGTCCGCGCTGGGCGGGGAGAACGACGCGATCGCCTCGGCCACCGCGTAGCCGCTGCCGCGGGTGGCCTTGACGTGCAGGCTGGCCCGCGGATCGCGGCGCAGGTTGTGCGCCTTGGCCAGGGTGGCGCGGGTGGAGATGCGGATGATCCTGGTCGCCGGGTCCGCGTAGTAGTTCACGTCGGAGAGCTGCGGCCGGCCGTCCTGCTTGATCGTCGCCAGCGTGCCGTCGTGCGAGGCGGTGATCAGGTCCCACAGTTCCGTTGCCATGGTCGTAACACTAGAAGGGGCCGCGCCTTTCGGCACGGCCCCTTCTCGCCTGTCGTTACCTCACAGCTTGGCGCACTGTCCCTGCGCGCCGCCGTTCACCCGGTTGGGCAGGCCGTTGTCGTCCGGCGCCGGGTCGTTGCCCGAGCAGGTCAGGCTCCCGGTGATCTTGCTGGCCGAGACGACCGTGGCGGTGTGGTTGCGGCGCAGCACGACCTCGCCGCGCACGGTGGAGTTCTCCAGCCCCACCGGGCCCGAGTCGACCACCTTCACCGCCCCGGTGACCGTGGTGTTCAGCAGCGACACCGTGCCGGCGTTGTTGGCCGTCACGTCGCCCCGGATCGTCGCGCCGTTGGCATAGAGCGAGGCGCCGTTGCGCACCGTGATCGAACCGGTGACCGTGGCCCCGGCGGTCAGGCAGGTGACGCCGGAGGTCACCGTGAAGCCGCCGGTCACCCGGTCGCCGATCGTCGTGGTGCAGGTCGCCGGCGCCTTCCCGAGCAGTTCGATCTCGGCCAGCGCCGCGGTGCCGCCGGTCACCTCGAGCCGGTAGTAGGCGTACCGGCCGGGGTGCGCGACCTTGAACGGCCGGGTCTGCAACCGCCAGTCGAAGGTCTGGTCGGTGCGCTCGTCGAGCGTGGTCCACGTGGTCCCGTCGTAGGAGCCGCGCAGTCGCCACGCCGACGGGTCGCCGGCCGTCGCGTTAGAGGTGAGGGTGTAGAACGTCGCCTGCTCGCCGCCGCTGGCGAACTGATACTGGAACGCGTTGCCGGCCAGCGGGGCCCGGGTGGCCGAGGTGTCGTCCACCAGGATCGGCTCGGAGGCGGTGCCCTTGCCCGGCCCGGTGAGGTCGCGCAGCGGGCTGGCCACCTGCGTGCCCGCGGTCAGCGAGGGCGGCGGCGAGTCGGCCCCCCAGGACGACGGCTGCGGGCCCATCTCGAAGTCCAGCGTCGCCCCATCCGCGAGAAGAGAATGCGGCAGCGAGGTGGATCCATAAGGCTGGCCGTCGACGCGAAGCGACTGCACGTAGACGTTCGAAGCCGAATTGGCCGGCGCGTTGACGACGATCTTCTTGCCGTTCTCCAGGTTCACCGTGGCCTTGGTGAACAGCGGCGAGCCGATCGCGTAGGCCGGGCTGCCCATCTGCAGCGGGTAGAAGCCCAGCGCGCTGAACACCTGCCAGGCGCTCATCTCGCCGTTGTCCTCGTCGCCCGGGTAGCCCTGCCCGATCTCGCTGCCCAGATAGAGCCGGGACAGCGCCTCGCGCACCAGCTTCTGCGCCTTGTGCGGCTGACCCGCGTAGTCGTACATGTAGATGATGTGGTGCGACGGCTGGTTGCTGTGGCCGTACTGGCCCATCCGGACGTCGCGCGCCTCGAGCATCTCGTGGATGACCGTGCTGTAGGAGCCGCGCTTGGTGGCCGTCTCCGGGGTGGCGAAGAAGGTGTCCAGCTTGGTCGCCAGGCCCGCCTTGCCGCCGTAGAGGTTGGCCAGGCCCTGCCCGTCCTGCGGCACGTGGAAGGCCATGTTCCAGCCGTCCGTCTCGGTGTAGTCGAAGCCCCACACCTCCGGGTCGTACTGCTGCGGGCCGAGCCGCCAGCCACCGGCCGAGTTCCTACCCTGGAAGAAACCAACTGCTGGGTCGAACATGTTGACGTAGTTCTGCGCCCGGTTCTTGAAGTACTCGGCCTCCTCGTCGTGACCCAGCGCGGCCGCCATGTTCGCGATGCCGAAGTCGTTGATGTAGCCGTCCATCGCCCAGGACATCGCCTCGCCGGTCACGTCGCTCGGCGTGTAGCCCTTGAAGACCGAGGTGGCCATGCCCTTGCGCCCGACGTTGTTGTTGGGCGGGTTCACGGTGGCGTTCTTCAGCGCGGCCCGGTAGGCCGCCTCCTTGTCGAAATCGACACCCTTCAGGTACGCGTCCGCGAACGCGACGTCCGAACTGGTGCCCACCATCAGGTCGGCGTAGCCCGGCGCCGACCAGCGCGAGATCCAGCCGCCGTCCTTGTACTGCTGGACGAACCCGTCGACCATCTCACCGGCCTTCGTCGGCTCGAACAGCGAGTACGCCGGCCAGGTCGTGCGATAGGTGTCCCAGAAGCCGTTGTTCACGTACACCTTGCCGTCCACCACCGGCGCGCCGGTCTCGGTCGGCGTGCTCGGCGGCGTGGTGGTCGACGACTGCACCGCGTGCTTCCAGACCGGCTCGGCGGCGGTGCCGGTGTTCTCGTGCGCCGAGTTCGGATAGAGGAACAGCCGGTACAGGTTCGAGTAGAGCGTGGTGAGCTGGTCCTCGGACGCGCCCTCCACCTCGACGATGTGCATCTTGGCATCCCACAGCGCGCGGGCCGCCGCGGCCACCGAGGCGACCGTGTCGTCGCCGGTCAGCTCCAGGTCCAGGTTCTTCTTCGCCTGGGCCACGCTGAGCAGCGACGTCGCGATGCGCATCGTCACGGTCTTGTCGGTGCCGGTGTCGAACTTCAGATAGCCGGTGGACGGCCGGTTGCCGCCGGGCAGCATGCCGCTCGCGGTGACCGGGGCGTCGACGGTGCCGTAGACGAACATCCGGGTGACGCCGGCCGAGCCGCCGCCGCTGTTCACATCGGACCAGCCGGAGAACGCGCCGTTCGCCGCGTCGATGGTCAGGCCGGCGTTGCCGTCGACGTTGTCCAGGATCAGGTTCGAGCTGTCGCCGGTGAAGGTGAAGTCGAAGATCGCGGCGTGGTCGGTCGGCGCGTACTCGGTCTTCATCCCGTTGTCGAACGTGACGCCGTAGTGGTAGGGCTTCGCCACCTCGTTCTCGTGGCCGAAGGCGAGCGCCCGGGCCGCCCGGTTCGCGTCCGGCGTGCCGGCCGCGGCGGACGGCATCACCTGGAAGGTCTGCCGGTCACCCATCCACGGGCTGGGCTCGTGGCTGGCCGAGAACGCCTCGATCGCCGGCCGGTTGTTCGCGTTGTTGTCGCGGTGGTACTCGTACAGCCAGCGGGTGGTGCCGGCGTCGGTCACCGGGGTCCAGAAGTTGAAGCCGTGCGGCACCGCGGTGGCCGGGAAGTTGTTGCCCCGCGAGTAGTCGCCGGACGACTGCGTGCCGCGCCGGGTGTCGGCGTAGTCGGACAGGTGCTCGCGCGGCCCGGCCGGCGCCACCGCCCGCAGCTCGATGTCGTCGAACCAGGCCCGGAACCGGGTGGGGCCGGCCGGCTTGTCGTAACCGATCAGCACCCGGTCGATGGTCTTGCCCTCGGCGACGCCGCCGATCCGCGCGATCCGCTTGTTCCACTGCGAGGTGTAGAGCGTCTGCGCGGCGCCCTGGGCGGCCGGGCTGACCCGGGTGCCGTGCTGGTCGACGGCGTTCAGCTCGGACAGATAGGTGCCGTCGGTGAAAGCCAGGTCGACCGCCGTGTAGGTCGCCGGGTTGCCGAGGTCGTCCTTGTTGAACTCGGGGAACACCAGATACGACAGTTCCGTGTCGGCGGTCACTTCAACATCGACATCAAAAACCTTGTTGTACGAGTACGCGCGCCCCGCCGCGGTGTGCCGCCCGGCGATCTGGAACGCCCGCAGCCCGCTGTAGCCCACGCCCGCCTTGGCCGTCGGCGAGCTGGTCGGGCCGGCGCCGATGTGGCTGATCATGTTCGCCGGGGGCTCCGAGGTGGTGCCGTCGTTGAGCTCCCAGTCGGCGAGCTGGGTCAGGGTCCCGGACTCGTGGCCGGTGATGTTCAGCCGGTAGACGGAGAAGGCGCCCGGGTTCGCGATCTGATAGGTGTTCGTCACGAACCGGTCGCTGAACGTCTCGCCGGCGCGGGAGTCCACGGTGGTCCAGGTGCTGCCGTCCGTCGAGCCCAACAGCTGCCAGTCCCGCGGGTCCCGCTCGGGCGCGTCGTTGGCCGACGTCATCGTGTAGCTGATCGCGGTGGCCGGGGCGTCGAGCGTGTATTGCGCCCAGCTCGTCGGCGTGTCCACCAGCCACTTCGTCTGGGAGTCGCCGTCGTTGAGGTTGGTCACGCCCTCGCTCGAGTTCGGCTGGGCGTTCGCCGCGATCGCGATCACGCTGTCCCGCAGGCTGCCCGGCGGGCCGGAGCGCACCGGGCCGGCCACGCCGCTCGCCCGCGGCCCGTCCGGCCCCGAGTCGACCGTGTCGGTCCAGGTGGGCTGCGGGTCGCCCGTCTCGAAGGACGACGCGAAGGACGGGTCTGCTGCGCGTGCCGGGCTTCCGATGGCCATGGATCCCATCAAAGCAAGTGGCAGCAGGGCGACAGCCCAGCGAGGCCGATGCATGCAGTCTCCTCGATCAGGGTTTGGGGGCGGGCGTTAACACACCCGACACATCCTGACCGTCATGACCATCGATGCACAAGGTTTGCTGACAACCTGATGACATCGATGTCAGTCGCGTCCCACCAGGCCGTCCTCGAAGGCGACGATGACCAGCTGCACCCGGTCCCGGACGCCCAGCTTGGCGATCGCCCGGGTGATGTGGGTCTTCGCGGTGAGCGGGCTGATCACCAGCTCGCGGGCGATGTCTTCATTCGACAGGCCGGTCGCAACCAGCCGCACCACCTCGCGCTCGCGCGGCGTCAGCGGGGCCAGCCGGTCGCCGCCAGGGGCCGGCGCGACGGCCGGCCGGTGCGCGAACTGGGTGATCACCCGTCGGGTGACGCTGGGGGAGAGCAGCGCCTCGCCGGCCGCCACCACGCGCACCGCGTGCCGCAGGCCCTCCGGGTCGATCTCCTTGGTGAGGAAGCCGCTGGCGCCGGCGGCGAGCGCGGCGAACACGTACTCGTCGGTCTCGAAGGTGGTCAGGATGATCACCCGGCAGTCACGCAGGCCCGGGTCGGCGACGATCAGCCGGGTCGCCTCGATGCCGTCCAGTCCGGGCATCCGGATGTCCATCAGCACCACGTCCGGCCGCGCCGACCGGGCGGTCCGCACCGCCTCGTCGCCGGTCGACGCCTCACCGACGATCGAGATGCCGCGGTCGCGCTTGAGCAGGCTGCGGAAGCCGGCCCGGACCAGCTGCTGATCGTCGGCGAGCAGGACGGTGACGGTCATCGGCGGCCGGTCACCGGGATCATCGCGCGGACCAGGAAACCGGCCTGGCCACCGCCCGCGGTCAGCGCGCCGCCCAGCGCGGCCACCCGCTCGCGCATGCCCGCAATGCCGTGCCCGTCGGTGCCCGGCTCGCCGCCGACGCCGTCGTCCAGCACCTCGACGGTGACCTGCGAGTCCTCGTAGCGCAGCAGCACGTCGACCCGGCTCGCGCCGGCGTGCCGCACGGCGTTGGTCAGCGACTCCTGCACCACCCGATAGATCGCGGTGGCCACCGGCGCCGGCACCCGGGCGCGGTCGCCGGTCTCGCGCACCGCCACCGTCAGCCCGGCGCCGCGCACCTGCTCGGCCAGCCGGTCCAGTCCGTGCAGCTCGCCGGCCGGCTCGCCGCGCTCCGGGCCGGCGCCGTCGCGCAGCACGTCGATCAGCGCCTTGAGGTCGGTCATCGCCCGGCCGCGCACCTCCTGGGCCAGCCGCACCGCGTCCTTCGCCTCGTCCGGGTCGGAGTCGAACGCGTCCAGCGCCACGTTGAGGTGCACACCCACCACGGCGAGCGTGTGTGCGATGACGTCGTGCAGGTCACGGGCGATCCCGACGCGCTCCTCCGCGCGGCGGCGCTGGGCGTCGAGCTCGCGCTCGTGCTCGTCCCGAGCCATCCGGACGGTCACCTCGGCCCGCCAGCGCAGCGTGTTGCGGTAGGCGTGCGCGACCGCCAGCACCAGCGCGATCCAGAGTGCCTCGCCGCCGACGTGGGTCAGCGACCAGGTCAGGCTGTGGTCGAGGTCGACGAAGGTGTCCCACTGGAAGCCGTAGAGCAGGGCGACGGCGGCCGTGATGATCGCGGTGCGCAGTCGGCCGGCCAGCACCAGGGCGGCGAACGCGGCGCTCGCCGGCCAGGCCCAGCCGGAGGCGATCAGGTCGGCGCCGCGCCACCCGGCCACCACCGCGACCGACGCGATCAGGACGGCCAATGGCCACCGGCGCAACAGCAGGGTCAGGCCGGCCAGGGCTAGGGCGAACGGCCCGATCATGACTATTTGGACGATGCCGTCGGTCAGCGCGAGGCCGAACGGAACGCCGATCGCGGTCAGCGCCGCGGCGGCCCAGAGGACAGTGCGGTCGAGGGTCGCGCCGGGGCGCATGACGATGGCGGTCATCGGGCTCACCTCCGGCGGGCGGAATGATTTTCGCATGCCGCCGACGCTAGGGACGGCCCTCGCCCGGCACGTCGTCCCGCGGCTGTCACCTGCGGCTACTCCATCGACGTACCGACTGCACCAGATGGCGTAGGCCGCGGTTAGAGTGACGGCCGTGACCGCTGCCGAAATGCTGGCCGCCTCGGGCCGGTTCGCGATCCGTCCCGGCCTGTCCGACGCCGAGCTGGACGCGATCGAGGCCGAGTTCGGGTTCTCCTTCGCCGACGACCACCGCGCCTTCCTGGCCGCCGGGCTGCCGTTCGGCCGCGGCTGGGTGGACTGGCGCGACGGCGACCGCGGCCAGCTGCGCGAGCGGCTGGCCTGGCCGGTCGAGGGCGTGCTCTTCGACGTGGCTCGCGACGAGTTCTGGTATGACGGCTGGGGCCCGCGCCCCGCCGACCCGGAGACCGCGCTGGCCGCCGCCAAGGCCGGACTGCTCACCGCGCCCCGGATGGTGCCGATCTATTCGCACCGCTACCTGCCCGCGGGCCGGGGTTCGAGCGGGCACCCGGTGCTGTCGATGTATCAGACCGACATCAGCTGCCAGGGCGCCGACCTGGAGGACTTCCTGTCCCGCGAGTTCGGCGTCGGTCCGGGCGGCGCCGCGGACGCCCGGCCCACGGTCAGCTTCTGGAGTCTCCTGACTCGTTAGCCTTTTCCGCCGCCCGCTTGCGGCGCTTGCCCTCGTGCATGGCGGCCACCCGGGCGATCGGGATGGTGTGGCCCTCGGCGACCAGGTCCGGATCGAGGCGCTGCGGTCCGGGCAGCGCTTCCGCCCACGGGTCACCACTCTCGCCGAGCAGCGCGGGCGCCGTGCGTACCGTGAAGTCGGAGGGTTTGATCTTGTCGAGATCGGCCCACGCGACCGGGAAGGACACCGGTGCGCCCGGACGCACCCGGGGGCTGTAGGCCGCCACCACGGTCGCGCCGCCGGCCCGCGTCGAATCGAGGAACACCTTGCCGTGCCGGTCCTCGCGGATGAACGCGGTGGTCGCCAGCTCGGGGTCGAGACGCTCGGCGCGGGCCGCGATCGCCCGGGTCGCGGCGGCCACGTCAGCGGGATCGGCGTCGGCCTCCAACGGCACGAAGATGTGCACGCCCTTGGAGCCGCTGGTCTTCACGGCGCCACCCATGCCGATCTCGTCGAGCACCCGCCGCACCAGCCGCGCCGCGCCCACCACCAGCGAGAAGTCGCCACCCTCCGGCGGGTCGAGATCCATGATCAGGTGGGTCGGGTGATGCTCGCCGGCGAGCATCAGCGCGGGGTGGTATTCGATCGCGCGCTGGTTGCCGAACCACAACAGGGTTTTCCAGTCGTTGCACAGCGCATAGGTCACCTGCCGGTGTGAGGCCTCGGCCCACACCTCGGTGCGCGGCACCCACTCCGGCGTGTATTTCGGCAGGTTCTTCTGCATGAAGGAGTCCTGGCCGCGCAGCACCCGGATGACCGACAGCGGCCGATCCCTGAGCACCGGCAGCATCCGGTCGCGGACCGCCGCCAGATAATCGATCAGGTCGCGCTTGGTCACCCCGGCGTCCGGGAAGACCTCCTGATCGAGGTTGCTCAGCGAGACCCCGTCGCGTTCTTCCTTTTGCGCCGCCACGATCAGCCCACCAGCCCCGCGATGCCCAGAGCGGGCAGCACCATGGCGAGCGTGATCACCACGTAGAGCCCGCCGAGCCAGACATAACCGTGCCGGGTCGCGATCACCGCCGCCACGAACGGCAGCACCACCGCGATCAGCGCGGCCAGATAACGCTCGCCGCCGGCGCTGCCGGTCAGCCCCCAGCCGACCAGCAGCGCGAGCGAGACGAGCCAGAGCAGCGTGACCGCCGTGACCCGCAGCGCCACCTCGGTGCGCCGGGCCACCTCGCGGCCGTCCTCGAGCTTGGCCAGGGCCACGCGCAGCGCAAACCCGGACTGCTGATCGTCCACGGTCGTCACCAGGCAACCCTAAGGGCTCGGCGGGGGTTTCCGCTCGCTACGAGACCGCTTCGCGACCTGCCGAACTCTCAGGTGGAGACGATGTCGGCGACGACCACCGCGATGTTGTCCGGTGCGCCGTGCAGGTGGGCCAGTTCGATCAGGCGGTCGGCCGTCGTGTCCGGGTCGGTGCCGGTCAGCGCCTCGGTCACCTCGGCCGCCGGGACCGCGTCCCAGAGGCCGTCCGAGCAGAGCAGGTAGCGGTCGCCGGCCAGCATCGCCCTGGTCGCGATGTCCGGGTCGTTCTTGCCGGTGCCGGCGCCCAGGGCGCGCACCAGGATCGGGCGCTTCGGGTGCCCGGCCGCCTCGCCGGGTCCGATCCGGCCGGCGTCGACCAGCGTCTGCACATAGGAGTGGTCCTGGGTCAGGCGGAACAGCTCGCCGTTGCGCAGCAGATAGGCCCTGGTGTCGCCGATGTGCACCAGGCCCAGGCGGTCGCCGGAGCGGATCAGCGCGGTCAGCGTGGTGCCGGGGCGGTGATCGCCGTCGGCCAGTGCCGAGACCGTGCGGTCGGCGACGGCCATGAGCTCGGTCAGGTCGGCGGTTCCGCCGGTGCGCAGGGCCTGCACCGCCGCGGCGCTCGCGTCGGCGCCGCGGGGCATGCCGCCCATGCCGTCCGCGACGGCGAGCAGCGTGCTGTCGGCGTACGCCACGTCCTCGTTCGTCTCGCGGACCAGCCCCTGGTCGGAGCGCGCGGCGGAGTGGATGGTCAGTGTCGTCATGGTGTTCGTCCTCCCGGACAGCAGGTGGACGAGGAGATCGGCCTCGCGGGCGCGAGCGGCGGTGACCGCCTCGAGCCCGGCCCGGAACGCCGCGATCGCCTCCGCGGCGGCGTCCGGTGGCAGGTCGCAGACCTCGCCGATGCGGGCCAGCGGCATGTCCAGCCGCCGCAGCCGGGCGATCAGACGGGCCCGGTCGAGCTGCTCCGGCGCATAGAGCCGGTATCCGGACGCGGCGTCCACGGCGATCGGGCGCAACAGGCCCAGGTCGTCATAGCGGCGCAGCGCCTTGGCGGACAGGCCGGCGGCGCGGGCGAACGCGCCGATGGTCAGCAGCTCCACGGTGACCTCCTCGTGCCGGTCGAGCGACCGGCACACCCGAGGATGGAGCTTCCCCCGCCGGGAAGGTCAAGCCGCGACCGGCTCGGGTGTGATCGGTTGCACCGCGGGCGGCCGGGCGCGCTTCGGCCGGGGGAACGGGGACATCCGGGGCTTGCGCCTGGCCGCGATGTCCTCCACCCAGCCGAAGGTGAGCACCGCGACGGCCAGCAGCGCCAGCGCGATCGAGAAATCGACGGTGTCCTCGAGGAACTGGGTCGGGATCTCCCACAGCTTGAGCGGGTCGAACAGCATCACCGCGACGGTGATCGCCACATTGTGCCAGAGGTAGATGGTGACCGCGCGATGGTTGACCATCGTCACCAGACGGTCCAGCGGGCGCACCCGGGCCAGCCAGCCCATCGGCGGCGACCAGCGGAGCAGCAGCAGCACGAAGCCCATCGCATAGAAGGCGTAGGCGATCGGGATGCCGACCAGGTCGAAGCCGGTGTCCGCGGGATGCGTGGCGGCCCAGGCCAGCGCGCCGCCGATGCAGGCGGCGGCGATCGGCAGCACGACCGCGGCGCGCATCTTCTTCAGGTCGCCCTCCCGGTGGGCGAAGCCGAGCACCCAGCAGGCGGCGTAGGCCAGCACGTTCTGGATGACCTCGCCGGCCTGCGGCCCGAAGAGGTCCGGGTGGACCATGAAGACCCCGAGCACGGCGAGCGGCAGCAGGACAGTCGCCAGCCGCCTGCGGCGGTAGAGCTTCAGAAGCAAGGGCGAGAGCAACACCAGCCACAGGTACGTGACCAGGTACCAGAGCACGCCCGCGGCCGGGAAGCCGAACTCGCTGGACGGCGGGTTCGCGATCGGGAACAGCCACAGCAGCAGCGACCAGCGGGCGTGGTCCGCCCAGCCGAGCCGCAGCATCAGCGGCACCAGGATCAGGCCCATCACCCAGAGCGCGGGCAGCAGCCGGCGGATGCGGTTGCGCAGGGTCCGGCCGACGGACCGGTCGAGCGAACGAACCATCAGCGAGCCGGCCAGCGCGAACATCACGCCCATCGAGGGGAACACCAGCTCGAGGACGGCGAACGGGAACGCGTGGAAGAGCACCACCCGGATGATCGCCAAAACACGCAGAGTGTCGAAGTAGCGATCTCTGGTCACGTTGTTCACCTGCTCCTCGGGCATTTGCAAAATGTCGCAATTACGTAGAGTAGTTGCTGCGCCGTCTTGCCCGCGCACCCCGAACGGCCAGGTTGAAATGCCCGGAAAGTTCTCGGCGAATGATCACCAGGCGGGGGCGATGTCATACTTGCCGCCATGTCCGCCCCGAGTGCCGCCGACGGGGCTCTCGCGCGTCGTCCCACGCTCACGCAGGTGGCGGCGCTGGCCGGGGTGAGCCTGAAAACGGCGTCCCGGGCGCTGAACAGCGAGCCGAACGTGGCGCCGGCCACCGGCCGCCGGGTGCGGGACGCGGCCGATCTGCTCGGCTACCGGCTCAACGGGATCGCCCGCGAGCTGCGCCGCGGCGCCACCTCGGCGCTGGTCGGGCTGATCAGCGGCGACCTGGCCAACCCGTTCTACTCGGCGGTGGCCAGCGGCATCGAGCGTGAGCTGCGCCAGCACGGCCTGCAGCTGATCACCGCGAACAACGACGAGGACGCCGAGCTGGAGCGCAGCCTGGTGGACGCGTTCCTGGAGCGCCGGGTACGCGCGTTACTGGTGGTGCCCAGCGCCGACCGGTACGACTACCTGGCCATCGAGGGCACCCGCGGCATCCCGTTCGTGTTCCTGGACCGCCCGCCGGACGGCCTGGACGCGGACGCCGTGCTGATCGACAACGTGGGCGGCGCCCGGGCCGCCGCCGAGCACCTGCTGTCCGGCGGGCACCGGCGCATCGCCCTGGTCGCCGATCTGGCCCGCAAGGCGCCGCAGCGGGACCGGATCGACGGCTTCATGCATGCCATGCGGGCGGCCGGAAACCCGGAGTGGGAGCCCTACCTGCGCACCGACGTGCACGACGTGCGCCGCTCCGAGGACGTGGTCCGCGACCTGCTCGCCCTCGACGAGCCGCCGAGCGCGGTGTTCACCACGAACAACCGGCTGACCACCGGCGCCCTGCGCGCGCTGCGGGACGCGCCGGCGCCGCCCGCCCTGATCGGCTTTGACGACTTCGACCTGGCCGACGTGCTCGGCACCACGGTGGTCGCCCACGACATGGTGGCGCTCGGCCGCGAGGCGGCCCGCCTGGCGCACGCCCGGATGAGCGGTTTCGACGGCCCGGCGCAAACCGTCGTGGTGTCCACCTCGATCATCGCCCGGGGCTCGGGCGAGCGACCGGCCCATTGATCGGCGCTCAACTCGCCAGGTTGTAGCCCTCCTCGTAGTTCTCCCGGCAATGGGCGTGGAGCACGAGCATCGCCGCCTGCCTGAGCCAGGCGCGAACCTCCGATTCGTTGTCGGGATCGGGCATCGCGGGCTTGTACTTCTTCGCCAGCACGAAGGTCCGGGCGACCAGTTGGTAGCTGGTGAATCGATCGCCGCCGGTCTCCTCGCTGATCCACTGGTACACGCTGGACCACATCCGGGGCCGGATCCGATCGATCGGGTCGGCCGGCAGACTCCTGAGGGCGGCGCCGGATCCCGGTCGCGCGGCGGTCTTGAAGTTGCCCCGGCCGCGAACGTCCGGCAGCCGGTCGTGCACGCGCTTCGGCAGCCCGAGCGGTTGGTATGTCGGTGACTCCGACGGGTAGGTGAACGCGGCGGTCGAGCCGGAGTGGGCGTGATGTCTGCCGTGGTAATCGGCGTCCGCCCGCTGGGCCTCGAGGTGTGCGCTCCGGAGGATCTCGCCGGCCGCGGCGTGCGCGGTCGCTTCCCACTGGCTCTGCTGGACCGCGAGGACGTCGATCTCGTCCGCGGTGATGCCGAAGAGGAAGGCGCCTTCCAGGTGCGCCGTGACCGCGGCGAGCCGGGCGGCCGCGTGATCCGGGCCGAACTCCGCGATCCGATCGACTGCCGGATCCGTCGAGAGTATCCGCTGGATCAGATCGTCGAGTTCGGACAACGATGAGGACTCCGAATGGTCATACCTCATTTCTCCTCCATTCCCGCGCTCCGAGTGGCTCGATCCGGGCCGGCTTTCCCCAGCGGGACGCGGCTCTTCCGGCGACTTCCAGCGCCGGCTCGTTCAGCAGGTCGGCGAGGTCGCGCCGGTGCAACCTGCCACGCATGAGGTCGATGACCTTTCGGTGCTCGTCGGTGCGCTCGCCGAGAAAGCGGGCCAGCCACTCGTCCGAGTCGAATTCCGTGTCGTCGCTGGACGATGGCATTCGTCCTTGACGGCGAGCGTCGGCCACCGCGCGCTGCTGCCGCATCAGGTCGAGATGGGCCAGTCTCCGCAGATGGAAGACGAGGGTGAGTGCGGTGACGAATTCCCGCGTGTGCTGGACGTAGAGCCACGAGATGCCGACGTTGGTCAGCGCCAGCTCGGTCATTCTTTCGGCGGTTTCACGATCAGCCCGCAATGCCACCAGACACTTGGCGCATGCCTCGTACGAGGCCATGAAGAGCGCCCTGTACTCCGCGCTGCAGTCGTGTCGATACGGATTTCGGCGCTGTTGGTGATTCTCTGCCATGAGTTTCTCTTCGTCGTCGTCGTGCAGGGGATGCCGCTCCACGGGGCTTCCCTCGGCGGCAGCGGCGACCTTGGATCGGTAGACTTCCGGCATCTATGTGACCTATCTCACAACTTTGTACGATGGTCAGTACGTATACGTCACTGAGGTGACCGCCGTCAGCGGTCCGACAGCTGGGCGCGGCGTTTCTGCCGTGTCTTGAGAGGGCCCGCCATCCCGTACTCCGGCCAATGGAAGGTCGGGATGGCGGGCCCGGCTTCACGCCGCCCGGTCGGTGTAGGTGCGTTTCAAGCGACGCCGCGCATGGGCCAGATTGGATCTGACGGCACCAGGGCTGCTCCCCATCAGCGTGGCGATCTCACTCGGTGCAAAGCCCTCGACGACCAGCGTGAATATCTCCCGCTGGGTGCGCGGCAGGCCATGCACCGCTCGGAGAGCGTCGGCGTGCTCGAGTTTGCGGTGAAATGCCCCGGCGGGGTCGCCGTCGGAGCTCGGCCGGTTGACGAGCACGCTGTTCGCGTCGAACGTCTCCGCAGTGGTGATCCGGCTTCTCCGCCGCATCATGTCGATCCAGTTGTTCCGCGCGGCGACACGGACCCAGGGCGACTTCTCGCGGATGGAGTGCCAGTTCTGAAATGCTGACTCCATCGCGCTCTGAGTCGCGTCCTCCGCCTCGATGTGTTCCGCTCCCATGCGCCTCAGGAAGTTGACGGTCGCGGCGAACTGCGCGCGGTAGAAGCGATCGAAGTCGATGGCGGCGGCGCTCGCCGGTTGCTCGGTGATCATCGATCAGGGCGTGAGCTTGAAGAAGGCCGCGAGCTTGCGGCGGTAGGGCGCGACCGCGTACATCAGCGCGGACAATGCCAATCCCACGTGCGCGGTCGTGGTCAGCCAGCCGGGGGCCAGGTCGACGACGCCCGATTCACTCAACGCGAGATTGACGAAGCCGGCGCCGGTGAGACTGAAGAACCCGCGCTGGTAATAGAGCATGTACGTGACGGCCAGCTGGTAGTCCTGGGCTTCGTCCCCGGGACTCGCGCCATCTAGTTTTGTGACAGACATATTTGCCTCAGTGTCTTGAGAGGATCACACACGGTTACTCCGGCCAAGAAGGTGCCGAATGTGATCTAGCGGTTGTTGGCGTCACTATAGCGATTCTGCGCTGGTCGACATTGGTGCCACGCGATGTCTGCCGCCGTTTCCCCGAGGCATGTCCACTACCGACAGTAGTTTTCTCGCGGCTTTGTGAGACGTGTCGAGATGACTGCGCAAGGGAATGCCGCAGCGTGATCGAAGTAGAGCCGAATGTAGGTCAACTCACTGAACTATCGACATTAGATTCACCCGGCGCCGCGGTCCTTTCGCGGCGTGCGGTCTGTTTGTCGTGGTTCGCAGGTGGAGCACCGCGCCGGGCAACAGGCCACTTAGGCCGGACGTCACGAGACGGAAACGACCACGCAATCACCCTTGACGATGTCCACTGGGGACGGGAGGGTGCCCCGTGTTGTCTTTGACAACGATGTCAACGATGGTTGGGGGAGATATGCGCTTCACGCGACGCGCCGTGGTGGCGGCTGTCGGAATCGCCGCCCTGCTGAGCGCATCCGCCTGCGGCGGCAGCGACGAGGGCGGCACCGGCTCGACCAAGGTCGAGGTGTTCACCTGGTGGGCCGACGGCGGTGAGAAGGCCGGGCTGGACGCTCTGGTCGGCACCTTCGGCACCGCGTGCGCCGGGCAGACCTTCGAGAACGGCGCGGTGGCCGGTGGCGCCGGCGCGAACGCCAAGCAGGTGCTCGCCTCCCGCCTGCAGCAGAGCGACCCGCCGGACACGTTCCAGGCGCACGCCGGGGCGGAGCTGCTCGACTACATCGACGCCGGGCAGGTCGAGGACGTCAGCGCGGACTACGACACGTGGGGCCTCAAGACAGCGTTCCCGCCGGGCCTGATCGACAACCTGACGGTGGACGGCAAGATCTACTCGGTGCCGGCCAACATCCACCGGGCGAACGTGGTGTGGAGCAACAAGAAGGTGGTCGCCGCCGCCGGCATCACCGCGGACCCGAAGACGATGCCGGAGTTCTTCGCGGCGCTGGACAAGGTCAAGGCCAAGGGCCTCACGCCGCTGGCCGTCGGCAAGGACTGGACGCAGCTGATGCTGTTCGAGTCGGTGCTGATCACCAACCTGGGCGCGGAGAAGTTCACCGGCCTGTGGAACGGCGCGACCCCGTGGTCCGACCCGCTGGTGGCCACCTCGGTCGCCGACTTCAAGAAGCTGCTGACCTACACCAACACCGACCGCGACGCGCTGGACTGGACCGACGCGGAGAAGCTGGTGATGGAGGGCAAGGCGGCCTACCAGCTGATGGGTGACTGGGAGGCGGCCGACCTGGACGCCAAGGGCTTCACCGACTACGGCTACTTCACCTTCCCGGGCAACGGCACCACCTTCCAGTGGCTGGCCGACTCGTTCGTGCTGCCCAAGGGCGCGAAGAACCCGGAGGGCACCAAGTGCTGGCTGAAGACGGTCGGCTCGGCCGAGGGGCAGAAGGCGTTCAACACGAAGAAGGGCTCGATCCCGGCCCGGACCGACGCGGCGCCGGCCGACTACCCGAAGTACCAGCAGACCGCGATGGCCGACTGGAAGTCCGCCACCCAGGCGCCGTCCTGCGCCCACGGGTCGGCGTGCTCGCAGGGGTGGCAGGGCGCGGTGAACTCGGCGATGGGCGCGTACTCCACCAATCAGGACGACGCCGGGCTGCTCAAGGCGCTGACCGCGGCCGCCGACCAGTTCGCGAAGAAGAAGTAGGCATTCACTGATGCGTCGCATGCGGCACTGGGGACCGGGACTGCTTCTGCTGTCCCCGTCCCTGGTCCTGCTGGCCGTGTTCGTCTACGGCCTGATCGCCTGGACCGCGAAGGTGTCGGTCTCCGACGAGCACAACGCCCGCGGGTCGAAGGGCTTCGTCGGGCTGGAGAACTACACCAACCTCTTCACCGATGACATCAACGACCGGTTCCTGCACTCGCTCAAGAACCTGCTGATCTTCACGGTCGTCTTCCTGGCCGGGACGATGCTGCTCGGTCTGCTGTGGGCGTTCCTGCTGGAGCGCGGGGTGCGCGGCGAGGGCTTCTTCCGCACGGTCTACCTCTTCCCGATGGCCGTGTCGTTCGTCGCGTCCGGCGTCGTCTGGCGCTGGCTGATGAACCCGGGGGAGGGCGGCCTGAACTCCGTCTTCGACGGCATCGGGCTGGGCTTCCTGCAGAACTCCTGGTGGACCGACCCCGACTGGGGCATGGCGGCGATGGCGCTGCCGGCCGTCTGGCAGCTGTCCGGTTATGTGATGGCGCTCTTTCTGGCCGGCTTCCGTGGCATCCCACAGGAGTTGCGCGAGGCGGCGGCGATGGACGGCGCGAGCACGTACCGGTTGTATCGGAACGTGATCTTTCCGCAGTTGACCCCGGTGGCGTTGTCCGCGCTGATCATCGTCGGGCACATGTCGATGAAGATGTTCGACCTGATCATGAGCGTGTCCGGCGCGCAGTGGCTCACCGAGGTGCCCGCGGTCTATGTCTGGCAGGCGCTGCTGACCAGCGACTACAGCAAGGCGGCGGCGATCTCGATCATCCTGCTGCTGCTCGTCGCGGTGGTCATCGTGCCCTACCTGATCTACACCAACCGGGCGGAGAAGAACGCGTGACCGCCGTCCTCGACGCGCCCTCCGGGGTCAAGCCGCCGGTCACCGCGGCCCGCCGCCGCAAGTTCGGCCCGGGCACGGTCGTCAAGTACGCCCTGGCCGTCTTCTTCCTGATCGTCGTCCTGATGCCGGCCTACGTGCTCGTGGTGACCAGCTTCAAAGCCGGCAACGAGATCGGCGTGGCCGGGGCGTGGAGCCTGCCGGCGCAGTGGACGACGGCGTCCTGGGGCAAGGCGTGGGACGTGCTGCAACCGGCCTTCCTGCGCACCTTCCAGCTGGCCATTCCGGTGGCGCTGATCTCGTCGGCGATCGGCGCGGCCAACGGTTTCGTGCTGTCCCGCTGGCGGTTCCCCGGCGCGGACGTGGTCTTCACGCTGATCCTGTTCGGGATGTTCATCCCCTACCAGGCGGTGATGATCCCGCTGCGCGAGATCGTGACCACCATCGGGATCGCGCCGGGCATCCCGACGCTGGTCTTCGTGCACTGCGTCTACGGCATCCCGATCTGCACGCTGATCTTCCGGAACTACTACGCCACCACGGTGCCGGAGGAGCTGATCGAGGCCGGCCGGGTGGACGGCGCCGGGCTGCTGCGCACGTTCTGGTCGATCATCCTGCCGGTCTCGATGCCCGGCTTCGTGGTCACGATCATCTGGCAGTTCACGTCCTCCTGGAACGACTACCTCTTCGCGATCTTCCTGTCCAACAACCGGAACGGGCCGATCACGATCGCGTTGAACGCGCTGGCCGGCGCGCAGTCACCGGACTATGCGGCGTCGATGGCGGGCGCGCTGATCACGTCGCTGCCCACGCTGGTCGTCTACATCCTGCTGGGCCGGTGGTTCATCGGCGGCCTGATGGCCGGCTCGGTCAAGAGCTGAGCCGCGCCGCCGCCCGAGGCTACTTGCGCCGGAGGCGTTCGACGATCTGCTGCGGGGTGAGGCCGCGGGTGGTCTCCGGATCGCCTTCGGCCAGCGCCGTCGTCGCCACCTCGGAATAGACCTCGGCGAACGCCTCGAACAGCGCCGGGGTCAGGCCCGCGCCGGCCTGGGTGGCGGCGATCTCGCGCATCTCGCCGACGAAACGGTGCGCCTTCGTCGCGGACCCGGCCACCCCGGCGGACCGGTCCAGGCCGTTTCGGCCGAGGTCGGCGAGGACCTCATCGAGTACGCCGTGCTCGCCGGCCACCCGCATGGCCTGGGTCACGAGCGCCGTGAGTCCCTTGTAGACACCCGCGGTGCACATCTTGAGGGCGCTCGCGTGGCCGGCCTCCGTACCCAGGAGAACGGGTTTGATCTTGTCGGCCCAGGGCAGGGCGGCGACGTCGGCGGCGTGCGGACCGCTCAGATAGAGCGTGGCGCCGGGCTGGGCGGTCGGCGGCGGCCCGGAGATCGCCCCGTCCACGACACCCGGCCAGATCTCGTCGATCGCGGCCATGGTGGCCGGGGAGACGGCGTTGAGGTCGGCCACGATCGGGTGGGAATCGGTGCGGCGGGCGGCGTCGGCGATGGACCGGGCGGCACCCGGCGCGTCGGACGGCGGGGTCACCGAGAGCACGATGTCGGCCGCGGCGACAACGTCGTCGAGGGTGGGCAGCAGTTCCAGGCCGGCCTCCGTGGCGAGGCGCAGCGTGCGAGCTGAGCGGCCCTGCGCGGTGGCGACCACCCGGGCGCCGCCGGCCCGCAGCGCCGAGCCGAGCCCGGAGCCCATGAAGCCCGGGCTGACCACGGCGACCGTTGTCATGATTCGATCCTTACCCGATCGGGGTACGTCAAACGGGCCATAGCTAGCAGTCGATTCCCTTCGCCAGAATCGGGGCATGAGCGCCCCCCTCGTGACCATTGTCGCTGTCCTCTGCGTCTGCGTGGGATATGCGGCCGGGCGCGCCCACCAGTGGCGCCGCGGTGGCTGGGATCGCGAGCAGGCCTACCGCGACGGCTTCGACGAGGCGACCCGCAGCACGTTGAGCATGGCCGCCCGCATCGCGACGCCGGCTGCGCCTTCCCGCACTCCCGCTCCAGCTCCCGGTCCGGCTCCCGGTCCGGCTCCCGCTCCTGCTCCCGCTCCTGCGCCTGCTCTGGCTCCTGTTGCCGCCGAGCCCATGCCGGCTCCGCCTCCGGTGGCGCCGGCCTTTCCCGCGCCGGTCGGGCCCAGGATCGAGGCGGTCGCGGACGTGCCGTTCTTCGAGCCGGTGGCGCACGAGGCCGGACCGGTCCCGGAGGTGCCGGTGCCGCGACTCGGGCGCCGCGGGCGGCATTACGTGCCGGACGAGCTGGTGCAGGCCGCGACCTATCGGCTGCCGGCCGACCGGGTGGCCCGGGCCAAGGTCCGCGACGCGCTCCCGCCGCCCGCCGACGGCGACAACCCGGTGCCGAAGCCGCGCTCGGCCGATCCTCAGTAACCCAGCAGGCCCGGGGAATAGGCGAGGGCGATGAACCGGATCGCTCGGCCGGCGAAGCAGACCGCCGCGAACACCGCCGGGCGCATCCGGGTCGAGCCCAGATAGACGCTGGTCGCGAGCAGTGGTGGAAAGCCGAACACCGCGCTCGCCGCGAGGATGCCGGCGGCCGGCCACGGCTGGTCGAAGAGCGCGCTGCGCGGCCGGCGGTGCTTGCCGGCCCGGCGTGCCGCGGCGAGTTTGCGGCGCAGCCACGGCGAGTTGAGGGCGCCGCGGGCCGCGAGGAAGATGGCGAGCTTGCCGACCGCCTGCCCGAGCGCCGCGGCCAGGCCGAGCGCGACCGGGTTGCCCTGGTCGGCCGCGGCGGCCGCGATCAGATAGGGCTCGGCCGGGGTGACCGGCAGGAACGCGGAGAGGATCCCGACGGCCGCGGCCGCCAGGACCGCGATCATCGCGCGCTCAGCGCCGTCGCCGGTGCCGGTTCGGGGGTGAGCCGGGTGACCGCGATCAGGGACGCGACCTTGACCGCGGTGACGGCCAGCGCGAACGCTGTGGGCAGCAGCGGCGAGTGGGTGAAGACGACCAGCACGATCAGCGCCGAGGTGTTGACCGCCTTGGCCGGCGGCGACCAGTTCCACAGCCAGATCCGCCGGTCGACGCGGTCGAAGTAGTTGGGGCTGAGCAGCGGCCAGCGCAGGAACGCCAGGCTGAGCATCTGGTCCACGACCATGAACTGGAACAGGAACACGCCCACCGGCAGCGCGGTCTCGGGCCGCAGCACGACCAGGGCGGCCGCGCAGGTGGCGGTGCAGGCCCGGTCGGCGACGATGTCGAGCACGGCGCCGGTGCGGGTCTCCTGGCCGAGCGCGCGGGCGGCGGCGCCGTCGGCGATGTCCCCGACCCAGTAGGTGGCGTACGCCGCGATCAGCAGCGCCGGGCTGTGCTGGGCCAGCGCGGCGACCGCCAGGGTGACGGCGACGACCGTGCGGGCCAGCGTGATCACGTTCGGCACGTTTCTCATTCGGCGTCTTTCAGGATGCGCTCGATCTCGGCAGTGCGCCGGTTCAGCTCGGCGAGCTGCTCGAGCACGTCGCTCATCGTGCGCTCGGTGCGCGCGGCCAGTTCGGTGTAGGCGTCGAGCTTGGAGGCGCGCTTGAGGTTCGTCAGGAACCACAGCACGGCGATGATCAAGGCGCCGACCACGATCAGGAAAACGGACTCAACCATGGGTGTCCCTCGGGTCCATCGTGAGGGTGGCCGCCGCGGCGGCGACCACTTCGGGTGTGAGCAGCAGCGAGAACGGCGCGGCCTGATAGAACTTCAGCGCCTTGCCGTCCTCGGAGAGCTCGAGGTGCGCGGTGACCAGGCCGGCTTTCTCCAGCTTCTTCAGGTGCACCTGCAGCAGCGCGCGGCTGATGCCGAGGTCGCGGGCCAGCTGGGACACATATGCCCGATCCCCGGCCAGCGCGGCCAGCACCCGCAGCCGATGCGGGCTGGCCAGCGTGGCCAGCACCTGCACCAACGCGTCGCCGGTCAGCTGCTGCTTGCTCATGCCAACTATTATTGGCAGGTGCAAGCGAGATCGTCAACCGGCGTAGGGTCGAAGCCGGAGGAGAGGAGCAACGCCTTGATTCACGCCGTCGTCAACCTCGACCTGCCCGGCCCCACCATCAGCCGACACGTCTACGGCCACTTCGCCGAACACCTCGGGCGCTGCGTCTACGGCGGATTCTGGGTCGGCGAGGACTCCCCGATCCCGAACATCGGCGGGATCCGCGCGGACGTCGTCGAGGCGCTGCGAGCCATCCGGATCCCCAATCTGCGCTGGCCCGGCGGCTGCTTCGCGGACGAATACCACTGGCGCGACGGCATCGGCCCGCGCGAGTCACGCCCCCGGATGGTCAACACCCACTGGGGCAACGTCGAGGAGAACAACCACTTCGGCACGCACGAGTTCATGGCCCTGTGCGACCTGCTGGGAGCCGAGCCCTACGTGAACGGCAATGTCGGATCCGGCACCGTCCGGGAGATGAGCGACTGGGTGGAATACCTGACCCGGGACGGCGACTCGCCGATGGTCGCGCTGCGCAAGGCCAACGGTCGCGACGCGCCGTGGCGGGTGCCGTTCTGGGGCATCGGCAACGAGGCCTGGGGCTGCGGCGGCAACATGCGCGCCGAGGTCTACGCCGACCTGGCCCGGCAATATGCGACGTTCCTGCGGGACCACGGCGACAACGAGATCTACCGCATCGCGGCCGGCGCCAACGTCGACGACTACGCGTGGACCGAGGCGCTGATGCGGGCGATCACCTCCCGCGGCACGTTCCAGGCCGTGTCGCTGCACCACTACACGCACAACGGCGCGGGCATCCGGCGTGGGCACGCGACCGAGTTCAGCAAGGACGACTACTACTCGACCCTGGTGCAGGCGCGGCGGATGGACGAGCTGATCCGCCGCCACTCCACGGTGATGGACCGGCACGACCCGGACCGCGCGATCGGCCTGGTGGTGGACGAGTGGGGCACCTGGTGGGAGGTCGAGGAGGGCACCAATCCGGGCTTTCTCTTCCAGCAGCACACCATGCGGGACGCGCTCGTCGCCGCCGTCCACTTCGACATCTTCCACCGGCACGCCGAGCGGGTGGTGATGGCGAACATCGCGCAGACCGTGAACGTGCTGCAGGCGATGCTGCTCACCGACGAGGCGACCGGCGCGCTGGTGCGCACCCCCACCTACCACGTGTTCGCGATGGGCACCGGGCACCACGACGCCCGATCGCTCGACGTGCACCTGCGGGGCGGCGTACCCCAGGTCTCGGTCGGCGAAGCCGAACTGAGCGTGCTCTCCGCCTCGGCCTCCACCAAGGACGGCCAGGCCCTGATCTCGCTCGCCAACCTGCACGCCGAGCAGGCTCAGACGGTGGTCCTGGATCTGCGCGGGCGTGCGGTCACCGGGCACGAGGCCCGGGTGCTCACGGCGAGGTCGCTGAGCGACCACAACACCCCCGAGGCCCCAGACCTGGTCGCACCGCAAACCCATTCCGGGGTACGCCCACACGACGCCGGCCTCGAGGTGGACCTGCCGCCGCACTCCTATGTGACCGTGCGGCTCACGCTCGGCTAGCGGGGGAGGGCGTCGAGCCGCGCCCGGACCCCGCCCGCGTCGGCATGGCCGAGCTCGTCGAGCAGGTCGAGCGCCCTGGTCCACGCGATGCGGGCGGACTTCGGGTCGCCGACCGCCAGATGCGTCTCGCCGGGTTGGTCAGCGTCTCCGACTCGGCGTAGCGGTCTTCGAGGTTCCGGAACAGGTCGATCGCCTTCCGATAGCAGGCGATCGCCTCGGTGTGGTCGCCCAGGTGGTGGTGGGCGTAGCCGATGCTGTCCCAGGTGTCGGCCTGACCGGCGTGGTCACCGATCTCCTCCTGCACGCGCAGCGCCTCCCGGCACGCCTGGAGGGCGCCGGCGTGGTCGCCGAGCTGGCCGCTGTACCAGCCGACCTGGTTGAGCGCGTTGGCCTGGCCCGGGCCGTGACTCGTGGACCGATAGAACGACAGGGCGTGGATGGCGTGCGTGCGCGCCCGTGCGTTGTCGCCCTGACGGCCCCGGAGGTTGGCCAGGTAGTACTGCACGTTCGCCTGGCCGAGCAGGTCGTTGCTGCGGGCGTACAGGTCAAGGGCTTGTTCGAGGTGGTTTGCGGCGGAGTCGAAGTTTTCCAGGAGCGTGTCGCCATGGGCGACACCGCGATGGGCGGCGGCGAGCGCGGTGAGATTGCCGGCGTTGCCGGCGGCGCGCAACGCGGCGTGCCACACGGTCGCGCGGTCGAGCCAGCGCGCGCGGCGGTAGAGCGACTGGTCGAGGAGCCAGGCGAGCTGGCCGGCATAGGTGCCGAAGTCGGAGGCGGCGATCTGCTGCGCGATGGCGATCATCGACGCGAACTCGGCGTCGAGCCAGGCGGCCGCGTGGTCGGCATCCCGGATCTCGGTGCGCCAGACGTGCGGCGCCGGATCGTTCAGCGGCAACTCGATCGGGCTCCGCATCGGATAGAGCTGCCGGTCGACGTCGTAGGCGGTGTGCACGTAGTGGTCCAGCATCCGGACCGTGGCGGTCCGGCGCGCGGCGTCGCTGTCGCGGGTCGCGCCGAGATCGGCCGCATACGCCCGCAGCAGATCGTGGTACGCATAGCGCCCCGGCCGTGACTCGGACAGCAGGTTGGCCTCCACGAGCACCCGGAGCAGGCGCTGCGTGGCCGGGGCGTCGAGGCCGACCAGGCTGGCCGCGGCGGCCACCGACACGTCCGGGCCCGGGTGCAGGCTGAGCATCCGGAAGAGGTCCTGCGCCGCGGCGTCGAGCGCGACGTAGGACCAGGAGAAGACGCCGCGGACCTGGCTCGCCGGATCGCCGACGTCGAACGTGCCCAGCAGGTCGGGCGATCGTTCGAGCTCGTCGGCCAGGCCGTCCAGCGCGAACCCGGTCTGCAGCGCGCGGGCCGCGGTGACCGCCAGCGCGAGCGGCAGACGCGCGCAGGCGGCGATGATCCGGTCCGTCGCCGCCGGGAAGGCCGCCACCCGATCGGCGCCGATCCGGCGGCCGAGCAGGGCCCGCGCCTCGTCGTCGGACAGCACTTCCAGGTTGAGCGGGTGGGCCGAGTTGCTGACCACCAGGCCGGTGAGCCGATCCCGGCTGGTGACCACCACCATGGCGCCGGCGGCGGCCGGGAGCAACGGGCGCACCTGCTCGGCGTCCCGCGCGTTGTCGAGCACCAGCAGGATCCGCTTGTTCGCCATCGCGCCGCGGTAGAGGGCGGATTTGGCGCCGGTGCCGGTCGGCACCCGCTCGGCGGGCATGCCCAGGGCTTCGAGGAGATAGCGGAGGGCCTCCTCGGTCGGCATGGCGGCGCCGGACGTGTCGTAGCCGCGCAGGTTCACATAGAGCTGCCCGTCCGGGAACCGGCCCGCCACGGTGTGCGCCCAGTGCAGGACCAGCGTGGTCTTGCCGACGCCCGCGGTGCCGGAGACCGTGGCGATCCGCCCGGCGCCGGCCGGGGTGCTGAGCAGGGCGTCGAGTTGCGCCAGGTGCTCGCGGCGGCCGGCGAAGGTGGGGACGTCGGCGGGCAGTTGCGCGGGCGCCGTCGTCGGCTGCTCGCCTCGCAGGATCGCCCGGTAGAGGTCCTGCAGCTCACGGCTCGGGTCGGTGCCCAGCTCGGAGACCAGGTTCTTGCGGGTGTGCTCGTAGAGTTGCAGCGCCTCGGCCGGGCGGCCGGCCATGGTGAGCGCGCGCATGCGCACCGCGGTCAGCGGTTCGACCACAGGGTGTGCGGCGGCGAGTTCGTGGAGTGTGCCGATGATCGTGTCCGGGTTGCCGAGGGTGAGCTCGGTCTCGGCCCAGAGCACGGCGGTGCTGAGGAACTGCTGCTCCCAGTCCTGCCGGGACTGCTCGACCCAGGGGCCGCTGAGACCGGACAGCGGCATGCCGCGCCAGAGCTGGATGGCGCCGCGCAGGCATTCGGCGCGTTGCCGGTCGTCGGTGGTGGCGCGGGCCTGGGTGGTGAGCAGGCGGAATCGGTGCAGGTCGACCGCCTCGGGATCGACCTCGAGCCGATAGCAGCCGGCGTCGAACGTGATCTTTTCCTGGCCGCTCGTCTTCTCGAGCATGCGGCGGAGGCGGGCGATGTGTGCGTGGAGTGCCGCGCGGGCGCCGCGTGGGGGGTCCTCGCCCCAGACGCGGTCGATCAGGGTGTCCGCCGGCACCGCGCGCCCGGCGTCCGCGAGCAGGCCGGCCAGGACGGCCCGCTGCCGGGGCTGTCCGGTGTCGATCCGCTCCCCGTCGTCCCAGAGCTCGACCGGGCCGAGCACTCGGAACTCCACCACACGACCTCCAGGCCCACCGAGCTGCATGTTCACCGACTCGCAAGAATCTCACAAGCAATCGACCCAGCGTCGACATGGACTCTGTACCTCGCGCTCGACGGCGCGTGTTTGAACGTCAAACGGGGGCGATCAAGCACGAGCCGGCGGTGTTGTCATACCCCAGGGATAACGTGCCCGGCATGGTCACCGTCGACGATGTCCGGGCGATCGCAGGCCCGCTCCCGCGCAGCGAGGAGCACCTGATTCGCGACCGGGTGAAATTCCGGGTGGGAAAGATCGTCTATGTCGCGTTCTCGCGCGACGAGACCGTGATGGGGTTCGGCTTCCCGCGGGAGGAGCGCGAGGCTTTGGTCGCCTCGGCGCCGGAGGTGTTCCACCTGCCCCGGGCGTCGGACATGCGGTTCCGGTGGGTGCAGGCATGGATGGCGACGCTGGACGAGCGGCTGATGGCCGAGTTGGTGCTCGACGCGTGGCGGATGGTGGTGCCCAAGAAGGTCGCCGCCGCGTATGTCGCAGGCCTCCCGGACCGGTGAGCGCCGGCACGTAGGTTCCTGCCCTCCACCTACGCCGCCGGCCTCCCGGTCCGGTGAGCGGTCCCCTGTCCGGCGGCCTGTGTGGCGGCTTGTGCGGCGGCTTCAGGGCCCTGAGATGTCGTCACCGGCTCTCTCCGGGCGGCCGTGCGCTCCCGCGGGGATGGCGTTGTCGACGAGGGCGGCGGCGATGGCGGCGGCAGTGGCGAGGGTTTCGGTGTTGAGGACCCGGCTGCGGGCCGAGGCGCCGTCCAGCAGCAGTGCCAGTTGCTCGCCGAGCTGTTCGGGGTCGGCGGCGCCGGCCTCGCGGGCGGCGTCGGTGAGCCGGGCGGCGAAGGCTTTCTTGTAGTCGCGGGCGAACACGCGTGCCGGGTGGCCCGGGTCGGGAATTTCGACGGCGGCCGCGATGAACGGGCACAGGGGCGCGTGCACGTCGAACGCGGCGAGGAGACGCTCGCGGGGTGTGAGGTCGGTGCGGTCGAACACCTCGGGCAGGACGTCGGGATCGAATCGGCGCAAGCCCTCGGCGATCAGCTCGTCCTTGCCGGTGAAGTGCTGATAGAGCGTGCGCTTGGACACCTCGGCCGCCGCGCAGAGCTGATCCATGCCGGTGCCGTTGATGCCTTGTTCGCGGAACAGCTGTTGTGAGGCGCTGACGATGCGCTCCCGTGCGCCCCGGCCGCGGCGCAGGCCGCGCGGCCCCTTCTCCAACTCCGTCACACGCCCAGCGTAGACCACTTCGGTACCGATCGGTGTGCATAGCTTGCGCCCGACCCGGCCGGCCGATACGTTAAGCACTCAGATCGGTGTACATAACGTTGACGAGGCAGTCGGATGGAGTGATCGTGGGAAAGCTCGACGGCAAGGTTGCGGTGATCACCGGCGCGACGAGTGGTTTGGCGCTGGCCGGTGCCAAGTTGTTCGTTGATGAAGGTGCTCACGTCTTCATCTCGGGCCGGCGGAAGGACGTGCTGGACGAAGCGGTCAAGTTGATCGGCCGGAACGTGACCGGTGTGCAGGCCGATTCGGCCGACCTCGACGATCTGGACCGTTTGTTCGAGACGGTCAAGCAGGAAAAGGGCACGATCGACGTGCTGTGGGCAAGTGCCGGGATGGGAGAGCAGGGCGGGCTCGGCGAGATGACGGCGGAGCACTTCGATGCCCTGTTCTCGCTGAACGCGCGCGGCACGTTGTTCACCGTCCAGAAGGCGCTGCCGCTGTTCAACGATGGCGGCTCGATCTTCATGACCGGGTCGAACGCGTCGCTCCGGGGCTACCCCGGTTGGAGTGTTTATGCGGCGAGCAAGGCCGTGCTGCCCGCCTACGCGCGGGTGTGGGTGTCCGAGCTGCGGGACCGCAAGATCCGGGTGAACGTGCTGACCCCCGGCCAGGTCGCCACGCCGGTTCTGGAGAAGGTGATGGACGCGGAGATGAAGGCACAGTTCGAATCCGTGATCCCGCGGCGAGAGATGGGCCACCCGGAAGAGATCGCGTCGGTCGCCCTGTTCCTCGCCTCGGACGACTCGAGCTACGTCAACGGCATGGAGCTGGTCGCCGACGGCGGCACCACAGTGATCTGAGCGCGGCGCCTGACCACCTGACGAGGGAGCACATGTCATGACCACCATCAGCATCATCGGCTCGGGCAACATGGCCACTGCCATCGGCACCCGGGCGGCGAAGCACGGGCACACCATCGAGCTGATGAGCCGCAACGCGGTCAAGGCTCAGGAAATCGCCGACCAGATCGGCAACGGCGCGACGGTCGGCACGTTCGGGGCCCGGCCGGCGGGCGACATCGTCATCGTCGCCGTCCTGCACACCGGCGCGGTCGAGGCGGTCGCGCACTACGGCGATGCGCTGTCCGGCAAGATCCTCATCGACATCACCAATCCGTTCAACGCCGACGTCACCGGACTCGTGACCGCCGCTGGCGACTCGGTGACCCAGCAGATCGCCGCCGTCGCCCCCGAGGGCACGCACGTCGTGAAGGCATTCAATTCGATCTTCCGCGGCGTTCTTGCTGAGGACAAGCGCCTGGATGCGTTCTTCGCCGGCGACAGTGCCGAGGCGAAGGCGCGGGTCGCGGCGTTTCTGGAAAGCTTGGACATGCGGGCCCTCGACGCGGGAGGGCTTGAAATGGCGCACGCCCTGGAATGGGGCGGCGTCCTTCTGGTGGGCCTGGCACGCAGCGGCGCCGGCTTCGATATTGCCTTGGGCGCCGGAGTCCTTTGAGGACTCTCTCCAGGAGAGAATCATCAACCGGTCGATCGCTGATGGTGGTCCTGGACCGCGGGGTCGCGCTCGACGGCCCCGCGGTCCGCGGCCTGTGGTTGCGAGCCCGCGCCTGTCCGTGTCCGCGTTTCGCGCGGCCGTGGTTGCGAGCCCGCGCCTGTCCGTGTCCGCGTTTCGCGCGGCCGTGGTTGCGAGCCCGCGCCTGTCCGTGCCCGCGTTCCAAGCCGCGTGCCTGCTCCATCGCCACCGTCAACGACCCGCACTTGCGAGCCACGCTCGCTCCCAGGTCGACACTGCTGCGATTGTGCTCACCCGCTCACCCGCTCACCCGCTCACCCGCTCACTTGCTCACCCGCTCACTCGCTCACCCGCTCACCCGCTCACCCGCTCACCCGCTCACCCGCTCACCTCAAGGCCAAGCTCGTCGGCCCGCCTTAAGATCTCACGCGCTCGTAGTGCGTCTGTTGCTGTCGCCTCATTGCCTGGCCCCCGAGGTGTTCATGTCGGGGGGATCGCGGCGAGGGAGCCGGTGCGGCGGCGCTGCCAGCGCAGCGGGACCACGATCCGCTGGGCCGGGTCGCCGTCCCATTCGACGGTCAGGCCGTGGCGGCGCAGTTCGGTGGTCACTCGGGCACCGATCGCCTCGCCCTTGGTCTGGCTTTGGAAGGAGCCGTAGGCCAAGAACAGCGGACCGCCCTCGGCGGCGCGTTCGGCGTCCTGGTCGTGGTAATAGGTATAGCCCTCCGGGTCGGCGCCTCGCGGAACCTCGCCGCCGATCTCGGCGTTGCCGCAGGTCTGACAGCAGGTGAACTGCTCGCGCGCCACGATGCCGGCCTCCTCGAGCGCGGCGAAGGCGCTCGTCAACCGGTCGCTGTCGGTGCTCGGCTCCCAGGTCTCCTGTTCGCGGAGATGGGCCGCGAGCTCGCGGGCGGTCACCCGGCGGGCCGCCGCCTCGACCGCATCGAGATCCTCGGCCTCCTCCATGAACTCCGTGGTCGCCTCGACGATCTCGTCGAACGTCTCGGTGCCCAGCGCGACCCGCAACCGCACGAATTCGGTGATCTCGTCCTCGACGTCGTCCACGGTCTCTACCCTTCCTCGGTCAACGCCCGCACGCAGGCGCGCACCTCGTCGACGAACAGGCCGGGCTGCTCGAACGCCGCGAAGTGGCCGCCACGCGCCGGCTCGTGCCAATAGCGGATGTCGGTGAAGCGGCGCTCGGCCCAGCGCCGGGAGGGCCTCGGGTTCTCCTTCGGGAAGATCGAACAACCGGTCGGCACGGTGACCTGGTCGGTCACCGCGCCGCGGAAGCGGGCCTGGACGCCCGCGAAGCTCTCCCAATAGAGCCGAGCCGCGGAGGCACCGGCGCCGGGCAGCCAATAGAGCATCAGGTTGTCCAGGATCTCGTCGCGGGTCAGCACGCTGCCGAGGTCGCCGTCGCAGTCCGTCCACGCCTGGAACTTCTCGACGATCCACGCGCACAGCAGCGCCGGCGAGTCGACCAGGCCGTAACCGATGGTCTGTGGGCGAGTGGACTGCTCCAGCGAGTAACCGTCACCGGAATCGCCCGACTGCTCCAGCGCGGCCACCGCCGCCGCCTCGGCCGGTGTCAGGTCGTCGAAGGTCGCCGGGTCGGGCGCCACCAGAGGCGGGACGAGATGCAGGCCGATCACCCGGCTCGGATGCCGCTTGCCGATCTCGGTGCTGACACTCGTGCCCCAATCGTGGCCCTGCGCGACGAACCTGGTGTGCCCCAGGCGGGTCATCAACTCGGCCCACGCGTCGGCGATCCGCTCAACCGTCCACCCGGGGGCCGGCGGGCGATCGCTGAACCCATGACCCGGCAGGGACGGGCAGACCACGTCGAAGTCCTCGCTCAGCGGGCCGAGCACTTTTTCGAACTCGACCACCGAGCCGGGCCAGCCGTGCGTCATCAGCAGCGGCACCGCGCCCGGCCGTGGCGACCGGACATGGACGAAGTGGATGCCCAGCCCGTCGATGCTCGTGCAGAACTGGGGCAGCTCGTTGAGACGGGCCTCGGTCGCGCGCCAGTCATAGTCCTCGGCCCAGTGCCGGCAGAGGTCGCGCACATAGTCCAGCGGCGGGCCCTGCGCCCAGCCGGGCGCGGTTTGGGGCTCGGGCCAGCGGGTGCGCCGCAGCCGGTCGCGGAGATCGTCGAGCGCCTCCTCGCCGACGCCGATGCGGAACGGCTCGATGGCGGTCATGCGGGTCGCCCGGGCGGCCCGGCGGCGATCCGCGCGGAGATCTCCGCCATCCGCTCGGCACTGTGGTGCGGCATCTCCCAGCGCGTCTCCATCCACCACGTGCAGCCTGCGTCGGCCCACGGCTGCACCTCGGCGAGCGCCGCCGCCGCGTCATCGGCCGGCGTCTCGCCCTCGGCCAGAATGTCGAGCTCCGGCGGCGCGCCGCGCTCGGTCAGCCATGCCCGGATCTCGCGGATGGTCTCCGGCGTCTGGTCGTGGCCGGGGATCAACCCGTCGCACTTGAGCACCCGGCGCATGGATTTCGGCCGGGGCCACTTGCCGACCACCCAGATCGGCACCCGCTCCTGCACCGGGCGGCCCACCTCGGCCAGGTCGTCGCGGTCCACCTGGTATTCGTAATGTCGCCCCCGATGACTGGTGCCGCCGGACCAGAGCAGGCGCATCAGGTCGATCGCCTCGTCCATCATTTCGGCGCGCTCGCGCAGGTCGGTGACCTCGCCGGTGAGCGGCAGATCGGTGGTGATCGCGCCGACCCCGATGCCGAGCACGGCGCGACCGCCGGAGAGCTGGTCGACGGTGGCGACCTGGCTCGCCACCTTCCACGGGCGGCGCCACGGCAGCGGCGTGAGCATGGTGCCGAGCCGGACCCGCGTGGTGACCGCCGCCATGGCCGCCAGCAGACTCCACGCGTCGATGCCGGATGCGGCCTCCCACACGAAGACGCCGTCCCACCCGGACCGCTCGGCCAATCGCGCCTGCTCGAGCTGCTGCTGCGCCGTGCCGCCGGGAAGGATCACGCCGTGTCGCATCGCCTGTCGGGTCATGCCGGAAGTCCTATCAGGCGCCACCGACATTTTCTGGTCGCCAGGCCCGTGACCGGCCCAGCAATGCCAGGATCTCGGTCGCCGGATCGTCGTCGGCGGCGGGCACGGCGGGTGCGAAGTCGGCATTCGGACGACGGCGGTTGGGGCCGTCGGGCACCTTGCGGGCCACCGGCAGGGCCATCGCGACCGATCGGGCCGGCGGGTCCCACGAAAGGCCGAGCGTCGCGGCGACATCCCAGCCGTGCACCAGGTAGTCGACGAGATGGAAGCCGATCGCGATGCGGGCCGGAATGGGCTCGGGCCGCACCAACGGAAGCTGGAACTCGCGATCGAGCACGTCGTCCGCCGCGAACGCCTCCAGTGCCAGGGCGGCGCTGGGGGCGTACCCGTCGATGGGTTGCGGGTCTTGCCAGCGTGGGCGCCAGACCGCCGCGTCGGCCCCGCGCCCGACGGCGGCCGCGGCGAAGCCCTCGTGCTGCACGGTCATGTGCGCGAGCAGCGCGCGAAGGTCCCAGCCGGCGCACGGCGTCGGCCGCGCGAGATCCTCCGGGGTGACGCGCGTCACCAGCTCGATGGACGCGCGGACCGCCGCCGCGTTGGCTTCGACCAGTTCAGAAGTCATGCCGCCCATGATTCACCGCAATCAATGATCAACTCGCCCCGATTTTCTTGTCGTAGGCCGCCGATAGACCTGTCCCCGAACCCAGGGGAGGTCTCGCATGTCCACGTCAGACGATGTCGAAATTGGCCATCATCGCCATGTCCTCGTGCTCCAGGTTGTGGCAGTGCAGCATGAATCTGCCGCGGTGTCCGGCAAACTTCACCAGGACCTCAACCGTTTCGTACGGTCGCACGTCCACTGTGTCCTTCCAGCCGGTCTCCCAGTTCTCGGCCGTCCGGCCACTGCGCGAGAGCACCTGGAAATGTGCGAGGTGCACGTGCACGGGATGGTGGAAGTCGCTGGTGAAACGCCACAGCTCGACCGTGTCCAGGCGCGGCGCCGCGAGACTCTCGGCGGGATCGTAGGGCCGGCCGTTGATCATCCAGAGGTCGCCGCCGCGCCGGAAATCGAACTGCCTGGTCGCGACCGCGTCGTCGGCGGTGAGCAGCGGTTCCGCCGGCGCCAGCCGGTCCGGCACCCGGGTGTCGTCGGCCGCCCGCCGGGCCACGACGAAGCGCATCACCTCCGCGGCCGGGCCCGAGCCCAGCCCGTTGACCATCGTCACCTCGGCGCCGATCGGCACGGCGGAGAAGTCCACGATCACGTCGTAACGCTCGCCCGGCGACACGATGATCTCCCGGTGGGTCAGCGGCGCCGGGAGCAGTCCGTCGTCGCTGCCGATCTGCACCAGCGGCAGCCGCTGTCCGCCGGCGTCGAGGGCGAGGCGATAGCGGCGGGCGTTCGAGCCGTTGATCAGCCGCAGCCGGTAACGCACCGCGGACACCTCGTGCCGTGGCCAGGGCGCGCCGTTCACCAGGATGACGTCGCCGAAGAGCCCGGTGACGAAGTCGCCGCGGGCGCCCGGCCGATGCATCTGCATGTCCCGCATCGGATATTGGAACGATCCGTCCTCGTCGAACGCCCGGTCGCAGATGATCAGCGGCAGGTCCCGCTCGTCCCGAGGCAACGGCAGTGCCGCCTCCTGCTCGTCGCTGATCAGGAAGGCGCCGAAGAGCCCCCGCCAGACCTGCGGGCCGGTGAAGTCCATCCGGTGGTCGTGATACCAGAGCGTCGCGGCCCGCTGGGTCATCGGATAGGTGTAGTCCCGGCTGACGTCGTGTGTGCGGCCCGGCGACCCGTGATGCCGCGGCGGCGCGGGGTGGTAACCGGCGGGCGTGATCAGGTCGGTCGGGAAGCCGTCGGAGTCCGGCGGGGTGACGCCGCCGTGCAGGTGCGTCGAGGTCGGCACGGGCAGTTCGTTGCGCACCGTCACGACCATCGGCCGACCGCGCCGGCCGATAAAGGTCGGGCCGGGGAAGACGCCGTCGTAGCCCCAGATCCGGGTCTTGCGGTCGGCCAGCAGGTTGACGTCGGCGACGCGCTGAGTGACCACGTAGTGGTCGGCGTCGGCGGCGATCCGGACCGGCCGGGCGGTCGGCGGGATCGGCAGCGGCGTCACGAAACGCGCCGGGCGCATCGGGCTGGTGAGGAACTTGCCGGTGCCTGGGCCGTCGGCGGGGCGTCCGCATCCGGCGGCGACCGCGAGCCCGGCGCCGCCGGCCAGGGCCAGCACACTGCGGCGCGAGAGCGGGCTCATCGCCCGGTCCGAAAGGCGCAGGTCCACCAGGTGAAACCGCTGATCAGCCCCATGATCGCCATGCCCAGCGGGATGTGCAGCCCGACCTGCCGGGCAAAGCCGAAACCGAGCTGGACGGCGATCAGAAACCAGAGAACGACGCTGAAGACGATCGGCCACCACGGGCCGCGGCCGGGCCGGAGCAGCAGCACGGTGGCGGGCAGCAGCGCCATCGACGTGAGCACCAGGAAGATCGCGTTGGCGCTGTGCAGGCCGAGGAAGTTGACGTTGCCAGTGATGAAGCCGCCGGCCAATACCGCCTGCAGGAGCACCTGCAGGAGCACGACGACGGACAGGGCGCGAAGCAGGATGATCGGCCAATGGGCCGGGCGTCGCGCGATCGGCTGCGCGGCCGGGGGCGGTTCGCTGATCGCCTGGGCGCTGGGTGCCGGGGCGCTGGTCGCCTGGAAGCTGGACGCCCGGGCGCTGGGGCCGGGCAGGTTGTCGGACACGGGTTCATCGTGCTTTTGCCGGTCTTCTCACGGATCCGGCGCAGCACCTAGGGATCGACCGGATTTTGTGGCGGTCGAAATCCACTCAGAAGAGGGAGGCGGGTCCGGGTTCGCTCAGGGTCGGCTCGGGGGCCGGCTCGGCCTTCGCGGCCCGCTGGGGCGGTGTGGCGGTGGCCGCGTCCAGGGCTTCCTGCAGCCCTCGGGCGGCGAGGCGGTCGGCGCGCTCGTTCTCGGGGTGGCCGGCGTGGCCCTTGACCCAGTGCCAGCTGACGTCGTGGCGGCGGACCGCCTCGTCGAGTCGCTGCCACAGGTCGACGTTCTTGACCGGTTGCTTCGCCGAGGTCTGCCAGCCGTTGGCCTGCCAGCGGATCAGCCACTTCGTGATGCCGTCGCGCACATAGATGCTGTCCGTATAGAGCTGCACGGTGAGCGGCGCGCGGGTCAGCGACTCGAGGGCGCGGATCGGGGCCATCAGTTCCATGCGGTTGTTCGTGGTGGGGGTGGCCTCGCCGCCGCAGAGATCCTTCTCCGTGGCGCCGTAGCGCAGGACCGCGCCCCAGCCGCCGGGGCCGGGGTTCGGGATGCAGGCGCCGTCGGTGTAGATCTCGACGACGGCGGTGGGCTCAGTCATGCCGGGCACCCTACCGAGCCAGGGCGGGCGCGCCGCGGAGCCCGCGCCGCACCATCTCGCGTGGCCCGCCGACGACCTGCCGCTCGTGGTCGGCCGGATGGCCGACCGGGCGGACCGGAAGGACGGTCCGCGGGAGGAGAAGGGCGGCCCTTGGGTGGAGGAAGCAGGGGTGGGCGGACGGTAGGCAATAGGGGGACAAGGGTGGCGTCAGGTGAGAGGGGTGGGGCCGTGCTGGTGACGGAGCCGCGCGTGGCTCGGCGTCCGGGGGTGGCCGGGCGCAACGTATCGTGGCCGGAGCGGATCCGCCGGGGTTCGCCGGAGCGATGGGGTGGGATGACTCGGGCCGGGGTCGTCGAGGTGCGGGACGTGGTGGTGCGCTGGGGCGACACGACCGCGGTCGACCGCGTCTCGCTCAGCGCGCCGCGCGGGCAGGTGCTCGCGTTGCTCGGCAGCAACGGCGCCGGAAAGACCAGCCTGCTGCAGGTGTGTGAAGGTTTCCGGCGGCCGGACGGCGGCACCGCGACCGTGCTCGGGCTCGACCCGGTCGGCGACCACGACGAGCTGATGCCGCGGATCGGAATCATGCTGCAGGCCGGCGGGATCTACCCGTGGGCGACGGCGGGGGAGATCCTCGAACTGTTCGCCGGGTTCGCCGCGCGGCCGCTGGACACCGGCATGCTGCTCGACCGGCTCGGTCTTCGCAAAGTGCAGCGCACCCGGTGGCGGCGCATGTCCGGTGGCGAGCAGCAGCGGCTGGCGCTCGCGGTCGCGCTGGTCGGGCGGCCCGAGCTGCTGTTCCTGGACGAGCCGACCGCCGGGATGGACACCGAGGCCCGGCACACGACCTGGCAGCTGATCGAGGAGCTCCGCGCCGACGGAGTCTCGGTGCTGCTCACCACGCATCTGCTGGACGAGGCCGAGCGGCTCGCCGACCAGGTGGTGATCATGCGGGCCGGGCGGGTGGCGGCAACCGGCACGCCGGCCGAGCTCACCGCGGTGGCCGGCATCGATCAGCTCGAGGTGCGCGCGGACGCCGGGCTCGCGATCGCCGCGTTGGGCGAGCGCATCGACGCCAAGGTCAGCGAGCCGTCGCCGGGGGAGTACACGATCGCCGGCGCCCTGGACAGCGCCGCGATCGCGAGCGTCCTGGCCTGGTTCGCCGACACCGGCGCGCAGGTCACCGCGGTCAATTCGCGGCGGCGCACCCTCGAAGACGTCTACCTCGCGCTGACCTCGAGCAGGTCGACGCCGGCGACCGATGTCGTGCCCGCGACGAAGGGGCTGCGATGAGCGCCGGGACGTTCGCGCCGGCGCCCGGGCGGGCCGCCCGGGCGGTCGTCATCCGGCGGCAGATCCGAATGGAGCTTCTGCTGACCGCGCGCCGCGGCGAAGCGGTCGTGCTGGCCATGGGCGTGCCGCTGCTCGTCCTGCTCGGCGCCGGCCTCACCCGCGCGACCAACCTGCCGACCGACGACCGGCTGGGCTACGTCGTGCCCGGCGTGCTCGCCCTGACGGTGATGTCCACGGCGTTCACGGGACAGGCGATCACCACCGGATACGAACGCAGTTACGGCGTGCTCAAACGACTCGGCGCATCGCCACTGACCCGGTCCGGTCTGCTGTTCGCCAAGACCGCCGCGATCCTCGGCCTGGTCGGCGTTCAGGTGCTGCTGCTCGCCCTGGTCGGGGTGGCGGTCGGGTGGCGTCCGGAGTTCGGGCACGTGCTGCCGGCCATCGGCATCACGGTGCTGGCCGTGGCGGCGTATACCGGATTGGCCTTGACCATCGCCGGCCTGCTGCGACCGGAGACCGTGACCGCCGCGGCGACCTTGATCTACGTGCTGATGCTCGCCGCGGGCGGCATCATGTTCGCCGCACCCGACCTGGGCACGGTGGGCTGGTTCCTGCTGCCACTGGCCGCGCACGCCGAGGCCCTCCGCGGCACGCTCACCACCGGCGCCGCCATCCCGGCCGCGATCTGGCTGAGCCTGGCCGCCTGGGCCGCGATCGGCATCGCCGCCGCCACCCGCCTCTTCAAGTGGGAGTAGCCCGCAACTCCGGCATCAAGTGGTGAGTAGCCCCGCGACTGCGGCGTCGGGTGGGGATTAGCCCGCAACTGCGGCTTCAGTAGGGAATTAGCCCTCAACTGCGGCTTCAAGTGGGAATTTGCCCCGCAATTGCGGGGCCACGCCCTGACGGCTGTCCTGCGGGGGACCGCGCCGTTGACGGTGAGCGTCTCCGCGCTGCAATCCGAGAAGCAGAGCGCGGGACCAGGCCCGCTCCATCCGTGAGGCGTCCTGGCCAGCTGCGGTGCGCAGGGCTCGCGTGAGCGGGTGCGGGTGAGCGGACGTAACGCGCGCGGCGGCCTGCGGAGAGGACGCGGGCGGACGTAACTCGCGCGACGGCCCAGCCGGGGAAGACGCGAGCGGACGAAACCCGCGTGGCGGCCTGCGGAGAGAACGCGAGCGAACGAAACTCGCGCGACAGCCCTGCGGAGAAGCCGCGAGCGGACGGAACACGCGCGGCGGCCCTGCGGGAAGACGCGAGCGGACCAAGCGGCATAAGGGCTGACCGAGGCTGTCCATCGATCGGTGGACACCGCGTGACGGTCGCGTGGTCGTCGCGGTGGATGGGTCCTGATCGGGAGCATTTCGGGTATGACTGCGATTGAAGTTCGGGGCCTTCGGAAGGCCTACGGTGGGCGGGACGTCGTCGCCGGTATCGATCTGCACGTGGCCTCCGGTGAGGTCTTCGCCCTGCTCGGACCCAATGGGGCCGGCAAGACCACCACCGTCGAGATCCTCGAAGGACACCGCCGCCGGGACAGCGGCGACGCCCGGGTCCTCGGCGTCGACCCGGGCGTCGCCGACCGGCGCTGGCGTGCCCGCATCGGCATCGTGCTGCAGAGCGCCGCCGACGCGGCCGACCTGACCGTCGCCGAGATGGTGCGCCACGTCGCCGGGTTCTACCCGCGGCCGCGGCCCGTCGACGAGGTGATCGACGCCGTCGGGCTGACCGCCAAGGCCGGCGCCAAGATCCGGTCGCTGTCCGGCGGGCAGCGGCGCCGGGTCGACGTCGCGCTCGGTGTCGTCGGCCGGCCCGAGGTGCTGTTTCTCGACGAGCCGACCACCGGATTCGACCCGGAGGCGCGGCGGCAGTTCTGGGAACTGATCAAAGCGCAGGCCGGCGAGGGCACCACCATCGTGCTGACCACGCACTACCTGGACGAGGCCGAAGCGCTCGCCGACCGGCTCGCCGTGATCGCGGACGGCCGGATCGTCGCCGAAGGCAGCCCGGCCAGCCTGGGCGGACGGGCCACCGCCGAGGCCACGGTCACCTGGGACGGCCGCCGCGAACACGTCACCGACCCCACCGAGCTGATCACCCGGCTGATCCGCGAGGGCGCCGACCTGAGCAGCCTGACCATCACCCGGCCGACCCTCGAGGACACCTACCTCAGCCTGATCGGAGACGCACGATGAGCATGCCGTCGACCCTCGCCATCGGGGCCTCCCGCGGACGCGTGGAGATCCTCCAGTTCTTCCGGGACAAGACCGCGCTGATCTTCACCTTCTCGTTCCCAGCGATCCTTTTGGTGCTGTTCGGGGTGATCTTCGGGAACGAATACGCCGACGGACTCCCGGCCGCGCAGGTCTTCTCGTCCAGCATGATCGCCTACGGGATCGTGTCGACGTCGTTCATCACGATGGGCATCGGCATCGCCGTGGACCGCGAGGACGGCACGCTCAAGCGGCTGCGCGGCACACCGGTGACCGCCGCCGCGTACTTCATCGGGAAGTGGATCTTTGTGGCGGCGATCAGCCTGCTGGAAGTGGTTGTCCTGCTCGCCATCGGGGTGCTGGCCTTCGACATGCCGCTGCCGGCCGCTGCCGGTCGCTGGTTCACGTTCGCCTGGTTGTTCGTGCTGTCGGTGATCTCCTGCACACTGCTCGGCATCGCGGCGAGTTCACTGGTCCGCAACGCCCGCACCGCCGGCGCCATCCTCAACGTGCCGGTGGTGGCCCTGCAGTTCCTCTCCGGCATCTTCATCCACCCGATCACCCAGCTGCCGGACTGGATGATCACGCTGGCGTCGATCTTCCCGGTCAAATGGATCGGCCAGGGCTTCCGCTCGGTCTTCCTGCCCGACTTCATGACCGCCACGGAGGCCGGCGGCGCCTGGGAACACGGCCGCATCGCCTTGGTCCTCGGCGCCTGGTGTGTGGTCGGATTGGCCCTGTGCCTGCTGACTTTCCGCTGGACCGATCGCCGCGACCGCTGACCACCCGGCCGACCCCAACCAAGATCAAGATTCCAAGCCCTCGGGTACGCCCGGAGCCCCGCCAAGCACCACAGTGGAACACCGCAACACCGGCGCAACGGTGAAGCGGCGGTCCGCGTCGCGGCGGGATGCGTTGGTCACATGTCTGGCGGCCGCGACGCGGGGCTCAGGATTTGGTGGCGGGCTGGGAATGTGATGCGGGCGCCGGTGCGAGGAGCCGAGCGGGTGCGGTTGATGCGGGGGGTCAGTGGGATCGGGGCCGCGGGATGCGTCGGTCACAGGTTGGCGGTCGCGGTGTGGGGCTCTGGATCTGGGGGTGGGCTGGGAATGTGGTGCTGGTGTGATGCGGGCGCCGATGCGAGGAGCCGAGCGAGTGCGGTCGGGACGAGGGACCAGTCGGATCGGGGCGCGGCGGGCGTCGGCCGGGTGTCAAGCGGCAACGGTGCCGAGCCCGGGATCTGGACCAGGGCGCTCGACCTGCTCGACGAGCTGGGCCACGCCGACGCGGGTGGGCTCCGGGCGCGGCTGGTGGCAGGCCCGGAACGTGGTGCTGGTGTGTGACGCGGGCGCCGAATCGAGGAGCCAACCGCGCGCAATCGGCGCAAGGTGTCGGTGGGATCGGGGGCGCGGTTGAGGAGCAGTCTTCGCGGGGCTGAGCGGGTGGGACAGAGTGTGACGGCGGGAGGTGATGACGGTGGGTGATGTGGTGGCGGGGCGGGCCGGGGCTGTCGGCGGGGGAACTGGCGAATTGGAACAGTCCGCGCCCGATCGTAAGTGGGACCTGTTTCTCGGGATCGTGGCTGCCGGGGTCGGCGTCGCCACGCTTGCCACCACTGAGCTCGGCCTTGCCCGCCGTCTTCTCGGTGTGGGCGCCATCTTGGTGATCGGCCTGCTCTATGCCGTCTGGGGGCGTCGGTTCCTGCATCGGCCCGACTCCGTGGCCGCGTTCGTCTACCTCGGTGTGACCCTGCTGGTCTTCGGGGGTGGGACCTTCGCCGCCAGTGTCGTCAGTTACCTGCTCTTCGCGGTCTGTCCGCTGATCTTTCTGATCGCCTCGCTGCGGTTCGCCATTCCGTTCGTGGTTTTCGCCTGCTTTGTTCCGGTGATCTGTGCCTGGCTGCGGTACGGGTGGGACGCCACGATCGTCACGCATCTCGCGCCGATCTTCGTGGTTTCGGCTGCCCTCGCGGTGTGGCTCGGCACCTGGATCAACCGGGTGATCGAGCAGAGCCGGGAACGCGCCGCCCTGATCGCCGAGCTGCAGGAGAGCCGGGCCGAGGTGGGACGGCTCAGCCATGAGGCAGGCGTGTTGGCCGAGCGCGCACGGCTGGCCGGCGAGATCCACGACACGCTGGCGCAGGGCTTCACCAGCATCATCACGCTGCTTCAAGCCGCCGACCCGGCGCTGCGGGACGAACGGCTCGCGCTCGCCGTACGCACCGCGCGGGAGAACCTGGCCGAGTCGCGGGCGCTGATCGCCGCGCTCTCCCCGGCCGCGTTGGGAGACGGCTCGCTGGCCGACGCGGTTCAGCGGCAAGCCGCCTCGTTCGCCGAGGAGACCGGCATCGCGGCCACCGCCCGGGTCACCGGCGAACCGCGGGACCTGCCGACCCCGATCGAGGTGGTGCTGCTGCGGGCGGCGCAGGAGGCGCTGACCAACGTGCGGCGGCACGCGGGTGCGCGGGAGGCCGCGGTGCTGCTCGCCTATCAGGAGGAATCGGTTCGGCTGGTGGTGCGCGACGATGGGTGCGGCTTCGACCCGGCGGCGGCCGGCGGGTTCGGGCTGCGGGCCATGCGGGCGCGGGCCGAGCAGGCGGCCGGCTCGCTGATCGTGCGGAGCGACCCGGACACCGGTACGACCGTGGAGCTGGAGGTGCCGGCATGATCCGCATCCTGCTGGTGGACGACCATCCGGTGGTGCGGCACGGGCTGCGCGGCATGCTCGACGCCGAGCCGGACCTGACCGTGGTGGGCGAGGCGTCCTCGGGGGCGGGTGGCGTCGCGGCCGCCGAGGAGCTGACGCCCGACATCGTGCTGATGGACCTGCGCATGCCGGGCGGCGACGGGGTCGAGGCGACCGGCCGGATTCTGGCGCGGGTGCCGCGTACGCGGGTGATGGTTTTGACCACCTATGAGACCGACCGGGACATCTTGCGCGCGATCGAGGCCGGCGCCTGCGGCTATCTGCTGAAGGACGCGTCACCGGGTGAGCTCGCCGATGCCGTCCGGGCGGCGCATCGCGGCGAGACGGTGCTCGCGCCCAGCGTCGCGTCGACGCTGGTCCGCAGCGTGCGCAAACCGCCGCCGGCCGCGCTCTCCGCCCGCGAGGCGCAGGTGTTGCGGCTGGTCGCGCGGGGTCGCACGAACGCCGAGATCGGCCGGGATCTGTTCATCTCGGAGGCCACCGTCAAGACGCACCTTTTGCGCATCTTCAACAAGTTGGACGTGGCCGACCGCACCGCCGCGGTGACCACAGCGATGACGAACGGACTCATTTAGGCCGCACGGCGGCGATGCGCAACACGGCGATCGACGAGCGCGTCCTGCCGATCAAGAGATGCCGCGGCATCGTCGGGCAAAACCCCCACACTTATCACCGGTATGCGGCCGCCGGAGATTTACAAAAGACTCAGGTCTGCAGCCGATCGAGGACGCCCCCCGCGGCCGATGTCCGACGACCCCTGGACCGCACGGGCCGCCTTCACAGAAAGCCCTCAGGGACGGCACAGGTCACGGCCAAGATGGCGGTGGATGGTTGCTTGAGCCGTCAATCAAAGGGGGTACCCCGTGGACCGGGATGCCGGACTTCGTCGCACCACCGCACTGACCGCCGCCCTGATCTTCGCGAGCCTCTCCGGCACCACCGGCGTCGGGATCGCCGCCTACGCCGCATCAAGCGAGACCGCGGCATCCAACAACGCCGACAGCTCGACGAGCACCGACGGCTCAACGAGCACCGACGGCTCAACGAGCACCGACGGCTCGACGAGCGCTGACGGCTCGACGACGACCGACTCACCGTCCGTGGGGAGCTCGGACGACGACTCCGGCCAGGCCACCTCCGGGGGCTCCTGAGATGCCGCTCGTCGAGACCCTGCCGATCGGTGCGGACACCGCGCAGTGGTCCGTCTGGGGCACCACCGCCCGGATCGTGGTCACCGACCCCGGGCGCCTCGCCGCCGCGGCCGTCGTCGTCCGGCACGAGCTGGCCGCGGTCGACGCCGCGTGCAGCCGCTTCCGCCCCGACTCAGAGCTCGTCCTGGCCTGCCGCAACGGCGGCCGGCCGAGCAGCGTCAGCCCGCTGCTCGCCGAACTCGTCGCCGCCGCTCTGGGCGCGGCCGAGCGCACCGGCGGCGACGTCGATCCCACGGTCGGCGCGATCCTCGCCGGCCTCGGGTACGACCGCGATTTCGCCCAGCTCACCGGCCGCCCGACCGCGCCCGCCGTGCGGATCTTCCCGGCGCCCGACTGGCGCGCGATCGAGCTGCGCGGACACGAGCTGACCGTGCCGGCGGGGGTGCTGCTAGATCTGGGCGCGACCGCCAAGGCGCTGGCCGCCGACCGGGCCGCCGAGCGGGTGGCCGCCCGGCTGGGCATCGGCGTGCTGGTCGCGCTGGGCGGCGACATCGCCACCGCCGGGCCGGGGCCCGACGGCGGTTGGCGGGTGCTGGTGCAGGATCGTCCCGGCGATCCGCGCTGCACGGTACGCATCCCGCCCGGCTCCGCCCTCGCCACGTCGAGCACCGCCGCCCGCCGCTGGGGTCCCGGCCGGACGTTGCACCACATCGTCGACCCGCGCACCGGCCGTCCCGCGACGCCGGTCTGGCGCACGGTCTCGGTGGCCGCCCACACGTGCCTGTCCGCGAACACCCTGAGCACCGCCGCGATGGTGCGCGGCCACGCCGCCACCGACCTGCTCGCCTCGGCGCCCAGCCGGCTCGTCACCTCGGACCTCGACATCCTGCGCCTGGGCGGGTGGCCGGCATGACCGACGCGCTCTGGTATTTCGGCCGGGGCAGCGGCGTCGTCACGCTGGTGCTGATCAGCATCGTGGTCGCCCTCGGCATCGGGGCCCGTTCGGGCAGGCCGGCGTTCGGCCTGCCGCGTTTCGCGGTCAGCCTGCTGCACCGCAACGCCGCGCTGCTGGCCGCCGTGCTGCTCGTCGGACACGTGGTGAGCCTCTACTTCGACCCCTACGCGCAGCTGCACCTGGTCGACCTGGTGGTGCCGTTCCTGGGCGAGTACCGGCCGTTCTGGCTGGGCCTCGGCACCCTCGCCCTCGATCTGATCGTCGCCGTGGTGGTGACCAGCCTGCTGCGCAGGCGGATCGGCGCGCGGGCCTGGCGGCTGGTGCACTGGTCGACCTATCTGTGCTGGCCGATCGCGGTGCTGCACGGGGTGCAGACCGGCACCGACGGCCGCACCTGGTGGATGTGGACGATCGTCGCGGCGTGCGTCGGCCTCGTGCTGGCCGCGGTCATGTGGCGACTCACCCCGAACTTCGGTCAACTGCCCGGCCGCGCGGTCCGCCGGATCCGCCCGACCCTGGAGAACGCACGATGACTGTCACAACCGTCATGGACCAGCGGCTGCTCGCCGAAGACGGCGGCCCGACTCAAAAGGGGCCCGCCCTCGACGCCGCCGCCCTGATCGGCCTGCTGCGCGACGCCGGACTCACCGGCCGTGGCGGCGCCGGGTTCCCGGCCTGGCGCAAGCTGGACGCCGTCGCCTCGGCGGGACAACCCTCGGTGGTGATCGCGAACGGCGCCGAGGGCGAGCCCGCGAGCGGCAAGGATCGGCTGCTGCTCGCGTACCGTCCGCATCTGGTCCTGGACGGCCTGCAGGCCGTCGCCGGCGCGCTCGGCGTGCGCACCGCCCGCCTCTATCTGCCGGCCGCGGCGGCGGACGCGATCCGGCCCGTGCTGGAGTCCCGCCGGCGAGACCCGGCAACGGTGACCGTCACGGTCGCGCCGGACCGCTTCATCTCGGGCGAGGAGTCGGCCGTGGTGGCCGCCGTGGCGGGCCGGCCGGCCGTGCCCGCCGACAAAGCGGTGCGGATCACCCGGGCCGGTGTCGGCGGGGCGCCCACCCTGGTGCAGAACGTCGAGACGCTGGCGCACCTCGCGCTGATCGTGCGGCACGGGGCGGGCTGGTTCCGGTCGGCGGGCACCGCTGAGGAGCCCGGCACGTTCCTGGCCACTGTGGGCGGTGGCGTCGTCACACCGGGTGTGGTCGAGGCGGGCTACGGCGTGCCGCTCGGCGCTCTGCTGGAGGCGGCCGGCGGCGTTTCGCGGCCGGTTCAGGCCATTCTGCTCGGCGGCTATCACGGCGGCTGGGTGCCGGCACGGCCGGACATCGCGGTGAGCCGGGCCGGTCTGGCGCCGTTCGGCGCGACGCCGGGAGCGGGCATCGTGCACGTGCTACCGGCCGATAGGTGTGGACTCGCCGAATCCGCCCGGATCGCCGGTTATCTCGCTGGTCAGGTCGCCGGGCAGTGCGGACCGTGCGTCAACGGCCTGCCCCGGCTCGCCGACACCCTGGTCGAGCTCGCCCGCCCCGGGCGGCGGCGTGCCGGGCTGCCGGCCGAGGTGGCCCGGCTGACCGCGCTGGTCACCGGACGGGGCGCGTGCCGGCATCCGGACGGTACGGCACGCATGATCAGAAGCAGCCTGACCACCTTCGACAGCGACGTGGCCGCGCATCTGGCCGGTTACTGCCTGGCCGAGCGGAGCCGACCGTGACAGACGTGCGCCTGCACATCGACTGGACCGCCTGCGACGGCCGCGGACTGTGCGTCGAGCTGCTGCCTGAGCTGCTCACCGAGGACGACTGGGGATACCCGCGGGCGCGCGACGGCGCAGCCGAGCCGGTCGTGCCCCGTGGCCTGGAGCGCAACGCCGAGCGGGCGGTGGACCGCTGCCCGGCGCTGGCCCTGCGCCTACTCCGATGATCTTTATCCGACTGACCCCTGTGGCCTGAGTTCAGGTCACGATTCATCGACGACGGCGACTACCCCATCGCCGCCGTCGGCGTCTGTTGTGTTAGCGTGCGTTGCCCTCGGACGTTCGTATCGGACAAATCATGGTGGCCTATGCCGGATGCACAAGATTCGACCGTCCACAAGGGACATTTGGGCGACGAAATCAAGTGTTGAGGCTCGGTAAAGATTGGTGCGCACGGGTCGGTTATCCCGGGCGCCTCCTCTAATGTTCACCGCCTGACAGAAATGCCTAGTGGGCGTGGGGTCTCACTGGAAGTAGGGGCGTCGTGACGACGACGGACATGACGGCGGACGACGCCGATACCGGATCGATACCGACTACGACTTCGTACTACGGCGTCACCGACAGGGATCTCGGCGACGCCACCGGACTCCGGCTCGCCGACCGCTGGGTCTGGGAGGCGCGTTACGTCAAGCGGCTCCTCGTGGTGGACTTCGGCGCGACCCTGATCGCGACGCTGGCCGCCTTCGGGCTCCGGTTCCAGGGCGCCAACTACGCCAACTGGTACCTGCTGTTCTCCGCGCTCGTCCCGCCGATCTGGCTGGGCCTGCTCGCGCTGTCACACGCATATGAGCGCCGCCTGCTCTTCGTCGGCACCGACGAATACCAGCGCGTGATGAGCTCCGGGGTGCGGCTGACCGTGGGCATGGCCCTGGCGTCCTACGTCTTCAAGGCCGACCTGGCCCGCGGCTACCTGCTGATCGTGCTGGTGCTGACCACCGCGCTGTCCCTGATCGGCCGCTTCCTGTTGCGCCGCCGCCTGCACCGGGCGCGCTCCCACGGCCGCGCCATGCACCGCGTGCTGGTGCTCGGCCACGCCGGCACGGTCGCCCAGATGACCAGCTCGCTGCATCGCAACTACCACCACGGCCTGCAGGTGATCGGCGCGTGCGTGCCGGCCAACCAGCTCAAGGAAGCCTCCCGCGTGGTGGACGTCCCGGTCTTCGGGGCGCTCGCCGCCGCGGCCAACTCGGCCGCCGCCGCGGGGGCGGACACCGTGATGGTTCTCTCTTGTCCTGAACTGGACGGCCCGGCCCTGCGCCGGCTCGCCTGGGAGCTGGAGCGCGACGACATCGACCTGATCGTCTCGTCGTCCCTGGTGGACACGGCCGGCGACCGCATCACAGTGCGCCCGGTCGACGGGCTGCCGATGATGCACATCGAGCATCCCCGGCTGATCGGCGGCCGGCGGCTCATCAAGTCCATCTTCGACGTGTCGGTCGCGGCCCTGCTTCTGATAATGTCCGCGCCGCTGTTGCTCGCCATTTCGATCTGGATCAAGGCAGACACCGGCGGCCCGGTGTTCTTCCGCCAGACCCGGGTCGGGCGTGGCGGCGAGGTTTTCCGGATGTTCAAGTTCCGCACCATGCACGTCGACGCCGAGCAACGGCTGCAGGCGATGCAGGGGCGGAACGAGTTCGCCGGAGTGCTCTTCAAGATCCGGGAGGACCCCCGGATCACCCGGTCCGGCAGGCTGCTGCGGCGGCATTCGCTGGACGAGCTCCCGCAGCTGGTCAACGTGCTGCTGGGGCAGATGTCGCTGGTGGGGCCGCGGCCGCCGCTGCCCGCGGAAGTGGAGCAATATCCCCACGACATGCGCCGGCGGCTGGTGGTGAAACCCGGGATGACCGGGCTGTGGCAGGTGAGCGGTCGATCGGATCTGTCTTGGGAGGACTCGATCCGGCTCGACCTGCGGTATGTGGAGAACTGGTCACTCACTGTCGACCTGGTGATTCTCATGCGTACCGCGTTGGTCGTGATGCGCGGCCAGGGGGCCTATTAACAAGCCGGGGGGCTTATCGGCGGCGGGGGACAGCCGCTCAGGATGGGGACGAGGTTTTGGTAGCGCTGTACAAAGTCGTGGAAGCGGCGGCATGACCACGCTTCTGGTCGCTTCCACCGGCGGACATCTGGCCGAACTGCACGATCTGGTGCCGCGGCTCGGCGTGTCCGACCGTCGCTGGGTCACCTTCGACAGCCCGCAGAGCCGGTCCCTGCTGCACGGCGAAGACGTCGTGCACGTGCCGCCGGCCACCACCCGTGACCTCAAGGGCGCGATCCGCAACATGTTGCTGGCCCGGCGGATGTTCCGCGCGAGCCGCTACGAACGCGTGATCAGCACCGGCGCCAGTGTGGCCATGTCCTTCTTCGTGCCGGCCACCGCGGCCGGGGTGGAGTGCACGTACATCGAGAGCGCGACCCGCACCGAGGGGCCCTCGCTCACCGGCAGGCTCGCCGCCCAGCTCCCGCGCACCCGGCTCTACACGCAGTACCCGTCCTGGGCGGACGGCGAGTGGCTCTACGGCGGCTCCATCTTCGACACGTTCGACGCGGTGCCCGAGCCGTTCCCGCAGCCGATCCGCAAGGTCGTCGTCACGCTCGGCACACACCAGCGATACACGTTCCCCCGGCTGCTCAATCGGCTGGTCGAGATCATCCCGCCCGGCCTGGACGTGCTCTGGCAGGTCGGCGAGACGGTGATCGACCGGATGCCGGCCGGCGCCCGCCGCGAGGTGCCGCTCGGCGAGATGCGCCAGGCGCTGCGCGAGGCCGACGTGATCGTGTCGCACGCCGGCGTCGGCTCGGCACTGTCCGCGATGCAGGCCGGCCGGCGCGCCGTCTTCGTGCCCCGGCGGCACGCGCACGGCGAGCACATCGACGACCACCAGGGCTCGCTGGCCCGCGAGCTGGACGGCCGCGAGCTGGTCGTGGCCCGCGAAGCCGACGAGCTCACCTTCACCGACCTGGAGATCGCCGCCGCGTGGTCGGTGCGCACCACCCCGGTGGCGCCACCCTTCGAACTCTCGTCCTTTCCAGCCACCACCCGTTTTCTGTAGGAGGGCAAGTGTCCTTTCCACGTCGAGCCCGGCTGCTCGTGCCGGCCGCGGTGCTGGGTCTGGCGGTCTCGCTGACCGCCGCGGTCCCGGCGAGCGCGGTGTACGTGCCGCCGGCCGCCGCCGCGACGATCGTGAACGCCAATCCCGCGGACAACACGCCGCACGCGCAGAACGGCAGCATCCGCGCGTTCGCCCAGATCGGTAACACGGTCTACGCCGGCGGCTCGTTCACCGGGATCAAGGCGGCCGGCGCCGCCGGCTGGTCGGCGGCGAGCTACCTGGTGGCGTACGACGTCAACACCGGCGCGCTGAAGACCGGCTTCACGCCGACCTTCGACAACCAGGTGTCGACGCTCGCGGTGAGCCCGGACGGCAAGCTGATCGTCGGCGGCGCCTTCGTGACGGTGAACGGGGTGGCCCGCAAGAACCTGGTCGAGATCGATCCGACCAGCGGCGACACGATCAGCGGCTGGGTCGGCCGGGCGGACGGCGGTGTGGTGCGCCGGGCCATCGTCAAGGGCAACCACCTCTACATCGCGGGCGCGTTCCACTCGGTGAACGGCACCGCGCACTCGCTGCTGGCCCGGCTGAACGCCACCACCGGCGCGATCGACGCGGGCTTCCAGGTGGACGCGAGCGTCGCCCGGCCCTACCCGAACTCGTCCGAGCTGGTCTGGGCGCTGGCCGTGTCGCCGGACGCCAAGACGCTGGTGGCCACCGGCAACTTCACCAAGGTGAACGGGCAGACGCGCAACCAGGTCGCCGTGATCGACGTGACCACCACGCCGACGCTGACCTCCTGGACCACCGAGAAGTACGTGCCGCCGTGTGGCTCCGCGAGCTTCCCGTTCTATGCCCGTGACGTGGACTTCTCCGACGACGGCAAGTACTTCGTGATCGCCGCGGACGGCGGCCGCGCGAACGGCGCCGACGCGTACTGCGACTCGATCGCCCGGTTCGAGACCGCCGACCGCGGCGCGGTCACGGCCACCTGGGTGAACTTCTCCGGCGGCGACTCGGTGACCGCGCTCGAGGCGGCCGACGGCGTGATCTACGTCGGTGGTCACTTCCGCTGGCTGAACAACGCCAACGGGGTGGACGAGAAGGGCCCGGGCGGCGTGGACCGCTACGGCTACGGCGCGCTGGACGCGGGCAACGGCCTGCCGATGTCCTGGAACCCGGGCCGGTCCGCGGGCAGCAACCTGCCGCCCGGCGGCACCAGCTGGGGCGCGATCGTCTGGGAGATCTGGAAGGGCACCAGCGGCGTCTTCGTCGGTCAGGACTCGGACGGCGTCGGCAACGAGTACCACGGCCGGCAGGCGTACTTCCCGACCGCGGGTGGCCGCGCCCTGGCCGCGCAGGACGCCCCGGCGGCGGCCTCCGGCTTCCTCTACCGCGGCAACGGCACGACCGCGTTCAAGAAGGTCGCGTTCGGCCCGTCCGGGGTGGGCGCGTGGCAGAACGTCACGCAGAGCCAGATGAACGGCGCCAAGTCCAGCTTCTCGCTGAACAACAAGGTCTACTGGGCGAACGCGGCGGGCACGCTGAACGTCGCGGTCGTCACCAACGGTGTGGCCGGCGCACCCTGGGTGAGCAGCGGTTTCAACTCTTGGTTCAACGCATCGACGTTGACCGGATCGTTCTACCTCAGTGGCCGGATGTACTACACCGTGGCGAACAGCAACGCGCTTTACTACCGCTACCTGACGCCGGACGGCTCGGTGATCGGGTGCACCCAGTTCACGCTGCCGACCAGCGGGGTGGACTGGAGCACGGTCCGCGGCATGGCGTGGGTCAACGGCAAGCTCGTGTTCGGGTCGACCACCGGCGCGCTCAAGTCGGTGGCCTTCAACCCGGCCGCGACCACCGCGGTCGTCGGCTCGACCGCGAGCACGCTGGCCGCCGCGTCCAACCCGCCGGTGTGGAGCAGCCCCACGCTGTTCTTCGCCACTTCATAGCAGTCAGGCGGGCGTCCGGGCCGCATCGAAGCGGTCCGGGCGCCCCGCCCGCACAAGCCCCCCTGGAGTTACCGCATGGATGTCACTGATTCCGTCGCCGCGAACCGGCAGCGGGTCGTCGGCTTCGCGGACGTCGTACGGATCCCGCAGAGACGCTGGCGCATCGTGCTGGCCACCACCGCGATCGTGCTCGCCGGAGTCCTGGCCTACCTGCTGTTCCTCCCGGCGACGTACACTGCCACCAGCGTGGTCGTGCTGCGCCCGGTGGTGACCGATCCGTTCACCCTGCCGGCCGGCGGCGCCGACCGCGCCATCAACATGACCGCCGAGACCGGCGTGGCGACCGGCAACGAGGTGGTCGACGCGACCGCCAGCACGCTCGGCCGGGACGCCGAGGACGTGCGGGACGCGCTGACCGTCGAGGTGCCCACCGGCGGCGCCGTGCTGCGGTTCGAATACTCCGACACCACCGAGGACCGCGCCGTGCTCGGCGCCAACACCGCGGCGCAGGGCTATCTGCGCGTCCGCCAGGGGATCTATCAGCAGCAGCGGCAGGCACTGCTGCTGTCCTACGACAACTCCATGAAGCAGGTCACCGAGCAGCGCGAGAAGGCGGCGAAGGGGTTGCCCGGCAAGGCCGGCAGCGCCAACGGCACCACCGCGCGCACCCAGGCGATGCTGGACCAGGTCAGCGCCCTGAACAACCAGATCGCCGAGGTCGCCAACCAGCGCGCCAAGATCGCCTCGGCCGACCTCAACCCGGGCGCGGTCACCGCGGCCGCCCGGGCGCCCGTGCCGTCCAGCAAGGACGCCTGGTTGCTCTATGTGCTCGGCGCGCTGTTCGGCGGCGCGCTGCTCGGCACCATCGCGGCGCACGGCCGCGAGGCCCTGGATCGCCGGGTGCGGTCCGTCGAGCAGGCCGCCGACCTGGTCGGGGTGCCCGCGCTCGGCGTGGTGCGCTCGGCCGGCCGGCAGACCGAGGAGGCCGCCGCCGCGGACGCGCGATATGTGTCGCTGGCCCTGCTGAAGTGGATCGACCGGCACCCGGACCAGCCGCTGGTGGTGCTCTCCGGCCGCGATGGCGAGGGCCGCACGACGGTCAGCGGCAACCTCGCGGTGGCGCTCGCCGAGGCCGGCGGCGACGTCTGGCTGGCCGCGCCGCCGGAGAGCCACGAGGAGCTGAAGCGGGTCCTGTTCGCCGCGCAGAAGCGCACGCCGCCGCGCCAGCGCACCATCACGCTGACCGACCCGCCGCCGCCCCCGGACGCCCGCCGCAACGGCTCGCCGCTGCCCGGCGTGACCCGGTTGCCGTTGCGCACCTCGCCGGGACAGCGCGACGACCCCGAGGCGACGATGGTGATGGAACCCGGGAGCGGCAACGCCCCGGTGCTCACACCGGCCAAGCCGGTCGCCAAGCCGTTCCCGGCGGACGTCGACATCGATGCGCTCGGGGTGCTGATCGGCGGCGGCGAGGTGCGGCTGTGCACGCTCGGCGAGGAGCCGCAGTCCGGCGTGGTGGTCATCGACGCGCCGCCCTCGGACACCGACGAGCGCGGCGTACGCGCGGCGCAGAGCGGCGTGGCCGTGCTGGTCGTCGCCCGCGACCGCACCCGCAACCACGAACTGACCAGGCTGGTGGACCGCCTCCGGGCGGCCGGCGCGAAGACGGTCGGGTTCGTGCTGACCGGTGGCCGAGGTGCATAATCCGCCCGCCATCTCGGTCGTCGTCGCGACGAAGGACCGGCCCGGCCTGCTCGAGCGGGCGGTGGCGAGCATCCTGGCGCAGGACTACGCCGGCGAGGTGGAGTGCCTGGTCGTCTTCGACCAGGTGGACCTCCGCGAGTTCGAGGTGCCGTCCGGTCCGGGCCGCAAGCTGCGGTTCCTGTCCAACATCCACCGGCCCGGCCTGCCCGGCGGGCGCAACAGCGGCATCGACGCCGCGTCCGGCGACCTGGTGGCCTTCTGCGACGACGACGACCTGTGGCTGCCGGCGAAGCTGACCCGGCAGGTCGAACTGCTCGCCGATCCGGCGGTCGGGGCGGTCAGTTGCGGGCTGCGGCTGCGCGGTCCGGGCATCGACCGCGAGCGGGTGCTGGACCGCGACCGGGTCACCTTCGACGAGTTCCTCGCCGACCGGGTGATGGAGGTGCACTCCAGCACGCTGCTGGTCCGGCGCGACCTGATCGCCGCGGCGGGCCCGGTGGACGAGGACATCCCGGGCGGCTACAGCGAGGACTACGAGTGGCTGCTGCGCCTGGCCCGGCACACCGACGTGGTGATCTGCCGCGAGGCGCTGGTGGTGGTCGACTGGCACGGCGGATCGTTCTACTTCGGACGGTGGGCGACCATCGTCGACGCCCAGCGCTACCTGCTCGCCAAGCACCCCGAACTGGCCCGCAGCCGCACCGGCCTGGCCCGCATCCGGGGGCAGATCGCCTTCGCGCTGGCCTCCGGCAACCGCCGCACGGAGGCGATCCGCGAGCTGGCCGCGGTCGTCCGGCTCAACCCGCGGGAGAAGAGGATCCCGGTCATCGCGCTGGTGATCCTCGGGCTGATCTCCGGCGAACGCGTGCTGCGCATGGCGCAGAAGCGGGGCCGTGGTGTCTGACGTCGTGACCCGGCGCGGCTCCGCCCCGGTGAAGGCGCGCGCCGTCGCCGAGGTCGAGGAGGGCGTCCTCGACCAGAGCGCCTGGCGGGTCCGCGTGCCTCAGCTGCCGGTGTGGCCGCTGGTCGCGATGTTCACGCTGATGCCGCTCTGGTGGTCGCTCGGCGTGTTCTACATGATCTGGCCGGTCTTCGGCGTCGTGCTCTTCGTGCTGCTCACCACCCGCGGCCGGGTGCTGCGCCCGGCCGGCACCATGCTGTGGCTGATCTTCCTCGGCATCATCGCGGTGAGCGCCATCCGGCTCGAGCACTGGACCTCGGTCTGGCTCTTCGGCCTGCGGTTCGGCCACCTGGTCACGGCCTATCTGGTCGGGCTCTACGTCTACAACCTGGCCCGCGAGGGCACGCCGTGGGCGCGGATCGTCAACCCGCTGCTGGTCTACTGGCTGTGCATGGTGGCGTTCGGCTGGTTCGGCGTGTTCTTCCCGAAGTTCAGCATGCCCAGCCCGTTCCAGATGGTGCTGCCGGACACCATCGCGCACGAGCGCTACATCACCGACATCACCCAGCTCGAGGCGACCGAGTTCAACAAGCTCAGCGCCAACCCGATCTACCGGCCGGCGGCTCCGTTCCCCTATACGAACAACTGGGGCACCGCGTACTGCTTCCTGGTGCCGTTCGTGCTGGCCTGCCTCACGCAGGTGCGGCGGCGCTGGATGCTGGTCGTGCTGCTGGTCTCGCTGCCGCTGTCGTTCGTGCCGGCCTATCTGACGCTGAACCGGGGCATGTTCATCGGCCTCGGCGCCGGCGTGCTCTATCTGCTCGGCCGGGAGATCTCGCGCGGCCGGGTGCGGCTGCTGCTGCCGATCGCGCTGATCGTGCTGACCGGCTGGATCATCACGCTGTTCGTGCCGGTCTACGACCTGATCACCCAGCGCACCTCGACCACCGCCTCGACCCGTGACCGGCTCGATCTCTATCTGCAGACCTGGCACGCGGTGATGAGTTCGCCGCTGCTCGGCTTCGGCCAGCCCAACATGGTGGACACCACCTTCGCCGCCGAGCCGCTGGGCACCCAGGGCATGGTCTGGCAACTGCTCTACAGCCACGGCATCTCGGCCGCGATCTGCTTCTATCTGGTCTTCGCGGTGATCGCCCGGCGGATGTCCGCGGCCGTCTCCGGATCCGGGCTGTGGCTCAGCGCGCTGCCCGTGATCGCGGTGGTGGTGACGCCGTTCTACTCGTTCCTCAGCCCGATCATGTCGGTGCTGTTCTGCGGCATCGGCCTGGGCCTGGCCGCGGTGGACGGCCCGGTCAACCGCGGCGGGCTGCTCGATCCCGGCCTCGCCGACGCGGCTCCGGCCGGTCGGGGCACGGGATGACCGCCGCCCTCACCGAGGCACGGCGCGGCACGCGCAACGGCGCGATCGGGTTGGTCGGCGCGGCCGTCAGCGGCCTGTCCGGCTTCGTGCTCACCGCGGTCCTCACCCGGGGGTACGGCGCGGAGGGCGCGGGTGCGCTCTTCACCGTGATCGGCCTGGTCACGATCGCCGGGGCGGTGTGCTGCCTGGGCGCGGACACCGGCCTGATGTGGGCGATCCCGCGCCGGCCGGCCGCCGACGCGGGCCGTCTCGTGTCGGTCGCCCTGGTGCCCGCCACCGCGCTGGCCGCGATGCTGGCCCTGGCCGGGCCGGCGGTCGCCGACCCGCTGACCCGGGCGCTGTCCCTGCCGGAAACCGGGCTGCTGCGGCTGGCGTTCGCCGGGCTGCCGGTGCTCGTGGCGGCCACCGTGCTGCTCGCCGCGGTGCGCGCGACCCGGCCGGTGGGCGCCTATGTCGCCGTGCAGATGGTGTTCGTTCCGGTGCTGCGGCCGGTGCTGCTGATCCTGGCCGGCGGCGGGCTGCTGCTCGGCTTCGGCGCCTGGCTGCTGCCGATGGCGGTGGCGCTGCTGATCGCGGCGGCCCTCGCGCCCCGGCCGGCGCGACCGGACGGGTGGCGGTCGTTCTGGTCGTTCGCGCTGCCCCGGGCCGGCTCGGTGGCGATCGACGCGAGCAGCATGTGGGTCGGCGTGCTGCTCACCGGCGCGCTGGCCACCCAGGCGGAGGCCGGGGTGTTCGCCGCGGCCGGGCGCTATGCGCTGGCCGGGCTGCTCGTCATGCAGGGCCTGCGGGTGGCGATCGCGCCGCAGCTGTCGCGGTTGCTGAGCGAGTCGCGACGAGCCGAGGCGGCGCAGGTCTATCGCCGCACCACGCTGGCCATCGTGGCGCTGTCCTGGCCGGCGTACCTGATGCTCGCGATCTTCGCTCCGGCCTTTCTCGCGCTGTTCGGGCCGGAGTTCGCCGCCGGGAGCGCGCCGCTCGCCGTGCTGGCGGTGGCGATGCTGGTGAACGTCGGCGTCGGGCTGGTGCAGACCGTGCTGCTGATGAGCGGCAACAGTCGCGGGCACCTGCTCGCCACCGCCTGCGGCCTGGCCCTGAACGTGCTCGCCTGCCTCGTGCTGATCCCGCGGCTGGGCGCGCTCGGCGCGGCGATCGCCTGGTCGCTCGGCATCGTGTGGGAGAACGCGATGGCCGCCGTGCTGGCCCGGCGCGCGCTGGGCGAGTCACTGGTCGCCCGGCCGCTGCTGCTCGCCGCCGCCGGTGTCACCGCCGCCGCCGGTCTGGCCGCCGCGATCGCCCTGCCGCTCGGCGGGCGTGGCCTGCCCGGCCTCGCGATCGCCCTCGCGGTGCTGCTGGCCGGAATGCTGTTGTCGCTGCTGGACGGCCGGGTCCGCGCCCGCCTGCGAAGGGGGATCAGGTGACCGTGAAGGACACCATCAAGGGCGTCGCGCCGCAGCGGGCGCGCGAGGGGCTGCGGCGGATGCTGGTCCGCTACGGCGAGCGCACCAGCGACCAGCGCCCGCTGCCCGACTTCCTGGTGATCGGCACCAAACGCGGCGGCACCACGTCGCTCTGGCGCTACCTGATCCAGCATCCGCTCGTGCCGCGGCTCTTCCCGGCGTGGAACACCAAGACCTCGCACTACTTCGAGGAGAACTACGGGCGCGGCGAGGCGTGGTATCGCTCGCACTTCCCGACCGCCCGCCATCGGACCGTCCTGGAACGCCGGCACGGCGCACCGCCCAAGGCGGGCGAGGCGGCGCCGCTCTACATGTTCCATCCGCTCGCCGCGGAACGGGTGGCGGCGGTGATGCCCCGGGTCCGTCTCGTGGTGCTGCTGCGCGATCCGGTCGAGCGGGCCTATTCGCACTGGAAGGAACGCCGGGGCGAGGGCGTGGAACCGCTCGACTTCGCGGCGGCGCTGGCGGCCGAGCCGTCCCGGACCGCGGGCGAGCGGTCCAAGATGATCGTGGATCCGTGGTATTTCAGCACCGCCTACGACTGGTACGCCTACCGCGAACGCGGCTGCTATCTGGACCACCTCGAGCCGTGGCTGGATCGCTTCGACCCGGCCCAGCTGCTCTTCGTGCCCAGCGAGGTGTTCTATCGCTCCCCGGCGCAGACCTATGCCCGGGTGCTCGAGCACATCGGCCTGCCGCCGCACGACCTGCCCAGCTACGACGTGTTCAACGACCGCCCGAGCCAGGGCATGGATCCCGCGGTGCGCGCCGAGCTCACCGACTTCTATCGCCCGCACAACGCGGCGCTCGCCGAGCGGCTGGGTCTCACCCTGGACTGGGCACGCTGAGCCGCAACCGCTCGGCCAGCACGTGCAGCAGGGCCGGGTGCAGCTTCGGGTTCCAGCCGGCGCCGCCGTGCGACAACTCGTAGGTGCGCAGCCATAACTCGATCAGATAGGCGTCCGCGACGAACCGCTGCCGCGGACCGTCCAGTCCGAGCGCCTGGCCATGCCGCCGCAACGCCTCGTCCACCGCGACCGCGCACTCGGCGGCCGGCCGGCGATGCGTGGACAGCGCCATCTGGAAAGCCTGGTGCGCGAGGTCGAAGCCGACCGGCACGTCGCTGCCGTGATTTTCCCAATCCCAGACCAGCAGCCCGCCGCGGTGCCGCGCCATGTTCCACGGCACCCAGTCGCCGTGCCACTCGCCGAACGCGCACGTGACACCGCCGTCCCGGGCGACCAGCGCGTCGATCGCAGCGTCCACAGTGGGCAGCGCCGGATCCGTTTCGGCGGCGGCCATCGCGCCCCCGGAGGCACGTCGCCGCCAGCTCGCCACCAGCGGCGACCCGTCGACCGGCCGCGGCTCGCCCGGCCGCGCGACCGCCAGCATGGCCGCCGTCCGAGGCGTCGCGGGCCGGTGGATGCGCCGCACCCCGCGCGGCATCGGCTCGATCACCGCGACCTCGCGGCCCTGCCATCGGGTGTGCACCAGCAGCCGCGGCGCGGCCGGGAAATCGCCCTCCGGCGGCGGCAGCGCGGCCAGCGTGGCGGCCTCACTGCGGACCATCGCGCGGGTGCCGTCGTTCCAGCCGATCTTGGCGTACCCGCGCGGGCGGCCGGCGTCGTCGAAGAGCTGCAGGGTCGGCTTGTGGTGCGGGTCGGGCGGGCGGATGCCGATCGCGGCGTGCAGCCGGTCGACGCCGAGCAGACCGGCCAGGTGTTCCCACAGCAGCGGGCCGCCCTCGACGGTCAGCACCGGCGCCCGGGTGACGCCGAGCAGGCCCAGCCGGGCCAGGCCGCCGATCACCGCCCGGGAGGCGCGCACCCTGGGCGGGCGCAGCGCGTTGTAGGCCAGCACCGACGCCGCGGTCACCCGGCGCGAGGCGAGAGGGAGCAGGAATCGGGCGTCGGCCAGCGACGGCACCACCGCGTACCGCAGGGGGGAGGTCTGGTCGCCACCGACCGTGAGCCGCAGCTCGGGGTCGGGGAAAACGGCCCGGGTGACCCACCCGATGCCGTCCTGGCGCGAGCGCGGGTCGCCGCCGGGGAAGTCGGGCTCAGCGGACGACGGCGTGCGCTGGCGGGGGATCACCTGCTAGAGGGTAGGTCACCCGGAAGAAGTAACGACAGGGCCCCGGTGGTGCGGACCGGGACCCTGCCGGGTCACTTCAGCGCTGGTAGACGCGCACGTAGTCGACGACGAAGTCGGCCGGGAAGGCGGTGCTCGCGTCCGGGTCGCCGAGCCAGCCGCCGACCTGGAAGTTGAGCCGGATGTTGTACGGCTTGTGGAAGACCTTGTCGAAGAACGAGGTGGTGGCGCGGTCCCGCGACCACACCCGCACGCCGTCGATGTACCAGGTCAGCGAGTCATTGGTCCACTCGGTCGCATAGGTGTGGAAGCCGTCGCCGGGATAGCCGCCGGCCGGCATCGGGATCCGGGTGTCCTGCTTGACCGGGGAGTAGTCGAGGAAGATCGCGGCGGTGGATTTGTCGTGCCAGCCCGCGCCGCCGGGCAGCTCGGTCACGTCGATCTCGCCGTTGCCGTTGTCCTCCGGCCGCAGCCAGAAGGCCGGCCACAGGCCCTTCGACGTGCCCGGCCTGTTGGGCGACTTGGCGCGCATCTCGAACCGGCCGTAGGTCCACGAGTGCTTGCCGATGGTGTCCAGATATGACTGGGTGAATTGCCGCGTCTGGGAGCTGCAGGTCGCGGTCTCGCGCAGCGCCCGCAGGGTGAGCCGGCCGCCGGTCACGAAGGTGTTCTTCGGGCTGCTCACGTTGCAGCCCTTGTCGATGCTGCGGCCCTCGCCGTTGCGCAGGTTCCACTTGGAGCGGTCGATCGAGCCGCCGTTGAACTCGTCCGACCAGACCACCTTCCAGCCGGACTCGGCGACGGTCTTGGTCTTGGGCCTGGTCGTCGTGGACTTCGGATTCGGGGCGGCCTTTTTCTCCGCTTTGGCCGCAGGGGCCGAGGAAGCCGGTGGCCCGATCACCGGCGCGCTGGGTTCAAGCTGCGGGATCTCCGGCGCGGCGACCAGATCAGGCGCGGCGACCGGATGAGCTCCCGCGACCATCGGCAGCAACGAGGCGGTGAGCACGACCGCGGCGCCCGCCCCGGCGATCGCCAGCACCTGGGCACGACGCCCTGACCGCCGATGGCGGGAAGCATGGGCGGGGGCGTGTGCCCTCGGCAGCATAAAGTTATCGCTTTCTCGGCCGACCGGAAGCATCGCGCGGCCGGGCAGCCGGGCTCTGATGTGGGCAGAGCGTATCGGTGCGCCACCCAAGGTCGCAGCCTCGCGCGGAGATCCCTAAGACGAGCTTAAGGAATCGTCAGGCGGGCGCGGGCAGGCGGATCTCGAACCGGCAGCCGCCGGCCACGTTGCGTACCCGGACGTTGCCGCCCTGTGCCTCCATCAGGCCGCGCACGATCGCCAGGCCCAGCCCACCGGCGCCCGGGCTGCGCGCCGACGAGCCGCGGAAGGCCACCTCGAACACCCGGCCCAGGTCGGCCTCCGGAATGCCGCCGCAGGTGTCCGCCACGGCCAGCCACACGTCGCCGCGGTCGCGGCCGGCCGACACCCACACCGTGCCCCACTCCGGCGTGTAGCGCACCGAGTTGACCAGCAGGTTCGACACCACGCGGGCCAGCTCCGGCTCGCTCGCGGTGACCTCGGGCCAGCCCGACTCGTCGGCGAGCACCCGGATCCGCCGGCTCGCGGCCAGCGGCGCGGTGGTGGCGATCGCGTCCGACACGATGTCCGCCAGCGGAATGGTGGCCGGAGCCAGCCGCAGCGCGCCGGCGTTGATCCGGGACAGCTCGAACAGGTCGTCGACCAGGGTGCTCATCTGATCGACCTGGTCCTTGATGCGGTGGTGGAAGTCGACCACGTGCGCCGGGTCGGACACCACGCCGTCCTCCAGCGCCTCGGCCATCGCGCGCAGGCCGGCCATCGGCGTACGCAGATCGTGCGAGACCCAGGCAATCAGCTCGCGCCGCCCCGCCTCCGCGTTGGCCGCCCAGGTCGCGGCCCGGGCGAGACGCGCGCCGAAGGTCGCGCCCAGCGCCAGGCTGACCAGCGCGGCCGCGGACACCGTCACCAGCACCACCTGCAGGTCGTGCGGGGAGAGGAACATCGCCTGAGCCACCGCGGCGACACCCGCGACCACGGCGCCGACGGTGATCGTCAGCAGCGCGACGATGTGCACGGCGATCGACCGGCCGCGCAGCAGGCGCAGCAGGACTGCGCCGGCCAGGCCCACGACGGCGCCCGCGATCAGCGAATAGAGGCCGATCAGCAGCATGTCACGCATCGGCGGGCTCCGGCTCGTAGCGGTAACCCACGCCCCACACGGTGCGCAACCGCCGCGGTGTCGCCGGATCGGTCTCGATCTTCTCCCGCAGCCGCCGCACGTGCACGGTCACCGTCGACTCGTCGCCGAACTGCCAGCCCCACACCTGTTCCAGCAGCTGCGCCCGGGACCAGGCCCGGCCCGGGTGCCGCAGCAGGAACTCGAGCAGGTCGAACTCGCGCACGGTCAGGCCCAGCTCACGGCCGCCCAGCTCGGCGGTGCGGCGACCGGTGTCCGCGACCAGATCGCCGTCGTGCAGCACGGCCTCCTGGGCGGGCGCGGCTCGCCGCAGCACGCTGCGCACCCGTAGCACCAGCTCGCGCGGCGAGAACGGCTTGGTCACGTAGTCGTCCGCGCCGATCTCCAGCCCGGCCACCCGGTCGGCCTCGTCGCCGAGCGCGGTCAGCATCACCACCGGCAGGTCGGGCCGCCGGGCGCGCAGCCGCCGGCACACCTCGAAGCCGTCCACCGCGCCGAGCATCCGGTCGAGCACCACCAGGTCGGGCGGATCCGCGTCGGCGGCGGCGAGCGCGGCGGGACCGTCGGCGGCCAGGCGCACCTCGCAGCCGTCCTGCTCGAGGTAACGCCGCACCACGTCGCTCACGGTCGGGTCGTCGTCGACGACCAGCACCCGGTGTCCCATCCCGCCACGCTACCCACGTCGCGGCCGCCGGCGTCTAACCATTCCCTTACCGATCCCGCTGCCGGCCGGTTCCGGCCGGGCCGCCGTCCTCGATCGTGATCCGGGCGACCCACTTGGTCTGCAGGACACCCGGCCGGTTGGGGGCGATGAGCCGGGCGGGATAGCCGTGATCCGGATGCAGCGGTCCGCCGTTGAGGCCGAGCGCGATCAGGGTCCAGTCGTCCCGGAGATGCGGCCGGGCCACCGTCGAGATCCGGTAGCGGCCACCCTGCTGCAGTGACTCGATCTCGGCGCTCTCCGGGTCGGCGGCGACCAATGCGGCCAGGTCACGCAGCCGGACGCCGGTCCACGTGCCGGTGGCGCTCCAGCCTTCGACGCAGGCGATCGGCAGCACCACCGTGTGCTGGGGCATCGCCTGCAGATCGGCGAGGGAGAGGGTCGTCTCGCCGGCCGGCCCGGCCACGGTCAGGCGATAGCCGGGGTCGAGGGCGGCGTCCCGCACGCCCGCGCCGGCCGCGGTCTTGTTCACCGGGAGGCGCTGCGGGCCTTCGCTCGGGCGGCGCGGCGCGAGCAGCGAGATCGGCGCCAGGGGTGCGACGGTCTGCCCTACGGTCGTGACGGTGATCACGCCGGCTGCGAGGGCGGTCGCACCCAGCAGCCCACGCCGGCTGATCGCCGCGCTGCCTCTCGGGGCGCAGAGAGGCTCTGCTTCCTCTGAGGAAGCGGGGGGTTCGGCCGTCGTGCTTCCTGCGGGGGAGCAGAGGGGCTCTGCTTCCTCAGAGGAAGCGGCGGTGCCGGTCGGCGGCCGGCGGCTCAGCGCGTCGCGCACGATCGGCAGCTTGACCCCGACGTGGGCGAGCAACCCGCCGATCGTCAGCCACGCCACCCAGTAGTGCGCCGCGGTGAAGAAGAACGGCATCGGGCCATACCAGCGGGCCAGGTTCAGCACGCCGCTGACCAGCTGAAACAGCGAGCCGCCGACCAGCGCCGCGATGCCCAGGCGCTCGATCGCCAGGGCCGGCCCGGGGAACGGCGGCCAGGAGAACAGCTTGGGATAGACCGACCACAGCTTGACCCCGAGCAGCGGGACCGACGCCAGGCCGGTGGCCACGTGCAGGCCCTGCGTCACGCGGTAGAGATCGGCCGGGCGCGACGGCCACCAGAACCACCCCGGCGGGTGCTGGATCAGGTGGCTGAGCAGGCCGGTGAGGAAGCAGATGGTGAACGCGACGGCCAGCGCCAGCCCGACCTGGCTGGTCAGCCGCGTCGACCGCACCTCCGACGTGAACGCGCCCTCGCGGAACGGCCCGCGCCGGACGGTCTCCGGCGGGTCCATCAACCAGGCCACCGCCCGCCGCACCTTCGGCTCGACGGGTGCGGGCGAAGAGTCGCCGGCATCGTGTCCTACCGGCTCAGGGTGGCGAACCATCGCCCGGCCTCCGTCCAGGTCTCCAGCACCCGCAGGCCGGCCCGAGCGGCCGGCGCGGCCACGTCGTCGACCGCCACCACCGCCCACCGCAACGTCCCGGCCTCGTCGCCGTCGCTGAGCGTGGCCTCGCCGGCCCAGCCGACGACACCCGGCGGTTGCAGCTCCACGTGGATCTCGCCGGCCGCGGCGATCAGCTCACCGCATCGGGTCAGCAGCCGCGCCGGGTCACCACCGATGCCGATGTTCCCGTCGGCCAGCAGCAGGTGACGCCACCGCCCCTCGCCGGGCGTCTGGTCGAAAACGTCGCGGCGCAGCGCGATCGCACCGCGCCGCCGGGCCAGCCGCACCGCGGTGGCGCTGATGTCGACGCCCAGCGCCGGCACCCCCCGGCGCAGCAGCGCGGCGGTCAGCCGCCCGGGCCCGCATCCGACGTCCAGCGCCGGCCCGGCGCAGCGCTTCAGCAGCCCGGCGTCGCCCGGCAGGCGACGCCGGCACCAGTTCGCGGCATCCATGCGCACCGGACCTCCCAGGTCGCCGGAGAGCGTCAGCACGCCGGACCCGCCGACGGCGGCGCCGGCCAGCGTGCGGTCGAACACAGAGAGCACGCCGATCACCCACGGACCAGCATCGGGACGGCCGCCGCGAACCGGCTGGCCGGCGCGCACAGCTCGGCCACCTCGACCGCGTCGGCGGCGGTGTCCACATCCTGCAAGGTCGGCAGCAGAGCGACCCGCAGACCGCGCGAGCGCAGCGCGGCCAGCGTCAACGCCCCGGTGTCGGCGGTCGACGTCGGAATGTCCCGCAACACCTCGGCGTGCGTCGTGTCGCGCAGCCCCAGCGCCCACCACCCACCGTCGAAAGCCGGCCCGAACACCGCGTCGGCGCCCGCCAGCAGGTCCGTGGCCTCGCCCAGCATCGCCGGGGTGAGCTGCGGAGTGTCCATGCCGACCAGCAGGGCCGGCATCCGCGCGGACAGAAAGGCGTTGGCCAATCGCGAAGGCAGTCCGGATCCCCGCTGTGGCAGACGGTTCCAGCCGCGCGGCGCCGGGTGGTCGCCGTCCACCACCAGGGTGCGACCGGCGGCGAGCGTGGCGCCGACCGCGTCGAGCGTGTCGGCCAGCGCGGCGGCCGCGATCCGCGCCGCCTCCTCGGGCGTGCACGGTGGACAGAGCCGGGTCTTCACCCGGCCCGGCACCGGCGTCTTGGCCAGCACCAGCAGGTGGGTCCTCATCGGGCCAGCACCCCCGCCATGTCGCGGATCGCGCGGGCCGTGCCGCGCACCGAGCCGGTCACCTTGGAGTGAGTGCCGGCCGCTCGGGGCGCATATCGCACGTCGACCTCGGTCACCCGCAAGCCCGCGCGGCCGGCCGCGACCAGCAGCTCCAGCGGGTATCCGAAGCGCCGGTCCCGCAGGTCGAGCGCCAGCAGGGCATCGCGGCGGGCGGCGCGCATCGGCGCGATGTCGTGCACCGGCAGGCCGGTCGTGCGGCGGATCCGCCGGGCCAGCAGCGCGTTGCCGAGGCGTGCGTGCAGCGGCCAGGCGTCCCGGCTCACCGGCCGGCGGCGGCCCACCGCGAGGTCGGCCCGCCCGGCGCGCACCGGGTCGGCGACCAGCGGCAGCTGCGCCGGGTCGAACGAGCCGTCCGCGTCCATCACGCACACCACGCCGTCGGCCGGATCGGCGGCGAGCAGCCCGGCGTGCACCGCGGCGCCGTAGCCGGGCTGGGCCACGTGCACCACGCGGGCGCCGAGGGCCCGGGCGACCTCCGGTGATCCGTCGGTGGATCCGTTGTCGGCCACGATCGGCCGGTATCCGTCCGGCATCCGGGCGAGCAGCCACGGCAGCGCCGGCGCCTCGTCCAGGCAGGGCAACACCACATCGGTCATCCCCGAAACCTAAGCCCGCCGCCCGGCTGGAAACCCTTACAGAACACGGACATCCGCGCGGGTCCTTACGGAAGTCTGACGGCCGCCCGGAATCGGTCGCCAAGTCCGGCCGACCGGCCTACGGTCGGCGGCGTGACCCACATTCTCGTGACCGGCGGCGCCGGCTTCATCGGCTCCCACGTGACGGCCGCCCTGCTCGACGCGGGCCACGACGTGTCCGTGCTCGACCTGGGCCACCCCGCCGCGCATCGCTCGCCGCCGCCCGGCGAGGTCCGCGGCGTGCCGGTGCTCAGGGCGGACGTGCGTGACCCGGTGGCGGTCGAGGCGGCGCTGCGCGGTGTCGACGTGGTGGCGCATCAGGCCGCCATGGTCGGGCTCGGCGTCGACCTGGACGACCTCCCGGACTACGTGTCGTGCAACGACCTCGGCACCGCCGTCCTGCTGTCCGCGATGGCCCGCGCCGGGGTGCGCCGCCTGGTGCTGGCCAGCTCGATGGTGGTCTACGGCGAGGGCGCCTACCGCTGCGCCGACCACGGCCCGGTGCGTCCCGCCGCCCGCCCGGCCGGCGAGCTGGCCGAGGGACGCTTCGAACCGCCGTGCCCGATCTGCCGCCGGCCGCTCATCCCCGCGCTGGTGGACGAGGAGGCGATGCTCGATCCGCGCAGTGTCTACGCCGCCACGAAGCTCGCCCAGGAGCACCTGAGCGCGGCGTGGGCCCGGCAGCTCGGCGGATCGGTGGCGGCGCTGCGCTACCACAACGTCTACGGTCCGGGCATGCCGCGGGACACGCCGTACAGCGGGGTGGCAGCGATCTTCCGGTCCGCGTGCGAGGCCGGCCGGTCGCCGCGGGTGTTCGAGGACGGCCGGCAACAACGCGATTTCGTGCACGTGGCGGACGTGGCTCGGGCCAACGTCGCGGCGGCCGAGGCGGGGGCGGCGGGCTTCCGGGCGTACAACGTGGCCTCGGGCCGGATCACCACCGTGGGGGAGATGGCGACGGCCCTGACCACCGCGATGGCCGCCCCCGCCCCGATCGTGACCGGCGAGTTCCGGCTCGGCGACGTGCGGCACGTGGTCGCCTCGCCCGCGCGCGCCACCGCCGAGCTCGGCTTCCGCGCCACCGTGGGCCTGGAGACCGGCGTCCGTGAGTTCGCCACCGCCCCGCTGCGCGGATGACCGTTGGCCTCGAGTCCCGGACCGATCAGAAAGGCCGGCGGCGCGATCTGGCGGCGGCCGGGGGAGCGGTCGCGCTGGTCGCCGCGGCCGCGGTCACCGGCGGGTTGCTCTATCTGGCAGGCCGACCGGTACGCGCCAGCTCGGCCCCGCTCTTCGCGCACTGGCTCCCGCACGTCGGCCCCGGCACCCCGGCCGCGGTGGCGATCGCGATCCTCCTCGCGTGGCACGGCATCGCCCTGGCCGAGGTGCTGCCGTGGCGCCGCCTGCTGGCCGCGGGCTATGCCGCCGCGGTGGCCTGGATTCTCGCCCTGGCCCTCGTCGACGGCTGGCAACGCGGCTTCGCCGGCCGCCTGACCACCGAGTTCGAATATCTGTCCGATGTAGACAGGTGGACGTCACTGGGGAGTTTCACCGACGGCATCGTCCAGGGCTGGACCACGCATGTGGCCGGCCACCCGCCCGGCGCGCTGCTGGTCTTCGTCGCGTTGGACCGGATCGGCCTGGGCGGGGGAGCCTGGGCCGCGCTCGTCTGCGTGCTCGGCGGCGGCCTGATCGCGGTCGCCGTGCCGGTGACGTTGCGAGCTTTGCAGGACGAGGCGGCCGCCCGCGCCGCGCTGCCGTTCGTCGTGCTGTTCCCGGGCGCGGTCTGGATGGGCGTTTCCGCCGACGGCCTCTTCGCCGGGGTGACCGCCACCGGCATCGCGCTGGTCGCCCTCGGCAGCCGCCGGGCCGCGCTGGCCGGCGGCCTCGTGCTGGGCTTCGGCATCTTCCTGTCCTACGGCCTGATCCTGCTGGCGCCACTCGCGCTGGTGGCGGTCCGCCGTCGCACGTTCCCCTTCGCGCTGCTCGGCGCGGTGGCGGTGGTGGTCGCGTTCGCGGCGGCCGGATTCTGGTGGTGGGACGGCTATCAACTCGTCCAGATCCGCTATCACGACGGGCTCGCGGCGCTGCGGCCGTACCCCTATTGGGTTTGGGCGAACCTCGCGGCCCTGACCCTCTGCGCGGGCCCGGCGGTCGCGCCCATGCTGCGGCGCGCGATCCGCGCGCCGCGCACCAACCTGGTCGTGCTCGCCGCCCTCGCCGCGATCGTCGCGGCCGATCTCTCCGGGCTCAGCAAGGCCGAGACCGAGCGGATCTGGCTGCCGTTCGCGGTGTGGCTGCCGGCCGCGGCGGCCCTCCTCCCCGAGGAGAGCCGTCGCGGCTGGCTCATCGCCCAGGCCGGCACCGCACTGCTCGTCAACCATCTGCTGCTGACGACCTGGTAGCGCCCGCTGCCCGCATTGCGCACGGTGTCTACGCTCTGCGCGTGCGGCTTCTGCGGGCGATTCTCGCCCTGGCCATCGGGCTGGGCGCGCTGATCGCGGCGGTCCGGCTGGTCGGTCCCGCCGACGACCCTGCTGCGGTACGCCGTCAGCTCGCGTTCCTGCGGTCCGCGCTCGAATCGGGCTCGGCGGAGGACGCCCAGGCGCTGTTCCCCGAGGGCTACTTCTTCTCGTACGTGCTCTACGGCCTCACCCAGGTCGACCTGGGCCTGTCTTCGCCACCCGCGGAGCGCGGCGACGAACTGCGCGAGGCTCGGTGGGCGCTGGCCGCCGTGGACACGCCGGCCGGTCGGGCGCCGTTCGACGCGTCGCTGACCCCGGCCTACGGCGTCTTCTATCGCGGCTGGACGAATTGGCTGCGTGGTGGCGTGCTGTCGCTTTCACCGTCGCCGGCGGACGCGGCCCGCTTCCAGGCGGACTCGGCCGACATCGCCGCGGCTTTCTCCGCCGGTTCGTCGCCCTTTCTGGCCGCGTACCCGGGTCAGTCCTGGCCGGTCGACTCGACCGTCGCGATCGCCTCGCTGCGCCTGCACGACAAGCTCTTCCCGCCGCGCTATGCGGCGACCGTCGCGCGGTGGCTCACCGACACCTGGCAGCGTCTCGACCCGTCGACCGGGCTGCTGCCGCATCGCTCCGACGTGGGCACCGGCGCGCCGATCGAGGTGGCGCGCGGCACCTCGCAGAGCATGATCCAGCGCTTCCTCGTGGACATCGACCCGGCCTTCGCGGCGCAGCAGTGGCTGGTCTTCCGCGAGCGGTTCCGGCCGTGGGGCCCGGCGATCCGGGAGTTCCCGTCGGGCGTCTCGGGGGCCGGCGACGTCGACTCGGGCCCTCTCGTGCTGGGCGTCAGCCTCTCCGCGACGGCGGTGACGATGGGCGCGGCCCGGGTGCAGGGCGACACCCGGCTGGCCTCGTCGCTGGCGAACGCCGCCGACGTGGCCGGCGTGCCGATCGACACCCTGCGAACGCGGCGCTATGCCGGCGGCGCTCTGCCGATCGGCGACACGTTCGTGGCCTGGTCCAAGACCGCCCGGCCCTGGGTCAGCCCGCCGCTCTCCGCCCCCGCGCCGGACCTGACCCGGTGGTGGCGCCTGCCGGTGCTGCTGATCCTCGTCGGCATCATCGCCCTCTGCGGGTGGCGACTGTGGCAGGGTCTGCGGCATGCAGCCGACGCACCAGATCTACCGCTCCTGGCTCGCCGCCGAGGGGCGGGCACTGGCCGCCGCGCTGGCGGGTGACCCGAGTGCCCCGGTGCCGAGCTGCCCCGGCTGGACGGTCGCCGACCTGACGGCGCACGTCGGCAGCTTTCATCACTGGGCAGCCGACCTGATCCAGGACGCCGCGCCCTCGCCGCGGATGCCCTATTCGCTCACGCCCGACCCCGGCATGACGCTCGCCGAGTGGTACCTGGTGAGTCTCGAGCACCTGCTGACCGCGATCGACTCGACCGATCCGGCCACTCCGATGTGGACTGTTTGCGTGCAACAGCGGGCCGGCGCGTGGTGCGCGCGGCAGGCCCACGACCTGACCATCCACCGATGGGATGCGCAGAACGCTCGCGGGTCGGCGCAGCCGATCGCCGCGGAGCAGGCGGCCGCGCTCATCGACGAGCTGTTCGAGTCGGCGTTGCCCCATCTGCTGCCGTTTCTCGGCCGATCCGCGCCGGAGCACACGCTGGCGCTGAGATCGACCGACGGCGCCTACTCCCGCGGTGCCGGGCCGTCCGACGCCACCCTGACCGGCACCGCCTCCGACCTGCTACTGGCCCTCTGGCGCCGGGACAACGCGGCCGTCCTGACCGGCGACCCCGCCGTGCTGGCCGCCTGGCAGCAGGCCGTCGACGGTGCCTAGCCGTCCGCGGATCTCCCGGGCCAGGGCGGCCTGGCCCTCCTCGGTGACGTCGATGACGCCGTTCTCGTGCATGACGGCGTGGAACTGCTGCTTCTCGTAGGGGACGCCCGGCGGCAGCGGGGCCAGGTGCCAGTGCAGGTGGGCGTTGCCCTGCTGAGAGCCCATGCTCATCGAGTACATCCGTTCGGTCGGCACCACTGCCGCGACCGCCCGGGCGACCCGGTGCACGACGGTCTGGAAGCGGGCGAACTCCGCCGGCTCCATCTCGTCCACCCAGCTCTCGACGTGCCGCTTTGGCGCGACCAGGCAATACCCGAGCAGCGTCGGGCTCATGGCCAGAAACGCGATGGTGTCGTCATCCTCAAAGACCAGGTGATGGCGGTAGTCGGGATGCCCGTCCAGAATCGCGCAGACGAAGCAGGGCCCTTCGCGTACCCGTCGCTCGTAGGTCTTGAAGTCGAATGCCGGGTGCGGGACGAGAACGCAGAACTCGTTGCCGTCCGGATCGGCCATCACCACCCAGCTGACGTCCGGCCCCTGACCCACGTCGGTGCGGCGAGCGCCGAGCCCTTCGAGGCGGGCGACCTCGGCGGCCTGATCGCCGGGACGCAGATCGAGGTGCAGGCGGTTCCGGCCGGCCTTCTCCTCGGGCACGCGCACGAACAGCAGATCCGGCACGACCCCGTCCTCGGGACTGCCGGCCGGCGGCTCGAGCACCACCTCGTCGTGGCGCTCGAAGGTGCGCCGCCAACCGAGCGCGGCCTGCCAGAAGTCGGCCAGGCGAGACGGCCCGGTGGTGCCGACCACGAGACACTGGACGCGGAGCTGCGGGCCGGGTTCCTGTTCCACGCCCGGCATGTTCCCACGTTCCTGCTCGTTCGGGCCCGCCGACAGCCGGTCAGCTCGCCGCCGGCAGATCCTCGTCCGGCTCGATCCAGTCCCGGATCTCCTCCACCTCGGTCCGGCCCTGGTCGAGCAGTCGTTGCACGTCATCGAGCAGCGCCCGCATCTCGTCCTGACTTCCACGCAGGTCGGCGGCGTAGTAACGGAGGCGCAACGTCTCGACGTGCTCCGCGCCGTGCACCCGGCCGGAGCGAACGGCGAGTTCCTCGATCCGGGTCCGGGCCTCGTCGAGCCGGTCCACGTCCATCAGCCAGCCGGCGAGCTTGAACTCCACGTCCAGCGTCAGCGGCTCGTCGGGTCCGAGGTGGCCCGCGCAGTCGTCGAGGAGGGCGCGGAGCCGGTCCACCGCGACGCCCGGCGACTCGGTCTCGCCGAGCAGGGAGGCGAGCAGCAGGCGGGTGTTCAGGGTGTCCCGCTCCATCGGGCCGACGACCCGTTCGTAGTCGGCGATCAGATCCCGCAGGACAGCGACGGCTTCATCGAGGTCGCCGGTCGCGGCCGAGAACTCCGCGATGCCGTGCCGGCTCGCCAGCGAGTTCAGATGGTCGGGCCCGGCCACCCGCCGCCACACGGTTTCCAGGTCGCGCATGTCCGCGAGCGCGCGTTCGCTGTCCCCGGTGCGGTGCCGGGCCCAGGCGAGGTTGTTCCGCACCTTCAGGGTGTCGGGATGCTCGGGACCGAGACGGTCGATCGCGTCCGGCAACAGACTCTCCCAGTAGGCGAGGGCGGCGAGCGGCAGTCCCTGCGGCGTCAGGCTGTTGCCCGCCCGGAACACGACCTGGTGCAGCTCGCCGCCCTGCCAGATCGCGTCCCCGGCGTGCCGGCGCAGCGCGTCCGTGGCGGCTCGCAGCTCGCTGACGAGGGCGATGTCACGGTCCACCTCGGGCCAGACCTGCAGCAGCGCGTCCGCCGCCGCCCGGGCGGTCTCGGGGCCGGCCTGGACCGCGTCGGTGGTGAAGAGAGATGGCGGAATCCCGTGTGGACTGAGGAGAGCGGTCAGTTCGTCGTCCGGGTTCTCCCCGGAGGGGTATGCCATGACTGACTGTAGGCACATGATCGCCTTGCGTAGAAGGCGTCCGAATTTCGGGAAATGGTCAAGCGCCGGCGGCGACCAGGCCGATGCCGGCGCCGGCCAGGCCCACGGTCAGGAAGGCCGCACCGGTCCAGAGCAGGGCCATGAAGCCGTTCGGCTTCTGCGGGTCCTTGCCGATCACCGACAGGAAGAAGCCGGCCGGCATCAGGATCGCCGCCACCAGCACCCCGAAGGACAGGGTCGCCCACAGCGCGCCGATGCCGGCCAGCTCCGCATAGAGCTGCACCACCAGGCCCAGGATGACCAGCACTCCGGCGTGCGCGTGCCCGGCCCGGAAGAAGGACTTCTGCAAGTCGTTCGCGGGCACGCCGCCGCCGAAGACGCGGAGCAGGAAGGTGCCGCCGAAGGCGATGCCGATCACGGTGAGCAGCACCACCCCGGCGACGATCTGGTGCACGTTGTCGACCATGCACCGAACGCTAGCAGCGGAACTTTACGCTGACAAGTTAGCCGTCGACCTCCACCGCCGCCTCCGCGAACTGCGCCGAGTAGAGCCGGGCATAGGCGCCGCCCGCGGCCATCAGCGAATCGTGCGTGCCCTGCTCGACGATCGCGCCGGACTCCATCACCAGAATCACGTCGGCGTCGCGGATGGTGCTCAGCCGGTGCGCGATGACGAAGCTGGTCCGGCCCGAGCGCAGCGAGTTCATGGCCCGCTGGATCAGCACCTCGGTACGCGTGTCCACCGAGCTCGTCGCCTCGTCCAGGATCAGGATGCTCGGCTCGGCCAGGAACGCCCGCGCGATCGTGATGAGCTGCTTCTGCCCGGCGCTGACGTTCGAGCCCTCCTCGTCGATCACCGTCTCGTAGCCGTCCGGCAGCATCCGCACGAAGGAGTCCACGTGCGCCGCCTCGGCAGCCCGCTGCACGGCGGCCATCGAGAACGAGTCCGCGCCGTACGCGATGTTCTCCGCGATCGTCCCGCCGAACAACCAGGTGTCCTGCAGCACCATGCCCATGTGCTCGCGCAGCTGGGGTCGCGGCATGGTCGCGATGTCCACCCCGTCCAGCGTGATCCGCCCGCCGGTCACGTCGTAGAACCGCATCAGCAGGTTGACCAGGGTGGTCTTGCCGGCGCCGGTGGGCCCGACGATGGCGACCGTCTGGCCGGGTTCCGCGGTCAGCGACAGGTCATCGATGAGCGGGCTCTCCGGCACGTACCGGAAAGAGACGTTTTCGAAGGAGACCCGGCCGCTGATCGGAGGCATCTCGACCGGGGCCGGCTCCGGCGACTGCTCGGGCGCGTCGAGCAGGGCGAACACCCGCTCGGCCGAGGCCACGCCGGACTGCACCAGGTTGGACATGCTGGCCACCTGGCTGAGCGGCTGGCTGAACTGGCGCGAGTACTGGATGAAAGCCTGCACCTCGCCCAGCGTCAGCGAGCCGGACGCCACCCGCAGGCCGCCGACCACCGCGACCAGCACGTAGTTCAGGTTGCCGATGAACATCATGGCCGGCTGGATCAGGCCGGAGATGAACTGCGCCCGGAAGCTCGACGCGAACAGCCGGTCGTTGTGCTCCTGGAAGGTGTCCGCCGCTTCCTTCTGCCGGCCGAAGACCTTGACCAGCGAGTGGCCGGTGAACATCTCCTCGATGTGCCCGTTGAGCCGCCCGGTGGTGCCCCACTGCGCGACGAACTGCGGTTGCGCCCGCTTGCCGATGGTGGTGGTCAGCCAGAACGAGACCGGCACGGTGACCAGCGCGATGATCGCCAGCAGCGGCGAGATCCAGAACATCACCGCGAGCACCCCGATGATGGTGAGCAGCGCCGTCATCAGCTGGGCGAAGGTCTGCTGCAATGTCTGCGCGATGTTGTCGGTGTCGTTGGTGGCCCGGCTCAGCACCTCGCCGCGCGGTTGCTGGTCGAAATAGGACAGCGGCAGCCGGGACAGCTTCGTCTCGACGTCCACCCGCAGCTGGGAGACGACCTTCTGCACCACGACCGCGGTGGTGCGGGCCTGGAACATGGCGAACAGCGAGGCGCCCACATAGAGCAGCGCGACCCAGGCCAGGATGTGCCACAGGGCGGTGAAGTCGATGCCCTGGCCGGGCACGAAGTCGACGGCCGAGAGCAGGTCCGCCTTGGTGTTCTCGCCCTGCTGCCGCAGCGCGGCGACGGCGTCCGCCTTGCTCGTCCCGGCCGGCACGGTCTTGCCGATCACGCCGGCGAAGATCACATCGGTGGCGTGGCCGAGCAGCCGCGGCCCGGAGACCGACAGCGCCACGCTGGTGATGCCGAACAGCAGCACCACGCCGACCGCGACGGAGTGCGGCTTGAGCAGGCCGAGCAGTCGTTTGGTGGAACCCTTGAAGTCCTGGAGCTTCTCGGTCGGCATACCGCCGGCCATCATCATCCGCGCCGGTCCGCCCCCGATGGGCGGTCCGGCCGGCCTGCGAGCTGGCGCGGTCATGCGGCGGCCTCCTGCTCGGTGAGCTGCGAAAGAACAATCTCGCGGTACGTGTCGTTGCCGTCCATCAGTTCCGTGTGCGTGCCGGTGCCGACCACCCGGCCGTCGTCGAGCACGATGATCGTGTCCGCCTCCCGGATCGTGCTGACCCGCTGCGCCACGATCACCACGGTCGCCTCGGTGGTGTGCTCGGCGAGCGCCGCCCGCAACGCCGCGTCGGTGGCATAGTCGAGCGCCGAGAACGAGTCGTCGAAGAGGTAGATCTCCGGCCGGTGCACCAGCACCCGGGCGATCGCCAGGCGCTGCCGCTGACCGCCGGAGACGTTGGTGCCGCCCTGGGCGATCGGTGCGTCCAGCCGCCCCTCCATCCGCTCGACGAAGTCGCGGGCCTGCGCCACGTCGAGGGCCTGCCACAACTCCTCGTCGGTGGCGTCCGGGTTGCCGTACCGGAGATTGGTCGCGACGGTGCCGGTGAACAGATAGGGCCGTTGCGGCACCAGGCCGACCACCTTGGACAGCAGATCCGGGTCGAGCTCGCGCACGTCGACGCCGTCCACCAGCACCTGGCCGCCGGTCGCGTCGAAGAGCCGGGGCACCAGGTTGAGCAGCGTGGTCTTGCCCGAGCCGGTGCTGCCGATCACAGCCGTCACCCGGCCCGGCCGGGCGACCAGGCTGACGTCGCAGAGCACCGGCGCCTCGGCGCCCGGGTAGTGGAAGTCGACCGCGCGCAGTTCGAGGTCGCCGTGCCGGCTCAGCGTGGTCACCGGGTTCGCCGCGATCCGCACGGACGACTCGGTGGTCAGCACCTCCTCGATCCGCTCGGCGCAGACCTCGGCCCGCGGGATCATTACGAACATGAAGGTGGCCATCATGATCGAGAAGAGGATCTGCATCAGGTAGCTGAGGAACGCGGTCAGCGCGCCGATCTGCATCGCCCCGGCGTCGATCCGCTGCGCGCCGAACCAGAGCACGGCCACGCTGGACAGATTCACCACGCCCAGCACGAGCGGGAACATCAGCGCCATCAGCTTGCCGACCCGCACCGACACGTCGGTCAGCTCGTCGTTGGCCTCGCCGTAGCGCTCCTGCTCGACGTCGTCACGGACGAACGCCCGGATCACCCGGATGCCGGTGATCTGCTCGCGCATGATGCGGTTGATCTTGTCGATGCGCACCTGCATCGAGCGGAACAGCGGCCGCATCTGCCGGATGATCAGGCCGATCAGGAACACCAGGATCGGCACCACGACCAGGATCAGCGAGGACAGCGGCACGTCCTGGTGCAGCGCCAGCAGCACGCCGCCGACGCACATGATCGGCGCGGACACCATCAGCGTGAAGGTCAGCAGCACCAGCATCTGCACCTGCTGCACGTCGTTCGTGCTGCGGGTGATCAGCGACGGCGCGCCGAACTGCCCGACCTCGCGAGCCGAGAAGTCCTGCACCTTGTCGAAGATGGCGGCCCGCACGTCCCGGCCGACCGCCATCGCCACCCGGGCGCCGAAATAGACGGCCACGATCTGCGCCGCGATCTGCAGCAGCGTGATGCCCAGCATCTCGCTGCCGACCATCATCACGTAGCCGGTGTCGCCCTTCACCACGCCGTTGTCGATGATGTCGGCGAACATGGTGGGCAGGTAGAGCGTCGCCAGCGTCTGCACGAGCTGGAAACCCACCACCAGGTAGATCTCTTTCCGGTACGGCCGCAGATGGCCGCGAAGGAGTTTGAGCAGCACTACTCGTCCCCGTTCTCGATGATGACCAGGCCGCTCTCCGCCTCGGTGGCGAGCAGGCCGTCGAGCAGCAGTGACGCCAGCTCGGCGCCGTCGAAGTTTTCCGGGTCGGCGAACGGCCCGTAGGTGTTGGCGCCCGCGAAGAGCAGCAGCAGCCGTGCGGTCGCGCCGGGGGAGCGGCGCAGGACCGCCGCGTCCGGCTCGATCACCGCGGTCAGCGTGGCCTCGATCGCCTCGCGCGATTTCTTCATGCGGGCCGCGGCCTCCTCGTGGCTGCCGACCGCGTGCGAGAGCATCCGCGCCGCGCCGAGCAGCCGCGCGTTGTCGGCGAACCGGTGCTGCACCAGATTGGCCGCGATGGTCAGCCGCTCGCGCAGGCCGAGGGCCGGGTCGATCGCGGTCAGCGCGTCCAGCAACGGCTGCGCGTCGAGCGCCTTGACCAGCGCCGCGACCAGCAGTGAGTTCTTGTTCTCGAAGACGCCGAAGATCGTGCCCTCGGCGACCCCGGCGGCGCCGGCGATTTGTTTGGTGCTCACGTCGAGCCCCTGCTCATAGAGCAGCGGGATGGTCGCGTCGATGAGGGCCGCCCGGCGGTCCTCGGGGGCCATGGCCGGTTGGCGCCGGCGGCGGGCTTCCTGCACGCGCCCACTCTAATGAGCGAGCGCTCACTCAGCCACTGACATTTGTCATGTGTCAGCAAACTTTGACCTCGTGTCAAAAATTCTATACATTGGTCGGCATGGCATCTATCGCAGCGGAAGAACGACGAGCATGGATCTTGGGCGTGGTCGCGGTGCTCGGCTATGCGATCTATGTCGCGCTGATCGCGACCGGCGCGGCCTATCGCCCGGTGATGCTCTGGACCATCGGCGCCGGCATCGCGGGCGGCATCGTGCTGAGCATCGCGGCCGCGATCGTCTGGCCCGAGGGCGCGAACCAGAAGGATCAGCGCGACCGCGAGATCGACCGGTTCGGCGAGCACATCGGCCAGTCGATGCTGGTCATCGGCGCGGTGGGGGCGCTGATCCTGGCCCTGCTCGAGTCGTCGTACTTCTGGATCGCCAACGTGATCTATCTGGCCTTCGTGCTCTCCGCGATCCTCGGCTCGACGGCCAAGATCTTCGCCTACCGCAAGGGCTTCCACCCGTGGTGAAGCCGACCCGGATCACCAACGACATCCGGGCGCTCAGGTTCGCCCGCGGCGAGATGACCCAGGCCGAGCTGGCCGAGCGCATCGGCGTGACCCGGCAGACCGTGATCGCCATCGAGCAGGGGCGTTACTCGCCCTCGCTGGAGGTGGCGTTCCAGATCGCCCGCGTCTTCGCCGTGCCACTAGAGCAGGTCTTTCAATACCCGCACCAGGAGGAGACGCCGTGAAGGCGATCGCACAGGACAGGTATGGCTCCTACGACTCCCTGCAATTCGCCGACCGGGACCGTCCGGTGCCCGGCCCCGGGGAGGTGCTGCTCCGGGTTTCCGCGGCCGGCGTCGACCCCGGCATCTGGCACTGGATGACCGGCCTCCCGCGCGCCGCGCGGCTGGGCCTCGGGCTGCGCGCCCCCAAGCCTCAGGTTCGGGGCAGCGACGTCGCCGGCAAGATCGAGGCTTTGGGTACGGGGGTGAGCACCCTCGCCGTGGGCGACGAGGTGTTCGGCACCTGCCGTGGCGCCTTCGCCGAATACGCCATCGCCAAGGCCACCTCGCTCGTGCCCAGGCCACCGAACGTGACACCGGAGGCGGCCGCCGCCACGCCGACCTCGGGCTACACGGCCCTGCAGGCGCTCGCCGCGGGCCGCGTCCGGGCCGGGCAGCGGGTGCTGATCATCGGCGCGGGCGGCGGCATCGGCACCTTCCTCGTGCAGCTGGCCGTGGCCCGCGGCGCGTCGGTCACCGGGGTGTGCAGCGCGGGCAAGGCCGAGATGGTCCGCGCGCTCGGCGCCGACCGGGTGATCGACTATGCCCGCGAGGGGCTCGGCGACGGCTACGACGTGATCTTCGACCTGGCCGGCCTGCGCGCGCTGCGGGTGCTCCGGGCGGCGCTGGCTCCCCGCGGCGCCCTGGTGATGCTCGGCGGCGAGGACGACGGGCGCTGGCTCGGCGGCGCGGTGCTGCGCCAGCTCCGGGCGACGGCGATCCGGCCGTTCACCCGCCAGCGGCTGCCCTGGCTGCTGGCCCTGGAACGCCGCGAGGACCTGGAGACGCTGTCCGAGATGCTGGCCGCGGGCACCCTGACGCCGACCCTGGACCGCACGTTCGCGTTGTCCGAGGCCCCCGACGCGCTGCGCTATGTGATGGACGGCCGGGCCCGTGGCAAGGTCGTCGTGGTCCCCTGAACTGTCGTTTCCGTCCAAGACGGCCGCCGCGGCGGCGATCTAGCGTGAACCTCGGCAGCCGCCCGACCATGACGGGCCCGACCATGAGGAGACAGTGCAATGCGTGACCTGGTCTACACCGGATTCATGTCGCTGGACGGCGTCGTGGACTCGCCCGGCGGCGGACCGGGGGAGGAGCACCGCAGCGGCGGGTGGGTGGTCAAGGACCTCGAGTTCGTCCCGGAAGCCTGGTCGCTGAAGGGCGAGGAACTGGCCGGCACGACGGCGCTGATGTTCGGCCGCCGCAGCTACCAGGCGTTCGCGTCGAGCTGGCCCGGATCGGAGGACCACGCCGCGTATCGGGAGCTGCCCAAATACGTGGTGTCGGCGACGCTGCCCGACGACGCGGTGGTCAGTGGGTGGGGGCCGACGACGATCCTGCGCTCGACCGCGGACGTCGCCGCGCTCAAGGCGGGCGAGGGCGGTGCGATCTTCATCCACGGCAGCGCCGAGCTGGCCCGGCGACTGTCGGACGCGGACCTGATCGACCGGTACCACCTGCTCGTCTTCCCGGTTCTGCTCGGTGCCGGAAAGAGTGTGTTCGGCCGGGCCGACCGGGACAAGCACATGCTGACGCTGCGGGAGTCGGAGACCTATGCGAACGGGATCGTCAAGCTGGTCTACGACGTCCGGCGCTGATCCAGGTCGAGGGCGATCGCGCCGTCGGCGCCGGCACGCAGTTGCCCGGCGGTGCGCCCGACGTAGGAGCGCAGAGCCCGGGCCAGGTGCGGCTCGTCGAAGTAGTCGAGCTTGGCCACGACGTCGGCGGTGGGGTCGCCGGCCGCCAGCAGCCGCGCCGCCGTGCGGGCCCGCTCGATCTGCCGGACCGCGCTCCGGGTCAGTCCGGTGGCGGCCCGGAACCGGCGCTCGACCGTGCGCCCCGAGACGGCCGGGCGATGCCCTCGAAGCACCTCGGCGACGAGCGGGTCACGGACCACGGCCCCGGCCCGGACGAGCCTGTTGACGAGGGCTTCGGCATCCTCGGGGCCGGGCGTCTCCCAGCGTGCGCCGTCCAGTCGGAAGGTCCGGCGCGTGGTGTCGGGGAGCTGGATGCCCCCGTCGACCAGCGCCGGCGCGGGCGCCACCCGCAACGAGGTGCCCGTGGCGAACTCGATGCCGGTGAAGGTCGCGCCCTCCGGCACCGGCGCCGTGCCGGTGCGGGTCTCGGGCCCGGTGATGCCCGCGTGTGCCCGGCCGCCCTGTGCCCAGAACACCAGGCCCCAGCGTGTCCCGGCGACGGACGTCATCGCGGCGACCCGCTCGCTGGTGCACGTCCACACGGAGTCGATCCACGGCGAGTCGGACCCGCGCGTCTCGAACCGCAGTCCCACCGCCGCAGAATACGCCGCGCGATCGGCGCCCCCGGGGCCGGATTCGATCCCTTAGGCTCCCGCCCATGGAACGGCACTTCACCATCGTCTTGCGTGGCTACGAGTTGCCGGAGGTCGAGCGCGTGCTGGCGCTCGCCGACGCGGCGCTGGCATCGGATGACGAGGGCCTGCGCGCCGAGGCCCGCGGTGCTCTGCGCACCGCCTCCTTCGCGGTGGCCCTGCGTGGCTACGACCGCGAGCAGGTCGACAAGGAGATCGCCGAGCTCCGCGCCAAGCTGGGCGACGGCGCGGAGACCATCCCGCACGCCACCGCACCCGCCCCGCCGCGCGGCCGGCGGTTCGGGGCCGCCTTCCGGGGCTACGACCGGGCCCAGGTGGACCGGGCGCTGACCGTCGCCGACGAGGCGCTGGCCTCGGACGACCAGTTCGCCCGGGCCGCGGCGCGCGACAGGTTGCGCGCCACCGGGTTCACGGTGGTGCTGCGCGGATATTCCCGGGAGCAGGTCGACGAGGCCGTCCGGCAACGGCTGGTCACCTGAGTCCACAGCTTCAACCGTTGTTCGATGTGCACAAAACAAGCTTCCACTTCGTCTTCCTGGGTGTGTTCACACCTAGCAGAAGATCAGTGGCAGCGGCGTTGGCCCTGGCGCTGTCCACGGCGGTGGTCGCGGGCAGCCCGGCCGCCGCCGCGGAGAATCCCACCGCCCGCGCGGCGCAGGCCGTCACGCTGATCACCGGCGACCGGGTCATCGTCACCGGTGGCGCCGTCACCGTGGCCCCCGCGCCGGGACGCGCCGGCATTCCCTTCGCGACCAGCACGGTGGACGGCCGCATCCGGGTCGTCCCGGCCGACGCCCTCGCGCTGCTGCGCGCCGACAAACTCGACGCACGGCTGTTCGACGTCACCGGGCTCATCGCGGCCGGCTACGACGACCGGCGCGCCGACCTGCCGCTGATCGCCGGCGGTGGCGCGGCTGCGAGCGGCACCCGGGTGCGCAATCTGCCCAGCATCGGCGCGGCCGCCGTGCGTACCCCGAAAAAGGATCTTGCTCGGGCCTGGAAGGCCCGGACCAACCGGGGCAAGGTCTGGCTCGACGCCAAGGGAAAGTTCACCGCGGCCGAGGGGGTCCAGCAGATCGGGGCCACCCTCGCCTGGCAGGAAGGGCTCACCGGCGCGGGGGTGACGGTCGGGGTCATCGACTCCGGCGTCGACGTCACCCACCCCGACCTCGCCCCGATCGTGGCCGCGCAGACCGATTTCACCAACGGCACCCCCACCACCGAGGACGTGCACGACTACCTCGGGCACGGCACCGCGGTCGCCTCGATCCTGGCCGGCACCGGCGCCGCGTCCGACGGCCGCTATCGGGGCGTCGCCCCCGGAGCGCGGCTGGTCTCCGCCAAGGCCGGTGACTGGGAGGCCACCGAGTCCGCGGTCATCGCCGCCATGGAATGGACCGCCGGCACCGAGCACGCCAAGGTCGTCAACATGAGCCTCGGCTTCCCGAACACCGCCGGGAGCGATCCGCTCGAGACCGCGGTCGACGAGATGACCGCGAGGTACGGCACCCTGTTCGTGGTCGCCGCCGGAAACGACGGCAACAACGGCAACGACCAGAACAACGGTGACGACTACCTCGTCGGTTCCCCGGCCGACGCCGCGGCCGCGCTCAGCGTCGGCGCCGTCGACCGGGACGACAAGCTCGCGGCCTTCTCCAGCCGCGGGCCGGGCCTCGACGGCGACGCCATCAAGCCGGAGATCACCGGGCCGGGCGTCGACATCACCCACGCGCTGAGCAGCGACGCCGGCAGCGGGTCGTACGAGGTCGGCTCCGGCACCTCGTTCGCCGCGCCGCACGTCGCCGGCAGCGCCGCCATCCTCGCCCAGCGGCACCCCGACTGGACGCCCGCCCAGCTCAAGGCCGCACTCATGGGCGCCGCCCGGCCGACCGAGGGCCTCGGCGCCTTCGCCCAGGGCGCGGGCCGGGTCGACGTGGCCCGCGCGGTGCACACCACCTTGCTGGCCGACCCGCCGAGCCTGAGCCTGGGCACCCAGACCACCCGGACCGTCACATACCGCAACTACGGTGCCAAGCCCCTGACGGCGGCCCTGCGGGTGACCGCGCCGTTCACGGTGAACGCCTCCGCGCTGACCGTTCCCGCCGGTGGCACCGCCACCGCCCGGATCACCGTTCCGGCCGGGCTGACCGGCGGCGCCCACACCGGACGGCTCACCGCCACCGCCGGTGGGCAGGTCGTCACCACCCCGGTCGCCGTGGTCCGCGAGACCGCGAAGGTCGACCTGAACCTGCACGTGCTGGGCCACGACGGGCTGCCCACCGACGGCCATTACACCCAGGTGATCGGGCTGGACACACCGTTCCAGCACGACACCGTCTACGACTACCCGTGGACGCCGGACGTCGAGCTGAGCGTCCCCGCCGGCCGGTACGCGATCATCACCGAGTACTTCTCCGAGGCGGACGACGGCACCTGGACCAGCACCACGGTCGCGCAGCCCTCGGTGCCGGTCACCGCCGCGACGGACATCACCGTGGACACCCGCATCGCCGAGCCGGTGACCGTCACCGTTCCGGACGCCGACGCCCGGTTCGACGCCGGATCCGTCGCGTTCGGCGTGCGGACTCCCCGTGGCTGGGCTTCCTATTCCGTCAACAGCTACGGCGGCGCACTGCGCAGCGCACAACTCGGCGCGGACGGCGAGGGCTTCCTGTCCGTGGTCCGGATGTCGTACACCTCCGGCGCGGCGGCCTACCACGTCGCGTGGCCGGTCAAGGGCCGGGCGCCGACCGGCTTCACCGCCGCGGTCACCGCCCGGGACCTGGCGGTCGAGACCGGTGAGATGCACCGGCAGGCCACCGACAGCGCCTACTACCTGGATGCGGGCGTGCACGTCCCGGGGAACCCGCTGACCTTCGCCTCGCTCAGCACGGTTCCGTCCGCGACCCGCTACTTCAACACCACCGACCGCATCCGGTGGAGCACCGGGATGTACGAGTGGCGGGAGGAGGGGAACTACGAGGACGTCCGGACGGTCGGAGAGCCGCGGCGCTACGAGCCGGGCCGGCGCTACACCGCCGTCTACGGCGCCCCGGTCATCGCACCCTGCCCGACCGGCGACGGCATCGACTGGACCGGTGACCGGCTGCGGATCAAGGTCGCGATGAACTGCGACGGCGCCGGGCACATCGCCACGACCGGCAACGTCCCGGGCAGCACCATCCTGTTCCGCGACGGCAAGCAGGTGGCGATCTCCGCGATCGCCGGCGATGCCAACTTCCGGGCGCCGAAGACCCGGGCCGGTTACCGGCTGCATCTGGAGCAGAGCCGCCCGGCCGCATTCGGCACGTCCACGGCCACCACGGTGGACTGGACGTTCCCCGACCCGGCCGCGGCGCCGGGCCTCGGCACGGTCCGGATCGACCCGGTCGGCGCGGGGGTGCGCATGACGGCCCCGGCCGGCACCAGGTCGGTGGCGCTCGACGTCTCCTCCGACGACGGCGCGACGTGGCGAGCCGTCAAGGTGCGTCGCAACGCCGACGGCACCTACCGGGCCGCCGTCACTCGAAACGGCTACACGTCCCTGCGCGTGACCGCCGACGGCTCCGCCGCCACGGTCACCGAGACCGTGATCCGGGCGCTGCCGCCGGCCTGACCCGTCACGAAGGCAAGCGGCCGGCCTCGATCGAGGCCGGCCGCTTCAAATAGGGGAGCGGGGCTTACGGGGTGTAGGCGCGAACCGTCGAGCCGCTCGTGGTGTAGAGGCGGCCGCCGGTGGCCACCACGTGGTCGGTCAGCGCGCCGTAGGAAGCGCCCGGGGCGACCGTCTTGCCGGTGGTCGGCGAGAGGATCACCAGGGTCTTCTTGGAGGTGCCGTAGAGCAGGCCGCCGGCCCGGATCAGGTGCCCCGGCGAGGCGATCGCCCGGGTCCAGGCGAGCTTGCCGGTGGTGGCGTTGTAGGCGTTGATCCGGTTGGCCGAGGCGACGAAGACGCGCTTGCCGTCCGAGATCAGGTCGCCCGACTCCTTCTTGATCGTCCACTTGGCCTTGGCGGTCTTCGCGTCGACCGCCGCGACACCCGCCGAGTTGAAGAGGTACAGCTGGTCACCGGCCGGGTTGGCGGCGGCGGCCTGCCAGGCGCCCGTACCCCAGACGGTTCCTCCGTCCTTGATCGTGACGACCTCGATCTCGGGATCTCTGGTGCTGCGCAGCACGATGTGACCGCCGGCCGAGACGGGACCGGCCAGGACGTAGTTGGTGCGCTGCCAGAGCCGCTTGCCGTCGGAGACGCGGAAGGCGGTGACGCCGTAGCGCTCGTCGTCGCAGATGCCGCAGAAGCCGGAGACGACGAAGACGCCCTTGTCGCCGACATAGCTGTTGATGCTGTAGCCCTGCAGGCTGTCCCAGACCATCTTGCCGGTGACCGGGTTGATCGCCACCACGTTGGTGTCGTAGTTGCTGTTCGAGAAGCAGTTGATCTCGGTGGTGATCACGAGGCCGTCCACGATCGCCAGGCCGGCCACGTCGACGTAGGGCACGCCGAAGAGCCAGAGCCGCTTGCCGGTCTTCACGTCGTAGGCGCCGACGGTGCCCTTGTCCATGATGAACATCCGGCCGCCGTAGACCAGCGGCACGGTCGGCGTGGGCTCGCAGCCCTCCGAGCCGGCCTCCGGCTTCGCGGTCCAGCGAAGCTTGAGCTTGGCGATGCTGCCGATGTTGATCACCGACTCGGCGGGGTTGTATCCGGTGTGGCCGGGGCCGTAGGAATCCTGGGTCCACACCGCGGGGTCGGCCGCGTGGGCGGGCGCGGCGGCGGACAGTCCGACGAGCGCGCACGCGGTCAGGAGAGCTGTGCTGATTCGCATGCCGTGATCTTGAACGACCTATTCGAGGTTTTTGTCCATTTACCCGAAAAGGGCCCGTTCAGCCGACGGTCTCCATCGCCGGTTCGTCCAGGCGGGGCATCGGCTCCCGTCGCGAGATGCGCAGCCAGACCACGAAACCCCAGATCACGAACGCCGCGTAGACCGCGTAGAGGATGGCCGACGGGTAGTAGCCGAAGTGCAGCAGCTCGGGCACGCCGACCAGGTCCACCGCGATCCAGCAGAGCCAGAACTCGACCCAGCCGCGGGCCATCGCATAGGTCGCCAGCATCGAGCCGACGAAGATCCAGGAGTCCGCCAGGTAGTACCACCACGGCACCGGGAACCCGGCGCCCACCGCGCGGAAGGCGAAGAAGCAGCCCACCACCGCGAGCAGCGCCACGCCGACGAAGAGGATCCGCTGGCGGTTGGTCGCCCAGTGCGGGGTCACCGCCTTGCCGCCGCCGGACCTGCGGTTGCGCTGCCACACCCACCAGCCGTAGATGCTGGTCATCAGGAAGAACACCTGGCGGGACGCCTGGCCGTAGAGCGGTGTGCCCTGGTCGTTGCCGACCGCCTGGCCCATGAAGACGGTGAACAGCAGCACGTTGCCGACGATCCCGACCGGCCAGGCCCAGACGTTGCGGCGCAGGCCGAACAGCGCCGAGCCGAGCCCGAAGGCGTTGCCCACGATCTCCCGCCAATAGATCGCCTGGTCGGCGGTGACCTGCCACTTGGCGGTGTAGAAGGCGTCCAGCCAGTCCATCCCCGGAGTCTGTCACCCCGAGATCTACTTCGGCGGTGAGAGCTTGCCCACCATGCGCCCCACGCGGCCTCGGTCTATCGCCCGGCCGGCAAGGAGACCGGCCTGGGCGAGTTGCGCCGGCACGCTACGACGAGAGCCGCACCTATCAGCCGTACGGGTCCGGCGCGTTCTAGACGCATACTGGGGCGATGAAGCGGCGCCGCTTGTGGACAGTGTCGATGCTGTTCGGCTGCAGCCTGCTCCTCGCCGCGTGGACGGTCTTTCTGCTGCGCGCCGGGCTGGACCGCGCCGACAAACTGTCGAGTGTGTTCGGCGCGATCCTCACCGCCGTGTTCGGCATCGCCGGGATCTGGTTCACAGTGCGCACCCGCCCGTCGAGTGACCAGCCACCGAGCGCGCCGGTGCAGATCAACAAGGCTTCCGGGCAGGGGAAGGTATACGGCGTCCAGGGCGGCAACCTGACCATCGGTGACGCGGCCGGCCCCGATGACCGATAACAGCCGGACGCCGCAGATCAACATCGCTCGCGACCATGCGGCGGTGTACGCCGTGCAGGACGGTGACCTGCACGTCCACCAGCGGATCGGCACGCACCTGATCGACGAGTTGCCGTTCGGCGCGCTCCCGCCGCTCAGCGACGAGCAACCCAGCCGGCTGCTCAACGCGGGCAACCGGGTGGTCAGCTTCACCGGGCGGCAGAGCGAGATCACCGAGCTGACGGCCTGGCGGGAGAGTGCCGCCGCGGTCGCCGTCCGGCTGGTCCACGGCGGCGCGGGTCAGGGCAAGACCCGCCTCGCACACCGGTTCGCCGAGCTGTCCAAGGCGGTCGGCTGGGTCGCCCTGAGGGCCCGGCACAGCCGCGACATCGCGATGCGACCGATCGAGGTGCCCGCCGGCAACGCCGTGGTGGCGTCCGAGCGCATCCTCCTGATCGTCGACTACGCGGAGCGGTGGCCGCTCTCCGATCTGCTGGCGCTGCTCCTCGATCGGCGGTTGCACGGCGGCCCGGCGCTGCGCGTGCTCCTGCTCGCGCGCCCGGTCGGGAACTGGTGGCACGCCCTGACCTACCGCCTCTCGCAGTCGCTCGGCACCATCGCCGACAGCGTTGAACTAACGCCGCTGGCGGCCACCCAGGTCGGCTCCCGGGAGGCGTTCGAGGTGGCCCGGTCCTGCTTCGCGAAGGCTCTCCAGGTCGCGGATCCCGGGCAGGCGGCGCCGGACATCGAGGGTTCCGTCCTGACCATCCACATGGCCGCCCTGGCACACGTCCTCGCCGCCCGGCACGGCGACGCCCCGCCGACGGATCCCGGACACCTCTCGGCCTACCTGCTGTCCCGGGAGCGAAGCCACTGGCAGGCGATGTACGACAACGACCGGCGCATCGAGTCCAACCCGCAGGTGATCGGACGGGCGGTCTTCGTCGCCGCGCTGACCCGGGCGCTGGACTATCCGGCCGCCGTCGTCGCCCTGCAATCGACCGCCGTGGCCGGCGATGCGCCGGCCGCCGCGCGCGTGCTCGACGACCACGCGATGTGCTATCCGCCGCACGATTCGGCCACGCTGCTCGAGCCGCTCTATCCGGACCGCCTGGCCGAGGACTTCGTCGCGCTGCAGACCGCCGGGCACAGCATCGCCGGATTCCGCCCCGATCCGTGGGCCGCCGGTGCGCTGGGCCGGCTGATGGACGCCGGCCCGCAACGGATGAGCACCACCCTGTCGATGCTGGTGGAGGCCGCGCGGCGGTGGCCACACCTCACCGAGAGACACCTCGTCCCGCTGCTGAGAGCACAGCCGGAACTGGCCATCGACGCCGGCGCGCCGGCGCTGTCGGCGATCGCCGCCGCGCCGATGGTGCCCCTCGACGTGCTGGCGGCGATCGAGGCGCTGCTGCCGGTCGACCCGCCGGAAGACCTCTACGCGGGCATCGCCGCGATCACCGAGCGACTGGCCGCCGACCTGGCCGGCAACACCATCGATCCGGTACGCGCGGCCCGGGTGCTGCAGAAACTCGGCTGGCGTCTGCTCAACTCGGGGCGCGTCACCGACGGCATCGCCATGCTCACCTCGGCGGTCGACGCCGCACGCCGACTGGCCGCGGCCGACCGTGGCACCCACGTCGTCCAACTCGAGTTTTCGCTGCGCACCGTCGGCCGGGCACACATCCGGGTGCAGAACTGGACCGAGGCCGCCGCCGCGCTCGGCGAAGCGGTCGGCCTGTGGAGTTCCGACGACGTGGGATCCGCGCTGCCCGCCCAGGAGGTGGCGAGTTGCCTGGCCGAGCTGAGCCTCGCGCTGTGGCACACCGGCGACAACACGTCGTCCCTGCGCATCCGGCACCGGGCGATCGCGCAGCTCCGCGGCCTGGTCGCCGAGCATCCGGAGCACCGTCCCACCCTGATCCGCGCCCTCGTCCAGCAGGCGGAGCAGCTGCGCGGCGCCGACCGCGGGCGGGGTTCGCTCGACGCGCTGGACGAGGCGGTGGAACTGCTGCGTGCGCTGGCCCGCAACCCGGAGTCCGGCCTCGAGCGGGACTTCGCCGCCGCGCTGCTCGGCCGTGCCCGGACGCTCCGATCCCTCGGCCGTCCGGCGGAGGCGGAACCACCCGCGGCCGGCGCCGTCCGGATCTTCCGGCGGCTGGCCGGGCTCGACGTCTCCTACGACCAGGACCTCGCCCGCGCCCTGGAGACCGAGGCGGAGATCCGAGCCGCGCTGGGGCAGTGGTCGGGCGCCGTCGAAGCGCAGGAGAACGCGGTCGCGATCCACCGGCGGCTCGCCCGGATCAACACCGATCGGTACGGGCTCGATCTCGTGCGCCAGCTCATCGTGTTCGCCCGGATCTGCCGGGATGCGGGCCGCCGTCATCAAGAGGCGCTGGACGTGCTGGCGGAGGTGATCGGGCTGTTGCGGGCCGATCGGTTCGAAGCGAACGTCCGGAAGCGGCTGCTGCTGGCCGCGCAGGCGCTCGGCGCCGACCTGCTGGACGCGTCGGGACGGCACGCGGACGCCCAGGCGTTGCGGCGCCCCGGCAGCGTGTGGAAGCCATCGTCGCCGCCCCGGACCCGCGCGCCCCGGGAGCGGGAGTGGCTGACGCCCGACGATGACGACCGCAAGCGGGGCAGAGCGATCGGCGAGCGCGCGCCCTACCTCGCCCGCATGCGATTCGAGGAATTCTCCGCTCAGAAGGTCGCGGCGGCGCTGGTCACGATGAATCCCCGACCGACCTGGCTGGAGCTCACCTTCCGTGGCTTCCAGACCGACTTCGAGGCCGAGATCCTCCGGCAGCTCGTCCGCTACCCCGAACTGACCAGGACGGAGGTCGTGTTGCGCTTCGTGGCGAAGAGGCTGGACGGCTGTTCGGACCAGTTCGTCGCCGCCGTGCTCGACCAGGCGGCGCCATCGACCGCCGCCGCGATCCTCAATCACCAGGAGTGGATGCTGAACGCGCGCGATGTGCTGGATCTGATCGACTCGGCACACGTCGCTCAGATCACCCGCCTCCTCACCTACGACCCGACCGACCCGTTCGGCCTCCGAAGCCGCTAGTCGTTGGCGGATTCGAGGATCGCGCGCACCTGCTCGACGCCGTCGTCGGGCGTGACGACGGCGTCGAAGGTGTAGGAGTCGTCGCAGAAGACGACCTCCCGGTCGGCCGGGACGAGACCGCGGTACCAGACCACGATCTCCGCCACCGGGCCGTCCGGGCCGTCCAGATAGATGCACTGGCCGGACTCGTGGGCCGCTCCCCAGACAGTGTCGGCGCCCGCGCCGTCCGTCCAGGTCACGTCCTGGGCGGGGTCCCCGCGGCCGGCGGTGTCGTCCACCTCGGCCGCGGGGCGATCCGTCCGGAGCGCCCGGATCAGATCCTCCCTGTCCAGGGACCAGTCATCGTCCTGAACCAATGCCAGATATGTCATCGCTCCTACTGCACCACAACGGATCCGGGTATGCCGAACTTGCTCATCAAGCCTTCGAAGTACGGTACTGCACCCGCCTCGTTGGTGATCACGCGTAGCCGCTCGAACGGGTTGTTCGGGTCGGCGATGACGCTCGCGTACCGGGAGAACTCGCTCTCGGTCTTGGCGTTGATGAACCCACGGATCTTGTCCGGGATCGCGGAGCCGGGCACGAACGGGCTGCGTCCGGGGTTGCCCACATATTTCGCGTCGAGCAGCGTGGTCAGCCCCTCGATGCCGTCCGCCCACACCTTGGCGCCGCCGCCGGTGCACAGCTGCTCACAGTCGCCGGTGTGGGCCACCTGGTAGGCCCGGCTCGGCCCGCCGCCGACCGCCGGTCGCTGTGCTTCGACGCCCGGCCGGAGCGGGCCCTCACCACAGTTGTGTACGAGCAGCGAGGTGTCCCCGGCCAGCACGTAGTACGCGTGGATCCCGTCCACCGAAAGGTCGTACGTGCGCTTGCCGTCGCGATATGTGGAGACCGCGCCGATCTGCACATAGGTCCCCGCCGCCGTGCGCAGCAGCTCGCCCTTGCGCAGGTCGCCGGCCTCCACCCAGCGCCCCCGGCTGACCGACCAGAACGGGTGCGTGTCGGTGGTGGTGAGCTTCTGCGGCCCGTCGTCGCCCTCGACCGTCAGGTCCACGAACACCTTGTCGTGATCCGTGCGGATGGTGTTGGTGACCTGCCGGGTCTCGGTGCCGCCGCTGATCGGGTCGGTGGTGAGCACGGTGTCGCCGGGCTCGACCTTCTCGATCGGCTTCTCGGACCCGTCGGCCAGCAGCACCCGGGTGCCGGTGACGAAGCTGTGGCAACCGCCGCCCCCGGTGCCGCCGCGTGGCGAGTCGCCCGACGCCGCGCCCCGTTTCGTCTTGGCTTTCGCCTTCGCCGCCAGGGCTTTCGCCTTGGCCGCCGCTTCGGCCGCGACCTTCTTCGCCGCCGCTTCCGCCGCCGCCTTGGCCGCGGCTGCCTTCTCGGCGGCCGCCTTGGCCGCCGCTGCCGCTGCCGCCTTGGCCGCTTCGGCCGCCTTCTCCGCGCCGCTGATGATCGCCTTGGCCCACTTCAGTTCCTGGAAGAAGGTGACCACGGCCTTGCCGGCCCGGTAGATCGCCTCGGCGATCTTCTTGGCCTTGAAGATCTTGCCCCAGGGCAGCGCGCCCACGGCCATCGAGACGCAGGCGACCAGGTCGCCCTTGAGACAGTTGAGGATGTCGTTGATCCCCAGGAACTCCATCAGGATCTGGCCGCCGGCCTCCAGGATCACGTCCAGCGTGCTCTTGGACTGCAGCTGGTTGGCCTTCGCCAGATCCTCCGGCGACGGTCCCGGGTCGACGACGGCGCCCTCGGTCGCGGGCGCGCCGCCGGTCGGTCCGGCGTCGGTGACCATGCCGGTCGGGTCGGAGTACGCGAGCGGGTTGTTCGACGCGTACGTGTAGGACGACGACGCCGACTGTCCCACCGGCATCGGGTCGCGGGAGGCGAACCGGCCGGTGCCGGGGTTGTAGTTGCGCGCCCGGAGGAAGTAGTTGCCGTCACCCGTGCTGGAGTCCTGATAGGCCCCGTGGAACTGCATCGGGTTGGTCAGGCCCGGGCCCTCCGCCGGGATGGCCTGCGCGGCCAGCGTGGGCCCGACCCGCGGATTGCCGAACGGGTCGTAGTCGTAGCCCTTCTCCAGCGTGCCGGTCGGCGAGAGCATGTTCGCCACGCCGCCCAGCCAGTCGTGCGTGTAGGAGTGCGCGCCGGTGGCCGGGTCGAGCAGGGCCAGCGGCTCGTCGTCCGGGCCGTAGGTGAAGCTCCGCTTCTCGACGACCGTGCCGGCCGCGTCGGTGACGGTGTCCACCCCGATCTGCGGCAGCGTGCCCGCCACGTCCCACGACCAGCGCTGCGTCGTGGCCGCCTGCCCGGGCAGCGTGGTGGTGGAGGCCAGCCGCAGCCCGTCGGCGCCGTAGCCGAACGTGGTGGTGCGGCCGTTGACGGTGGCCGAGGCCACGCTGTTGTCCAGGTTGTACCCGAACCGGTCGCCACCCGCCCTGGTCTGGTTGCCGCGGACGTCGTACGAGTACTCCGTCTCGCGCTCGTGGCCGCGCCCCTCGACCTCCTCCTCGACGAGCTGGTCGGCGTCGTCGTACTCGTATTCGGTCTCGTCGTCGCCCGCGGTGCCCGAGCGCTCCTGCTTGATGCGGTTGCCGACGAGGTCGTATGCGTAGTCGATGCGGCCGGCCGGCTTGGCCGTGCCGGTGCAACTCGCCACCGCGTAACAGGCCGACGTGACCCGGTCCGCCTTGTCGTAGTCGTAGGCCACCGACTCGGCCACGCCGCCGCGGGTGGTGACCACCCGGGTCGGGTTGCCGACCGCGTCCAGGGTCAGGTCGTAGCGCGACACCGGATCCTGCACGCCCGGCACGGGTCCGCCGGTGCGCTCGGTGCCGATCGCGGTGAGCCGCCCGGCCTCGTCGTAGGACCGGTTCTCGGTCAGCCCGGTCGCCGCCGGCATCGTCGTGCTGGTGCGCCGGCCCGCGACGTCGTACCCGAAGCCCCAGCTCGCGGCGCCCGCGGTGAGCGACGTGATCCGGCTGGCCGCGTCGTAGCCGACCCCGACGGTGGTGCCGTCCGGGTACTGCCGCGACGTGACGTTGCCGCGCGCGTCGTAGTCATAGGTGTAGACCTCGTCCGGCCGGTCCGCCTCCTTGCGGGTGACCGTCCTGATCTGGTCCTCGTCGTCGTAGACCACGTTGCGCACGCCGGTCGGGTCGCCGTAGGACGTGGTGCGGTCCTTGGCGTCGTACCCCCAGGTGTAGACCGGGCCCTGTGAGCCGAGCGTGCGCTTCGACCGGCGGCCGACGATGTCGTACTCGTCGACGATGGTCAGCCTGGCCCGCTCGGCGGCGGACAGGTCCTTCGGCTCGTCGTCGTCGCCCAGGGTCAGGCTCTGGGTCCGGTTGCCCTCGGCGTCGTAGGCCAGATAGGTGCTGCGGCCCAGCGGATCGGTGTTGCGGACCAGCCGCCCGGCCTCGTCGTAGTCGAGTTTGGTGCGGTGGCCGTTCGGGTCGCGGACCGAGGCCAGCGAGCCGTCCTCGCCGTACTCGTACAGCGTGGAGTCTTCCTCCGGGTCGTCGTCGTCATGGCGCGCGTCCGGCGCGGTGACGGTGACCGCCTGGTTGTCCTCGTTGTAGGTGAGGTGGGTGGTGTGCCCCTTGGCGTCGGTGGTGGACACCGCCCGGTTCACCGCGTCGAACTTCGTCGTGGTGACGTGGTCCAGCGGGTCGATGCTGCGCACCATGTTGCCCGCGAGGTCGTACTCGTAGTGCGTGGTGTAGCGCTCGCGGTCGGCGCCGTCGACGTTGCCGCGCGGCTCGGTGACCGCGGAGAGCAGGCCGTCGTCGGTGTACGCGAAGGTGGTCACGCCGCCGGTCGGGGAGATCTCCTTGATCTTGTTGCCGGCCGCGTCGTACTCCGTCTTCGTCTGCGCGCCGCCGGCGTCCTTGATGCCGGTCTGCTGACCGTTGCGGTCGTATTCCAGCGACGTGTTCCGGCCCAGACTGTCCGTGGTGGACCTGACCTGGCCCATGTTGCCGCGCTCGAAGGACGAGGTCTTGCCGAGCTCGTCCTTCGTCTCGGTGGTGCGGTCCAGGTCGTCGACCTTGATGTCCTTGGTGACCACCTGCCCGTTCGGATAGGGCCGCCGGATCTGGATCGGGTTGTCGTTCTTGTCGTACACGTACGTCGTGGTGAAGTCGGCCTTGTTCGCCCCCGGCAGGTTGCCCCGCGGCGAGGTGACCGACTGCACCAGCCCCTTGGCGTTGTAGGCCCAGCTGGTGATCAGGTCGGCCTCGTGCTGCATGTCGATCGCCACGGTGGACCGGCGCCCGGCATCCGTGTACGTGTACCGCGTGGTGCGCCGCTCCTCGAACACCGCCTTGATCGCGCCGTTGTCCAGATAGGCGTACGTGGTGCCGACGCCCTCCGGAGTCTTGGTGCTCTGCAGCCGGCCGACCTTGTCGAACTCGGACCTCGACGCGTTGCGCTTGCCCGGCTCCTGCATGGCGACCACGCGGTCCTGCTCGTCGTACGTGCTCACCGTGGTGAAGTCCGACCGGCGGGCGCCCGGCGCGAACGCGCGCGGGTCGGTGAACGAGACACCCCGGCCGGTCTTGTCGTAGCCGTACTCGGTGCGCCGGCCCTCCGGTGAGACGGTCGCGTTGCGCAGTCCCGCGTTGAGCCGTCCGTCCGGGATGGACTCGAAGGTGGTGACCTTGCCGCGCTGGTCGGTCACGGTCAGCGGGAGGCCGCGCGTGTCGTACGCGTACGTGATCTTGTGCTTCTCGGCGTCGACGCTCTCGACCAGCTCGTCGAACTCGTTGTACGTGTCGATCCACTCGTTGCCGTCGGCGTCGGTGCGGGTGGTCGGGTTGTTCCGGGCGTCGTACTTGGTCTTCTCGCTGAACCGCTTGTCCGGCGCCCACTGCTCGACCAGGTTGCCGGCCGCGTCGTACTTCGACTCGTGCTGGTTCTGGTTGCCGTTCACCACCAGGTTGCGGTTCAGTGTGCCGTCGTACCGGTGGTTGTTGCTGTCGCCGTTGCCGCGCTGCGAATAGAGCAGCACGTTGCCCTTGTAGCCGTCCCACACCTTGACGCCGTCGGCGTCGGTGGTCTCGGACTCCTGCCGGTCGGCCCGCCAGAGGAACGTGGTGGCCTTGCCGAGCGCGTCGGTCTGCTTGGCGATGCGGCCGGTGGCCGGGTCGTACTCGTTCGTCAGGGTGGTCTTGACCAGCGGGTCGATCACCTGGGTGAGGCGACCGGCGGTGTCGTAGCGGTACTTCCAGTCCTCACCCCGGGCGTCGCGCACCTTGGTGAGCAGGCCGTTCGTGTATTCGTACGAGACCTTGCGCTGGTCCGGCAGCTGGATCCAGCGGATCAGGCCGCCCTCGACCTTGACCGACACAGTGCGTCCGGAGGCGTCGGTGAGGGTGATCGCGTCGGTGGCGTAGGCCAGCCGCAGCCCGACCTGCCGCGGATTGAGGATCGAGCTGAGCCGGCCCTGCGCGTCGAACGCGAACACGATGTTGTGCGGGGTGACCAGCTCCCAGCCGGCGCCGGCGCGGCGCAGGTTGGACCGCACCCCGGCGGGCCGCTGGTAGGCGCCGTCGGTCAGCGTGTAGAGCGCCTCGGAGCCGTCCTCGGCGCGGACCACCGCGCCGCCCTCCGCCGCGGTCACGCGCATGTCGTAGACCCAGGCCCAGCCCGCGCCGAACGAGGACGGGCCGGCGTTCAGCGACGAGTAGGCCCGGGTCGAGGCGAACGGCACCCCGAACGAGGCCATCGACAGGTCCTGCTCGGTGCGGGTGAACGCGCCGGTGCCGGTGTTCACGCCCAGCGCCCGGATCGCCTGACTGGCGTCGGTCATGCCGAGCGCGCCGCTGCAACCGCAGCCGGCCGCCTGCCGGGCCGGGATGTCCGGCGGGTTGATCACGTTGCGCGGGGAGGCCTTGGGGGACGGCGCCGAGGGCGTCTCCGTGCCGTCCGCGAACAGCGCGGTGATCGTGATGAAGTATTCCCGGCCGGCGTCCAGCGTCCAGCCCTGCGCGGCGCCGAACGACCGGCAGTATTTGCGCGGGAAGTTGCAGACGCCGGCCGCCAGGTCGTCCTTGGACAGTGTGGTGGATTCCTGGCGGGTGCCCGTGGTGGCGTCGAAGAGATCGACCCGCCACTGCGCGAACGACTCGTCCGCCACGTTGAAGTAGGCAACCAGTGAGGTGTCGCCGAGCGCGAAGCCCGGCCGCAGCAGCAGGTCGGTGAAGACGTCGCCGGGCGCGGCCCGGGCGGCCCGGTCGAGCTGTGACTTGGACACCTTCTCGGCGGCGCCGCCGGCGCCGACACCGAGCGGCACCACCGGCGGCCGGGCGTTGTCGGCCACGGCCCGGTCCGGCGCGGCGCCGGCCGGCGCGGGTCGTTGCTGTGGCCCCTGCCCGGCCGTGACGGTCGGGACGTCACCCGGCTCGGCGGCGCGGGCGACCCGGCCCGCGGGCGGCGCGAAGGTGAGCGTGAGCAGGAAAGCGCAGACGACGGCGAGCCATCGGGCCCGCTTCAAGGCATGGGAATACCCCATGATTGGTACCTCCCCCGTGAAGATCCGTCAGCAGCCAAACACAGACGGCGGTCAATGCGCTGTCCCGTTTCTGACGGTGCACAAATACCGGTGGCTTCAACCTCGACTTCCTGAGGCCGACGCCGGGCTAGGCTCCGGCTTGTGTATGCGATCGATCTGGCCGAGGGGGCGCAGTTGCGCCCCCTCGAACCGTGGCAGGCCGAGGAGTACCTGGCGCACATCGACCGGGCGCGGGAGCTGGTCGACCCCTGGATCCCGTGGGCGGCCCGCGCCACCGACCTGGAGTCGGCGCGGGTGCAGCTCCAGCGCTACGCCGATCTGCAGGCCCGCGACAACGGCCGGATCTTCGGCATCTGGCTGAACGACACCCTGGTCGGCGGCGTGCTGTTCGTGTCCTTCGACGCCGAGCGCGGGGTGGCCGAGGCGGGCTGCTGGATGGAACCGGCCGGCACCGGCCGCGGCCTGGTCACGCTGGCCATCGGCAAGCTGCTCGACTGGGCCTTCGCCGAGCGCGGCCTGCACCGCGTCGAGTGGAAGTGCCGCACCGACAACGCCGCCAGCCAGGCGGTCGCGCGCCGGCTCGGCATGTGGCTGGAGGGCCGCCTGCGCGAGGAGTACCTCTATCAGGGCGTCCGGCACGACACCCAGGTGTGGGCGATCCTGGCCGGTGAGTGGCACAGCCCGCCGCCCGCCGAAGTGGCATCCTGACCGGCATGAAAACGGCGGGATGGGCAGTCATCGGGGCGGCCGCGGTGCTGGCCGGCCTCGCGGGTTCGGCCCTGGCCGTCCGGGTCAGTGGCTATCCCGGTCCGCCGGCGCAGAGCGTCGCGGTGGCGGCCGCCGAATCGCTGGTCGGGGCCGCGCCGGCCACCCGCACCGGCCCGACCGTGCGGTGCACCCCGTGGTGCCCGGAACCCGGCGGGCCGGGCGTCGTGTCCTACGAGTCGCCGCCGGACCACACCGACGTGACGACGGTGACCGTCGACCTGCCCGCCGGACCGGCCCGGGCCGGGGGGCACACCCGCGACGGGCTGACGGTCGATCCGCAATACGCGGGCGACCGCGTGCACGTCGTGGTCGCCAAGGCCCCGAGCACCATGGCCGCCGTGCTGGCCGTGCTCGGGCTGGTCATCGGCGCCGCGCTGGGCGTCCTGGCGGCATCGGCCGTGCTCCGGCGCCACCGTCGCCACGACCGCGGCCGCCGGGCGATCGCCGAGCTGGTCGGCTCTGTCATGGTCGCGGTGGCGGCCGGCTACGCGGCCTTCGTGGTGCTGTTCGCCGTCCAGATCGGCACGGCGAAGGACGTGCAGCTGGCCGAGTTCATCCTGACCGTGTTCCCGCCCGCGACACTGGCCGCGGTGGCGTCCGCCGCCCTCGCCACCGCCGTGGCGGTCTGGCCGAACACAGCGCCTATCGCCGTGCTGTCCCGGGCTGGTGGCCGCGGCTGACCCGTGGCGTCCGGAGCCGGGCTGAGCTCAGCGGGCCGCCAGCTCGACCAGGGCGCGTGCGGCTCGGACCGCTCCCTGGCCGTCGTTGAACCAGCGCCAGCGACTGCCCTCCCGTTTCAGCGCGCGCTCCACGAGCACCGGCCAGTCGCCGGCATCGGGCCAGCTCCACGCCACCTCGGCCAGGTCGTGCTCCTGCAGCACCCTCGCCTGCGCCACCTGCTCGTCGTGCGGCCGCTCCTGCGGCAGCGCGATGAACGGCCTGCGGGCCGCCGCGACCTCGCCGACCGTCCCGTCGCCGCACGGCCCGACCACCACGTCGGCGTCGATGAGCAGCTGCCACGGATCGGCCTGGCGCCCGTGCACGGTGGCGGTCGCCGGCCAGGGGGTGCCCGACGGATCGGTGTCGCTGCCCACGATGTGCCAGCGCCAGGTGGGTGTCGCGGCGATCGCCGCGGCGACGTCCGCGGACGAGATGTCGTGCCCGCCGAAGCCGAGCGCCAGCAGAATGACGCGGTCACCGGTGGCCGGCTCGGCGAGATCGCGGATCCGCTCGTCGAAGCGGGAGAAAGCGCCGACCGCGACGGTCTTCTCCAGCCAGCGGTCCGGGCCGGGCTGCTGCGTCGCGGCCGGCCACGGCGCCAGGATCGCGCTCGCGACGTCGAACCCGAGGCTGTGCGGCCGGTCCTCCCGGGCGCCCCGCATGCCCACCGTGACCGTCGGCACCGAGCACAGCCGGCCGAGCAGCAGCATCTCGACGGAGACGTCGACCACGAACAGCCTGCACCCGGCGGACCGCAGCCAGTCGGCGGTGATCACGTTGCGGGCCTGGAACCCGTCGTGCCGCAACGGCGCGAAGTGCAGGGCGCCGGCGGCCCGCGGGTCGTCCTCCTCGGTGGGCATGGGCACGTCGTCTCGCGGCAGGTCGATCCAGTCGTGCCGCCAGGCCGCCGGGCGCAGGCTGCCGAGGCCCACGACCGTGACGGACGGGTACCGTTCCCGGATCCGCTCGCCGACCGCGGCGAACCGCGTGCCGTGCCCGAATCCCTGGCTGTGCACATACCAGCCGATGACCAGGTTCTCCGCCGTCACAGGCATGCTCTTTCCAGCGCCGGCCGGACGTCGACGGCGGGGTCGACGATCTTGCGGAGCACCGTGATCGCCGTGCGGGCATAGGTGTCGAACCATTCGTCGGCACCATAGGGCGGACGGCCGTCGGTCCAGGGGCCCAGGTCGTCCGGGCAGTCCACGTCCTGGATCAGGTATCGGCCGGGGTCGGCCTTCGCCAATGTCTCCTCCACCAGTGCTCGGGTCTCGCGGATCCGGATCGCCTCCTTCTCCGCGCTGGGCAGGTCGGTGTGCCCACAGTGGATGCGCATCGCGGCCGCGAACTCGATCGTGGCATCGGTGGGGCGCAGATAGATCACGTACGGCAGGCGGGGCTGACCGAGCGCGATGCAGAGGGAGTCGACGTCCTCCCAGATGTTCGCCGACCAGACGCGGGGGCGCCCCAGCTCGGCGTCGAGGGTGTAGGTGCGCGCGACCTCCTGCCGGTCGCGGATCCATTCCAGTTCGCGCCGCACGCCACCGAACTCGTGGGGAAGCGTGCCGTAGAGCGAGGCGGCGACGGTGCCGGCCGACGCGAAGTCGTAGTTCAGCGCCTCGGCCAGGAAGCGGCCGGTCTCGGCGTGTCCGCACCAGTGCTGCCCGACCACGACGATGGATCGCGGCGCCCCCGCGGCCGGCAGCCCGGAGCCGCGCCGGAGGTCGACGAACCGCGGGGTGCAGATCACCAGTTCCCGCTCCGGCGGATTGAGGTAGTGGTCCCAGTCCTCCTGCCGGTTCCAGTAGGACGACGTGTAGACGAACGCCTGCTTCGTCTCGTTCTCGATCACCTCTCGGGTCAGGGGCCCGGGGCCGCCCTCGATGACCGTCCAGTCGCCGTAGTGCCGGCGGTGTTCGCGGCCGCGCAACCAGGGCACGATCCGGAAGGAGTAGTTTCCGCCGGCGGCCAGCGCGTGGGTCAGGTGACCGACGCCACGAACCCCGCCCACCGGGACGTTCAGGCGAGCCTTCTCGTGCACGTCCAGATGGCCTTGGAGTTGTTCGATATAGAGAATCAAGTCTGCAATCCCTGGGACATAGCCCGCCCAATCGAGAACCCGCACCGGCGCCAGATTGAGCACGCCGGCCAACCGGAAGGCGGTTTCCGGTGACGGCACGCTCTTGCCCTGAGCCCAGTGGTGAATGGTCGCCAGGGCAAGATTCATTCGTGTCGCGAGCTCGCGCCGACTCAACTTTTGTTGCTCGAGGAACGCATTCAACTTCTCTGCGAATCGCCGGTGCTGCGCGCTGTTATCGCGGCTCATGCCGCGACGATACGCGCATCCCTCAATCGGCGGAAGTAGAAGCGCGATGGTAGGCGGTGTATACCGGCACTGATACAGGGCCGGTCAGGCCCTTTCGGCGAGCACGCACACGTCCTCTTCGGGCCGATTGTGGGTGAACGGCACACTCGCCAGCCCGTCGCCGAGGTCGAGACGCCGGACGTTCGTGAAGAATCCCGAGCGCTCGATCTGGTAGGCCAGCCCCGCGTAGTCGTAGCACCACTTGTGCGGCTCGTAGGTCATGCTGTGGGTGAAGACCGAGAAGTAGGCGCTGGCCGGGGCGTCCTTCGGGATGCGCTGCCAGGCCCAGTCCCGGTACTCGGGGTGGCTCAGGTAGCTGTCGTGGAGGTAGCGCCGCACGTGCACGGCGAGGTCCGGCACCGAGATCAGCAGCAGGCCGCCACGGTCGAGCAGCCGTGCACAATTGATCAACGCGCGCTGCCCGTCCTCGAAATTCCAATGCTCGAACGTGTGCTGCATGCGCACGAGATCGAAGGTGCCGAGCCCGTCGACTTGTTCGGGCAGCGCGTTCACGATGTCGAGCCGGTGGTAGCGGTTCCAGTATTCGGTCGGCACTAGGTCGATGGGGAAGAGGTCGATATAGTCGAAGCGCGGGTGGAATTGACCGCCGCTGCCGATGTCGAGCAGGCGGGCATCCGGGTCGGCGAGGATGTTGTTCTCGAGAGGCATGGCCCGATCATATTTTCGCAGGGGGTGCCTCCGCAAACGGTCGACGGGTGATAGTGCCGGTCCACTGATAGAACCGATACACGTTCCGTGATACCGCGGTGCCACTGATAAGGCTGGTGCATCAATTGGTCAATTGATGTTACGCGAGTGGTAACGGCTCAATAAGGCATGACTACCGGACGGACCCCTCAGAAGTTCCCACTCCTGCTCGCCGCGATCCTCCTGGCCCTCGTGCTCGCCGGCTGCGGCGCCGACCCCACCCCCTCCGGCCGCCCGCTGGTCCTGGTGGCCACGGCGACGGCGAACGAGCCCGAGCCCGCCCTCGGCACCGCCGACCTCCGACGACTCCGCGGCGACGCGGACACCGACTACGGCGAGGTCCTCCTGGTCGCCACCGACGGCACGGCGAGCCGGTTACCGCTGACCCCGCGCCGTTCCAACGGCCAGGTCGAGAACGGCCCCCGCCGCGCCACCCTGATCGACGCGAACCTCGGCGCGGTGCGGGCCGCGCTCGCCGGGCAGGCCGCGACCGGCACGTTCGACCTGCTCGAGGCGATCAGCGCGGCGGTCCGGGCGGCGGACCGGCCGGGCACCTTGCTCGTCGTCTCGTCCGGTCTGTCGGTGGCCGGCGGTATGGATCTGCGGCAGGTGCAGTGGGGTGCCGACCCGACGGCCGTGGCGCAGGGCCTCGAGAGCCGCGATCTGCTGCCCGTGCTGACCGGCTGGGACGTGGTGTTCACCGGGCTCGGCACGACCGCCGACCCGCAACCTCAGCTGCCCACCCCGCAGCGGCGCACGCTGGCCGCGTACTGGACCGCGATCTGCTCGGCGGCGGGCGCCGCCTCCTGCACCGTGAACGAGGAGCCGCGGGAGATGCGGCCGTCGCGCAGCACGGTCCCCGTGCCGCTCATCGGAATCCCGCAGATCGAGAGCGTCCGCGGGCCGAGCGGCGAGACCACCACCTCGCTGCCCGCGGACGCGCTGTTCGCGTTCGACAGCGCCACCCCGGAACCGGCGGCGCGCGACGCCCTGGCGCCGCTCGCCCGGCAGATCGCGGCCAACCGTGAGCGGGTCACCGTCACCGGCCACGCCTCGCCCGACGGCGGCACCCCGGACTACAACCGCCGGCTGTCGTTGCGGCGCGCGGAGTCGGTCGTCGCCCTGCTGGTGATCCTGGGCGTGCCCGGCGGGCAGATCGATCCGCCGGCCGGACTCGGCACCGACGGCGACCCGCCGGACGCCGGATTCACCGACGGCCGCCTCGACCCGGCGAAATGCGCCCGGCTGCGCCGCGTCGTCGTGGTCACCCATCCCTGAAAGCGGAGAGGAAACAGACATGTTGAGCACCCCGGACAACAAGAAGGCGGGCCAGGCCCGCAACCACGAGCGCGTCGTCCACCACCGGAACACGGCTGGACTGGAGAGGTTCCTGAACCGGATCCTGCGCAGCCGGCGCGGCCCGAACCGGGCGGCGATGCGGATGCTGGTCAGCGAGCGCGGCCTGAACGGCGCCACCCCCGGCCCGGACACCGCCAGCCACGGCGAGATCCTGGTCGGCGGCATCGGCAAGTCCGCCGGCGACCGCGTGCTGGCCCGCGGCTCGCGCCGGTTGAACGGGCGGGCCGCCCGCAACGACACCCTGCGGGCCCGCCAGCAGACACTGCGTCTGATGGCGCTGCGCAGCGAGGAGAAGCTGGTCAGCCACCCGGTCGGCGGGGTGGCGACCGCCGCCCAGGCACGGACCGACCTGGACGCGCTGCGCGCCGAGATCGCCCACGAGGAGCAGGAGGGATCGCGCAAGCATCACCGCCAGTCGAGGCTGCTGCGGCTGCTGCCGGCGGTCGTCCTGGTGTTCGACGCGGCGCTGCTGAGTTACTTCTTCGCCGGTGTCACCAACGTCGACTGGTCGCGGCCGTGGTCGGCGAGCCTGCTGTTCGCGTTGATGCTCGCCGGGGCGGTGACCGTCATCGGGTTCGGCTGCTTCACGCTGACCGGGCGGATGATGAACGCGTACAAGAACGACGACGGCACCATCGATCTGCACGAGTTCGACCTGGTGACCAAGGTCGTCATCGGGCTCTCCGGGCTCGTCGTCCTGGTCCTCGCGACGCTGATGTTCGTCCGGATGCGCGCCGAGGTGCTGCAGGCGCTGGGTCCGGACCACGGCGGCGACGCGGTCGTCATCGCGGTCACGCTCGCCGTGCTCTCGATCCTGTCCAACACCGCGGTGGTGGCGGTGCACGCCATCGACGGTTCGGAGTCGACCGCCCGGCTCGACGCGCTCGGCAAGGCGGTCCGGCGGCCGGCCGTCCGCCGGAGCCGCCTGCTGGAGCGGGCCGACCGCCTCGACCCGCGAATCGAGACCGCGACCCGGGAAGGCCGCCGTGCCGCGGCCACGTGGCGCACCAGGGCCGGTCACCAGGTCGCGGCCGGTGAACGGATCATCGACGCCGCCCGGGCGCGGCACAACGGGTCCGGGCCGGCCGGCCAGCGGGTGATCGACCCGAACACCGTCGACGGCGTGGTCGGCTACCGGCAGCCCGGCCTGCGTCCCCAGGCCGACGAGCGGGCCCTGCGGCGCGCTGAGGAAGACCTGATCACGCCGCTCAGTGATACTTCAGTTCCCCCGCCCGGATCTCCGCGGTGACCGTGTTCTCCGGCGGCGCCAGCGGGCACAGCCACTGGTCGTCGTACGCGCAACTCGGGTTGTAGAGGTAGTTGAAGTCCAACCGCACCTCGCCGCCGCCCAGCGGCACCACCCCGCGACCGTGCGTGCCCTTGACCGTGTCGGTGAGATAGCGACCGCCGCCATAGGTCAGGGGCCCGCACGTCGCGTCGCGCACCGGCAGGAACAGTCCGCCGCCATAGGCCGAGAGCCACCACAACGACAGCTCGCCGAGGGGTGTGTCCAGCACGCCGATCCGCCGGTAGTGGCACACCCCGTCCGGCCCGCCGGTGTCGATGTCGATCTCGCCGTCGGCCGGGGTCAGCGCCGCGGTGACCACGGCGGCCGGATCGGACGGGAAGTAACGCAGTCCGGCGAAGGCGCCGTCGCGGGGGATCGGGGACTGCGGGTGGTCGCGGAACAGCTCGTCCCGGGCGGCGCGGAAGCCGGCCAGGTCGGTGTCGTCCAGATAGATGCGGGCGACGGCGGCGCGGTAGTCGGCGAGCTCGAGAGCGTCCATCCCGATCACGCTATCCCGCGGCGTACGCCCGGATCAGGGTTTGCCGCACCGAGTTCCCGGCGCCGTTGGTCGCGGTGGCGCGCAGCGAAATCCAACCGCCCGCGGGCGGACGCAGCACCGCGACACCGCGATCGCCGATGCGCGTGTAGAACGGCCGCTGCCAGGTGCGCCCGTCGTCATATGACACGTCGAGCCCGAACGCGGTGACCCCGCCACCGGCCTGATGCTGCACGGTGAAGCCGAGCGTGCCCTCCGCGCCCGGCGTGAACCGCACCACCGGCAGCGGCAACAGCGTCTTGCGGGCGGTGCGCGCCGACCGGAAGGTCCATTCGGTGCGATCCGCGCCGAGCACGTGCATGATGCCGGTGCGCGAAACGGCGGTGTCACCGGTCGCGGGCGAGCCGTGCCCGCTGCTGTCCGAGCGCCACACCGGGTTCGCGTCGATCCGGTCGCCGGTGCGGCTGATCTCGTGTCCGGGCGCGAACGCCGGGCCCCGCACCGGTTCGTTCCACGTCTCGGCGCGGGCGGCCGGCGCGAGGGGAGCCGTCAGCGTGGTGTCCCCGGTGCGCAATTCACCACCCCAGCGCGCCTCCGCCAGCAGATGATCGGTGCGTTTCGCGGGCAGCTCGAACACCGACGGGTAGCCCCAGCCACCCTCGTGCGGCCGCACCATCATCGCGGTCCCGCTCCCGGCGAAAGAGGCGACGACCGGGACAAAAGCCTTCGGCGTACGCGCGAAGCCGGTCACGAACTCCGGCAGCGACCAGGCGGCCGAGTACAGCGACCCGGCCGACCAGGAGGCGGCGACATCGGTCCGCAGCCCCCCGCCGCCGATCCGCGCCGACGTCATCCCGTCGAGCGTGTCGTCCTGCACCCCGCCCGTGCTCTCCCCACGCCGGAACCCGATCGATCCGTAAACCGCCCGCGTCCCGGCCGGCGCGCCGACGACGATCGGCCTGGCGAGCCGCGCGTCCAGCACCACGGCCAGATCCCGGTCCACCACCAGCGCCGCCTGGTTGAGCAGCGTGACCCCGCCGCCCTCGGCCAGCACCTTGGCGTCGAGCGTGTAGACGCCGCGCGGCAGCCGCTCGCCGACGCCGTGCACGCCGTCGTCGCCGTAGAACGCGCCGAACGCGTTCACCGTCGTGGCGCCGGCCCGGTCGAGATATGTCACCGACACCGCGAACGTCTGCGCGGCCACCGCGATCGGCGTGCGCAGCACCGTCTCGCCGGAGGCCGCGACGACCGTGCCGGTGAACCGCTCGTCCCCGGCGAACCCGGACACCTGCACGCCCGCCTCGCCGCGCGCGGGCACGGTGAGCGTGGTGGCGGCCAGTTCGAAGGTGCCGGCCGGCGCGCCGGTCTCGAGGTCGAGGCTCAGCGTCAGCTCGGCGCTGCCGGTGTTGCGATAGGTGATGGTGCGGCTGCCCTCGCCGATGTCTAGGCCGCCCGGCGCGGCGGTGACCGCGGTGCTGATCGCCTTGGCCACGTCCAGCCGCCCGGCGGCGACCCCGTCGAGCGGCGTCGCCGCGGTCATCAGCGCGGCCTTGATCTCGGCCGGCGTCCAGCCCGGATGCTGCTGTGCGAGCAGGGCGGCGGCCCCGGCCACATGCGGCGCCGCCATCGAGGTGCCGGACCGTGTCGCGTATGCCCCATTGCCGCTCGCGGAGTCGCCGGACCGGGCCCCGGTGATGTCCACCCCGGGCGCCATGATGTCCGGCTTCAGCGCGTCGTCGCCGGGATCGGAGAAGCCGGCCACGGTGTCGTCCTCGGTGCTGGCGCCGACCGCGAGCGCCGCCGGCGCGGAGGCCGGCGACCACACCCGGTCGCTCTGGTTGCCCGCGGCCACCACGAAAAGCGTGCCGAACTCGTCGGTGAGCCGCTGCACCGCCTGCTCGAGCAGGTCGTCGCCGGGGGTGTCGGTCTCGCCGGCGCTGAGGTTGACCACTTTGGCGCCCTTGTCCTGCGCGGCCCACCGCATGCCCTGCAGGATCGAGGATTCCGCGCAGGCGGTGGCGGACTCGCACACCTTCGCGCTGTAGAGCCGGACGTCCGGCGCCATCCCCCGGTATCGCCCGCCGGACGCGGCGCCCGAGCCGGCGATGATCGAGGCGACCGCGGTGCCGTGCCCGGCCCGGTCCACGCCGTCGCCGGCGCCGGTGAAGTCGGCCGTCTCGGCGATCACGCCGGCCAGGTCGGGATGATCGGCGTCCACGCCGGTGTCCAGCACCGCCACGTCGATCGCGCCGCCGGTCAGGCCGGCCGCCCAGGCCGCGGGCGCCCCGACGAGCGGCACGCTGACGTCGTTGCCGGGCCGGGCGACGCCGTCCAGCCACACCTTGCGATAGGCGGTGCCGAGGCCGCCGCCGGTCAGCCCGGACCAGAGGCTCGCGGCTTGCCTGCGGGTGACGCGTACGCCGGAGCCGTTGACCGCGGGGAGGTCCTGGGCCGGCGCCCCGGCGACCAGCGCGCCCGCCTCGGCGCGGCCGTCGAAGGTCACGATCAGCGGCAGGTCGGCGCGGGAGTCGTCATAACCCGCGTCCAGCAGACCGGTGACGTCGAACAGGCGCCGGTCGAGCCGGTCGGCGTTGAGCAGCGGCACCGCGTCGGCCGGGATGACCCGCAGCCGCCCGCCGGAGTATTGGGTGATCAGCGCGACGCCGTCGCGATCCGAGCCCGGAACGCGCCCGGCGGATCGGCCGTCGCTCGCGACCAGCAGCCGGTCGCCGCTGATCAGCGTGACGGTGCGCGGGCCGGTTGCCGCGACCGGCTCGGCGGCGAAGGACGGCGTGGGCCCGAAGAGGATCCCCGCGACCAGCGCGGAGAGCACCACCCGACCGGCTCGCATGCGCCTCATTTCCGCGTGGGATTGATCGCGGTGAGTCTACGCGGGATAGCTGTGTGCTTCGGAAGCCTTCAGGGCTGCCCAAACGTGCCGTCCTGGGGCCAGTTCCAGTTCGACCGCCGCGGCCGGGGTGACATCGGCGGCGGCCGCGATCGGTCCGGTCAGCTCCACCCGCAGACTGTCGCCGTGCCGGGCGATCGACGCCACCTCAGCCGGCCAGGTGTTGCGCGGGCTGCCGGACGGCCGCTCGACGAAGAGCGCGACCGCCGACGGTGGGAACGCCACGAAAACCGCGCCCTGCCCACGGTCCGCGGTGGTCACCGCGAAATCATCACCGACCCGTACGGAGGCCCCGTCCGCCACCCCGCGATAGAGGTTGAGCCCGACCAGCCGGGCGACGTAATCGGTGCGCGGCCGGGTGGTGATCTCGGCCGCGTCGCCGGTCTGCACCACCCGCCCGTCCTCGACGATGACCAGCCGGTCGGCCAGCATCATCGCGTCCAGCGGATCGTGCGTGACCAGCACCGTCGCGCCCGGGTGCGAGGTCAGCCGGGTGCGCAGGTGCGCCCGGGTCTCCAGCCGGGTGCGCGCGTCCAGGGCGGCGAGCGGCTCGTCGAGCAGCAGCAACCGCGGCTCGGTGGCCAGCGCGCGGGCCAGCGCCACCCGCTGCGCCTGCCCGCCGGAGAGCTGCCGCGGCCGCTTGCGCGCGTGCTCCGCGAGCCCGACCCGGCCCAGCCAGTCCATCGCGGTGCGCCGCGCGGCGGACTTGTCGACACCCCGGCAGCGCGGCCCGAACGCGACATTGTCCAGCGCGCTCAGGTGTGGGAAGAGCAGGTAGTCCTGGAACACCACGCCGATCCGCCGCTGCTCCGGCGGCCGGCCGTCGAGCGGTTCGCCGTCCAGCTCGATGCGGCCGCCGTCGAGCGGCACCAGCCCGGCGATGGCCCGCAGCGCGGTGGTCTTGCCGGCGCCGTTCGGGCCGAGCAGCGCGACCACCTCGCCGGGCCGGGCGGTGAGCTCGATGTCCAGTGTGAAGCCGGCCCGCCGCACCTTGATTCTGGCGTCCAGGCTCATGGGGTCAGCCACCGGTCGCGCAGCGCCGCCAGGATCACCACGGAGACGACCAGCAGCACGATGCTCAGCACGATGGCCGCGTCCAGATCCTGTTCCAGCGCCAGATAGACGGCCAGCGGCATGGTCTGGGTGCGGCCCGGGAAGTTGCCGGCGAACGTGATGGTGGCGCCGAACTCACCGAGCGCCCGCGCCCAGCAGAGCACCGCACCGGCCGCCACCCCCGGCGCGATCAGCGGCAGCGTCACCCGGCGGAACGCGGTCCAGCGTCCCGCCCCCAGCGTCGCCGCCGCCTCCTCGTAACGGGAGTCCGCCGCCCGCAGCGCGCCCTCCACCGAGATCACCAGGAACGGCATCGCCACGAACGCCTCGGCCAGCACCACGCCGGCGGTGGTGAACGGCAGCGTCAGCCCGAACGTCGCGTCCAGCCACTCGCCGACCAGCCCGCGGCGGCCGAAGACCAGCAGCAGCGCCACCCCGCCGACCACCGGCGGCAGCACCAGCGGCACGGTCACCAGCGCCCGGACGAACCGCCGGCCGGGCAGCTCGCTGCGCGCCAGCACCCAGGCCAGCGGCACGCCGAGCAGCAGGCACACCCCGGTCGCCAGGCTGGCGGTGAGCAGCGACAGCCGCAGGGCGGCCAGCACCCCGGGCTCGGTCAGCCGCTGCGGCAGCGTCGACCAGGGCGCCCGGATCAGCAGCCCGGCCAGTGGCAGCACCAGGAAGGCCAGCCCGAGCAGGGCGGGCAGGGCGAGGGCGAGCGGTGCCCGTTTCAGGGCTTCTGGAACCCGGCCTCGGCGAGCACCGCCTGGGCGGGCTCGGACCGGACATAGTCGACGAAGAACTTCGCCGCCGCCGCGTTCGGCGCGCTCTTCAGGGCGACGATCGGATAATCGTTCGTCGCACCGGCGGATTCGGGGAACTCCACGCCGTCGACATCGGCGGCGGACGCCTTCGCGTCGGTGCGGTAGACCAGCGCCGCGTCCACCTCGCCGAGCTTGACCTTGGCCAGCGCCGCCTTGACGTCCTGCTCGAGGGTCACCGGCTCGACGGTCACGCCGGCCTCCTCGGCGGCCGCCCCGCACGGCACCTGCGCGGCGCACAGCGCCACCTTGACGCCCGGCCGGGACAGCGCGGCCAGCGAGGTCAGCCCTTTCGGGTTGCCCTTCGGCACGGCGATCACGAGCTGGTTCTTCGCGAAGGTGACCGGCGTGCCCGCGGCGCCGCCCGCGTCGGTCACCGTCTTCATGGTGGCCGGGCTGGCGGCGGCGAACACGTCGGCCGGCGCGCCGGAGTTGATCTGCGTCGCCAGCCCCGAGCTGCCGCCGAAGGAGAAGGTCACCGACACGTGCGGGTTCGCCGCCTCGAAGTCCTTGCCGATCCGGGTGAACGACTCGGTCAGCGAGGCCGCCGCCAGCACCGTCAAGGTGCCGGCCGGCACCCCCGAGGTCTCCACGCCGGGTGCGGTGTCGCCGCTGCCGGTGGTCGAGGTGTTGTCGCTGCTGCCGCCGCACCCGGACAGCAACAGCAGTGCGGCCAGCGCGATCCGAACCCTCATGCCTCGTCCCCTCGCTCCACCACGACGGTGGTCGACTTGATCACCGCGACCGCCCGCGAGCCCACCTCGAGACCGAGGTCGTCGACCGCCTCGCGGCTCATCAGCGACACCACCCGGAACGGGCCCGCCTGAATGTCCACCTGGGCCATCACCTGGTCGCGCGCGATGGCGGTGACGATGCCGGGCAGCCGGTTGCGCGCCGACGACCGGCTCGCGCCCTGATCGGGCTCGTCGGCCAGGGACCGCGCGAAGGCGGCCAGGCCGGCGCCGTCGACGACGCGGTGCCCGTGGTCGTCGCGGACCGCGCCGAGCCGGCCGGCGTCGACCCAGCGCCGCAGCGTGTCCGCGCTGACCCCGAGCAGGTCCGCGGCCTCGCCGATGCGATAGGTCGTCACCGGCTCAGCTTACGGCCGCATCTGCTAGGACGCGAGGGCCTTGATCCCTGCATCTGCGAGTGGCCATCGCACCGGTCGAAGTGGACGGCGGATGGGGAGTTCCACCCTTCTCGGTGTCTCGGCGCACTATTTCCCGGCTCGCGGCATGGTAATTCGGTGTCCGAAGCGGGTAGACACGATTCATGACCGTCAGTGACGACCGGTTGGCGGGGTTGGCGGACCCCGTCCGGAACCTCACTTCCCGCCGTGACGAGCGTCTGCGCGCGCCGGTCCCGCCCCCGTCCGACGCCGACGACCTGCCGCGTTACCTGCGCGCCACGGCCGCCCGGGCGGACGCCGACGAGCTGGCCGTGGCCTATCGCAACTGCGGCGTGGCGATCGACGCCGCCGGCCGCTGGCGGGCCACTCCCGCGCTGGCCGCCGCCTATTCGCTGCGCGCCTCGGTGGGCCGCCGGATGGGCGCGCTCGCCGCGGCCGAACGCGACGGCGAACTGGCCGGCCGCATGCTGGCCTCGGCCGACCCGCTGGACGACACCGCGCTCCTGCTCCGTGCCCGGCGGATCGCCACCAAATTGGACACCGGCGACGTGTCCGGCGCCGAGCGCATGCTGATCGGCTTCCGCGGCGACCTGCCGGACGGCGCTCTGGCGCTGCGCTATGCCCGCGGCCGGCTCTATGCGGCGACCGGCCGGCCCGGCGAGGCCCTGGCCGACCTCTTCGCCTGCGGCGAGCGGCTCGCCGCCCGCCAGTCCGACCGGCCCGGCGTGCTTCCGTGGCGGTCCGCGGCGGCGGCGATCCTGGCGTCCACCGGCGCGAACGAGGCGGCCGCCCGGCTGGTCGGCGCCGAGGTGCTGCTCGCCCGCCGGTCCGGGCCCGCGTCCGCGCTCGGTCGCGCGTTGCGGATCGAGGGCAAGGTGCCCGGCGGACCGGGGATCGGCGCGCTGGACGAGGCGGTGCGCATCCTGACGCGCTCGCAGCGACGATTCGAATATGCCCAGGCGCTGGTCGACCTCGGTGCCGCGCTGAACGCGGCCCGGCGGCGGCCCCAGGCCCGGCGGGTGCTGCGTGAGGGCCTGGCGATCGCGGCCGAGTGCGGCTCGCCGGCGATCGAGGAGCGGGCCCGCACGGTCTACGTCGCGGCCGGCGGAAAGAGATGATCCCTGGCGTGCGCGCGGCGGATACGTAAAACTCCGAGCATGCGAGATCGTTACCGCCGGTGGGCGTGGCTCGGTGTGCTCGTCGTCGGCCTGGTTCTCTATTTCCTGGTGCTGCGGACGCTGGTCAGCACACAGAATCCGAACTTCGTGCCGGCCCTGATCCTGCTCGGCGCCACGGTGATGCCGCTCACCTTCCTGACCTTCGCGCAGGCCCGCACCGGCCGCTGGCAGGTGCCCGCCTCGGTGCTGCTGGTGTCGGCGTTCTTCGGCGGCGTGATCGGCACCGTGGTGGCCGGCACCCTGGAGTACGACACCCTGCACAAGCTCGGCGCGCTGCCGATGCTGCTGGTGGCGCTGATCGAGGAGTCCGCCAAGCTCATCGTCCCGGTGATCCTGCTGTTCACCGTGCTGGCCCGGCACGAGCGCCGGGTGCCGTCGGACGGGCTGGTGATCGGGGTGGCCGCCGGCATGGGCTTCGCCGCGCTGGAGACGATGGGCTACGCGTTCACCGCGCTGCTGTCCTCCAAGGGCAACATCGGCGAGGTCGAGGAGACCCTGTTCCTCCGCGGCTTGACCGCACCGGCCGGGCACACCGCCTGGACCGGGCTCACCGCGGGCGCGCTCTGGGCGTTGCTGGCCACCCCGACCGCGCGCCGCTTCCTGGAGTTCGCCCTGACCTTCCTGGGCGCGGTCATCCTGCACACACTGTGGGACACGTTCTCCGGACTGATCGTCTTCGCGATCCTGGCGATCGTCAGCCTGGGCTGGCTGTTCTGGGCGCTGCGCCGCTACCGCGCCTTCGGCGACCGAAGTCAGACCGAACCGTCCCCGCTGACCCTCTAAGAGGGCCGGCGGGGTCTTATCGGATCAGTGCGCCGCGACCACCGCGACGTCGGCGTCGGCCACGACCTGCCAGGGCCGGGCCACCAGGAAGAGCACGACGTTGGCGGCCAGCATGCCGCCGGCGATCACCACGGCCATCCCGATCGCGCCGGTGCCGAGCACCCCCACCAGGGGTGCGGCCAGCGCGCCGACGCCGAACTGCACCGCGCCGAGCAGCGCCGCCGCGGTGCCGGCCGTCTCGCCGTGCCGGGAGAGAGCGAGCGCCGGAGCATTGGGGAACGCCAGCCCGGCGGCCACCAGCACCAGCCACAGCGGCGTCAGGATGCCGACGATCCCGCCGAAGCCGGTCGCCGCGAAGAGCAGCAGCAGGCCGCCCATCACCGCGCCGAAGACCAGCGCCGAGGTGAGGATCTGCGACGGCGACCAGCGGCGCAGCAGCCGCACGTTCGCCTGGGTGGCGGCGATCAGGCCGACCGCGCCGGCCCCGAAGACGAAGCCGAACTGCTGCTCGCTCAGGCCGTACTCGCCCTGGAAGACGAACGACGAACCGGACACGTAGGCGAAGAGGGCGGCCATCGCCAGCCCGGCGACCAGGATCAGCCCGATGTATGCCCGGTCGGAGAACAGCCTGCCGTAGTCGCGCAGGGTGCCGACCACGCCGCCGTTGCGCCGCCGCTCGACCGGCAACGTCTCGGGCAGGGCCAGCGCCGCGAAGGCGAGGATCGCGACGCCGATCAGCGCCAGCACCACGAAGACGCCGCGCCAGGACGTCCAGTTCAGCACGATGCCGCCGAGCGTCGGGGCGAGGATCGGCGCCGAGCCCATCACCAGCATCAGCCGGGAGATCAGCTTCGCCGCCTCGAGCCCCTCGAAGAGGTCCCGCACGATCGCCATGCCGATCACCATCGACGCGGCGGCGCCCAGGCCCTGCAGCACCCGCAGCGTGCCGAGGGTGGCCAGGTTGGGCGCGATCACGCAGAGCACCGAGGCCAGGATGTGCACGCCCACGCCGGCGAGCAGTGGCGCCCGCCGGCCGACGGCGTCGGAGAGCGGGCCGATCAGCAGTTGCCCGAGCGCCAGGCCGGCCAGCGTGCCGGTGAGCGTGAGCTGCACCTGCGCGGCGGTGACGCCGAGGTCGCCGGTGATGGCCGGCAGGGAAGGGAGGTACATGTCGATGGTGAGCGGCCCGATCGCGATCAGCGCGCCCAGCACCAGCACGAGTTTCAGCCGCTGCCGCGTCGACATGCTCTCGCCGGGGGTGCCCGGCGCGACGATGTCGGTGCGGTCCGCTGCGATGGTCATGGTGGTCCCCATCCGAGGCTGGTGGTCGTCTTGCACAGTTGACGACAAGCCCCGGGCGCGGAGGACAATTCCCCGGAATGCATTTCCGTGCTTCCCGTCACAGCCCGCGGAAACGCATTATTGCGAGGACGTAAAGAACCCGGCGCGTCCGGCCGAAAGTTGGAAATTCGGTTGACGCGCCGGGCTCTGGCGGGGACTTTCTAGAACGGCGTGAGCTCGATGCCGGCCGCCCGCGGGTCGCCGGAGTGCACGAGCGACTCCTGGTTCTGCACGTCGTCGAAGGCGAATCCATACGCCTTGCCGTCGACCATGTTCTGGTGAATCAAACGCGAATAGTGATTCGTGAGTGACCCCTTGTAGAAGTCGGCCGCGGTGCCCCCCGGCTGGGTGTCGATGGTGCCCAGCGTGGACCGGTGCAGGGCCGCGCACAGAGTCCGCGCGATCGGCCCGACCACCTGGTCGTTCGGGGCGCCCAGGGCGCCGTCACAGCCCCACACGTTGGCCGTGCTCGGCTTGGTGAAGGACGCCACGGTCCGCCCGGTCGAGTCGGTGAAATTCATGACATTCCCTTGGGTGCGCCCGGCGAAGCGCACGTCCGGCCGATCACCGAAGGGCACCACGGTCAGCGTCTTCGACGTGTACGCGTTCCAGGCCGACGTGATGTAGGGATCCAGGTACGCCGGGTCGAAGCCGCCCGAGTCCGCCGCCTTGCCGGGGGCGAGCACGCGCAGCACCGTACCGTCGGACCGGGTTTGAATGGTCCTGTCGAAGCCGGGCTGGGCCTTGATCGCGTCGATCACCCGCTGCCGGCCGCCGGCCTTGAGCTCACCGGTCTTGGACGTGCGCCCGTCGCCACCCTGCACGCTGACCACGTGCGGCACGGCGAACATGTCCACCTGCGAGCTGTTCAGCCACAGCCCCGAGTCGTTGAGGGTGAACTCCGACCAGTCGAAGAGGATGTCCCGGTTGGGGTCGCCACCGGCCCACGGCGCGGGCTGCACCAGGCCGTCGGTGCTGAGCCGGAAGTCCAGCTTGCGGCCGAAGGACATGTACATCCGGCCGGACAGCCCCTTCGGCACCTTGATGGTGGTGCCGGCGCCGTTGGCCGGTCCGGGGATCGCCACGTCCGGCGCGGGCACCGGCACCGGCTGGCCGCCGGTCCAGTTGTGGAAACCGCCGCCCGCGTCGACGTAGCCGAGCTTGCCGGTGCCGAGGTTGACCCCGAGCACATAGAGGAAGACCGCCTCGTTGCGCCCGGTCCGGTTGGTCACGGTCACCGGGAGCAGGTTGGACGCGGCCGGCGGCGGGTTGTCGGCCGGCTTCGTCGTGGTCGGCGGCGTCGTGGTGGGCGGTGGCGGGTTCTCCACCGGAGGCGCCGTCGTGGGGGCCACCGTCGTGGGAGCGGTCGCCGGCGGCGGGGCGACCACGCCGCCGCCGGTGCAGGATGCGCCGTTCAGCTTGCAGTTGATCGGCATGCCACCGGAGGCGATGAAACCGAAGGACACCTTCGCGCCGACCGGCACGGAGCCGTTCCAGGCGCGGCTGGTGAACGTCCGATGCGCCCCCGAGGCGGTCATGTCCGCCTCCCAGAAGCTGCCGATCGTGCCGCCCGCGGGCAGGTCGAACTCGACCTTCCAGGAGCTCATCGCGGCGCTGCCCTGGTTGTTGATCGTGACGTCGCCCTGCCAGCCGGAACCCCACTCGGAGGTCTTGCTGATCGTGGCGGTGGCCGCGGCGGCGGAGGCCGGCAGGGCGATCCAGACGGTGCCCGCCGCGGCGACGACCGCGGCGGTGGAGAGGAGGAGTGTTCGGAAACGGCGCATGGTCACGATCATCGATGAGAAAGTGACCAGCGCCGTTCCTTCGGAACATCATTAAAGTTTGTTAAAGATTCTGACCTGCGATAACGCTTTTCTTCGGAGAGTTTTCCCTAGCCTCGGCGCCACTTCTGGTTCGCGCCGCCGGTGCAGTCCCAGATGATCATGACGGCGCCGTCGTTCGCGTTCCAGGCGTCGATGTCCAGGCACCGGTTCGCCTGCGGGTTGACCAGGTCGCCGGCGGCGGTGTGCACCCACTGCTGGGCCGGGTTGCCGCTGCAGCCGACGATCTGCACCACGGCGCCCGGCGCGGTCGAGCCCCAGGCCACGTCCAGGCACTTGTTGTTCGACGTGCGCAGGGTGCCGTTGATCGACTCCCAGCGCTGCGCGGCGCTGCCGTTGCAGGTCCACATCTGCACCCGGACGCCGTCCGAGAAGTTGCCGTTCGGCACGTCCAGGCACTTGTTGTGCCAGTTGCTGATCACCGCCTGGCCGGAGCCACCGCCGCCGGTGGTGGTCAGCGAGAGGCCGTAGACGCCGAGGATCTCGTTCACCGGCTGGAACCACATCGTGGCGCCCGAGGTGCAGTTGCCCGAGCCGCCGGAGGTCACGCCCTGCGCCTGGTTGCCGGTGATCCAGGAGCCGCCGGAGTCGCCCGGCTCGGCGCACGCGTTGCTGCGGCTCAGGCCGGAGACCGAGCCCTGTGCGTAGTTGATGGTCTCGTTGCGGCCCAGCAGAGTGCCACAACGCCACCCCGTGGTACGCCCGGAGCGGCAGATCGACGAGCCGATGGCGGCGTCCGCCGACCCGGCCACGGTGACGTTGCCGCCGGCGTAGTTGTTGACCCACGGCTGCGAGGTCCAGTTGGCGTTCGTGCGCACCCAGGCGTAGTCGTTGCCCGGGAAGGACGAGCCGGCGAACGTGCCCTGCGCGACGTTGTTGTAGCCCAGCGTCGGGCTGCCCGTGCCGCCGCAGTGCCCGGCCGTGACGAAGCCGCCGGCCACCGCGAAGCCGACCGAGCAGAGCGTGTTGCCGTTGATCACGTACTGGTCGCCGCCGCGGGTGTCGTACATCGTCTTCGGCTGTTCGGCGGTCACGACCTTGACCGCGCCCGCGCCGCTGTCCGCCGCGAACTTCTTCGCCGCCGCCTCGGCGCCGGGCTTGGCCATCACCACGACGCTGTTCGTGGCGACGTCCACGTACCAGCCGCGGACGTCCTTGGACGCCGACTTGGCGCGCTGGTCCATCCGCTTCCGGGCCGCGGCCAGGTCGGACTCGCCGCGCTTGACCACGGTGGCGTCGGCGCCCTCGACCCGGGCCGCCGCGGCCGCCGCCTCGGTGGTGACCGCGACGGTGAGCCGGCTCTTGCCGGCCGGGATCCAGGCGCCGCCGAACTGGGCGCCCAGCTTGGCGCGCAGCCGCTTCTCGACCACCGGCGCGGCGGCCTCCGTGCGCAGCCGCTGAGCCACCTGGTCGTCGTCGAGCTTGAGGTCGCGGCGCATCGCGGCGAGCATGCCGGGCTCGATTCCGAGCGCCGGCCGGACGGCCGGGGCCGCGGGGGTGGCGGGCTTCTCGCCGGCGAAGCTGATCAGGGGAGTGAGACCGACCGCCGTGACGGCTGCCGCCGCCACCAGGATCGCCTTGTACGTACGGGCCATGGGGATGTCCTTACGGATCAGGGGATGAGGGAGAGCGCTCTCTGATCGGAGTTTGTCTATCTATTAACAACGTGTCAAGAAATCCCTCGGAAACAACCGCCGAGGACCGTACGGGTGGGTGGCGGCGCACGTTCGCCGGAGCGGCCACGGACGTGCAAGGGTGGACGCCGGTAAACGGGTCGCGGATGAGGGGTGTGCGCCGTGGGCATGGTCAAGGTGGTCGGGCTGGTGCTGCACCCGAGGCGGGACTGCGGCGCGGCGATCGACGCGATCGTGGCCTGGGCGAAATCGCGCGACGTGACCGTGCTGGGCCTGCAGGACGAGATCAACCGGATCGACTGCGACGCGATCGCGGTCACCTCCGAGCAGATGGTCGAGCGCGCCGGGCTGCTGGTCAGCCTGGGTGGCGACGGCACGATGCTGCGCACCATGCGGCTGGTCGAGGGTCGCAAGACAGTGGTGCTCGGGGTGAACGTGGGCCGGCTGGGCTTCCTCGCCGAGGTCGACCTGCCCGACCTGCCGGGCGCGCTCTCCGCGATCGACGAGCACAAATTCACCGTCGAGTCGCGGATGGCGGTGCGCACCGTGCTGCCCGGCGGCAAGGAGGTGTCGGCGTTCAACGACATCGCGCTGGTCCGGGTGCCCGGCGACGGGCTGGCCGCGGTCGGCATCGGGGTCGAGGGCAAGAACTTCGTGAGCTACGCGGCCGACGCGGTGATCGTGGCCACGCCGACCGGCTCCACGGCGTACAGCTTCTCGGCCGGCGGCCCGATCGTCTCGCCGAACGTCGAGGGCCTGATCGTCAGCGCCTCCGCCGCGCACTCGTCCTTCAACCGCTCGCTGATGCTCTCCCTCGACGAGCGGCTCGAGCTCGACGTGCTGCCCACCAGTGGCCGCCTGGCGGTCGAGGTGGACGGCATCATCGAGGGCTACGCGGCGGCCGGCGACCAGCTCGAGATCATCCCGATCCCGGCGGCCGCCCAGGTGATCCGGCTCGGCGGCACATCGTTCTACGAGCGGGCCCGGCGCAAGCTGCGGGTCGAGGGCAGCGCCCAGGTCGGCCAGGGCGACGCCGGCGACGCGACGGTGGTGGACAGCTTCGAGCGGCAGCGCTACGAGATCGTGCTCGGCGGCGAGGTCGCCGGGGTGCTGCACTACCGCCGCCACGGTGGCATCGTTGAGCTCGCGCACACCGAGATCGATCAGGCCTTCGAGGGCCGGGGCCTGGCCGGGCGGCTGGCGTCCGCGGCCATGGACGACGCCCGTAACCGGGCCACCCCGGTCCGGGTCACCTGCCCGTTCGTCACCAGCTATCTGGAGCGCCACCCGGAGTACGCGGACCTGCTGGACAGTTAGGAAGGACCTGATTCATGACCTCTTCGCCCTGCACCCACCTGAGCGAGGCCAAGGACGTCACGCCGTCCGGCGACGGCTGCGTGGAATGCCTCGCCGCCGGTGGCCGCTGGGTGCACCTGCGGCTCTGTGAGACCTGCGGCCACGTCGGCTGCTGCGACTCCTCGCCGGGCAAGCACGCCAGCAAGCACGCGCACGACGACGAACACCCGCTCGTGCAGTCGTTCGAGCCGGGCGAGAACTGGTGGTGGTGTTACGTCGACGAGGTCGCGTTCGCCGTCCCGGACGCCCCGACGTTCTCCCACAGCTGAAGGTTGCACCCATGGGCCATCCCGCGATCCTGACCGTCGACGACGACCCCTCCGTCTCCCGCGCCATCGCTCGCGACCTCCGCCGCCGCTACGGCGAGAACTACCGCATCGTCCGGGCCTCCGCGGCCTCGGACGCCCTGGACGCGCTGCGCGAGCTCAAGCTGCGTGGCGGCCGGGTCGCGGTGATGCTGGCCGACTACCGGATGCCGCAGATGAACGGCATCGAGTTCCTCGAGCAGGCGATGGACCTGTTCCCCAACGCGCGGCGGGCGCTGCTCACCGCATATGCGGACACCGACGCGGCGATCTCGGCGATCAACCAGGTCGACGTCGACCACTACCTGCTGAAGCCCTGGGACCCGCCGGAGGAGAAGCTCTATCCGGTGCTCGACGCGCTGCTGGACGCCTGGCAGGCGACCGGCGACCGGGAGGTCGAGGACATCCGGGTGGTCGGCCACCGCTGGAGCGAGCCGTCATATGCGCTCCGCGACTTCCTCACCCGCAACCTGGTGCCCTACAAGTGGCTCTCCGCGGACGAGCCCGAGGGCCGGCGCCTGCTCGACGCCGCCGGGGTCGGTCCCGAGGCGATCCCGCTGGTGGTCACCGCGGACGGCCGGGCGATGGCCCAGCCGAGCACCACCGAGGTGGCCGAGGCGGCCGGGCTGTCCACCGCGCCGGACCGCGACTTCTACGACCTGATCATCGTCGGCGGCGGGCCGGCCGGGCTGGGCGCGGCGGTCTACGGCGCCTCCGAGGGCCTCAAGACGCTGCTGGTCGAGCGGCAGGCGGTCGGCGGCCAGGCCGGGCAGAGCTCGCGCATCGAAAACTATCTGGGCTTCCCGGACGGCATCTCCGGTGGCGACCTCACCACCCGCGCCCGCCGGCAGGTCGGCCGGTTCGAGGCCGAGGTGCTGAACACGCGGGAGGTGATCGGGATGCGCACGGACGGCTCGGCCCGCACCCTGTCGCTCTCCGACGGCGGCGAGGTGTCCGCCCACTCGATCGTGCTCGCCACCGGCGTCGCCTACCGCCCGCTGGTGGCCGACGGGGTGCCCGAGCTCACCGGCTCCGGCATCTATTACGGCTCGGCGTCCTCCGAGGGCCCGGCCTGCGAGGGCAGCGACGTCTTCATCATCGGCGGCGCCAACTCGGCCGGGCAGGCGGCGATGTATTTCTCCCGCTTCGCGAAGAGCGTGACGCTGCTGGTCCGCGGCGACTCGCTCGAGGCCTCGATGTCGTACTACCTGATCCAGCAGCTCCACAACCGGGAGAACGTGCACGTGCGCACCCGGTGCGAGGTGATCGGCGCGCAGGGTGAGGGGCATCTCCAGGCGATCACGATCTGCGACGGTAAGAATGGGATGAGCACCACCGTCGAGTGCGGCTACCTGTTCGTCTTCATCGGCGCCGAGCCGCGCACCGACTGGCTCGGCGACGCGGTCGCGCGGGACGAGAAGGGCTTCGTTTACACCGGCCCGGATCTTTTGACAAATGGCACGCGCCCGAAGGGATGGGATCGGGACCGCGATCCGTTCTACCTGGAGTGCAGCGTTCCCGGCATCTTCGCGGCCGGCGACGTCCGGGCCAACTCGGTGAAGCGGGTGGCCTCGGCGGTCGGCGAGGGAGCGATGGCCGTCACGCTCGTGCACCGTTATCTGGAGGCGCAATGACCGACATCGAGGAGATCATTCTCGAACCCTGTGAACCGGGCCAGCTCACCCCGGACGAGCTGCGGTCCCTCTTCCTCTTCGAGAAGCTGAGCGACGAGCAGCGCGAGTGGATCGCCGAGCACGGCTGCACCATGCGGGTCCCCGCGGGCAAATACGTCCTTCGCGAGGGCGACCCGGCGGAGAAGTTCTTCATCCTGCTCAGCGGCACCATCCAGCTCACCCGCAACGTCGGCGGGGACCAGGTGGAGACCAACCGCACCGAGCAGCGCGGGGTCTACATGGGCGCGACCCAGGCCTACCTGCGCGACGACGGGTTGCAGCGGGCATACATGGGGTCGATGCGGGCGCTGGACGACTGTGAGTTCTACGTCCTCGAGGCGCAGGACTTCGGCCAGATGATCCGCGAGTGGTTCCCGATGGCGATCCACCTGCTCGAGGGCCTCGCGATGGGCATGCGCAACTCGCAGGCCGCGATCAGCGAACGGCAGCGGCTGACCGCGCTGGGCTCGCTCACCGCCGGACTGATGCACGAGCTGAACAACCCGGCCGCGGCCGCCTCCCGGGCCACCGGCGTGCTGCGGCAGCGGGTCGCCGGCATGCGCCACAAGCTCGGCATGCTGGCGCACGGCAAGGTCGACCCGGCCCGGCTCGACGCGCTGGTCGAGCTGCAGGAGGAGGTCATCGAGAAGGCCGCGAAGGCGCCTCAGCTGACCGCGATGCAGGCTTCCGACCTCGAGGACGAGCTCGGCGAGTGGATGGACGAGCACAACATCACCGGTGGCTGGGACCTGGCGCCGGTCTTCGCCCAGGCCGGGCTCGACATCGACTGCCTCAACGACATCGAGCGCAAGGTCGGCGACGCGAAGCTGCTCGACCAGGCGGCGCACTGGCTCGGCTACGCGCTCGAGACCGAGCAGCTGATGACCGACATCGAGGACGCCACCAGCCGGGTCTCCAGCCTGGTCGGCGCGGCCAAGCAGTACTCGCAGATGGACCGGGCCGCGCACCAGTGGATCGACGTGCACAGCGGGCTGGACAGCACGCTGGTGATGCTCACCCACAAGATCGGCGACGGCGTGAAGGTGGTCAAGGACTACGACCGCAGCCTGCCGCAGATCCCGGCGCATCCGGCCGAGCTCAACCAGGTGTGGACCAACCTGATCGACAACGCGGTGCAGGCCATGAAGGGTGTCGGCACGCTCACCCTGAAGACCTATCAGGAGAAGGAGCGGCTCGTCGTCTCGATCGGGGACTCCGGGCCGGGCGTGCCGGAGGAGCTGAAGAAGCGGGTCTTCGAGCCGTTCTTCACCACCAAGGCGGTCGGCGAGGGCACCGGGCTCGGCCTGGACATCTCCTACCGCATCGTGGTCAACCGGCACGGCGGCGACATCACCCTCGCGTCGGAGCCGGGCAACACCCGGTTCATGGTGCGGCTGCCGCTCACCGAGCCGTCCTCCACCTGACGCAGACGCGAAAAGGGCCCGCCACGAGAGGTGGCGGGCCCTTTCGTCGTCTCAGGAGATCAGACCCCGGATGTACGCGGCCTGCCCGGCGTGCTGCGCGTCGTCGTCATAGACGCTGACCAGGCGCACGCCCAGGGTGACCGGCGGATCCCAGGCCTCGTCGACCACCTCGTCGAGGTCGGCGTCGGACAGGCGGCCCAGGTAGGCCACCGTGCGCTCGTGCACCGCCGCGTAGTAGTCGATCAGCGTCCGCGCGCTCTCCGGCGCCACGTCCGACACCTGGGCCGGGCCGTGGCCGTACCCCGTGTCGGTCGATCCGGCCTCGAGCCCGAACCGCGGCGCCCAGCCACCCTCGGTGTAGATCTGCTCGGCGCCGAGCAGCTCGGCGACGTGGCTGTCCTGCACCCGGGTCAGGTGCCAGACCAGCCAGCCGATCGTGTTGGCGCCCTTGGCCGGCGCGTGCCGCAGGTCCTCCGGGCTCAGCCCGGCGACCGCCGTCTCGACCAGCTCGGGCAGCCGCCCGAACGCCTCCAGCAACACGTCATTGCCCCGCATCGCCACTCCCTCCCGCGGGCGCCTCGCCAGCCGCGCCGCCGCTCGCGCCACCGCCGTCGCCGGCCGCCCCGCCGGAGTCACCCGGCGGCTCGTCCGAACCGGAGTCCGGCGTCGGATCGGTCGTCGGTGTCTCGGTGGCCGGATCGGTCGTCGGTGAGTCGGTCGGCGTGCCCGAGTCCGTGCCGGTGGGCGCGGAACTCGGTGTCGACCCGGGCTCCGAACCGTCCTCGGTGGCGGGCGCGGCCGGCGTCTCGGAAACCGCCGGCGCCGGCGTGTCGCCGCTCTTCGAGCCGCCGTCGGTGACGCTGCTCAGCGTCGTCGTGCCCGACGAGTCGCCGCCGACCATCGACGCCACCGACCTGCCGGCCATCAACTCGACCGCCGTCAGCGTGCCCATGGCGAGCACGAACAGGGCCGCGGCGGCGAGCCCGATGCGGCTCCAGCGCAGCTTTCCCTTGCGTTCGTCCTCCGGCACGGTGTGCGACGGCGAGTCGTCCTCGGTCGCCGCGGCCACCTCGGGGGTGCCGACCGCGGCCGGCGCCTTGACGAACGTCGGCGCCAGCGTGGCCTGCAACTTCGCGGCGCCCTTGCGCAGCGACCGGTGGTAGATCTCGGTGCCGACCGAGCCGATCACGCTCGCCACGGCCGCGCCGACCAGGGTGCCGGCCACGCCCAGGAACGAGCCGATCACTGCCGCGCAGACCGCGGCGAGTGCGCCCGCCAGAGTTTTCGGAATGTCGATGCCGGTCCAGAAACGGTCCGGTGCGTGCTCAGTCATGTCCTCCTCGGCCCCATACTTGGTTCGTTCACGTCTGTTTCGGACACGGCGGAAGCCTCTGCCTTCTCCGCGCGGCGAATCGCCAAACCTCGGCGTTCCGCCAGAATCTCGCGGATCGGACGCACGACCACCCCGTCCTCGGCCATCTTTCGCCTGGCCAGCCGCCGGGTGCGCAGGATGCCGATCACACCGATCGCACCGACCACATATTGGACGGCGAGCGCGATCCGGAAGTCTGCCAGGTCGTAGTCCGCGGTGCCGCCGGTGCGCGCGTCGAGGATCAACCCGACCAGCATGATGGTCAGCAGCGACGCGGTGAAGCCCCCGACGTTCACGATGCCGGTGGCGGTGCCCAGCCGGCTCGGCGGGTTGAACGTGCGGGCGAACTCGAAGCCGATCATCGAACCCGGCCCGCCCAGGCCCAGCGCCAGCACGAGCAGCACCAGCACCGGCAGCGGCGCCGGACCGGGCCAGGACAGCACCAGGCCCCAGCCCAGCGCGTTGGCCACCACCACGCCCAGCACCAGCCACGACCGGCGCAGCGGATGCCGCTGCACCAGCACCCCGATCACCGGCCCGGCGGCCATGCCGGTCAGCACGAAGAGCGTCAGCAACACGCTCGCCGTGCCGCGCGCCAGGCCCTCGCCGGCGATCAGGAACGGGAAGCCCCACATCAGCGCGAACACCGTGCCGGTGAACTGCGTGGTCCAGTGCGTCCACAGCCCCAGCCGGGTGCCCGGGTGCAGCCACGCGTGCTTGAGGTCGAAGCCCAGCTGCCGCGGCGTGATCGCCGGGCCCGAGCTGATCCGGCGCTCCGGGGAGTCCCGCAGCGCCAGCAGGGCCAGCACCGCGACCAGCACGCCCGCGGCCGCCGCGCCGACGAATGCCGACGACCAGCCGGGCCCGGCGAGCAGGAAGGCGAGCGGGACCGCGCTGATGATCTGGCCGAGCTGCCCGACCAGGCCGGTGAGCTGGGTGAGCACCGGCACGCGCCGGGCCGGGAACCACTGCGGCACCAGCCGCAGCACGCTGATGAAGGTCATCGCGTCACCCGCGCCGACCAGCACCCGGGCGATCACCGCACCGGTCACGTCCTCGGAGAACGCCATCAGCGCCTGCCCCGAGGCCATCACCAGCGCGCCGGCCACCACCATGCGCAGCGACCCGAAGCGGTCGAGCAGCACGCCGGCGGGCACCTGGAGCGCCGCATAGACCAGCAGCTGCAGCACCGCGAACGAGGCCAGCGTGCCGGCCCCGATGCCGAAGCGGTCCTGGGCGTCGAGCCCGGCCACCCCGAGCGAGGTGCGGTGCAGCACGGCCAGGACATATGCCGAAAGACCGACAGCCCAAACCGCCCAGCCTCGAGAGTTGGGCCGCATGTCCTGCCTTCCGGTTGCCGTGTCGCGCGTTCGGACCCAGCCTTGTCCGGCCGGGTGCGGGATCGCAACGAATCGGGCGCAGGACACACGTGCGTCCGGTCACTACTTCATGGCGGCCAGCTGGATCAGGTTGCCGCAGGTGTCGTCGAACACGGCGGTGACCACGGGACCCATGTCGGTCGCGTCCTGGGTGAACTCGACACCCAGCCCCTTGAGGCGCTCGACCTCGGCGGGCACGTCGTCGACGGCGAACTGGGTGAACGGGATGCCGTCGGCGGCCAGCGCCTTCTTGAACGCGGCCGCGGCCGGGTGGCCGGCCGGCTCGAGGAGCAGCTCGACGCCGTCCGGTGCGGCCGGGGAGACCACGGTGAGCCAGCGGTACTCGCCGGTGGGCACGTCGGTCTTCTTGGTGAAGCCCAGCTTTTCGGTGTAGAAGGCCAGCGCTTTGGCCTGGTCGTCGACGTAGACGCTGGTCAGATTGATGCGGATCACGGGTGCGGTTCCTCTCGGTCGATGGGCCACCGCTCGGCGATCGAGCGCAGCGGGCTCGTGTCGATGTGGTGGAACTTGAACCGGCCCTGGCGCCGGGTGCGCACCAGGCCGGCCTGCTCGAGCACCGCGAGGTGCTGCGAGATGGCCTGGCGCGACGAGGCCAGGCCGTGCTTCATGGTCAGCCGGCCGCAGATCTCGAACAGCGTCTGCCCGTCGCGGTCGATCAGCTCGTCCAGGATGATGCGTCGGGTGGCGTCGCCGATCGCCCTGAACAGGTCGGGTTCTGCGTCCACTGACCAGTTATAGGCAAGTCAGCACTTGCCTGTCAAGCAGATCCGCCGATTCCTTTCCGGCCCGGCCGCGGTCTGCACCGGCATGGACATCATCGAAAGCATGTACGAGCGCTGGTCGTCGGGCGTGGGGCAGGGCGACGACTCGTGGGGCGACGTCACCACCGAGCCGTCCGGGGTGCGCTTCCGCGACGTCGACGCGGGCGGGGTGCCCGCGCTGTGGGCCGAACCGGCCGAGGCCGCGGACGGCCGGGCGATCCTCTATCTGCACGGGGGTGGCTTCGTCGGTGGGTCGCTCGTCACGCACCGGAAACTGGCCGGGCATCTGGCCCGGGCGGCCGGGGTGCGAACCCTGCTCGCGCACTACCGGCTGACGCCGGAGCATCCCTGTCCGGCGCAGATCGAGGACGCGCTCACCGCGTACCGGTGGTTGCGGGATCTTGATCTTGAAGTCGTGCTGGCCGGGGACTCGTCCGGGGGCAATCTGGCGATCCAGGTGGCGTTGCGGGAGCCGGCCGCGGCACTGATGCTGATCTCGCCGTGGACGGATCTCGAGCTGACCGGCGAGAGTTATGAGAGCAATGCGCGGCATGACCTCGTGTTCACCCGGGAGATGGTGTCGGGGCTGGTGCGGATGTATCTGGCCGGGGGAAAGCAGGAGATCGACGCGCTGCGGGCGGATCTCGGTGGGCTGCCGCCGACGTTCGTGCAGGTCGGTGGGCATGAGGCGCTGCTCGACGACAGCCTGATGTTCGTCGAGCGGGCGCGGGCGGCGGGGGTGGACGTGCGGCTGGACGTGTTCGACGGGCAGCTGCACACGTTCCAGATGGCGGCCGGGAACCTGCCGGTGGCGGACGAGGCGATCGGGAGGTTCGGGGCATGGCTGCGGCGGATGCGCTGACCGTCGGGTTCGAGGCCGAGCGGCGCGGGCTGGTGGCGCACTGCTATCGGATGCTCGGGTCGTGGGACGAGGCCGAGGACGTCGTGCAGGACACCTATCTGCGGGCGCTGCGGGGATGGGCCGGGTTCCGGGGGCGGTCGTCGGTGCGTACGTGGCTCTATCGGATCGCGACCAACGCCTGCCTGACGGCACTCGACGGGCGCGGGCGGCGCGCGGTGCCCAGCGGGCTCGGCGCGCCCGCGGACGACGTGGACGCGCCGGGCGACCCGGCCGGGCCGGAAACCTGGATCCAGCCGATCCCGACCGACCCGGCGGCGGTGGCCGAGCAGCGGGAGAGCCTGCGGCTGGCACTGATCGCCGGGCTGCAGCATCTGCCGCCGCGGCAGCGGGCCGTGCTGTTGCTGCGCGAGGTGCTCGTCTTCTCGGCGGCCGAAGTGGCCGAGATGCTGGACACCACCGTGCCGGCGGTGAAGAGCGCGCTGCAGCGGGCGCGGGCGGTCCTGCCTCTCTCGCCGGGCGCGGTCGGTCCGTCGTCGCCTCGGGAGGAGGAACTGCTGGCGTCCTACATGGCCGCTTTCGAGACGGCCGACCTGGCTGCCCTGGAACGGGTGCTGCGTGCGGACGCGACGCTCGAGCTGGTGCCGAACCGCACGTGGTTCGCGGGAAACGAAACCTGTCTGGCGGCCGCCGGTCGGTCGCTGGACGCGCCGGGCGCCTGGCGGATGACCCCGGTCGGCGTGAACGGGCAGCCGGGCGCGCTGGCCTGGTGGCACGGTTCGCCGTTCGGGGTGGTGGCGCTGACGACGGCGCTCGACGGTATCGCGGGCATCACTGTGTTCGTCGACTCAGCTTTGGTTCCGACCTTTGCCAGATACCCCCAGGGGGTATAGGTTCGACGGCATGCATCACCACCATGAAATGTTCCGGCGGCGGTTCTGGCTGAGCCTCGCGCTCACCGTGCCGGTCGTGCTGACCAGCGAGATGGTCATGGAGTGGTTCGGCTATCAGCTGGACTTCCCTGGCGTGACCTGGGTCGGGCCGGTGCTCGGCACGGTCGTCTTCGGATGGGGCGGGTGGCCGTTCCTGACCGGCGCGTGGCACGAGATCCGGGCGCGCGCGCCGGGCATGATGCTGCTCGTCGCGATGGCCATCACGGTCGCCTGGGTGGCCTCGATCGCCACCGCGGCCGGCGTGTTCGACCTGGACTTCTGGTGGGAGCTGGCGGCGCTGGTCACGATCATGCTGCTCGGCCACTGGCAGGAGATGAAGGCCATCGGCCAGGCGCAGAACGCGCTGTCCGCGCTGGCCGCGCTGCTGCCCGACGTGGCCGACCGGGTCGCCGCGTCCGGCGACGTCGAGCAGGTCGGGCTCGGCGAGCTGGTCGTCGGCGACGTCGTGCTGGTGCGGGCCGGCGGGCGGGTGCCGGCCGACGGGTCGGTCATCGAGGGCGCGGCCGAGGTCGACGAGTCGATGATCACCGGAGAGTCGCGGCCGGTGCCGCGCGGGGTCGGCGACCGGGTGGTGGCCGGCACGGTGGCGACCGACTCGGCGGTCCGGGTGCGGGTGACCGCGGTGGGCGACGACACCGCGCTGGCCGGGATCGGGCGGCTGGTCGCGCAGGCGCAGGCCGCGGGTGGGCGGGCCCAGGCGCTGGCCGATCGGTTCGCGGCGTTGCTGTTCTATGTGGCGCTGGCGGCGGCGCTGGTCACCTTCGTGGTGTGGTGGGCGGTCGGCGGGCTGGGGGAGTCCGTGGTGCGCACGGTCACCGTGCTGGTGATCGCCTGCCCGCATGCGCTCGGGCTGGCGATTCCGTTGGTGGTGGCGCTGTCCACCGCGGTGGCCGCCAAGAACGGGATCCTGGTGAAGGACCGGCTGGCGCTGGAGCGGATGCGGGTCGTGGACGCGGTGCTCTTCGACAAGACCGGGACGTTGACGCGGGGCCGGCATCGGGTGAGCGCGGTGATCCCGGCGGCCGGGCAGGACGAGGCGTCGGTCCTGCGGATCGCGGCGGCGGTGGAAGCGGACAGCGAGCACCCGCTCGGGCGGGCCATCGGTGTTGCCTCCAGGAATGCAGAGCAAGGGCCGGGGGAGCCGGCGCCGGGTGTTGCCTCTAGGTACGCAGAGCAAGAACAAGCCCGCAACAATCGGGCCACCGGGTTCCGATCGTTGCCGGGGCGTGGCGTGCAGGCCGACGTGGACGGCGTGCGTTACGCGGTCGGCGGCCCCGCCCTGCTGCGCGAGCTCGGCGTGGCTCCGCTGGACACCGGCGAGTGGCCGGCGCGCGGCGCGGCGATCCTGCACCTGGTGCGGGACGGCAAGGAGGCGCTCGCGGCCTTCGTGCTGGAGGACGAGGTGCGGCCCGAGGCGCGCGACGCGGTCCGGCAGTTGCGGGCGCAGGGTGTCGGCACGATCGCGATGATCACCGGCGACGCCCGGGCGGTGGCCGACGCGGTCGCCGCGGATCTGGGCCTCGACGAGGTGTTCGCCGAGGTGCAGCCGGCCGACAAGGAGCAGACCGTGGCCGGTCTGCAGGCGCGCGGCCACGTCGTGGCGATGGTCGGCGACGGCGTGAACGACGCGCCCGCCCTGGCCCGCGCCGACGTCGGCCTGGCCATCGGGGCCGGCACCGACGTGGCGATCGAGTCGGCCGGCGTGGTGCTGGCCTCCTCCGATCCGCGCAGCGTCGCCGGTGTCCGCCGCCTGTCCCGGGCGTCCTATCGCAAGATGCGGCAGAACCTGGGCTGGGCGGCCGGCTACAACGTGGTGGCGATCCCGCTGGCGGCCGGGGTGCTGGCCCCGGCCGGCCTCACGCTCAGCCCGGCGGCGGGCGCCGTGCTGATGTCCGCCTCCACGATCATCGTGGCGCTCAACGCGCAACTACTCCGCAGGGTGCGAGGTGTTTCGTGAGCCACTCGACGGTCTCGCGCAGATATTCGGCCCGGGACGCGCGGTGCAGCAGTTCGTGACCCTCGTCGGGGAAGAGCAGATATCTGTGCTCGACGCCGCGCTCGCGCAGCGCCGCCACCACCTGCTCGGCCTCGATCAGCGGCACGTTGCTGTCGTTCTCGCCGTGCACCACCATCAGCGGCGTGCGCAGCCGGTCGATCCGGGTCAGCGGTGACAGGTCGTGCAGCAGGTCGGCGTCCCGCACCGGGTCGCCGTATTTGGAGACCGCCGCCGCCGCGATCCACGGCTCGGTGTGCTCGTAGAAGGTGGCAAAGCTGGCCATGCCGCAGACATCAATGCCAACGGCGAAAAGCGAGGGGTACGTGACCAGCGCCGCCAGCGTCAGATAACCGCCATAAGAGCGCCCCATACAGCCGATCCGCCCGGGGTCGGCCACCCCGGTCGAGACCAGGTGCTTGACGCACGACTCGACGTCGGCGATCGCGTCGTAGCGCCGAGCGCCGTTGTCCGCGTTCACGAAGGTGCGGCCGAAGCCGGACGACCCGCGCACGTTCGGCGCGAAGACGGCGATGCCGCGGTCCACCAGCGACTGGAACAGCGGGCCGTGCCCGGGCCGCTCCTGCGCCTCCGGGCCACCGTGGAACCACAGCACGGCCGGGTGCGGACCCGCACCCGCCGGGCGGAACAGCCACCCGGTCAGCGGCATCCCGTCGTGCCCGGTGAACTCCTCCAGTGTGGGCCGCACCGCGTTCGGCGACGGCTCCTCGACCGACACCGGGTGCAGGCCGTCCGCGTCGAAGGTCCAGGTGCCGTGCGGCTGCCCCGGACCCTCGGCGGTGAAGACCAGCGTGCTGCCGTCGGTGGACCAGGACGGGCCGCTCACCACGAAGCCGGGCAGTGGCTCGATCGCCCGGTGCTCGCCGTCCTCGAGCACGGACAGCGCCGAGCGGCCGCCGCGCAGGTTCCACAGCACCGCGGCCTTGCGCCCGTCGGCGGTCAGCGCGAAGGCCTCGACCTCGGCGTCGTCCCGGCCGGCGACGATCTCGGCATCCCGGACCAGCACCGGGAACTCGCCGGCGTCGCTGCGCGCCCAGATCGAGCCGTCCGGGCCGAAGACGGCTTCCTCGCCGCTCGTCACGTATTCCTCGGCGCCGGTCTCGAGGTCGCGGACCACGATGTGCCGGGCGCCGCGCGAGCCGTAGCGCAGCAGCGCCCGCGACCAGTCCGGGCTGACGTCGAAGAGCGAGATCAGCTCGCCGCGGGCGACCTCGCGCCGCGCGCCGGTGACCGGGTCGACGACCAGCGCGGTGGTCAGATTTTCGGTGACCGCGAGCAGCGACCGGCCGGGCAGCCAGCGCATGTTGTCCGCGGTCTCGGCGCCGAAGCCGGCCACCTGATGCAGCTCGGAGCCGTCCGGCCGGACCAGCCAGACCTCGTGCCGGGGCGCGCCGCCGGGCGCGAGCTGGCAGGCCAGCCAGCCGCCGCCGGTGGACCATTGCACCCCGGTCACCGGGTGTTCGCCCGTGTCGACCAGGAAGGTCAGCTCACTGCCGACCGGCTGCACCCAGACCTTGGGGGTGCCGCTGCGGTCGGAGACGTACGCCGCGTGCCGGCCGTCCGGGCTGAGCGCCGGCGACCAGCTGCCACTGACTTCCGAAGGGAGGGGTCCCGAGCCCAGATTCGTCCACCCCATCGGCAGCACGGTGACGTCGACGCGGTTGAGCTGACCGGTCATGCGGGTCCTCCTTCTTCTTTGCTAGATCCCCTTGTCCTGCAGCCAGAGCTCAAGGAGCGCGAGCTGCCACAACTGATTCGCACCGAGGGTGGTGCGTGGAGTATTCGGGTCGGCGAGGAGCGCGTCAACGTACTCCCGGCGGAACAATCCGCGTGTCCTGGCCGCGGGTGCATAAAGGGCATCTCGCACCATGTCCAGCATGGGCCCTTCGAGGTGCCGGATGGCCGGAACCGGGAAGTAACCCTTGGTGCGGTCGATCACCTCGTCGGGCACCACACCGCGGGCCGCGTCCTTCAGGACGCCTTTGCCGCCCGCTGCCAGCTTTAGCTCGGGCGGGCACGCGGCGGCAAGTTCGACCAGCTCGTGATCGAGGAACGGCACCCGCGCCTCCAGCCCCCACGCCATGGTCATGTTGTCGACCCGCTTGACCGGATCGTCCACCAGCATGATCTGCGAATCCAGCCGCAGCGCCGCGTCCACGCTGGTGGTGGCGCCGGGCCGGCCGAAACTGGCGGCCACGAAGTCCCGGCTCACGTCCTCGTCGAGGAACCACTCCGGGCTGAGCTGGTGAGCGAGGTCGCTATGCGGACGGTCGAAGAACTCCGCCGCATAGGCATCCACCGCACCCTGCCGCTGCACGGAAGCCAGCGGCGGGTACCAGCTGTAACCGGCGAAGATCTCGTCCGCGCCCTGGCCCGACTGCACCACCTTGATGGTCTGCGAGACGTCCTCGCTGAGCAGGTTGAACGCCACGCAGTCATGGCTCACCATCGGCTCGCTCATCGCCGCCACCGTGCGGGTCACCGCGGGCAGGAAGCGTTCCGTGCCGATCCGGATCTGGTGGTGCACGGTGTCGAACTGCTTGGCGATGACGTCCGAGTACGCGAACTCGTCACCCTCTTCGCCCGCCGCCGCCTCGAAGCCGATGCTGAACGTGGTCAGCCCGCGCTGCCCCTGCTCGGCCAGCAGCGCCACGATGAAGCTCGAGTCGAGCCCGCCGGACAGCAGCACGCCCACCGGCACGTCGGCGACCATCCGCCGCTCGACCGCGGTGCGCAACGCCGCGCCGACCTCGTGCGCCCATTGCTCGCGGGAGTAGTCCAGCCGGCGGGTGAAGTCCGCTTCCCAATATGTCCGCGAAGTCGAGGTGCCGTCGGCCTTGACGATGCGGACCGTCGCCGGCGGCAGCTTGCGCACCCCGTTGACGATCGTGCGCGGCGCCGGCACCACCGAGTGGAACGTCATGTAGTGCTGCAGCGCCACCTTGTCCAGCGACTTGTCCACGTCACCGGCCGCGAGCAGGGCCGGCAGGGTGGAGGCGAAGCGCAGCCGCCCGGGCGTCTCGGCGAGGTACATCGGCTTGATGCCGAGCCGGTCGCGGGCCAGCATCACGGTGCCGGTCGCGTGCTCGTGGATGGCGAACGCGAACATGCCCAGGAACCGCTGCACGCAGTCGGCGCCCCAGCGGTGGTAGGCCTTGATGATCACCTCGGTGTCCGAGGTGGAGAAGAACGTGTAGCCGAAGCCCCGCAGCTCCTCGCGCAGCTGCTGGTAGTTGTAGATGCAGCCGTTGAAGACCAGGGTGAGCCCGAGCTCGTCGTCGGTCATCGGCTGGCGGCCGGCGTCGGAGAGATCGATGATCTTGAGGCGGCGATGGCCGAAGGCGACCGGGCCCTCGGTGTAGAGGCCCTCGCCGTCCGGACCGCGGGACTCCAGGCACGGCAGCATCCGGCGGACCGCGTCGCCTTCCGCGGGCCGTCCGTCGAACCGGAGTTCACCGGCGATTCCACACATGGTGGGACCTCCCAAGATTCATCAGGGTGTGGGGCCGATATTTCGATCGTGTAACCGGGCCGTAACGCTATTGACCGAGAAGCCAAGTGTCCTTCGAGCCGCCGCCGCGGGACGAGTTGACGATCATGCTGCCGGCCGGCGCGACTCTGGTCAGGGCGGCCGGGGCGACCACCGACTCGCGGCCGGTGAAGACGAACGCGCGCAGGTCGACGTGCCGCGGCGCAAGCTGGTGCCCGTCGAACGCCGGATGCGTGGAGAGGTCGACCACCTCCTGCGCCACCCAGCGGTGCGGGGCCGCGTTGATCTGCCGGCGGACCGCGGACAGGTCCTCCGCCGAGGCGTGCGGCCCGATCACGATCCGGTCGCCGCCGTAGCCGTCGACCGGCTTGCAGACCAGCTCGGCGAGGCGGCCCAGGACCGCGGCCTTCTGGTCCGGGATCCCGCACAGGTACGTGGGCACGTCCGCCAGCAACGGCTTCTCGCCCAGGTAGTACTCGATCAGCTTCGGCACGTACGCGTACACGGCCTTGTCGTCGCCGATGCCGTTGCCCAGCGCGTTGGCCAGCACCACAGTGTCCGCGTGCAGCGCCGAGACGAGCGACGGCCCGAGCGGCATCCCGTCCGCGCCGGGGGAGTGCACCAGGCTGTCCTCGCCCATCCGCAGATAGATCACGTCCACCGGGTGGCGCTTGCCGTCCCGGATCCGGTGCACCCGGCCCTCGTCGACGAACAGCTCGGTGCTGCGGATCAGCGGCACTCCCATCTCCTCGGCCAGCATCCGGTGCTCGAACCACGCCGAGTCGTCCGGGCCCTGGCTGAGCACCACGATCGCCGGATCGTCGCCGGCCGCCGGGCCCGCCGCGTCGAGCAGCGCCCGCTTGAGCAGGGCCGGGGTGCCTTCCACGGTGAGCAGGCTCTCCGGGCGGGGCAGTTCGGGGAGCACCGCCTCGGTGAGGCGGCGGTTCTGCATCGCGTACCCAATGCCGGACGGCACCCGCAGGTTGTCCTCGAGCACGCACCAGTTGCCCTCGCCGTCGCGGACCAGGTCGACGCCGGCGACCTGGGCGCGGACGCCGGGCCGCGCGATCAGCGCGCCGCTCGGCCGCAGCTCCGGTGACCCGTCGATGACCCACTCGGGCATCACACCGTCCTTGACCACCAGCCGGTCGCCGTAGACGTCGCCGACGAACGCGTCCAGCGCCCGGACCCGCTGCACCAGGCCGGCCCGCAGCTGCTCCCAGTCGGCGGCCGGCACGATTCGCGGCACCAGGTCGAACGGGAACAGCCGGGTGGCCGCCTCGCCCGCCACGCTGAACGTGATGCCCCGCGCCCGTTGCTCGTCGTCCCGCCGGTCCTCCCGGCGCCGCAACCCGGCGCTGCCGAGCGCGGTGAGCACGTTGACGATCCCGTTGTAGGCGGGCGCGACGTCCCCGCCCGGGAAGGCTTCGTCGCCGGTCGCCGCATAGGGGAACAACCCGCCCGGGACGGTCTGGCCGTCCGGGCCGATGCCGGTCGCGCCGCCGCGGGTGTCCGCGACCACCAGGTCGACCACGTCGGAGATGCGGCCGCGGCGGGCCATCGCGCGCCGCTGCCGGGCCGCCGAGCTGCCCCGGCTCAGCGCCTGCACGCTCAGGTCGAACACCTGCTCCCAGTCGCCCAGCTCTTCGAGCTGCGGGCGGAGGTCGCCGACCAGCCGCTCGACGGCGACCGCGGCGGGCACCGGCACCGGCGAGCGCGGCAGGTCGAGCAGGTCGCCCTCGAGGCCCGAGCGGGCCGCCCGCCACATCGCCGCGCGGTGCACCGGCGGCCGGGTGCGGGCGAGCGGACGGCCGGCCCGGTAGTCCTGCCGGGCGCGCAGCACCAGGCCACGGAACAGGCCGGCGAGCAGCACCACGGTGTCCGCGTCCGGGCACGCGTCGGTGACCCGCAGCTCCACGGTGGGCAGGTGGGCCGACGGGCGCACGTCGAAATAGACCATCTTGGGGTCGGTGATGGTGCCCGAGGCGATCAGGTCGTTGACCAGCTGGTCGTGGTCCTCGGCCGAGGTCACCTCGCCGCTGTCGCCGGCGGTCGGCCAGCGCAGCCAGACCAGCGAGCGCACGCTGGCATAGCCGGAGTCCTCGCCCATCCAGAACGGTGAGCTGGCGGAGAGCGCGAGCAGCACCGGCAGGGCGGGCGCCACCCGCTGGGCGACGGACACGGCCTCGTCGCGATCGGGGATGGCGACGTGCACCTGGGCGCCGCAGATCAGCTGCTCCCGGGCCAGCATCTGATATTCGTCGAGCATCCGGCGATAACGCGAGGTGGGGGTGACCGGCAGCGCGTCCAGGTCGACCAGCGGCACCGTGCCGGCCGCGACCAGGCCCAGCCCGAGCGACTCGGCGACCCCGATGGCCTCGCGGCGCAGCTCGACGATCGCGTCCCGCAGCCCGTCGAGGGTCGGGGTGACCGCGGTGTTCGTCTCCACCACCGAGCGGTGCAGCTCGGCCGAGAAGTTCGCCGGGTCCAGCCGGGCGAGCACGTCCGGCGCCCGCGGCACGAGCTCCCGGGTCTTGAGATCGACTACGTGCAGTTCTTCTTCGACCCCGAGGGTCAAGTCCGTGGCGTTGCCGATGCCCTCCTCCCCGTCGTCCGCGGTGACCTTCAGTGACTCCGTCATGAGACCGCCTCTGTCCGTCCGGTTTTCCGTTCTCGCCGGAGCCTCGCGAAATCATGTGCCAGGCATGTGACGTGCCCATTTCCTCAGACGGTCAAGCATGCCCGGTGGATGCACGGGCGCTTCGTGCCAGAAGCGGCGGAAATTCTCCGCGACCGTGATCAATATCCTCCTCGCAGGGTGTTTTTGCAGCTCAGGGCGTTGTAGCGTCGGCGGCTGAACCCTGGGGAGGGCGGATGACGGACGTGCCGAGGATGCGGCGGCGGGGAATTCTGACCATGGCGATGATCACGTCCGGGCTGGCCGCGTGCTCACGCAGCGCACCCGGCACCCCGGCTCCGGCGTCCTCGTCGGCGCTTCCGGCGCCGTGGTCGCCGTCGGCGCCTCCGTCACCCTCCGTCACCGTCTCGCCGTCACCCTCTGCCTCCGCGTCCGCGTACGCCACGCCCGCCGCGGGGGTGCCGGCGCCGGCCGAGCCCGCGGTGACCAGAGGCGGCCCGGTGCCCGCATCCGACCGCGTGATGCTCGGCTCCTACCTGGCGCTGTCCGGGATGTCGTTGCGGGAGGGCCTCGCGCTACGCCGCCGCCAGCTCGGCCGCGAGCAGAAGATCGTGCACCGCTTCGTGGACTGGTCGGGGCGGATGGACCTGCCGGGTGCGGAGATCGGCCGCAGCACGCTGATGGTCTCCTGGCACGGCACCCGCCTCGCCGCGGTGACCGGCGGCGGGCAGGACCCGGTGATCAAGGCCGCCGCCAAGAGGCTGGCCGGCTATCGCAAGCCGGTGCTCCTGCGCTGGGCGTGGGAGATGAACGGCGACTGGTTCGAGTGGGACGGCAGCCACAACGGGCGCGACCCGGCGGCCTATGTCAGCGCCTTCCGCCGGATCCACCGGATCTTCCGGCAGAACGGCGCGGACAACGTCGCGTTCGTCTGGAGCCCGAACTGGAACTCGTCGCCGGACTCCGCCTGGAACCGGATGTCGAGGTACTACCCGGGCGACGACTACGTCGACTGGGTCGGCGTCTCCGGTTACGACTTCTTCCGGGAGTCGCCGGCCACGCTGTTCCGGGAGGTGGTCGGCGCCTACGGCCGGCGGAAGCCGATCATCCTGGCCGAGACCGCGGCGATCGACCTGGGCAGTGGCACGAAGGCGGCCTGGATCAAGGACCTCTCGTCCTATGTGCGCCGGACCGGTGCGATCGGCGCCGTGGTCTGGTTCGACACCGACGTGCAGCATGACAGCCCGCACAATTTCCGCTTCGACACGAGCGCCGATGCGCTGGCCGCGTACCGGTCGATGGCGCGCAGCGCTCGATTTTCGGGTTGAGAGGTATTGATCCGGCAACGCTTCCCGGCTTAATCTGCCTGTCACGAGGCGGCAATCGAATCGTATCGACGATTCGTATCGACAACCCAGCCGGAGGTGGACCGTGGTCGCGTTCACCAGCAAGGACGTCGCCCGGCTGGCCGGGGTCTCGCAGAGCACGGTCTCCTATGTGATGACCGGCAAGCGCAAGATCTCCGAGCGCACCCGGCAGCGCGTGCTGGCCGCGATCGAAGAGCTCACCTATGAGCCGAACGCCGGCGCCCGGGCGCTGAAGTCGCAGCGCACCCGGGTGATCGGGCTGTTCGTGCCGTTCGGGCACGGGCTGGACACCTCGGGCGTGCTGCCGTTCATCGAGACGATCACCAGCTCGGCTCGCGCGCAGGACTACGAGGTGCTGCTGAACACGTCGGACGAGGGCTCGGCGGGGCTGCGCCGGCTGGCCGGGCGGCAGCTCTGCGACGCGATCGTGCTGATGGACATCCGAGGGTGCGACGACGACCGGATCCCGGTCGCGGCCGCCCTGCCGCTGCCGGTGATCCTGGTCGGGGTGCCCGCCGACGCGATGGGCCTGAACTGCGTCGACCTCGACTTCCCGCGGGCGGCCGAGCTGGCCGTCGGCGAGCTGGCCGCCACCGGGCACGACCGGCTGGTGATCCTCGGCTATTCGGCGGAGATCACCGAGCGGGACGTGAACTACGTGCGCCGCTTCCTGGACGCGGCGGTCGTCGCCGCCGGGAAACACGCTCTGCCGTGCGAGGTGATCGGTCCGCTGGAGTGCGACCGGTCGGCGGCGGCCGCGGTCGCCGAGCGCATCGGTGACCCGGACGACCGGCTCGGCGTGGTCGTCCCGCAGTCCCAGCTCGTGCAGCCGCTGCTGCACGAGCTGACCGCCCGGGGCGTGCGGCCCGGGCGCGACATCTCCGTGATCGGGCTCTGCACCGACGCCGCGGCCGAGGAGATCGAGCCTCCGGTCACGAACGTCTCGCTGGAGCCGCGCGACGTCTCGCGCCGCGCCATGCAGTCGCTGTTCTGGCTACTCGAACCCACCACGGCCGGCCCGCCACCGGCGATCGATCTGATCGAGCCTCGGCTCACCCGGCGAAAAACCGTCCTCCCGCCTCGTTGAATCGCGCGCCGCCTGATCGAGGCGCGCCGGTCGTCGATACGTATCGAATCGAAAGGATCCCCTCATGAAACGGATCATGGCCGTCCTCGCCGTCTCCGCGCTCACGCTCACTGCCGCCGGCTGCGGCGACGACGGCGGCGGCAGCGAAGGTGCAGATGCCAAGACCATCCGGGTGCTGGACTACTACAGCAACGAGCCCGACAAGACCGTCTATCAGAAGGCGCTCGAAGCCTGTGCGCAGCCGCTCGGGGTGACCATCCAGCGCGAGACGGTGCCCGGTGAGACGCTGATCGCCAAGGTGTTGCAGCAGAGCTCGTCGCGGACCCTGCCGGACGTGCTGATGCTGGACAACCCCGAGCTGCAGCAGATCGCCGCGACCGGCGCGCTGGCCCCGCTCGGCGACTTCGGACTGAACGCCGACGGCTACGTGAAGGGCGTGGTGGACGCGTCCACCTACGACGGCAAGCTCTACGGGCTGCAGCCGGTGACCAACACCATCGGGCTGTTCTACAACAAGGAGATCCTGTCCAAGGCCGGCGTCACGCCGCCGACCACGTGGGAGGAGCTGCGCGCCGCGGCCAAGAAGCTGACCGCGGGCAAGCAGTACGGCCTGGCCTTCTCCGCACCGGCCAACTACGAGGGCACCTGGCAGTTCCTGCCGTTCATGTGGTCGAACGGCGGCGACGAGAAGAACATCGCCACCCCGGAGGTGGCCGGCGCGCTACAGCTCTGGGTCGACCTGGTCAAGGACGGCTCGGCGTCGAAGTCGGTGGTGAACTGGACCCAGGCCGACGTCATGGACCAGTTCAAGGCCGGCAACGCGGCGATGATGGTGAACGGGCCGTGGCAGTTCCCGGTGCTGAACGAGGTCAAGGAGCTGCAGTACGACGTGGTGCCGATCCCGGCGCCGCAGGCCGGCGGCAAGGCGGTCGCCCCGCTCGGCGGCGAGACCTGGACCGTGCCGCAGACCGGCAACAAGGACCGGCAGGCGAGCGCCGCGAAGATCGTGCAGTGCCTGAACTCGGATGCGAACCAACTGGCCCTCGGCAAGGACCGGCAGACCATCCCGACCAAGACCGCGCTGCAGGCCCAGTTCGTCGCCGAGCAGCCGACCATGAAGGCCTTCAGCGAGCTGGTGCAGAACGCCCGGGCGCGGACCGGCGAGCTCGGCGCGGACTGGCCGAAGGCCGCCACCAAGATCTACACCGGAGTGCAGTCGGCGCTGGCTGGTGGTGTCGCGCCGGACAAGGCGCTGGCGGAAGCCCAGAATGGCTAGACGCCACCGAATCCTGCAGTTGCTCTTCCTCGTCCCGGCGCTGGCGTATCTGATCCCGTTCTTCGCCTATCCGGTTGTCAAGAACGTGCTGATGGGGTTCCAGGAGTACACCACCCGCACGTTCTACACCGGCGAGGCGCCGTGGGTGGGGCTGCGCAACTACTCCGAGGTGATCGGCTCGGCGGTGTTCACCAAGGCGGTGCTCAACACCGTGCTGTTCACCGCCGGCTCGATCCTCGGGCAGTTCGTGCTGGGCCTGGCGATCGCGGTCTACTTCCGCCGGAAGTTCCCGCTCAGCGGGGTGCTGCGCTCGCTGATCCTGTTGCCCTGGCTGATCCCGCTGATCGTGGCGGGCGCGGTCTGGCGCTGGATCCTGGACCAGGACAACGGCGCGCTGAACCGGCTGCTGCACGCCAGTCCGGGCTGGCTGACCAGCACCTCGCTGGCGCTGATCGCCTGCATCATCGTGAACATCTGGATCGGCATCCCGTTCAACGCCACCATCCTGCACGGCGGGCTGCAGGGCATTCCCGACGAGCTGTACGAGGCGGCGGAACTGGACGGGGCCACCGGCTGGAAGGCGTTCCGCCACGTCACCTGGCCGCTGCTGCGCCCGGTGGTGAGCGTGGTGCTGGTGCTCGGCGTCGTCTACACGCTCAAGGTGCTGGACATCATCCTCGGGCTCACCGGCGGCGGCCCGGCCAACGCCACCCAGACCATCGCCACCCAGTCCTATCACCTGTCCTTCGTGGAGTTCGACTTCGGGCAGGGCGCGGCGCTGAGCAACATCCTGATCGTGGTGTCGCTGGCCTTCGCGATCGTTTACCTGCGCGCCAACCGGAGGGCCTTCGATGAGAGCTAAGGGCTGGGGCTGGACGGCCGGCGGGGTGCTGATCGTGGCCGTGATGCTGTTCCCGATCTATTGGATGCTGAACGTCTCGCTGCAGCCCGGCGGCTCGGCGGTCGGCACGCCGTGGGTGCCGCTCGACATCAGCTTCCAGGGCTATCAGCGGGCGCTGCGCGATCAGGGCGGTCACCTGGTCACCAGCCTGATCATCTCGGTCGGCAGCGTCGTCTTCAGCCTGCTGATCGCGGCGCCGGCGGCCTACGCGCTGGCGCACTTCAAGATCCGCTGGGCCGGCTGGGTGCTGCTCGGGGTGCTGGTCAGCCAGATGGTCCCGGGCATCGTGGTGGCCAACGCGCTCTACAGCGCCTACAACGACCTCGGGCTGCTCAACTCGATCCCGGGGCTGATCCTGGCCGACTCCACCACCGGCATCCCGTTCGCGATGCTGATCCTGCGGGCTTTCATGATCACCATGCCGACCGAGGTGATCGAGGCGTCCTGGGTGGACGGCGCCGGCCCGATCCGGTCGTTCACCTCGGTGGTGCTGCCGATGAGCCGCAACGCGCTGATCACCGCCGCGCTCTTCACCTTCCTCTTCACCTGGGGCGACTTCCTGTTCGCCCTGACCCTCACCACGACCGAGGACGTCCGGCCGGTGACGCTGGGCCTTTACACCTACATCGGCTCGTACGTGAACGACTGGAGTTCCGTCATGGCCACCGCCGTGCTCGCCTCCATCCCCGCCCTGGTGCTGCTCGTCGTCGCGCAGCGGTACGTCGCCGCCGGAACCACAGCCGGCGCAGTCAAGTAGGAGAGTCCGTGAACCCGTTCAGCACCGACGGAGACGCCCTCGAGGTCCGTTTCCAGCACGAGGTCCTGCGCGTCGAACCGTGGGGCGTGGACAGCGTCCGGGTCCGGGCGGCCCGCGAAGTCGTCCTGCCGAACGAGGCGGGCGCGCTGTCCGAGCGGCCGCCCGGCACCGCCGAGCTCAAAGTGGACGGCGCGCTGGCCACGCTGATCAACGGCAACCTGACCGTGGAGGTGTCGATCCCGGAGACCGACGGCTACCCCTTCCCGATCGTGCGCTTCCTGAGCACCGCGAGCGGCGAGGAGATCCTGGCGGAGGAGCGCGAGCACTTCTGGTGGCCCGGGGCCCGGGTGTTCTACGGCAACCGGTCCGCGGCCGGCGAGGTGCATCAGCAGTTCCGCGCGTACCCCGGGGAGAAGCTCTTCGGCATGGGACAGCGGACCCATGGGCGGTTGGACCACAAGGGACTCGCCCTGGATCTGGTGCAGCGCAATGCCGAGGTGAACATCCCGTTCGTGCTGAGCGACCGCGGCTACGGCTTCCTGTGGAACAACCCCGCGGTCGGACGGGTCGAGTTCGCCGACAACGCCACCCGCTGGACGGCCACCCAGGCGCGCGGCATCGACTACTTCCTCACCGCCGGCACGCCCGCGCAGATCCTCGCCCGCTATGCCGACGCGACCGGGCACGCGCCACGGCTGCCCGCCTGGGCGAGTGGCTTCTGGCAGTGCAAGCTGCGCTACCGCAGCCAGGAGGAGATTCTCGAGGTGGCGCGCGAGCACCGGCGCCGCGGGCTGCCGCTGTCGGTGATCGTCAGCGACTTCTTCCACTGGACCGCGATGGGCGACTACCGGTTCGACCCGGCCGAATACCCCGACCCGCAGGCGATGATGGACGAGCTCGCCGAGCTCGACGTCAAGCTGATGGTGTCGATCTGGCCGACCGTCTCCTACCAGTCCGAGAACTTCCCGGCGCTGCGGGACAACGGGCTGCTCGTGGGCGCCGACCAGGGCACCGAGTTCCTCGCCTCGATCCGGGACAAGGGCATGGACGTGCCCGGACCGATCGGGTTCTACGACCCGACCAACCCGCGCACGCGGGAGTTCCTGTGGTCGAAGATCAAGGACAACTACTTCGATCTCGGGGTACGGGTGTGGTGGTTGGACGCCTGCGAGCCGGAGATCAATCCGGGGCACGCCGGCAACCTGTCGCTGCACGCCGGCCCGGGCTACGAGACGGTCAACATCTATCCCCGCGACAACGCCCGGATGTTCCACGAGGGGATGGCCGCCGAGGGCGAGGAGACCGTGCTGCTGTGCCGGTCGGCGTGGGCCGGGCAGCAGCAGTACTCCGCCGCGGTGTGGTCCGGCGACATCCCGGCCACCTGGGACTCGTTGCGCACCCAGGTGCGGGCCGGGCTGAGCATCGGGATCGCCGGCATCCCGTGGTGGACCACCGACATCGGCGGCTTCCACGGCGGCGACTCCCGTGATCCCGAATACCGCGAGCTGATCGTCCGCTGGTTCCAGTACGGCGCGTTCTGTCCCCTGTTCCGGCTGCACGGCAATCGCGAGCCGCGGATGGAGACCGGCTGGGACATGACCGGCGGCCCCAACGAGGTGTGGTCGTACGGTGACGAGGCGTACGAGATCATCACCGGGGTCATGCGGATGCGGGAGCGGCTGCGGCCCTATCTGCACGAGCAGCTGGACCGGTCGGCGTCCGAGGGGCTGCCGGCGATGCGGCCGCTGTTCGTCGACTTCCCGGCCGACGAGACGTCCTGGACCGTGGACGACCAGCTGATGTTCGGCCCGGATGTGCTGGTCGCGCCCGTTTTGCAGGCCGGCGCCCGGAACCGGTCGGTCTATCTGCCGCCCGGATCCCGCTGGACGCACGTGTGGAGCGGGCGCTCGTACGAGGGTGGGGTGGTCATCGAGGAGGACGCCCCGCTGGCCGAGATTCCCGTCTATCTCCGCGACGACGCCCGGGTGCCCTTGATCGGCTGACCCGGGGACGCGCGGGTGGACGCGATGCGAGAGACTTCCCTGCATGGCGGGTGTGATGGAGCTGGGCGCGCGGGATCCCCGCGAGGTCGGTCCCTACCGCCTGCTCAAGAAGCTGGGCGGGGGCGGTCAGGGCACGGTCTATCTGGGCACCGACGGCGGGCCGGAGCCGGTCGCGGTCAAGGTGCTGAACACCGACTTCACCGACACCGGCCGGCTCAAGTCGACGCTCAACCGCGAGCTGTCCAGCGCCCAGTCGGTGGCCGGCTTCGTCACGGCCGGCGTGATCACCTTCGACCTCGACGCCGACCCGCCCTACATCGTCACCGAGTTCGTCGACGGGCCCACGCTGCAGGACGAGGTGCTCGACGGGCGCGGCCCGCTGCGCGGCAGCCGGCTCGGTGACCTGGCCATCCAGACGGTCATCGCGCTCGAGGCCATCCACGGCGCCAACGTGGTGCACTGCGACTTCAAGCCCGCCAACATCATCCTCGGTCCGGGCGGCGTCAAGGTCATCGACTTCGGCATCGCCCGCGCCTGGGAGGGCGTGCACAAGGCGGCCAGCCGGGTGATCGGCAGCGCCCACTTCATGGCGCCCGAGCAGGTGGACAACAAGGGGCTCGGGCCGGCCGTGGACATGTTCGCCTGGGCCTCGACGATGGTCTTCGCGGCCACCGGGAAATACGCGTTCGAGGGGGCCAGCCCGGTCGCCGTGGGCGTGGCGGTGGTGCAGGCCAAGCCCAAGCTGCACGGGCTGAGCGGGCCGCTGGCCGAGCTGGTCACCGCCTGCCTGCAGAAGGATCCGGCACATCGGCCGAGCGCCGCCCAGGTGCGGCAGGCACTGATGGCGCCGGCCGGGCAGCCGCGTCCGGCATACGACCCGGTGGTGGCATACAAGCCGGGCCAGGCCAGCCCGGACTACCCGATGTCACCGTCGCCGGGTTACGTCGCGCCGGTCTCCGCCGCCCCGGTTTCGGCTGCGCCCGGTTATCCCGTTCAGCCGTACCCGACGACCGTCGGCCATCCGGTGATGCCGCCGCCGCAACCGCGGCGGCGGGGCGGCAAGATCGCGCTGATCTTCTTCCTGGTCCTGGTCATCCTGGGCGGCGCGGGCGCGACCGGCTATCTGTGGTGGGACCGCACGCAGAACACCGCGGGCCGGAAGCCCGACCTGCCGGACGATCCCAACCTGCGCGCGCTGCAGGTCTTCGCCGGCGACCGCTCGCTGGCCGACTGCACGCCGACCACGCCGAACGCGCGCCAGCTCGCCCGGCAGTCCTGCCCGACGGACGGGCTCGAGGTCACCTATGCGCTCTACAAGCCCAAGGAGCGGGCGGCCGAGCGCAAGCGGGTGCAGACCATCCACGACAAGAACTCGCCCGAGGAGTGCCTGCGGCAGACCGGCATCAGCCCGGACCAGCGCCAGGGCGAATACATCGAATACACCTACCAGGCCGGCGACAACAAGAAGTGGTATGTCGGGCTGTGGTGGGACGACGGCGTCTCGCAGCCCGACGGGTCGGCCGTGATGACCATGCGGACCGAGTGGGACCGGAAGACGCCGGACCCGGCCCGTCCGCTCCGCGAGAAGTGGCTGAGCTGGGGCTACCAACTCGCGGACTAGGGTCTGTCTCGTAGATCAACCAGGACCGCGCCTCGCACATGGCTGATCCACGAGACAGACCCAAGCTGTGTCTTTGCTGAGTGCACCCGTCGCGTAACGCGGGGTTAACGCGCGGCGCTTAGGGTGGCGAAATGCCGGAATTGTTCCGTAAGGACGTCCCCGCCTCCGTCGTGGTCTTCCTGATCGCCATCCCGCTGTCGCTGGGCATCGCCGCCGCCTCCGGGGCGCCGCTGCTCGCCGGCCTGATCGCCGCCGTGGTCGGCGGCATCGTCGCGGGCGCGCTCAGCGGAGCGCCGTTGCAGGTGAGCGGGCCGGCCGCCGGGCTCACCGTGATCGTCGCCGGGGTGGTCGCCGACTTCGGCTGGGCCGGCACCGCCGCGGTGGTCGCGCTGGCCGGGCTGCTGCAGATCGGGCTGGGCGCCGCCCGGCTCGGCCGGGCCGCGCTGACGCTGTCGCCGGCCGTGGTGCACGGGATGCTCGCCGGGATCGGGGTGGTGATCGCCCTGGGCCAGGTGCACGTGCTGCTCGGCGGCGACCCGCAGAGCTCGACGCCGGCCAACCTGCGCGACCTGCCCGGCCAGATCGTCGGCTCGCACGGACCGTCGGTGCTGATCGGCCTGCTGGCGGTGGCGATCCTGGTGATCTGGCCGCGGGTCACCGGGCTGTCCCTGGTGCCGGCCGCCCTGGTCGCGGTGGTGGCGGCGACCGTGGCGGCCACCCTCGGCGGGCTCGACGTGGCCCGGGTGGAGCTGCCGGACGACCCGCTCGCCGCGCTGACCTTCCCGCGGCTGCCGGACGCCGGGATCGGGGCGATCGCGGCCGCCGTCGTCACGGTCGCCCTGGTGTCCAGTGTGGAGTCGTTGTTGTCCGCGGTGGCGGTGGACAAGCTGCACGACGGCGAGAAGGCGAACCTGAACCGGGAACTCGTCGCGCAGGGCACCGCGAACACCGTCTCCGGGCTGCTCGGGGGACTGCCGGTCACCGGGGTGATCGTGCGCAGCTCGGCGAACGTGGCCGCGGGCGCGCGCACCCGTCTCTCGGCGATTCTGCACGGGGTTTGGATCCTGGTCTTCGTGCTGCTGGGCGCGAGCCTGCTGGAACGCATCCCGCTGAGCGCGCTGGCCGCGGTGCTGGTGGTGGTCGGGCTGCGGCTGGTCGACCTGGGCCAGATCCGCGCGTACGTGCGCCATCGCGAGCTGCCGGCCTATCTGGTCACCGCGCTCGGCGTGATCGCCGTCGACCTGCTCACCGGCGTGCTGCTCGGGATGGGCGTGGCGGCGCTGTGCATGCTGTGGCGGGTGGCGCGCTGCGACATCCGGGTCACCGAGGTGCGGCCGGGACACTGGCTGATCGGCATCACCGGGTCGGCGGCCTTCGTGGCGTCCGCGCGGCTGGCCCGCGAGCTCGCCGCCGTGCCGCCGGCGCGGTCCGTCGAGGTCGAGCTGCACCTGGACTACCTGGATCACGGCGCGTTCGAGACGTTGCGGGACTGGCGGGAGACCTACGAGCGGGCCGGTGGCCGGGTGGCCGTGCGCGAGGTGCACGACAGCTGGTTCCACCGGGCCACCGCCGGGCGGCTCGGCGCCGAGCGCAGCCGTCCGCGACTGCTCGGCTCCTGGTCGCGGTGGCAGGCCTTCGACAGCGGCGGGCGGGACGCGATGAGCGCCGGGATCGACGAGTTCGAGCGCAGCGTGGCGCCGCTGGTCCGGCCGCACCTCGCCGGGCTGGCGCGCGCCGGGCAGACGCCCGAGCAACTCTTCATCACCTGCGCCGACTCGCGGGTGGTGCCCAACCTGATCACCGGGAGCGGGCCGGGGGACCTGTTCTGCGTGCGCAACGTGGGCAACATCGTGCCGCCGCACGGATCGGCGGACACGTCGGTGGGGGCGAGCGTGGAGTACGCGGTGGACGTGCTGCGGGTTTCGGTGATCACGGTCTGCGGGCACTCGGGGTGCGGGGCGGTGCGGGCGATGATGGCCGGCGGCGCGGGTGGGTCGCTGGGCGGGTGGCTGGGCTCCGCGGGCACGTCGTTCGACTCGGATGACGAGGAACGCTGCTGCGCGGCCAACGTGGTGCAGCAGATGGCGAATCTGCGGACGTACCCGTCGGTGCGGGCCGCGCTGGCCGAGGGCCGGCTGCGGATCGCGGGTCTCTATTTCGACCTGGCCGAGGCGCGAATGTACACAGTGGACGAGTCGCTCGGTCTGTGCCGGCCGGTGGTGGCGGCCGCCTGAGCCCCGGCGGAAAGTGGTCGGGAACTATTCCGGCTCGGGGCGCGACCGATAGATCGGTCAAGCCGTCTCTGAGCCGGATAGAGGAGCCCATGTCGACCGTCGCGACGCCCACCGAGGCCCCGCAGGTCCCCCGCGTCTCGCGCGATTCGCGCACCGGCTTCGGCCCGCTGCTGCTGCGGCTGCACTTCTACGCCGGCCTCCTGGTCGCGCCGTTTCTGCTGGTGGCGGCGCTGACCGGGCTGGCGTACGTCTTCACCCCGCAGCTCGAGCGGATTGTCTATGCCGACGAGCTGGTCGCGGCCGTCCCGGCCGGCAGCCAGGCCCGGCCGCTCGCCGAGCAGGTGGCGTCGGCCCGGGCCGCGCACCCCGGCGGCGATCTGCTCACCGTGCGTCCCGGCGCGGGCGACCAGACCACCCAGATCGACTTCAGCTCGCCCGAGCTCGACGACGAGCACCAGCACACGGTCTACGTGAACCAGTACACCGGCCGGGTCACCGGGCAGCTGACCACCTGGTGGGCGACCACGCCGCTGAAGACCTGGTTCGACGATCTGCACCGCAACCTGCAGCTCGGCGACGTCGGCCGGCACTACTCGGAGTTCGCCGCGAGCTGGATGTGGATCATCGGGCTGGGCGGCGTCGCGTTGTGGTGGCGTCGTCAGCGCGGCCGGAAGATGCTCACCCCCGACCTGGCCGCCAGGAAGGGCGTGCGGCGCACCCGCAGCTTCCACGCCGCGACCGGCATCTGGCTTACCGTCGGCCTGCTGGTGCTGTCGGCGACCGGGCTGACCTGGTCGCGCTATGCGGGCGCCAACTTCTCCGCGGCGCTCGACTCGATGCGGTCCGGCACCCCGTCGGTCACCACCGAGCTGACCGGCGATGCGGCGGCCGCGGCCGGCGGCGGTCACCACGGCGATGCGGTGGCGCCGGCGGACGGCGGCGGCGCCGACCCGGCCGTCATCGACGACGTGCTGCGGACCGCGCGGGCGGACGGTCTCGGCGGGCCGGTCGAGATCGCCGTGCCGGGCGACGCGGCCACCGCCTGGACGGTCACCCAGAACCGCAATCTGTGGCCGGTGGGCCGGGACAGCGTCGCCGTGGACGCGGCCACCGGAAAGGTGGTCGACCGGGTCGACTTCGCCGACTGGCCGCTGCTCGCCAAGCTCACCCGCTGGGGCATCAACGCACACATGGGAACCCTGTTCGGCATCGTCAACCAGCTGCTGCTCGCCGCGCTGGCGATCGGGCTGATCTGCGTGATCGTCTGGGGTTACCGGATGTGGTGGCAGCGCCGGCCCACCCGCAATGGCACGCGGGCGATGGTCGGTGCGCCGCCGGTCGGGACGGGCGCGTGGCAGCAGCTGCCGACGTGGGGGATCGTGGTCGGCGTACCCGTGGTCCTGGCCCTGGCCTGGGTCTTGCCGTTGTTCGGCATTCCGTTGGCCGCCTTCCTGATCGCCGACCTGATCATCGACCGCGTCCGCCGGCGCGGGGCGAGATCCGCCGTGCCGGTGTCGCCCGCGCCGGCCGGCCGACGATGACCGCCGCCGACGCCGTTCAGCGGATGTGGCAGGACTTCAAGCAGGCCACCGGCATCGAGGCGGAGCTCGCCGGGCAGTTCGCCTTCGGCGACTCGGCGGAGATGGCCGACGAACTCGCGGACCTCGTCCGGCACGGGCCCAAGCGGGCGACCGCGGGCATGCTCCTGGATTTCGAGGTGGACGAGGAACCGCTGCCGCGCGCGGGAGATCACCAGGTGGTGCTCGGCGGACGCGGCGAGCCGGTGTGCATCATCCGGACCACCGAGGTCGTGGTCGGGCCGCTGAGCGAGGTCGACGCCGCGTTCGCCTGGGACGAGGGCGAGGGCGACCGCACTCTGGACTATTGGATGGCGCACACCGCCGGTTCTTCACCCGGCGATGCGCCCAGCTCGGCGTCCCCTTCACCGAGGACCTGACCATCGTGCGCGAGCGTTTCGAGCTGGTCTGGCCGATTCAGTGATTCAGGACGCGTTGCAGGAAGGCCTTGGTGCGATCGTGTTTCGGGGCGGAGAGCACCTCGGCCGGTGGGCCGGTCTCGACGATGCGGCCGGCGTCCATGAACACCACCCGGGTCGCCACGTCTCGGGCGAAGGACATCTCGTGGGTCACCACGATCATCGTCATGCCGTCGTCGGCCAGTTTGCGCATCACCGCGAGCACGTCGCCGACCAGCTCCGGGTCGAGCGCCGACGTCGGCTCGTCGAACAGCATCAGGCCCGGGTGCATGGCCAGCGAGCGGGCGATGGCGACCCGCTGCTGCTGACCGCCGGAGAGCTGGGCCGGATAGGCCTGCGCGCGGTCGGCCAGCCCGACCTTCTCCAGGTTGGCCAGCGCCTCGGCGTCGGCGGCCGCCCGCGAGCGGCGCAGCACCCGCCGGGGAGCGATCGTCACGTTGCGCAGCACGGTCAGGTGCGGGAACAGGTTGAAGTGCTGGAACACCATGCCGATGCCGCGCCGGGCGGCGTCCACGTCGGTGTCCGGACTGGTCAGCTCGACGTCGCCGACGTGCACCGTGCCCGAGGTGGCGGTCTCCAGCGCGTTGATGCAGCGCAGCAGGGTGGACTTGCCCGACCCGGAGGGGCCGACCAGGCACACCACCTCGCCGGACTCCACCTCGAGGTCGATGCCGCGCAGCACCTCGTGGTCGCCGAACGACTTGTGCAGATCGTGGATCCGGATGAACGACACGGTGGTCACCTTCCCCTCGCCGTGCGGCGTTCGAGGTATCGCACGACCTGCGACAGCGGCAGTGTGATCACCAGGTAGAGCAGGCCGGCCACCACCAGCGGTGTCGCGTTGACCCGCTGGTTGAGGATGTCGCCCGCGTATTTGGTCAGCTCGATCGTGCCGGCCGTGACGCCCAGCACGTAGACCAGCGAGGTGTCCTTGGTGAGCGAGACAAACTCGTTGGTCAGCGGCGGCATGACGATGCGCAGCGCCTGCGGCAGCACGATCGACACCATGGCCCGGGTCGGTGACATGCCGAGCGACCGGGCCGCCTCGACCTGACCGCGCGGCACGGCCTGGATGCCGGCCCGCAGGGTCTCCGCCGTGTATGCCGCCGCGGTCGCCCCCAGCCCGACCGCGACCGAGCCGTAGAGCCCGCCCGGGATCTCGCGGTCCGGGAACGCCAGCGGAATGCCGTAACCCACCAGGAACAGCACGAGCAGTGCCGGCAACCCGCGGAACACCTCGACATAGGCCGTGGCGAACCAGCGGTAGGGCGCCACCGTGGAGAGCCGGGCCAGCGCCAGCGGCAGACCCACGAGCAGGCCGAACGCGAACGCCAGCACCGTGTAGACGATGGTGTTGAGCAGGGCGGTGGTGATCACCGTCGGGAACATCGCCCGCGCGACGTCGAGCTGGAAGAACGACTCGGCGAGCCGTCCCCAGTCTGCGGCCAGCGCGACCACGAGCAGGACGGCCACGAACGCCGCATATGCGCCGCCCCGGGTCACGCGGCGCCGGGTTGTCAGTCTCATTTGGTGGGCTTGGGCCCGATCCACTCGGCGTAGATCGCGTCGTAGGTCCCGTCGGTCTTCGCCTGGGCGAGCACCTCGTTGACCGTCTTCAGCAGGTCGGGATCGCCGTCCTTCCGCAACGCGAAACCGTATTGCTCGCCGGTGTCGAAGCCGGTCGGCACCTCGACCTTGCCGGGGTTCTTCTTCAGGTAGTCGTTCCACACCGGCAGGTCGCCGACCGCCGCCTCGATCTGGCCGGAGACCAGCGCCTGCTGCTCCGAGCCGAGATCCTTGTAGGAGACCACCTCGACCTCGAGCCCGTCCTTCTTCACCTGCTCGCGCACATAGGCCTCGCCGGTCGTCTCGCCCTGCACGCCGAGCCGCTTGCCGGCCAGATCGGCCAGCGACTTGTACGGCTTGCCGGCGAGCACGACCAGCGCCTGGGTGGCGTCGAAGTAGGGATCCGCGAACGCCAGCACCTGCTTGCGCTCGTCGGTGATGGTCATGCCGGCGGCGGCGATGTCGCACTTGCCGGTGTTGAGGTCCTGCCCGGACTTGATCCCCTCGAACGGGGTGTCCACGATCTCCTGCGTCACGCCGAGCTTCTTCGCCACCAGGTCGACCAGGGCGACGTCGAAGCCGACCACCTTGCCGGTCTCGTCCTTGGACTGGAAGGGGGCATAGGGGAGGTGGGTGCAGGTGGTGATGACGCCGGCCTTGACCAGGGTCACGCCGCCGGACTCGCCGCTGGTGTCCTTCTTGGCGCATCCGGCGGCGGCGAGGAGGCCGGCGACAACGAGGACGGAAAGGTATCGACGCATCCACTCACCCTATCGATCACATAGGGGAACATGTGTCGATGTCTTACGTGGTGATCGCCACGGCCTCGGTGAGCACGCCCACGGTCTCCGAGAGCCAGGGGCCGGAGGTGACCACCACGGCGTGGTCGAGGCCCAGCGCGGCCAGGGCGGCGAATCGATCGGTGACCTCGGCGACCGTCTCGCCGGGACGGACCCGGGTGCTGACCGTCTTGTCGATCTCGTCCATCGCCCGGCCCTCGGCGTCGCAGTGCGCGGCGAGCACCTCGAGCTTGTGCCGGAGCGTGCGGCCGCCGTCCGGGATGTCGAAGAGGTTGCACGCCTGCGCGTAACGGGCCACCAGGCGCAGGGTCTTCTGCTCGCCGGCGCCCCCGATCAGGATCGGCGGGTGCGGCCGGGTGGTGGGTCGGGGGAAGCTGATCGGGCGGGACGCCGCTGTGTGCGTACCGATGAAGGGTTTGTCGTCGCCGGACCACATCTGCAGGGCGAGCCGGACCGCGTCCTCGAGCTGCTCGAACCGCGCCGCCGTGGGCGGGAGCGGCAGGCCCATCATCTCCGCCTCGCCCTGGTGGTAGCCCGCGCCGAGACCCAGCCAGGCCCGGCCGCCGGACAGCGCGTCGATCGTGGTGACGGCCTTGACCAGCAGCGCGGCCGGCCGGAACGAGACGGCGGTGACCATCGCGCCGAGCCGGATCCGGTCGGTGATCGCGGCCAGATGGCCCAGCGTGGCGTAGGCCTCGAGCATCGGCTCGTGCGGCTCGGTGCCCGGCTCGGCCTGCACCAGATGGTCGGACACCCAGAGTGTGTCGAGGCCACCCTCGTCGGCCTGCCGGGCGATCGTGCCCAGGGCGTCGAGGGACGGCCAGGAGAAGTTGGTCAGGCCCAGGCTCACTCGCATGGCGATCTCCGAATCATAGAGTGACCCTAAGTTTAGGGTCACTCTGGTAAGTTGTGCCAGTGGGTTTGCGGGAGCAGAAGAAGGAGCGCACCCGGCAGCTGATCAGCGAGACGGCGCAGCGATTGTTCGCCGAGCGCGGGTTCGACGGGGTGCGAGTCGCCGAGGTGGCGCGGGCCGCCGAGGTCTCCGAGGCGACGGTGTTCAACTACTTCCCGGCGAAGGAGGACCTGTTCTTCGCCGGGCTGGACGACTTCGGCGCGCGGCTGGTCGCCGCCGTCCGCGATCGGCCGGCCGGTGAGCCGGTGCTGGCCACCTGCCGGCGCGTGATGCTGGCCGGGAACGCCTGGCTGGAGGCCGTCGACGCGGGGGACGCGGTGGCGCGAGAGCGGGCCCGGACGGTCGAGCGGGTGATCGCCGCGAGCGCGGCCCTGCAGGCCCGGGAGCGGCTGGCGCTGGATCGCATCGCGGCCGCGCTGTCGGCCGAACTGGGCGGCGACTTCACCGCCGAGGTGGTGGCGCACGCGATCGCGGGGCTGCACGGCGCGCAGATCCGGCTGAGCCGCGCGCTCGCGGCGGACGGGACGCCGGGCGGGCTGACCGCCGTCGCCCGGGCCGAGGCCGCGGCCGGTTTCGCGTTGCTGGAGAACGGATTCGGCGGCTACTGAAGGCGGGCCCGGATCTCGTCGACCGTCTCCTCCGGCGTCTGGTCGGAGTTGTCGAGCCAGAGGCCGAGGCGCGGGGTGTCGTGGCGCACGGCGTGGTCGAGATCGTCGGCGGTCCAGTCGGTGTAGCCGGTCTTCGCGCGCGCCCGGTCGCGGCTGGCCAGGACGTCCGGCCTGGGCGCGAGGACGACGACGTGGCACGGCCGGGTCTGGATCAGGTCGACGAAACGGGCCAGGTCGGGGCCGAGGATGACGTCCTGGAGGACGGCGGTGAAGCCGGCCCGGGCGTATTCGTCCGCGACGGAGGCGGCCAGGCGGTAGCGCAGCCACAGCTGGGCGGTTGCTTCGCCGGTCTGGTCGGGGGTGAAGTCGGCGCGGCCGGAGACGACCATGCGGCGGAAGACGTCGCCGCGGACGTGCGCGGCCCGTGGCAGCCGCGAGGCGAGCAGCTGCGCGACGGTCGACTTGCCGGCCGCCATCGCCCCGGTGATCACGATGACGCCGGTCATTTCTGGAAGTGCCAGATGATGGCGGCGGGGGTGTTCTCATAGGCCGCGTCCACCGCGTCCGCGGCCCAGGCGCGCAGGAACTCGCCGCCCGCATAGGGGCTCGGCGGCCAGGTCGGCTCGTGGCAGGCGCGCACTTGCAAGCCCGCGGCGAGGGCGGCGGTGACGTAGTCGCTGGGCCGGAACCAGGTCGCCGGCAGGCGCTGGGCGTTGCCGTCGTCGTCCACGATCGAGGCCATCCCGCCGAGATAGAGCGACTGCCAGTGGATGTCCGAGGTGATCAGGCTGCCGCCGGGCGCCAGCACCCGGGCGAACTCGGCGAACACCGGATCCAGAGCCTTCACGTGTGGCAGGGCCAGGGCGCAGGTCACCAGATCGGCGGAGGCGTCCGGCACCGGCAGGGCATGCAGGTCGCCGAGGAGGAATTCAGCGCCGGGCACCCGGGCCAGCGCCAGCATGTCCGGCGAGCTGTCCACTCCGGTGACCCGGTGGCCGGCCGCGGCCAGCAGCGCCGCGTAACGGCCGGTGCCGCAGGCGGCGTCGAGCGCCCGGCCGGGCTCGAGGCCGGCCAGGATCTCCCGGACGAGCGGCTCCTCGACGGCGATCAGTGGGTTGCCGGGTTCGTCGTAGGTGCGCGACCAGACGCGGTAGCCGGTCACCGAGTCGACCAGGCCCACCTCGTCGCCGGTCCCCAACTCGCCGCGGTCCCAGGCGTCGAGCATCGCGCGGACCTCGGCGATCCGGTCCTCCAGGAACGCGCGGTCGAACTCTCCGGCGAACGCGCGGTGCAACGCGAGTCCCTCGAAGCCGAGCAGAAACGCCAGCGGATGCCGGAAGGTCATGCCCGGCAGGCTATTGATCGCCGCGGCCCCGGCGCGACGGAATTAAGCGACGGATACAAGGAAGGTGGGCAGCGGCTGCCGGGGGGGGAGCCGCCGCGCACCCCCGGGGGGGGGGTGGGTTTTGGTGGTGGTGGAGGGGGGAGTGGTGTTTTCGATGTTGCG